>NZ_JAGERQ010000002.1:0-476746 GCF_017572645.1 Salmonella sp. 32100201201700099SM | reverse complement strand
GGTGCTGATGGCGAAGCTGCTGAACCTGTGCAGTAAGAACAAAATCAACCCGCTGATAGGTTCAGCCGGGGTGTCGGCAGTGCCGATGGCGGCACGCGTATCGAACAAAGTGGGGCTGGAGTCGGACCCGCAGAACTTCCTGCTGATGCACGCGATGGGCCCGAACGTGGCCGGGGTGATTGGCTCGGCGATAGCCGCCGGGGTGATGCTGAAATACGTGCTGGCGATGTAATAGTGGATGGGATACGCATGTCGTATCCCATTTTCATCCAAATTTTTTCTGAAAGAAAAGTAAGTATGAACTGGTTCAGGTTCCGGTGATGCCGAATGCAAGAAAATACCGTAATTAAATATCTAAATACCAATATGTTTATACGGGAAATTACACGCTGGTTTGCCAGACGCTCGTTTCAAAACCGGATATTTCTACTGTTCCTGTTTACATCCATCATCGTGATGCTGGCAATCACCTGGTATCTGACCGATATCACGAAAGAGCGCCTGCATTATCAGGTGGGCCAACGTGCGCTTATTCAGGCAATGCAAATATCCGCTATGCCAGAATTAGTTGAAGCCGTAGAGGCGCATGATTTGTCACGCATCAAAGCGCTGATTGACCCAATGCGCTCGTTTTCGGATGCGACTTACATTACCGTTGGCAACGAAAAAGGTCAGCGACTGTATCACGTCAACCCGGATGAGATCGGCAAATATATGGAGGGCGGCGATAGCGACGACGCGCTGTATAACGCTAAAAGCTACGTATCGGTGCGCAAAGGTTCATTAGGCTCTTCCCTACGTGGTAAATCCCCGATTCAGGACAGTACCGGTAAAGTCATCGGTATTGTTTCCGTCGGCTATACTCTGGAACAGTTGGAGAGCTGGCTTAACTTACAAATCAGCTCGTTGCTGTTCCCGATGGCGTTACTGCTGCTGGTACTGTTGTACTGTGCCCGCCGCTTCTCGCTGCATATTAAAAAGCAGATGCTTAACATGGAGCCGCAGCAGCTTTCACAACTATTAATTCAGCAAAGCGTGTTGTTTGAGTCGGTATTTGAAGGGTTGATCGCCATTGACTCCCATCACCGTATTACCGCCATTAACCAAACGGCTCGCCGCTTACTGAATCTGAGCCAACCGGAGTCTGAACTCATTGGCTATGCAATCCACCATGTCGTGTTGCCGGAGGCCTTCTTTTACGATGCGCCGCAAAAAAACAAAAAAGATGAGATCGTCACCTTTAACCAAATGAAAGTCATCGCCAGTCGCATGGCGGTCATTATTGACAACCAGCCTCAGGGCTGGGTTATTAGCTTTCGCAACAAAGACGATATCAATACACTCAGCCTGCAGTTAAGTCAGGTGCGGCAATACGCCGATAACCTGCGCGCCGTGCAGCATGAGCATCACAACCTTATTTCCACCATTGCCGGACTGCTGTTCCTGAAGCGCTACGATAATGCGCTGGCGCTGATTCAGCAGCAGTCGGAAAGCCACCAGAAAGTACTCGATTTTATTTCCCATAATTTCCGCGACCACCACCTTGCGGGGCTATTAATCGGTAAATATTATCGGGCAAAAGAGCTGGGGCTGGAGCTGATTTTCGATCCTTCAAGCTTTGTTGAACACCTGCCGTCATCGCTCTCGCATAATGAATGGATTTCGATTGTTGGCAATTTATTGGACAACGCCTATAACGCCACCCTGCTCAATCGCGAAGGCTCGCGACAGATTGAGTGCCTGATCAACAGCGAAGATAATGAAGTCATTATTGAAGTTGCCGATCAGGGATGTGGTATTGACGAAAATATCCGCCAGCATATTTTCGAGCGTGGAGTGACCACCCACAACAACGGCGATCACGGAATTGGATTATGGTTGGTGCACAGCTACGTCAAGCAGGCCAATGGTGACATTATCGTCGATAACAATAATCCTTTTGGCACCATATTTACCCTCTATATCCCTTTTACCAGAGAAGAATAACATGGATAGCATTACGACACTCATCGTTGAAGACGAACCGATGCTAGCGGAAATCCTGGTGGACACCATCAAGCTTTTTCCTCAGTTTTCAATCGTCGGTATCGCAGACAAGCTGGAAAGTGCGAAGAAGCAAATACGCCTCTATCAACCACAGTTAATTCTATTGGATAATTTTTTACCCGATGGCAAAGGGATCGATTTAATTCGTCATACCATCAGCACCAACTACACGGGGCGAATTATTTTCATTACCGCCGACAATCATATGGATACCATCAGCGATGCCTTACGCATGGGCGTATTCGATTATCTGATTAAGCCGGTACATTATCAGCGCCTGCAGCATACCCTGGAGCGGTTCACCCGTTACCGCAGTTCGTTACGTTCCAGTGAGCAGGCAAACCAGACGCACGTTGATGCCTTATTTAATATCCAGGCCAAAGAACAAACCGCAGAACCGAATAGCGGACTGCGGGGAATTGATGAAAACACCTTCAACCGGGTACGACAAATATTCGCCGACCCGCAGGCAGTACATACAGCAGACACTCTGGCGCAAATTCTGGGCAGCAGTAAAACCACTGCCCGACGCTATCTGGAACAAGGCGTGAAAAATAACTTTCTCGAAGCGGAGATCAGCTACGGGAAAGTGGGCAGGCCGGAGAGACTCTATCGCGGCAAAGTATGAGATTATGGCGCCAACATGTAATTACGGTGCATAGGCAAACACCTCAGCCACCCACTGACGAAAACCGTCCACATCCAGCGCCATCTGCGCGTTGGCGGGCTGCCCCAGACGCCCTTCAATATCAACGACCGTCGTGCCTGCGGTATATTCCCCCTGCGTTTCTACAGCCACAAAACAGGATTGCAGGGTAAAAAGCTCCGGACGCACCAGCCAGGCGATAGCGCAGAGATCGTGCATCCGGACGCCAGTGCGCATACTACCGCTGCGATAATGGTTGAACAGGCTGTGCAACATCTTACCGGTGCGATTCAGCGCGGGCAGTTTATTCAGAAAATCTGGCGAGAGCATTGCCTGATTCGTGACGTCAAGCCCACACATCACAATCTCAATGCCGCTACGAAATACGTGGGCGGCGGCTTCCGGATCGACAGCAATGTTAAATTCAGCATTAGGCGTAAAATTGCCGCGCCCTGCGGAACCGCCCATCAACACCAGACGGCGAATGTTACACGCACACTCCGGATAGTGCATCAGTAGCAACGCAATATTGGTCAATGGCCCAATCGCCACTAATGTCATGGGCTCCGGGGCGTTCATCAGCACATCACGGATAGAGATAAACGCAGGCTTCGCCAACGGTTGACGCTGATGGTCGACAAAATCATAGCCTTCCATACCGGATTCGCCGTGGACGTATGCCGCATCGCGTAACGGACGCAGCAGCGGTGTCGCGGCCCCCTGGGCAAGTGGGATATCGCTGTTCCAGAAATGCAGAAGCTGCAACGCATTACG
Source organism: Salmonella sp. 32100201201700099SM (assembly GCF_017572645.1). Classification (NCBI taxonomy): domain Bacteria; kingdom Pseudomonadati; phylum Pseudomonadota; class Gammaproteobacteria; order Enterobacterales; family Enterobacteriaceae; genus Salmonella; species Salmonella sp. 32100201201700099SM. The sequence goes on along the minus strand of NZ_JAGERQ010000002.1, from coordinate 473,280 downwards.
GGTCGTTTTTTCAACGGAAACATTGCCTGCGACGGTGGTTATTAGTTGCAGATCAAGCTGGGGGGCGAACAGCGCAGCGGCAATCGCAGCCGCGTCATCAATGCCCGGATCGGTATCAAGAATAATGTGTAGGGATGCTGTCATTAATGCTCTCCTGACCTATTGTTTTATATCTTCATACTCAGCGCGACTGATACAGGCATCAGGCACATCGTCATCCGTCACCAGACGCGGACTTAGCTTATCACCTTCGACAAACGGAACTAATGGGCAAAAACGCCCTGGCGATGCTTTGTTTTCCTGCCACTGAATCTCAAGCGATTCGGGCTCAGCGCCGGGTTTTTCTGCCTGAATCACGGTACGAACATTACCGGTTAGCCAAAAAGATTGACACGTCCCATCAAGGCTAAAAGGCGGCGTCAAATGACCATTTTTACGTACTAGCGGATAAATAATACGCCCATCAGCGTAGGAAGGTGTCATGTAGCAGTTATACATTTTGCCTTTACTTATCACAGGCTGAAAGTAGCTTTCACCGCGATCGATCAGTTCAATCGTTTTTCCTTTCCAGCGATACACATTGACGCCATGGCTGCAGCAACCGCCGCGCCAATAGCTGACAATCTGTTTATGTTCAGCATCGATCTCTGGTGAAGTGATTTCCTGATAAGACGCTGGCGCATCAACATAACGCTGTTTGGCGGGGTCATAGAGCCATGTTTGTACTGGAGCATCCGGCCCAGCAAGTAACTCTGTTACAATCGATAGATCTGGGTAGCCATCAAAATTGACATCTCCCCATTGAGGCATAAACGGGCTACAAGTGCCCACCGAGGCGGTATCTAAGGTCTGTATGAGTTTACCATCACGGTATAATTTTATCGCCGAAATGGCCGGCGTATTGCCGCAATCAATCTCTTTGGAAGGGTCGTAACCCCCTGCATCATTCGTGTTCGTGACCAGCACAATATCAGGGGAGTTTTTAGGTTTGTAATAGATAAGGGCAACAGGAAAATGTCGTTTTTTATCTGCGGACGTCCATTCGCCTTTAATCTCACTGCTGGAGATTTCCGCATTCCAGTAACCCGAAAGCGCCTTTACGCGTTCTTCAAGATGCACCTCTTTATCCTGGAGTGAGCCGCGTAGAACAATCACTGCCTTGTGCTGATTGCAAGGTTCATAGCAGTAATACCCATAAAGCGTGTTACCAAATCGCGTGATATTAACGTTTACCGGTTTCCCCGCGATAGTCCCGGTATAGTTTCGCTCCCAGGCAGGTAGCTCCAGCACCGTGGCGCTTGTTGCGTCCATCCAAAAGCCGATGGCGAGTAACGTTGGCAATCCATATTTTATTTTGCCCATTTCCCTTATCCCTGTAGGCATTACAACCCAAAAACCAGCAACGATTGTGCTGGTTTTTCAGATGAATAGCAAAAAGGTGGGGCATTAGCACCGGATGACGACTACGCCTTATTTTTCCTGTCGCACATTGAATATCAAAAGAAATCCTTAAGATCTGGTCAGCGTAGCGTCATCGGGCAGATTTCTGAATTGTGAAATCTTATTCGACTTCACGAACATCCACACGCAGCTCTTTCGGCACTTCGAAAACAATATTTTCTTCGCGCCCCTCAAGCGTGACGGCTTCGCCGCCGCCAAACTCGCGCAGACGCGCAATAACATTCTGCACCAGAATATCCGGCGCGGAAGCGCCTGCGGTGACGCCGACGCAGGCGGCGTCTTTCACCCACGCCTCCTGGATATCCGCCGCATCGTCGATAAGAAACGCGGTTCTTCCCATCCGTTGGGCCAGTTCCGCCAGCCGGTTAGAGTTAGAAGAGTTTTTCGAGCCGACCACCAGCACCACGTCAGCCTGCTCCGCCAACGCCCGCACCGCTTCCTGACGATTAGTAGTGGCATAGCAAATATCGTCTTTGCGCGGGCCGACGATTTTCGGAAAGCGTTTACGCAGCGCATCAATCACATCGGACGTATCGTCCACGGAAAGCGTGGTTTGCGTCATGAAGGAGAGCTTGCCTTCATTTTTGACATTCAGCGTCCAGACGTCCTCTGGCGACTCCACCAGGAACATCCCCCCTTCCGGATTGCTGTACTGACCCATGGTGCCTTCCACTTCCGGGTGCCCGGCGTGGCCGATGAGAATAGATTCTTCACCGCGACGGCTGGCGCGCGCCACTTCCATATGGACTTTCGTCACCAGCGGGCAGGTGGCGTCAAAAACGGTAAGATCGCGGCTTTTCGCCTCGTTACGCACCGCCTGGGAAACCCCGTGAGCGGAGAAGATCAGAATGGCGCCATCCGGCACTTCGCTAATTTGCTCTATAAAGATCGCCCCGCGCTTGCGCAGGCTGTCCACTACATAGCGGTTATGCACGACTTCGTGCCGAACGTAAATTGGCGCGCCGTAAATGGCGAGCGCATTTTCAACAATGCTGATAGCGCGGTCTACCCCGGCGCAAAAACCGCGTGGGTTGGCCAACAGGATCTGCATGTTTATGCCTCCAGCGCCGGATCGATTTCCAGCACTTCAATATCAAAGTGAACGGTATGCCCGGCCAGCGGATGGTTAAAATCAACGGTAATCGAGTCGCCGTTGATTTCGCGAATCACGCCAGGCATTTCGCTGCCATCCATTGCGGTAAAAAGCATAATCGCCCCGACTTCCGGTTCGCCCGCCGCCATAAACTCACGGCGCGAGAAATACTGGATCAAGTCCGGACTGGGGACGCCAAACGCGGCGTCAGGCTCCAGCGAAAACGCTTTCTTTTCCCCTTCTTTCAACCCCAGAAGCTGCTGCTCCAGACCTTCGGAAAGCGAGGTATCGCCAAGACGGAACAGGGCTGGCTTGCCGTTATTGCGGGTAGATTCCGCCGTTGAGCCATCATCCAGTTTCAGGGTGAAGTGAACGAGGATCGCGCTGTTGCTCTGTACGGATTTAGACATGCAAATTGCTCACGTGTTTTGCCCGGAGGCACAAAGAACGATAAAACCGTAGGCCGGATAAGGCGTTTTCACCGCCATCCGGCACCACGTTTGCCTGATGGCGCTGCGCTTATCAGGCCTACAAAACCGGATAAGCGCAACCCGGTATTTACGCTTATGCCTGTTCTTTCGCTGTCGGCTTCGGCAAAAAGCCTTCCAGTACTATCAGCGCAGCACCGATACAAATTGCCGTATCGGCAAGGTTGAACGTCGCGAAATGCCAGTCGCCGACGTAAAAATCGATCATATCGACAACGAAGCCGTGCCACAGACGATCGAACAAATTACCCAGCGCGCCGCCAATAATGAGCGCATAAGCGATGTTATTCAGCTTCTGCGTCGCTTTCGAGCGATACATCATCACCAAAAGAATTACGCAGATCCCTATCGCAATCCCGGCAAAGAACCAGCGCTGCCAGCCGCCGCTATCCGCCAGGAAGCTAAAAGCCGCGCCGTAGTTACGCGCATAATGCAGATTAAGCGACGGGAACAGCCCTACCGTATCCCCCAGAGCGAAATTCTGGAGGATCAGGTATTTGCTGCCCAAATCGATAATCAGCACGACTACTACCAGCCATAGCCAGCGTAGTCCTGTTGAACAGAGTGGTTTACTCATCAGGCAAATTTACGTTGTTCGCCATTACCGGCGATGTTGCTGACACAGCGTCCGCAGATATCTGCATGTTCCGCCACCTTGCCGACATCAGTAGTGTAGTGCCAGCAGCGCGGACACTTATCACCCTCGGCACGCGTTACCACTGCCTGAACTGTCGTATTACCAGCATTGTACTGAATATTTTCATCATCAATACCCCCCGCTTGCTCAGAAATCACGAACTGGGAAGTAATGAAGATAAATCTGACCTCTTCACCCAACAGTTTCAGCTTCTTGATCGTACCGTTAGCATCGTCAGCATATTTCAGCGTCACTTTTGCTTCCAGGTTCGATTTGATGCCATTGGCTTTCTGATTTTCCAGCTCTTTGTTGATCTGGTCCTTGATATAGCGGACATCGTCCCAGAATGCGTCATTAAATTCTTCATTCTCTTCCAGGCCAAACAACCCGTCGTACCATTCGCCGGTGAAGACATATTTTTCACGCTCGCCCAGCAGGTAGCCCCAGATTTCATCAGCCGTGAAGGACATGATCGGCGCCATCCAGCGAACCAGCGCTTCTGCGATATGATACAGCGCAGTCTGGCAGCTACGACGCGCGACGCTATCAGCCTTCGCGGTGTACTGGCGGTCTTTGATGATGTCGAGGTAGAACGAACCCATTTCAACGGAGCAGAAGCGCATCAGGCGCTGTACCACTTCATGGAAGTCGTAAGCTTCGTATGCCTTCAGAATCTCTTGCTGCGCCGTTTTCGCGCAGCCCACCGCCCACCTGTCCAGCACCACCATCTCTTCCGGTTTGACCATATCGGTGGCCGGATTGAAGCCATTAAGGTTCGCCAGCAGGAAGCGCGCGGTATTACGGATACGGCGATAGCTGTCGGCAGCACGTTTCAGGATTTCGTCAGAGACCGCCATTTCGCCGGTATAGTCAGTAGACGCTACCCACAGACGCAGGATATCCGCGCCCAGTTTATTCATCACATCCTGCGGCGACACGGTGTTACCGATGGACTTGGACATCTTGCGCCCCTGACCATCGACGGTGAAGCCGTGAGTCAGTACCTGGCGGTATGGCGCTTTGCCTTTCATCGCCACGCTAATCATCAGGGAGGACATAAACCAGCCGCGATGCTGGTCAGACCCTTCCAGATACATATCGGCAGCATGACCGGCGAATTCCGGACGTGCATCAACCACGGAGTAACTGGTGGAACCGGAATCAAACCAAACGTCCAACGTATCCGGAACTTTCTCGTATTGATCAGCATCTTCGCCGAGGATCTCTTTCGGGTCGAGATCCCACCACGCCTGGATACCGTCAACTTCGACGCGTTTCGCCACCTCTTCCATCGCCGCCAGAGTACGCTCAATCGGCAGCAGCTCCTGCGTTTCTTTATGCACGAACAGCGACATCGGTACGCCCCAGGTACGCTGACGTGAGATACACCAGTCAGGACGGTTAGCGACCATTGATTCAATACGCGCCTGACCCCAGTCCGGGATCCACTGAACGCCTTTGATCTCTTTCAGGGACTGTTGACGAAGCCCTTCTTTATCCATGCTGACGAACCACTGCGGGGTCGCGCGGAAAATGATCGGCGTTTTGTGACGCCAACAGCACGGATAGCTGTGCTGCATTTTTTCGACATGCAGTAGCGCGCCTTTTTCTTTCAGCAGTTCAATAACGATATCGTTCGCCTTGAAGACGTTAACACCGTCAAGCGTTGGATATGTGCCTGGCAGGTAAGCGCCGTCCGGCCCAACCGGGTTAGCCGTTTCCAGGCCATACTTTTGGCCGATCACGTAGTCATCCGGGCCGTGACCAGGGGCGGTATGTACCGCGCCGGTACCGGCGTCCAGGGTGACGTGATCGCCGAGGATCGCAGGCACGTCAAAGCCCATAAACGGATGGGTAAAGCGCAACAGTTCCAGCTCCGCGCCTTTAACGGTGCCGAGAATGGTGTATTCAGCCGCGCCAATACGCTGCATGACGCTTTCAACCAGATCTTTCGCCAGAATCACCGCCTGGCCGTCAATCTGCACCAGCGCATAATCAAAGTCCGGCGCCAGGGAGATGGCGCGGTTAGCCGGTAGTGTCCACGGCGTGGTGGTCCAGATAACCAGCGACACAGGGCCGCTCACGCCCGGCAGACCAAACTTCGCTTTCACCGCATCCTGATCGACGGCGCGGAACGCCACGTCGATAGACGGTGACGTTTTGTCGTAATATTCAACTTCCGCTTCCGCCAGCGCGGAACGGCAGTCAACGCACCAGTGCACCGGCTTAGCGCCTTTGTGCAGATGACCGTTTTTGATAATTCTGCCCAGCGCGCGGATGATGTTGGCTTCGGTTTTGAAGTCCATGGTCAGGTACGGATGCGACCAGTCGCCCAACACGCCCAGACGAATGAAGTCTTTACGCTGGCCGTCAACCTGCGTAGCGGCATATTCGCGGCACTTGGCGCGGAATTCAGCGGCGGTGAATTTCTCGCCCGGCTTACCGAACTCCTGCTCGACTTTCAGCTCGATAGGCAGACCGTGACAGTCCCAGCCCGGCACGTAAGGCGAGTCAAATCCAGACAGCCCTTTGGACTTCACGATAATGTCTTTCAGAATCTTGTTAACTGAGTGACCAATATGAATGCTGCCATTCGCATATGGAGGGCCATCATGCAGAATGAAGGTTTTTTTGCCTTTTTTGGCCGCACGAATGATGCCGTACAGATCATCATCGGTCCAACGCGCCAGCATTCCCGGTTCACGCTTGGCGAGGTCGCCGCGCATCGGGAACCCTGTTTCCGGCAAATTCAGGGTCGATTTATAGTCACTCATCAGATTCTCGGTTCCGTATTTCGGTTTGATAAACACCGTCAGGGTTACACCTGCCCGGCTAGCCCAAAAAACTTGCGGGCCGTTAACTCATCGCGTGCGATTTGCGCTTTTAGCTCATCAAGCGACGCAAATCGCTGCTCATTACGTATCTTTTTACGCAGTATTACATCTATATGGCGACCGTAGAGGTCCATTACAACGTCCAGCAGATGCACTTCCAGTTGTTGACGCACGCCAGCCACCGTTGGACGAGTGCCAATGTTCGCTACGCCGGGTAACGGCTTATCGCCAAGCCCGGTGACTTCCACCGCATAGACCCCTTTGACCGGGGAGACCTGACGGCGCAGCGGTAAGTTCGCCGTCGGGAAGCCAATGGTACGTCCCAGCTCGTCGCCATGAACGACACGCCCGGAAATAGTAAAGGGATGTCCCAGCAGGCTTTCGGCAAGCGCCAGGTTATCTTCCGCCAGCGCCTGTCTCACTGCGGTACTACTGATACGCACGCCGCCTTCACAAAAGGTTTGGGTGCTGGAAACCGCAAAACCATACTCCACCCCCGCCTTCTGTAATAACAAGAAATCGCCCGCGCGGCTAGCACCAAAGCGGAAATCATCGCCGACGGCAAGAAATTGCACGCCAAGTCGCTCCACCAGCAGTTCGCTGATAAACGTTTGCGCCGTCAAAGCGGCAAAGCGGCGATCGAATTTCACGCATAGCACATAGTCCACGCCGCACTGCGCAAGGTAATGCAGTTTTTCACGCAGGCGCGTCAGGCGAGCGGGCGCTTTATCCGTCGCGAACAGCTCCTGCGGCTGCGGTTCGAAAATCATGACCACCACCGGCAGACCGCGTCTGCGTCCTTCTTCCTGCAAACCCTGCAGTAGAGCGCGATGCCCCCGATGTACGCCGTCGAAATTACCAATGGTCAGCACACACCCATGCGGGGCCTGACTGAGATTATGTATGCCGCGTATCAGCTTCATGTCTGACTCAAAACAGTGAAAATCGCAAGAGTATACCTTGTACAGCGGTCAAGGTTAACCGACGATTGCCCTGATGAAACATAAAGAAGATGCTTTTCATCGCCATGCGGCAAACTCCGCCCCAAAACCCGCCGCTTAATGCAATTTTTCTCATGGAAAGGCTGTATTCACAGCACGCAAGCTGGTAGAATCCTGCGCCATCACTACGCAACGAGTGCTGCAATTTAAACGGCGCTTATTTGCACAAATCCATTGACAAAAGAAGGCTAAAAGGGCATATTCCTCGGCCTTTGAATTGTCCATATAGAACACATTTGGGAGTTGGACCTTGGCTAATATCAAATCAGCTAAGAAGCGCGCCGTTCAGTCTGAAAAGGCTCGTAAGCACAACGCAAGCCGTCGCTCTATGATGCGTACTTTCATCAAGAAAGTATACGCAGCTATCGAAGCTGGCGACAAAGCTGCTGCACTGAAAGCATTTAACGAAATGCAACCGATCGTGGACCGTCAGGCTGCTAAAGGTCTGATCCACAAAAACAAAGCTGCACGTCATAAAGCTAACCTGACTGCACAGATCAACAAACTGGCTTAATCGCCTGCTTGTTATCAGCTTTGTAGAAAAACCCGCGTAAAGCGGGTTTTTTTATGCCTGCTATCTGCCGTTTTGCTCGTCAACCGCTGGCTCTGACCTCACTCGTTCACGCTCTTCCTGACCAGCCTATTTTTTCAGCTCCCCCTCCCTCAGTCACGTAATACTTGAAAGTTATTTTCTTTCACTGTTTTCCTTTTCTTATTTCATTACTGAAAAAACTGTGACCACCTTAGCAAATAAAAACATCGCTCATTTAAAAACTAATAAACGCAATCCTGATGTAAGATTTAATAATTGATTGATGCCGTCGGGTTAACTACTTTTCATGTACACCTTACTTACTCATTTTAATCTGAGGTTAAATTCAGAAACGACATAAAAATAATATTCAAAACTTGCTTAGAAAGTAGAGGTTGTTTTTCTGGGCGTATCGTACCAATATCGGAGTTATCATTATGAGTTCTGTCATTGAGGATACCCAGCCTTCCGGGTCAGCATCATTGTCTTTACTACAGCGTATTAGTTACGGCTCTTTGGATGTGGCGGGTAATCTGCTGTACTGCTTCGGTTCAACGTACATTTTATATTTCTACACAGACGTTGCAGGTATTAGCCTTGCTGTAGCAGGCGTTATCCTGCTGCTGGCGCGTATTGTCGATGGCATAGACGCCCCTATATGGGGGATCATCATCGATAAAACGCGTTCACGCTACGGTAAATGTCGTCCCTGGTTTTTATGGTTACCGCTGCCTTTTGCGGTATTCAGCGCGCTGTCATTTTGGTCTCCTGATATCAGTATGACAGGAAAAGCCATCTATGCAGCAATATCTTATATGATTGCCAGCATTCTATTTACCGGACTTAATACACCACTCAGTGCAATATTACCTCTGATGACCTTATCTCCCAAGGAAAGACTGGTTTTAAATTCCTGGCGAATGACCGGTGGGCAAATTGGGGTTTTATTAATGAACGCGACCGCCTTGCCGTTAATCGCTTTTTTAGGTAACGGTGATGATCACGCTGGTTTTATTTATACGGCGATTACATTTGCCATTATATCTTGCGCGCTAACGCTCTTTGCGTTTAAAAACATTCGTGAAATGGATGCGGATAAAATACAGCATGAACCTAAGTTGCCGATGAAAAAAAGTTTCGCGGCGATGAAAGGTAACTGGCCATGGATTCTGATGGTGCTGGCTAATCTGATCTTCTGGATTGCCCTACAGCAGCGCTCCACGACCATTGTCTATTATCTGACCTACAACCTCGACCGTAAAGATCTGGTGCCGCTGATTAACAGCCTGGCAACGATTCAGATCCTGTTTATCATCGCTATCCCCTTCTTTAGCAAATACCTGGCTAAAACCTGGATATGGGTAGGCGGTCTGCTGGTCGCCACGTTTGGCGGCGTCATGATGTGGCTGGCAGCGGACAACATTACTTTCCTCATCGCCGCCTGGATACTCGGCAATATCGGCAGCGGTATCGCCTGCTCAATGCCATTTGTCATGCTGGGCTTCGCCGTTGATTTCGGCGCCTGGAAGACCGGTATTAAGGCTACCGGCATTCTTATCGCCTTCGGCAGTACCTTCTGCATCAAGATGGGTAGTGGCCTCGGTACTGCTTTAGCCGCCTGGATCATGAACAGTTTTGGCTATGTCCCCAACAATGCCCAGAGTGCTGCGGGTCTGGAGGGAATTACCTGGGCCTTTATCTGGGCACCCGCCCTACTCTTCGCGCTCGCAGCGATCCCACTACTTTTCTTTCGCAAATACGAAGCGATGGAAGAGAAGATTCGCCACGATCTGGAAACCATCAACTCATAACGTTCTTTACCTTCACCCTCGAATATGGGAGGCACCACCATGCCATTTATGCAACAAGACCCACGTCGTCTGGTCTGGCAGCAAAACGATCGCTATTTATGGATTGAACCCTGGGGCGAGAACAGCCTGCGCGTACGCAGTGGCCGTCATCTGCCGGTAATGAGAAATGAAGACTGGGCATTGACTGAGCCAGTCGCAGAAAGCCAGTGCCACATTGATTATGAGCATCACCAGGCAACGCTGACCAACGGCAAAATTATCGCTATCGTCAATCAAAAAGGACAAGTTACCTTTTACCGCCATCCACACAAACCCCTGTTGCAGGAGTTTTGGCGCCTGCGGGGCGAAATTGGCGAGGATGAATCATCTCACGGCCAGTACGTCAGCGCACTCAACCTTGAGGGACGCGAGTTCCGCCCGATTCAGGGTGGGAAATATTCACTGAAAGCCCGCTTCGAAGCCACCGAAGGGGAAAAAATTTATGGCATGGGGCAGTATCAACAGGCCAACCTGGATCTCAAAGGATGCGTGCTTGAGCTAGCGCAACGTAACTCCCAGGCCTCAGTACCATTTATGCTCTCCAGTCTGGGCTACGGATTTTTATGGAACAACCCGGCAGTCGGACGCGTAACCTTTGCCCAAAACGTTACCGAATGGGAAGCGCAGGTCAGCGAACAGTTAGACTACTGGATCACGGCTGGCGATACCCCGGCAGAAATTAGCCGGGCTTACGCGCTGGCTACCGGCACGCCGCCGATGATGCCGGACTACGCCATGGGCTTCTGGCAGTGCAAACTCCGTTATCGTACGCAGGAAGAGCTGCTGGAGGTCGCCCGCGAATATAAGCGCCGCAATCTACCTATCTCGGTGATCGTTATCGACTTCTTTCACTGGCCGAATCAGGGTGACTGGATGTTCGATGCGCGCGACTGGCCCGATCCTGATGCCATGATTGCCGAGCTGAAATCGCTGGGAATTGAGCTGATGGTCTCCGTCTGGCCGACGGTGGATAACCGTACCGAAAGCTATCGGGAGATGCGTGAAAACGGCTGGCTGGTACAAACGGAACGTGGCTTGCCGATCAATATGGATTTCCTCGGCAATACCACTTACTTTGATGCGACTCATCCGGGCGCGCGCGACTATGTCTGGGGCAAAGCCAAACGCAACTATTACGATAAAGGCGTGAAGCTATTCTGGTTAGATGAAGCCGAACCTGAGTTCAGCGTTTACGACTACGACAACTATCGCTACCATGCCGGACCGGTACTGGAAGTGGGCAATATCTACCCACGCATGTACGCTAAAACCTTTTTTGATGGCATGAAAGCCGATGGCGAAGACCAGGTTATCAACCTGCTACGCTGCGCCTGGGCCGGCAGTCAGAAGTACGGCGCTCTGGTCTGGTCAGGGGATATTCACTCCTCGTTTAGATCGCTGCGCAACCAGTTTGCCGCCGGACTCAATATGGGAATAGCAGGGATACCGTGGTGGACGACGGATATCGGCGGTTTCCATGGCGGTAATATTCACGACCCGAAATTCCATGAATTGCTGATTCGCTGGTTCCAGTGGGGCGTCTTTAGTCCGGTGATGCGTCTGCACGGCAACCGCGATCCGCAAATTTTACCCGCGCAACCGTATCGGGATGGTATCGCCCAGTGCCCTACAGGTGCGCCGAACGAGGTCTGGAGCTACGGTGAGGAAGTATGCGACGTACTGACAGGTTGCCTGGCGTTGCGAGAAAAACTCAAGCCCTATATCAAAGCGCTGATGGAGGAAACCCATAAGCACAATACGCCAGTGATGCGCCCCCTGTTCTTTGAATTCCCCGAACAGGAAACAAGTTGGACAATCACCGACCAGTACTGTTTTGGTCCTGACCTGCTGATCGCCCCCGTCATGCATGAAGGTATGCGCGAACGTGATGTCTGGCTACCAGAAGGGGAAACATGGACGGATCTTGCGACCGGTAAAAGCTATTCAGGAGGGCAGACGCTGCATTACGCTACGCCACTGAACAGAATTCCGGTGTTTATCCGCGAAGGTGGGTAGTACCGTAGCCTACTGAACTTGTAGAATGATTCCGGCTGCGGGTTAGTTCCGCAGCCGGAAGTATTACGGTAGGTATGTCTACTGTAGCTTAAACAATGCCGAGTAGTCCGCATTGCAAATACGCTGCACCGCCGGATGCTGGATCATTCTCTCGGCAAAAATCGCATGATATTCTTCCATGACATTCTCCACGCGCCCAATCTCTATTACCGACTCATCGGCATAAAAATCCAGCGAATAAAGGCTCGGCGCCACAAAAATCGCATCATGCGTCGCGCCAAACGCCTTCATTAAGGCCGCGTCATCAAATTCACCGAGGATCTCAACCTGCAACCCCTGCGAATTAAACCAGTTCAACAACTTACGCCCCAGCATTGAGCGACGTCCCGGCACCAGCAACCGTCGCTCTTCCAGGCAGGCAGGAAACGCTTTTTCAGGAAGCGGATTCGTACACCAGAAACTGACGCTGCATTCGCCGATTTTGACTGAGAATAGCCCCTCCTGCTGCGTGGAATCTATCGGGCAGTCGGAGATAATCATATCCAGCTTGTGCTGGCTGAGCTGTTCGAGCAACATTTCGTGCGTGGACTCGAAGCAACGCAGATGTATGGGTTCGTCCACCACCACCGCCGCATCCAGAACGCTGCTGACCAGACGCTTGGATAAAGCATCGGCGACGCCGACATCAAACAACAGGTTTGATTCTTTGCGGTAATTGACGATATCCAGCATCTCCTGGCTTAGCGTAAACATTTTGTCCGCATAGCGAAAAACCAGCTCGCCCAGTTCGCTGGGTTCAAGACCGCGTCCCTTACGTTTAAATAGCTTCCCCTGTAAACGCTCTTCCAGGGCTTTAATTTGACCAGTAATGGTTTGCGGCGTCAGAAAAAGCGCCTCTGCGGCGCCCACGACAGAACCTTCTTTATAGACATGCCAGAAATAATAAAGATGGTTGTAGTTAATATGAGACATGCTCATTTCTCTCCCTGCTCAATGTCGTAAGGGAGCGATACATCGCTCCCCCTTCCCTTCGTACTGGTTATGCCGGCGCGTTCAAACGCGCGCGCAACCAGCTATACCCCACCACTGCGGAGAGCAATGAACCAATCAAAATGCCCAATTTCGCCCAGTTAATAAGTTCCGGATCGATATTGCCAAATGCCAGGCTGGCGATAAAGATGGACATCGTAAAGCCAATGCCACACAAAATGCCGACCGCCATGATTTGCTGATAAGTGGTCCCCTGCGGCAGATGCGCCAGCTTGAAACGCAGCGCCAGCCAGCAAAACAGGCTAATCCCCAGCGGCTTACCAATCAGCAGACCAGCAATAATTCCCAACGGCAGCATGGAGGTCAGACCGTCCATCGTGACGCCCTGAAGAGAAACGCCGGCATTCGCAAAAGCGAAGAGCGGCAGGATCAGGTATGCGACCCACGGGTGCAGAACATGCTCCAGACGCTTGGCCGGCGAGCGTCCGTGTTTTTCTTTCAGCGGAATAAAGAAGCCGACAATGACGCCTGCCAGCGTCGCGTGAACGCCGGACTTCAGTACCGCCGTCCACAGCACTGCCCCGACCAGAATATATACCCCTGTCCGCCTGACGCCGCACAGGTTCAGCAGCGCCAGCACGGCAATCGCGAACGCCGCCACGCCCAGCGAGACGATAGAAAGATCGCTGGTATAAAACAGTGCGATAATAATGATGGCGCCGAGGTCATCGATGATCGCCAGCGCCATCAGGAAAATTTTCAGCGCCAGCGGAACCCGGCTGCCTAACAGCGCCAGCACGCCCAGCGCAAAGGCGATATCCGTCGCGGCAGGAATAGCCCAGCCCTCACGAGTGACCGGATCGGAGTAGTTAAAGGCCAGATAGAGCAATGCTGGTACAATCATCCCGCCGATGGCGGCAATCACCGGAAAAGCGGCCTGGCGCAGACTGGCTAACGAGCCTTGCATCAGTTCGCGCTTAACTTCCAGGCCAATCAACAGGAAAAACACGGCCATCAGCGCATCGTTGATCCACAACAGCATGTTTTTGTTGATCTCAAGCGCCCCAACCCGTAGCTGAACCGGCGTCTCCAGAAAATCATGATACCATCCACTGGTCGCGCCCATATTGGCCATCAGCATAGCCAGCGCAGCGGCGATGATGAGAATGATGCCCCCAGAGGCATCGCTGCTAAAAAATCGGTGCAGATGTTTCACTTTTTATTCTCTCAATCAGGTGAATTCTTCGGATCTACTATCTTACCTCGCCTGACTCATCGTTAAAATTAGATTATATATGATGAATAGCTCGTTTTTTACGAAATGAAGTCCGACTTACGCCGGACTTTTTTAGTGCAGTCAGTCATTGATGATAGACCGCTACGCGTACAGATCCATTTTATACACCCGGAAACTGGTAATATCGTAGCGATAGCCTTCCCCGTTCGTTTCCGCGTTTTTGTAGTAACCTGACGTCATAGTCGCTTCAAAAAGCACGGTTTTCTCCGTAGGCGCAATCTCCTGTAAAATTAGCAGCCCCATCGCCTCGCTGCCCGCCTGCGGATCGATAATATCGCTCTCGCCAGGCTGGCAAGAGATGGCGCGGCCATTTTCATCAAACGTGCAGTCGGCAAAATGCACCACAATATTGCCATTCTGCTGGATCGCTTTCGCGCTAACGCAGCTACTGTAGCCACGCGCGCCCAGCTCCTTGCCGTATTCAAATGGCCGCATAACGGTCATCTCATTCATATTCACCACGAAATGGACAATGCGGCTGTAGTTATCCGGCGGTAACAGGCTTTTGCTGTCATCACGCGAACGGTAGTTACCGTTATCAAATACCATAAACTCCACTATACCCGGCGTATTATTGGCGATTTCAACGACGTTATGCTGGCCCCACGTCCAAAAGTCACGGTCGGCCGCGTCGATATCCTCCTGTTTGCTAAAGTCATAAAGCGCCACACCTTCACTGTCGACCGGGGTTAAAAGATAAGGCTGATAAGCGTCGTCCCAGTCTTCATGCGTTGACAAAATAAAGCGTAACGCTTGCGTTTGCAGATCGACGCCAAACACCGCGCTCTGATGACGCCCGGACGCAATTAACAACTGATTCGTCTCATTCACGTAGCTCTGGTTTATGTGCAGCCAGTCTTTAACCGTCGGGTCTTCTCCCGGCGCCGTACCTGAAGGACGGGAAACCCGCGTCGTATCCAACACCTTCGCCATATCGTAGTAAGCCGTCTCCAGTCCGGTAGCCAGATCGACAACCGATACGCCGTCTTCATTGGTTTTCAAATCGTCGGGCCGACCCGAGGTATATTCAGAGGGCGCAACAATGGTATTACTGTCCCACGGCCAGATAGAATGGTGAAATTGGTTATCGAGATTATAGAATGTGTGAAGACGCCCCATCATGTCGAACTCATACATATCCAGATAGGTATTTTTCGCTTCTGAAGTGGTGAGGAAATGGCCATTATCAATTCGAACAAAATTATAAGACGGATAATCCTGAGTAACGTACCAGCGCACCAGACCATTCTGATCTAATGTGTAATTATAGCGATCGAAATGCGTAATAAAATAAAACCCTGGCGCCATCTTGTCCGCATCGGTAGCAGGTTGCGTCACGTTGATAATCGGAAAACCTAATACGACCTCCGCGGAATCTACCGGCGGTAACGGCTGTGTGGTGAGCGTATAGACGGCAAGCGGCGTATCTGCCTGAGAAAAGACAATACGGTTTTCAGTCTCCGCTACCAGCCCCAGAACCGGCAACAGATTTGCGCCTGCCGTAAGGGTGTAAAGATGTTCTACCGGCATCGCCGTTTTTGCCGCATCCTGGACCGTGACCATGATCTCAGCCGGTTCCAGACTCCAGACGCCGGCATAGGCGCTTAAAGGTGCCGTGCCGTAAGGGTCTAACAACATGAGCGCATTTTCTACCGTATTCTCTTGCGTGACCTGCGCAAGGCAATTTTCATAAATAGCGGTATGGTTAAGCACCATTTCATTATTGATATCGATACCCTGATTAATCGCCGGACGCGGCGCAGGAAGGACAACAGACGTTGCAGTTAACGTATTCATGATAAATCTCCAGTGTATTAATCTCATCGCCCCTCATGGGGACCACGAAAATTAATACTCTGGATTTTTAAGCCGTCCGAATAAAATACCGCAACAACACCTCATCACACTTTTTATTTTAGCAATTCAGTTACATGAAGCGTTATATTCAAATTTTAGGTAATCCAGTACGGCAACAACATTGCCAGGAGACATCCGGTTAAGATGCGGCAGGAAGGGATGGTTGTGAACATAGCGAATAAACGCCGTCGCGCTATTTAACGTCGCATGACGTAACAAACTCACCTTTTTATTTCCTGTGAGATTGCATACTGCCATCGCATAATCCCGTGTGGAAAATGTACGCCAGACGTTGTTGCGAATTCCGCCGCTCAAAAACAACCGCGGAGGGAGATCGCGTTTGGGCGGCGTAACGCCTCTTTCACGCACAAACGAAATATGGCAGCGCCCCTGACGAAGATAGCTAAAATTCGCCATCATACAGCCGCCCAGAATAAAGCATTCGTGATCGAGATAATGCTGGACATTCAGGGAGCGCTCATCCGTCAACGCCTGAACCAACTCAAAATGTCGATAAGCAGGTAATACGGGTTTTACTAACATCCCCGGATCGTTTTTATATAAAATGGCGGGGCCGTAATCCACATCAAATAATACATTGCGGCGCATGGTCAGCGCCTCTTCTCGCTGCACCAGATGCGCCAGCGTGCCGGACGGAAGTCGTTCTTCGTAATCAGAATGATATTGATAATCCGCTTCCACCGGTTGGGCGGAGTAATTCGTTGAGATCGCAACGACCTTACCGCTCTCCTCTTCCGCCGTCACCAGCACGTATAAGCTGCTGTCGCCGCCGTTAAATTTCACACGAAACGCCCGCGTGCTCATAGCGATATCAAACGCGGGAAACACAAAATCGCGTTCCGCTTGATTAGCGCGACGGGACAGTTTTTGTAATTCGCGGCTAAAACCCGTGCTGTCTATCGCCAGCGCCGCGCGTATTTCAACTAGCGACGCTCCTTCGCCAATCAACGTGGCAAGGTTCTCTTGTCTGGCGTCGCTCCTGATAGCGGTATAGGAGATGAACGTTTTATTACACTGGCGGCAATACATACGCCGTTCACCTTTAGTGGAAAATCCATATTTTTTCAGCGACGTCCCGCCACAATGCGGACAGGACTTCACCAGACCTTTCCAGGGTTGATTCGCCGCCTGGCGAAAAAGATTAAGCGATCTGGCTGAGATAATGGGGAACAAAAAACCGCACGCTCGACAGAGAACATTTTTCCCTTGCGGTAGATAGTCTGGGCTCCCCAGAATCCCCAGATTTTTGCAGCCTGGCGTTTTGCAAGCATCGACATTAATGTGAGAAAACATATTCACTCCCTGCGAATACTACCTTCAAACAAATATTGACTTTATTTCTGCAGGTGAGATGCCTTTTTCATACAGGGTTCGCATGGCACTCATCGCCGTCGCGGTATGCGAGAAAAAAGCCTGATAACCTGCACACAGATAGTTATGATTGGTTGCGCCTGACGCAGAGGGTAAAAAACGATGTTTCGGACAGCCGCCATAGCAGGCGAACTTCCATTGACAGCGATGACACTCCTGCGCCATTGAACGCTGTTTATCGCTGCCGAACTGGCGATTTTGTTCGCCCTGATTCATTTGACGCAGCGTCTTCTGGTGGATATTCCCCAGTTTAAATTGCGGATATACGAAGTGATCGCAGTTATAAACATCGCCGTTCATTTCCATCGCAAACGCGCTGCCGCAGGTGGGAGCAAAAACGCAAACCTGCGGCGGCAGGCCGCACCAGGCCGCCAGCGTCTGTTCAAATAGCTGGATGCCGATATCGCCGATATCCTCACGGATCCAGATATCAAATACCGCATTCAGAAACTGACCAAATTGCAGGCTATCGACCGACCACGGCGTCATCGCGATATGTTTATCCTGCGGCTGCGCCAGCCCATTTTCCCCACAGCGTTCAACTAAAGGGATAAATTGCATATAGCGGCTACCAATGCTTTTCAGGTAGCGATAGACCTGAACAGGATGATGCATATTGGTACGGTTAACCACCGTGAGGGTATTAAATTCTACGTCGTGCTGCGCCAGACAACGCACCGCATTTTCTACTTTTTCATGCGTCGGCTTTCCGGAGCGCGTCACTCGCCATTCATCGTGTAACGCGGCATCGCCATCAATAGAGACGCCAACCAGAAAATCATGCTCCCGGAAGAAGGTCGCCCAGTCATCGTTGATCAGGATGCCGTTGGTCTGGAAGGTATTGACGATGGTTTTGCCGCCACAATAGCGCTGCTGAAATTCAACGGCTTTACGATAAAACGGGATGCCCATTAATGTGGGTTCCCCGCCCTGCCACGCAAAAATGACCTCATCAATATCCTGTGCGGCAATCTGCTGCCTGATGAAGAGTTCGAGGGTCTCTTCCGACATTTTGTAATGGTTTTTTCGATCCGGATAGAGCTTTTCTTTCTCCAGATAAAAACAGTACTTACAGTCAAGGTTACACACCGATCCGGTTGGTTTAACCATGACCTGACAACTTTTCCCAAACATCATTACCTTCCCTGAAATAAAAGAACCTGATCCGGCACAGAGTGACCGGATCAGGTGGGCATCGCCCTAAGTGGCATACTTAATTTTTTATAATTATTCCATTAGCCCCAGGTGACAGGCGTCGGCTTATCGCCACGGGCTTTCATCAGCGAATCGTTATCAATATCCTTTTATACTTCAGGAACTTACCGTAAAGCTGTTTCTCAATCTGCGGCTGTTTACCAATTTGATTGAGCGTCTCGAAACGATCGGTTTTCAGGTTATAGAGATATTTAGGTTTATTCTGGCGATCGATGATCATCTTCCAGTCGCCGTCGCGGATCGTCCTGGAACGGCATATCGATACCGAAGATCAGCGGTTTCTGGCGTTTTAACGTCTTGTCCTTCAGGAGCGGAACTAAAGACTGACCGTCGTAGGTACGATCGGTCGGGAGTTTAAAGTCCATCATGTTGGCCAGCGTCGGCAACCAGTCAAGACCATATACCGGCGTGTCCGTTACCATCCCCTGTGGAATGTGCTTGCCGTATTTGATGATTGCCGGTACGCGAATGCCGCCTTCCCACAGGTTGTCTTTACGCCCGCGCAGACCGTCGGTTTCCCCGGCCAGGTTCAGCTCGTATACCTTACGCGCTTCGCGCGTGACAGGGCCGTTGTCGCTGGTAAAGATGACGATGGTGTTATCTTCCTCGCCCATCGCCTTAATTTTATCCAGCACTTTACCGACCTGCTCATCCATGTAGCTGATATTGGCGTAATATTCGCCGGTGCCGCGCCACGGTTTGTCTGCCCAGTCGCCGTAGAACAGATCCGGATGCTGCTTCTGGTAGTCGGTCATGTACTGCGAATACATATCAAGGTATTTTTTCGGCGACGCCAGCGGGCTATGGACTTCGGTAAAGGCGACATATAAGAAGAACGGATTATCGTCTTTCTTATTATCCAGCCAGTTCACCACTTCAGAGCTCACAAACTCGCCGCTCATCTTATCTGCGCGGCCAATATGTTGGCCATTACGAATCCACCCCGTAGGATGCACCACGCCATAGCGCGGGCGCTCCTTGGCGTTATCCAGCGTAGCATCGGTGACAAATCCCGCCGGATTAACCAACGTATAGTCAAAGCCCATGTCTTTCGCCTGCGGCTGATCGGTGCGATCGCCGCCCGCATTCAGGTGTAATTTCCCCATCATCGCCGTATCGTAGCCCTGCTGTTTTAGCAGATTGGCGATAGTCAGTTCATTACGCCCCAGCGCAACATCTTTGCCTTCCGGTATCCAGGAACGGATTCCGGTACGGAACGGCATACGACCGGTTAACAGGCCCGCGCGGGAAGGAGAACACAGAGGCGCTGGCGCATAATAGTCGGTAAACTTCACCCCCTCCTGCGCCAATTTGTCTATGTTAGGTGTTTTAACGATGCGGTGCCCGTAGGTGGCGAGATCGCCATACCCTAAATCATCCGCCAGAATAATGACTAAGTTAGGACGCTTTGCGGTTGCCGCTTGCGCGGTTGATAATACGCATCCAGCGCATAGCGCCAACCCTATCATACTGGCAACGACTGTTCTTTTCATTTCAACTCCTTTGAGTTATCGCACGGTCTGATTACGATATATTTGCCGATAGACCCGGCTGCGGAATACAGCCTAAATTAATTGCACTATATATATTCGATTTGTCTTATATTTCTTCCATTAACATCGTTTTATCGTAGAAATTATTCACACTCATTATAATATTAATACCATAAATATATTTCGTGCTAAAGAAAACACGCCTGAAGCAGTCTATAAAAAAAGAAATCGCGAACGAGTGATGCAGATCTCAAATATGGCCCATATGTCAGAACCGCTATTGTGATGTCAATATATGTTGCTGTTTGAACGGTAACACCCTCATTTAATGGCAGTAAGTTGTCTTTGCGAGAGATTATTCCCATTCGAAGTTTCATTAATTTCATGCTATCCGGTGTGACTTTTACAACAGAGACATAAACTATAAATCAAATAGTTATCACGTAATAAACAACATTATCTGACACGAATATTTGACGATTATATGTCGCTGATATTTTTGAGACATCTATCACCTACGTATAAAAAGACACTCCTTAGAATTCGCTTCTTTACACAACATTTCACTGTGTTTTTACCTCATGGAGTTGAGCATGAAAAATAAGAAATATATTAATAGTCTACTCGCCGCATGTGTTCTTTTCTCTTGCTTTAATGGCCAGGCAGCGGAATTGAAACGCGTATACGGTAAACTTAGCTTCGGATATGGCGACTGGAATAAAGGCTTTGTCAATGTCGATCGCGGCGAAGTGTGGAAAGCGGTAGCCGATTTCGGCGCCGTGTTTGACAGGGGCGAATTTGCATCATTTTATGAAATGAACGTGCTCAACCATCCGGTAGAAGGCCGTAACCATGTTACCCAATTTCTGGGACATTATAGGGTAGTAGAAGGCTCTAACTTTACCGCAATGATGAAACTCTATATGTCGATGGAGAATAAATTCGGTGATGAATTAAACATGATGTACGGGGTAGGTTATCTGGGTTTAACCAGCCCATCAGGCTTTATTAAGCCCTATTTCGCTGTTCATAACTTATCGAACGATTATACCTCTAAAAAGTATGGACAGGCGACAGGCTTTAACGGTTATGTTCTCGGTTGGGTCGCGGCTTATAACTTCGATATGTTTAATGAAAAGTTCGTCATTTCAAACTGGAACGAAGTTGAAATGGATCGTAATGATGCCTACGCCGAACAACAGGGTGGGACGACCGGCCTGAACGGCGCGGTAACGTTTACATGGAAATTTATGCCGCGATGGACCGCCTCCGTCTCTTACCGTTACTTCAATAATAAATTGGGGTATGACGGCTACGGCGACCGTATGAATTACCTGATCGGCTTCGAGTTTTAATAATTAATAAACTTGATGAATATTACTTAATTTCCCCGGTTTGTAGTCGTGAATGACACGACTACAGGCATTGTTTTTCTTTAATGTAGCGTAAATGGATGGTTTATATGAACAAAAAGTTTTCGATATCCCTACTGTCGCTGTGCATTGGTTTGTCTTCAGCCATTTCCTTTTCAGCCGATGCGCGTGACATCACAATTTATTATACGAACGATTTACATGCCCATGTAACCCCAGAAATTATCCCCTATGTATCCAAGACACGTCCGGTAGGCGGCTTTGCGCCCATCTCGAAAATTGTCAAAGATGCAAAAGCGAAAGAGAAAGATGTCTTTTTCTTTGATGCTGGCGACTATTTCACCGGACCTTTTATCAGTACGCTGACCAAAGGCGAGGCTATTATTGATATTTTAAATACCATGCCTTACGACGCCGTCTCTGTCGGTAACCATGAATTTGACCATGGCCATGAGAATCTGGTTAAACAGCTCAGCAAATTGCAATTCCCGGTATTGTTGGATAATGTTTTTTACAGCGGCACAGATACGCCATTAATTAAAGAACCGTATACCATTGTGGAAAAAGATGGATTCAAGATCGGCGTCATCGGTATGCACGGCGTTTCCGCATTCTATGAAGCGATTGCCGCAGGCGTGCGTGAAGGCGTTGACTGCCGCGATCCGATTCCTTATGTGAAAAAACAGCTGGAAGAGTTAAAAGGGAAAGTTGACCTGACCGTGCTGCTCGCCCACGAAGGCGTGCCGGGTATGCAGTCCAGCGCGGGCGAGGCTGATGTCGCACGCGCACTGAAAACCGACGTTGATATGGCGAAATCGCTGGAAGGCTATGGACTTAACGTCCTGATTACCGGCCATGCGCATAAAGGTACGCCAGAACCGATTAAAGTGGGCGATACTCTTGTCGTTTCCACGGATGCGTACACCATCGAATTAGGTAAACTGGTGCTTGACTGGAACCCGGAAACCAAAAAAGTGGACAGCTACAATGGTAAGTTGATCACCATGTATGCGGATACTTATAAGCCAGATCCGGTCACGCAGGCCAAAATTGACGAATGGGATAACAAGGTTAAGAAAATTACCGATGAAGTGGTCGCGCACTCTCCGGAAGTGCTGACCCGTTCTTACGGTGAATCCGCGCCAACCGGCAACTTAATCACCGATGCCCTGATGGCTACCGTTCCTGGCGCCGACGCTTCCTTCTATAATGCTGGCGGCATCCGTACCGAATTGCCTAAAGGTAATATCACCTATGGTGATGTGCTGAGTATGTATCCGTTCACCAACGATGTCATGAGCATGGAAATCAGCGGTAAGGACCTGAAATCCATCATGTCACACGCTGCCGATCTGAAAAACGGTATGCTGCACGTATCTAAAACCGTCCAGTTTAAATATGACAGTACCAAACCGCTGGGCCAGCGTATTGTTGAATTTGATATCAAAGGCAAACCGGTAGAAGACAATAAACTCTATACCGTCGCGCTGGATTCCTTTATCGGTAAAGGTGGTGGCGGATTTACCTTCACTAAAGGTAAAAATATCAAATATATAGGGATACAAACCGCACCGGCGTTGGTTAACTATATGAAGCAGGTTAACAATATTCAACCTGACCACACCATGCGCGTGGATGATATTAGCAAATAAGCCATAATGTTATGCGGTCGATAACCGGCCGCATAACATACTTAGTTATGCAAACAGCGGCATTTTGTATACCCGAAATGCAGAAATATCATAACGATAATTCGTGCCATTCGTCTCTTCGTTCTTGAAATAGCCCGACGTCACCATCGCTTCGAATAAGACCTCTTTCGTCTCTTTATTGATTTCTTGTAATACCAGTCGACCTAACGCCTGTTGCCCTTCATCCGGATCGACAAGATCGCTGGAGCCTGGTTGCGCGGTAATGGTATGTTCAAACTCATCAACCGTCGTCGCGCCGAAGTGAATAACCAGGTGACCATTAGTCAATAAATGCTTAGCGCTCACAAAACTGCTATAGCCCCGGTTCCCGACTTCCGTTTTACCATATTCATACGGACGCGTTACGGTCATCGTGTTTAGGTTTATTTTAAACTGCACCACCCGGCTGAAGTTATCGAGCGGCAACAAACTTTTCGCATCTTCGCGTGAACGATAGTTACCATTATCAAAGACCATAAACTCCAGAAAACCAGGCTCATCATTTGGAATTTCAACAATGTTATGCTGCCCCCAGGTCCAGAAATTCTTATCTGCCGCATCAATCCCTCCCGGCGAGGTAAGATCATACAGCGGGACGCCATCATCATCGACAGGAGTTAATAAGTATTGCTTGAATTCGTCAGACCAATCCTCATGGTTCGCCATAATAAAGCGCAGTTCGCCGGAATCCACATTTACGCCAAAAATCGCGCTCTGATGTCGACCGGAACAGATCAGCAAATTGTTGGGTTCATTAATATAGCTTTGGTTGATATGCAGCCAGTCATCCATTGATACGTCCTGACCTGGCGCGCTTCCGGAAGGACGCGGCGATCTGGAATAATCCATCACATACAGCATATCGTAATAGGCGACTTCAAGTCCGGTAGATAAGTTAATAATAGAAACGCCATCTTTCCCGGTTGAGTAACCATCTGGCCGTCCATTGCTATATTCTGAAGGCGCAATCGCCAGATTGTTCTCAATGGGAAGAATGGAGTGATGGAACTCATTGTCGAGAAGATAAACCGTATAAACCCGTCCCATAATGTCAAATTCATACATATTCAGACAATGGTTTATTCCCTGTGACGTCGCCAGGAAATGGCCGTTATCCATTCTGACAAAATTATAAGAAGGGATTTCCTGACTTACATACCACCGGACAATCCCGTTATGATCAAAAGCCAGATTATACCGATCAAAATAAGTAGAGAAATAAAGCCCTTCCTCCATCAGCGAGGCCTGCTGCGCAGGACAGGAGACGCTAATAATGGGGAAGCCGAGGCTCACGTTAGCCGAATCCGTGGGCGGTAATGCGTCAGTCATTACTGTATATTGCCCGACAATTTGCGAGGCAAGGCGTAGGGTAATCTGATTATTCACCGCGGATACCATCCCACACACAGGAATAAGGTTAGCGCCCGGATGTACATCATATTGATAACGCACTGCCTCTGTCGTCGCTTCGCTATCAACAACATTGATCTCAAGCGCGGCAGCTTCATCAATCCAAATCCCCAGATAGAGACTCAACGGGGCGGTCCCGTAGGGATTTACGGTGACAATGGCCTTGTCACAGGTATTAGATTGCGTGATCTCCGCTAATCGTTGTTCATATATGGCGTTATGATTTAACACCAATGCGTTATTGGTATCGATTTTCTGGTTAATCGACTCACGCGGTGCGGGCAAGTTAACCATTGACGAATTTTTCTTATTCATACGTTTTTCCTTATTAATTCAGATATAGACAACGAGCGGCCACAACAAGCCAGCCCGTTGCTTAGCAAATAACCCTACGTCAACAAGAGAAATCGGTTTAATAATTTAAAATAAAATATCCATAAAATAACACCCAGACTAAAACTATTCTTTATTGTCCGAAGATTTTATTTCCCTGGCGCTAATATAAAAGCATAACAATTATGTAGCATTAATGCATTGTGACTAATAGCCTATACCTTTTTTATGGTTGGCATAGGCCTTGCGCCATAATTCAAATTATTTTATGTCAACAATAAATCAATCAAAGCATATCAATCTACTGATAAAAATTAACACTACTATCATTTTATTTTTAGAACGACTAAAAATAAAATTTTAGTTTTTCTAAAAAACCATCATTTTTGTGACACGATACGATTTTCTCTGGAAAAAAGACGCTATTACAATCACGCCAGTTGATCCACAAATTTAATATGCATATTATTATCGCTACCCCAATTAAACCCATTAAATAACATCATGACTATTTATTTAATTAACAGCACGCACACTTACAATGATAAGACCAATGAGCTAAAAAACATAAAAACGGGAAAGATGATAAAAATTGCCGCAATGCGCATAAAGTGTCTGGAATATATGCTGAATCATGCACAACAAGAGATTATTTATAAAAAACAACTCACTAATGAACTTTGGGGGGAAAGAAGTCAATTTATCAGCGACGCCAACCTGACCCAGATTTTATATCTACTGCGGCGCGACCTTAAAGGCTTTGGCTTGAGCCAGTTTTTTTCCACGGTGCCTCGAACGGGTATTAAAGTAGATGCCAACATTATTATCAGCAATGAAAACAAAAACCTCCCCTCTTCTTTAAAAAAAGAAGGGAATAAATATATAGCATTATTTTTTGCTTTACTGACCATGGTCATAATGGTTATTTATTTAATACAGTAATTTGATATTAAACTGATCAATCGCATAAGGATGTGCTTCCTTCAACCAAAGCGTCAGGCTGTTTTTCCTGGCTAAAAAGAAAGGTCGACTGAAATGTTGATATCAGTTTTTTGGCATTTTTATAATGGGTGCTATTTGTAGCCAGATAAGCATAAACGGGTAATGTACGAAAAATTATTTCATCAGGCATACGTAGTATTTTTATATTATAACGCCGCACATCTCTAAAATAAGTAGCAATTTTTCCTGGCAAAATCGCAACCATATCGCTTTTTTCAACAACACCGATAACGCCAAATAGTGAATCACTATAATAACCTATTTCCCTGCGCCCCGCATAAGGCGTACTGCTCTTGAATAAATCAATGCTATCAGCATTGAAAGAAGAGAACATATCTGAATGATAGACAGCATGTCTGGCAGCATAAAAATTATATAAAGACATTTTTTCAAGCCCAACCAATGGACTTTTTTCACCACAAACACAAACAAAGTCAGATAAATTATCAATAAGAAAACTTTCGATCATCTCATTCTTAATTTCCAGAATTCCCATGATGATATCCGCATAGCCATGCGTCAGCATGGAGGCTGGCGAGTATTCCCCTGTTTTTTTAATCGCATAGTGTTTAATAATATATCGATTCATCAACACAGTATCCAGCAATGCCGGAAAATAGTAATTTTCAGTGATATCACTTCCCAGAACAATGAGTTCATTACTCTCCTGCGCATCTGTTTTATCGCACAGTGTGCTTTCTATAGATTCAATTGCCTGGCGAAATACCTGGTGAAGCGATTTACCTTTGCTGGACGGGACTAATCCTTTGCGGGTTCTGATAAATAACTCTTCGCCATAAAGATTTTGTAAACGAAGAAGAGCCTGAGAGATCGCCGCAGGCGTGACATCCAGTTTCCTCGCAGCCCTGGTTGCATTTCCTTCAGTAATAACCGTATCGAACACTTTGATCAGATTGTAGTCAATTTTTTTAGCATTTTTTATTGGCCGCATATAGGTTATCCTAGCTGGTATAATCTGGCACCATCATTTAAGGCGCAGATTAACCTTGCACCACACTTATTTCAATAAGTAAATCATTTCCTCTATCTGTTTGTTATTAAATTATAATTTTATTGATATCATTTCAGCCTGTGTAAAATAAAAACACATGATGCTATTTTATAAAAAACATCAAAAACATCTGGCACATTTTATAAAAAAGTAAAAAAGCATAATATTATCCCGTTTAATCACAAATGATTCTCTTATTTCTTTGCGGTTCTCTACGCTTATCCGTACTGATGTAAGGAGTACTTTACCGCCAGTGAACACACTGACAGTGTGAAACGTACCTTATGAATATCAAAACGGAGTGAATTCATGAGACAATATACTATTAATAACGAATTTATTTATAATGAGTCGTTAAGAGAAATAATATCATTACATGATAAAAAAGTGCTAAAGGTGACGCTAATGCGTGCGCGTTGTTTAAGCTATCTTTTTGAAAATGCCTACAAGAAACTGATTACGCAGGAGATGATTTCACACGCAGTTTGGGGAGAGCGAAGTCAATTTGTTAGCGATGCTAATTTGACGCAACTTCTTTATCTGCTGCGACGAGATTTACAACAAATCGGGCTTTTCGAACTGTTCGTTACGCTCCCCAGGCAGGGGATAAAAATCGATGAAAGATTTATCATTGACGCTGCTGACATACCGCCACAAGCTATTCAATATCATACTCACCGATGTAATAAAATTATATCTATTGGTATTCCCACTCTTTTTTTATTGATCGTACTTTTCTTTTTAGCGCCGTTTATCTGAAGATAAAGTCTGTAGACCGTGTCCCGGGAAGGTGAGAACATTTTTCATAATATCCTCACACGACACTGACGGGACACCACCTGCGGTCTGCTACGCGGTTCAGTCATAGACAATGCGTAGCACTGTTAATTGCTTATCTTCATCCAAATAATCTCGTTTTACCGTTGCATGAGGAGACGATATCGGCGTGATAATATTCTCGACAATAATATAACGTTCAACTCCCTCTTTATTATGGCATTGAATTTCTAAGGTTCCCACGTCATTCCAGCAGCCTGCCTCAACAACCGATCCCATAAAATGAATCTGAGCGGTCGGTTTCGCTGTCCCTTCATGAACGATAAAGGAAAGTAAAATCACCGGTATGACGCAACGCATAGACTTCATTTTACTTTCACTCCTGTGCGTTCTCCTCTGAGCGAATATCACCCCTTCGCTTTCTGAATCGCCATTTGCAACATATCCTGAGTCGTGCTTCCCGGGATCACGGTCACCCGTTTTACATCACCGTTTTGCGTCTGAGGCATGACGACAAAAGCAGGCGTGCCGCTAAAGTCCATATGCTGCGCCAGTGCCTGGTTAGTGAGGAGCGCATCATGTACTGCACCGCTGCTTTGCGCTTCTTTTACGGCGGCCAGCTGCGTCGGCGTTAGATAATGTTGCGCCAGGGTGTAGACATCGTGTTCCGTTAACGCGCCTTCCACCTTCCCTGTGGCATAAAGCGCATTATGCCAGTCGAGATATTTCGCCCCGCCCTGTGTAAGCCATACCTGTTCGCCGACTCTTGCCGCCAGTCCGGATACCGGCCAGCGGGAGGAAAAAATAGGAAACTCTTTGAAAATAAACCGAGTATCCGGGTTCGCCTTAATCAGGTTTTCGACCACAGGCGCCATTTTGCTGCACCACGAGCACTGGTAATCAAAGAACATTACCACCGCCGCTTTTGCCTCGCTGGGCCCAACGGAAGGACTGCTGCTACTGAGCAACTCAGCACGATACTGTAATGCCAGTTGAACATACGCCTGTTGTTGCGCAATCTGCTGACGCTGATGTAACGTCTCGCTGGCGGCGACCAAAAATTCCGGATGTTCGGCCAAATACGTTGCCACCACCTCTCCCACTTTATCCGGATGACTGACGATGTAGGCTTCCGCCGTCGGGCCAATTTGCGACGTCGGGGCAGAATCGGCGGCGATTGCCGAGGCGGATACTGCAACGCCTGCCAACGTCAACATCGCCAGTCGGGAAAGTTTTAACGCGTGATAATACATAATAAAAGTCTCGTTCGATAAGATCGGAAAGCCTCCCGCTATCGGGAGACGCCTGAAAAATAGGTTAATGAATACGCGTCAGATCCACGGTTTGCGCTGTCATTACCCGCCCATAGTCATTAATACTTTGCCAACGCACAGTGCAGCGAACCGCGTGCCGGCACCAGTCCGTTTGACGCGTTGCAAAGGGAGCCACGACCCCGGCGTTGTCCTGGGCGCGCTCGTTAGCGCGTAATAAAAAGAGCGTAACGTAATAGGGTGTCGGATTGCGTACCGTCGCGCCATCGGGGGTAAGCGACCAGATCAGATGCCGGTAGGCCTGCTGCGGATTGCCGGCGAGTCCCTCAGGGCGATAGAGCAATTTTAAAGCCGAACGAAACGCCATTTGTACACGGTTCGCTTCCGGTTTACCGGAGGGAATAGCGGCGATACTCAAGGTAAACAGACTTTCCCTGTCGGCGGGTAGCGGTCCGCCGGTATAAACCACCCGCATTGAGTTTTCCTGGCGCGCTGAAAGCATAAATAATGGCGGCGTGACCACGAAGGGCGTGATATTCCCTTCGTTTTTGGTTCCAGGCCAGCGGCCACCAGGTAAAATATGCGTATCAATTAACCAGGACGCTTCTGAATGGTTACTTACCGGTACGCTTAATGCCGGGGCGCCCGCATGATAGATAAAGCGAGTACCGCCAATTACCACGCCAGCCTGCGCCCATGATATGGGAAGCAAGCACCAATATATCGCGCAGTGTAAAAAGAACTTATTCATAGGCAAGAATGAAGGTTGCGGAGGCATTGGCGTCCCCGGGCGTTACCGTGCCGCCATCGGCAAGATAACGCGCGTAAAATTGCAGATGCGCCGACGCCTAGCCCGGACTGAGCGTCACCACATCACTCTCCTGCCCCAGTGGGATTAAAGTTTTATTTTGATCATAAAGCGCAATCCCAATGCCTGAAGCGTCGCTTTCCCCTGCGGTAAGCGCCAATAAATCCGTATTACGGCTATCCCCTGCACCGCTAAAACTGACCGTTACGCCGCTGGCAGTGCTGCCGCAGTTCTGTAAATCGATAGCAAAAGGTTGCCAGGCGGAACCGTCGCCCGCGCGATAAAACTGCCGTTGAGAAACCGCGCCCATCGCCACGTTAATATTTTCCGAGCCTGGAGAGAGCGAACACGTATTGTCCGTGATGGTTCCGGAGACATAGACCCGGCCATCGTGCGCCTGGACGCCGGATGCCGCCAGCAGCATCCCGATGCCGTACAGGATATCGTTACGCATAATTACGATGGCTCCTCATTCATACTGCATATCGAAATACATGACCGCCGTCGCGTTCCCGGACGTGACCGTCGGCCGGGTCGATTTATAGCGAATATAAAAAGACAGCGTGTTGCGTCCGGCTTTCAACGGATAGACCACTGAGTCGGCATTATTGATACTGATGGTATCCTGATCATCATTCAGAATTTCCACCCCTACCCCGCTTGCTAACATGTTTCCGCTTCCCATTCCGGTATCGGTTATTGCCAGTAGCGCGGGATTGTCCGGATCGGGTTCGCCGGTAAACCAGATCTTCGCCCCGGTAATTCCTCGGGAACAATTTTTGAGGTTGATATTAAAGGGCTTAAATTTTGTCGTTGTTCCTGTCGAAGGAAAATCGCCAACTGCAAACTGCCCTAAATCAATACTTTGACTGAGACTGGAAATATCTATGTCGCAAGTTTGCGCCACAATAGTGCCGGTAAATTCGAGGTTATAAGCGAGGTCGTCAGCGCTGGCATTGATTTGTGGACACAGGATTAGTCCCATGACAAAAAGAGCGCAGTGTGATCTGTTCATTTAGTCAAAGTCCACTCGCAGGCTGGCCAGGGCGGTAAACGCCCCTTCCGCTGGCGTTTCACCTGTTGTACTCACCGGGTAGGCTTGCAATGTGATGTTAGCGCGTCCGGCGCTATCGGTGATAAAAGGCGCGACGCTCTGTACATCATTGGGAATAAGCGCGTTTCCTTCATCGGTTTCGACCACTACACCGACATCGGCATTATCCGAAGCGATAGCCTGGGGAAAGTGGCTATCCGGCGTAGCGATAAGACGCATCGTTAAATTGACCTGCGAATCCAGACCGCTGCACTTTACCGGTACGCTGAATTTTTTCGCTCGTACCCCCTCCGGCTTTTGGCCTGCATGGTTGAAATTGCCGCTGTATAATGCGCCGAAATTCACCAGAATCGTTTGTCCGGCGTTGATTTCGCAGCTTTGCGGTACGGTCACCGTTCCACTATAAAGAATGCTGTACACGACATCTGTCAGCGGATCGCCTGCGGCGGTCATGACATAAACATTGAACATAGTCTTAGGACTAATATTCACCGTGCCGACGAACGGTTTAACAATTTTGAGCTGAAACTCCAGATTTGAGTCACGAACGTAAAACGGTTGACCCGCTTTCACATTTTCATCATATCCCATCAGGACATTGTTCATTGGCGGATAGATATCGCCCGCCGAAGAATCCTCAATTCGCATTCCGCCTTCAAGGTAGTCCGGGTCCAGCTTTAAATATTTCCAGTTACCGCTCGTTTCTACGACCGGATATGGCGACACATAGGAGCGATAAGTCTGGCTATAGGTCGACGCGCCGGCGGGACACACCGCCTGTACATTAACTTCCTGGCTTTTTTCCAGTTGAACCGTCTTTCCCACCTGGTTTTGTTCTGCCGTCAGAGTGGTCGTTAAATCGTAATTAATACTGGAAGGCACGCCGTTAACGTTTTTACACACGTCTGCGTGTGCGTACTGCGATACGACACTCCCCGCCAGCAGAGCAAATAAAAGAGGTATTTTCATTTAATGACACTCCGCATGTTGTCGACTCAGAATCTGACGGGAGGAAGAGAGATGATAGGACGCGACGCACTGTTGATCCGGCAGGTTCCCCCAGCGAACGTGCAGAACGCCTTGCGCTGACAACCCGGAAAGATAGACCTCCCCGGCCTCGTCAACAATCGCCTCCGCATGGCGATCATTCACCGTCACCGTTGCGCCAAAGGGTACAGGCTTACCATTATGATTCAGCGTTACCAGGGCACGCACGCCGACTCGCGCTTTAAAGCGGGCCAGAACCAGCGCGCCTTCGGTCGGCACAACGCGAGTCACCGCGTCATCAATATCGACATCATCAGCCATGGCGTTAACGTCCAGCGCCATACGGTTTTGGCGATATGTCGTCGCATACGGCACCACCGCATAGCCACGCGCGTCCGTATGAATACCCGGCTGGTCGACAACGCCGACATTGGCTGCGCCCGGCGCGGCAATCAAAATATTGGTATTGCCTAACGGCTGGCTTAGCGTCACTCCATGCGCGTGCGCCACCAGGCCGCCGCTCAGGCCATAATTCACCTGCTGGTAATCGCCGTTATCGCTAACGTTATAGCCAATATTGGCGTTGCCTTTCGCCCCATCGTATTCCAGGCTGGCGGCGCCGCTTTCGCCAATACCGTGATTCTGATAGCCTTGCTGTATGTTGTAACTAAGATTGTTTTCGTCCAGTAGTGTGCCGCTAAGGCCCGCATTCTGCGTAACGTTATGCTGTTTGTCCGTACTGGTGCTAAAGGTAGCGTAAACATTGTGATGGTGCGTGACCTCATCATCATGTTGCAGCCATTGACTTAGCGGCACCGAGATATTCAGGGCGAAAATTTGATCGCGCTCCGCATCGCCTGCGGATTTGTTATTGTTGTAAGAAACGCTCCATGCAATACCCGCCAGCGTATCGCTGTATCCCACCTGCAACAAAGAATCCTTTTCATCAGTGTGCCAGTAACTTTGCTGACTGCCGGTAATAAAAAGCGATCCCAACCCGCCTAGCTGTTGATTGATATCGAGTTGTACTTTGCCCCTCCTGGTATAATAAAGATTGTAATAATCCGCCCATTCCGGCCTGCTTTTATCGCTGTCAGTCCGATTGTCATCGTCATAGCCGCTCATCCGTTTCCACGTGGTATCATCCAGCGTATAAAAGCCCGAGGTTGAATAGCGATAACCCATAAGCTGTAAATTGGTTCCTGACTGTGCAAGCGATTTGGCATACAGGAAACGCAGCGATTGCCCCTGGTAGGTGTTATTATCCGCCAGCGTACTGGTAGCCTGGGTGACATCCAGCGACACCGCGCCCCAGTCGCCCAGATTTGCGCCGCTGCCGATCGCCAGCGCGTGATAATGACTGGAAAGTTGTGTTCCGCCATACAGCGTAAAACCATGCGGTAACCCCCATATCAAGGTCGCCTGACTGAATTTCACCTTCTCTTTTTGACTACTATCGCTGCGATACTCCGCCACCGTCGCCGCATACTTCAGCCGCCCTTCTCGTTGTAGAATCGGCACGGCGGAATAGGGCACGTTATAGCGATTAATAGAACCGTCGGACTCTTTGACTTCCACAGTCAAATCACCGCTGGCGGCGGTAGGATAGAGATCATTAATAGTAAATGCCCCGGGCGGCACATAGCGCTGATTGATGATGTAGCCGTTTTGCCGAATGGTCACTTGCGCGTTGCTTCTGGCAATGCCGTGAATGGTCGGCGCGAAGCCCTTCATGCTGTCTGGCAACATATTGTCGTCAGACGCCAGTTGTAGTCCGCGAAAAGGAAGGCTGTCGAATAATGCGGAGGGGGTATAACTATCGCCTGCCGTCAGTTCTCCCTGCAAAAAGACCACATCACGTTCCAGATGAGTACTGATGTGCTGCCAGTCGCTGTCGCTATTCTGATCGCCGCTATTCGCGTTCCATGTGGAGTAGTCGCGTAACCGCCAGGCCCCCAGATTAAGGCCGCTATTCAATCCAAGAAAATAGCTGTTCTCCGCACTGCCGCCAGGGCTCCGATCCTGACTATTCGCGCCGGTAAAGGTGTAATTAAATAGCAACGCGTTAATACCTTCATCCCAGTATTGCGGTGGGATATAGCCTCTGGCGCTGGCAACCATCGCCGCCTGCGGGATGCTAATGTCGAGACGTTGCTGCGCAAAATCAAAGCGGGTCCGGGCGGCCGGTATCGCACTGGCGAGATCCGGACAACTTCCCGCCGCCGCCTTCGCCAACAGTGGAAATGCCCCGGTGTTTACCCCCATATTTTTAAGCATTTCAGGCGTCAGGCAGGCGCGTAATCCGCTGTCATCGGTGGGCGCGCTTTTTCCCGTCGTCTTCACCGCCTGGAAGGCAATGTCTCTGGTCGCGAGAAACGTATTGTTCAGGTAAACGTCAACGCGATACATTCCCGCCGCCTGGGCATTACGGGAAAAGGTCGATAAGTCGGCCACCGCAGACGGGTCGTCAGACAGAAATGCCGGGTTGAAATAGTTTTCCGCCCACCCAGGCGCAGGCGCCAGTGCGATAGCCAACGCCAGCGGAGTTAATACGGGTTTAGCTACGCTGGAGTAATATCGCGTCATGAAAAGCTGATTACGCATAACATCATGAAGCTGGACAAACGCGTGCTGGCGTCGTTGCGCCAAAATCGTTTACCGTGCGCAAAGATACCTGGCCAGGCGTCGCCGGGATAGTGATCGCGCCTTTCGGCGGTACCATAGTATTCGGCAGTTTTTTCCCCGCGCTGTACAGTTCAACCATCGAAACGTAGTACGGCGAAGGGTTAGTAATCGTTAGCTGGCCGCGCTCGTTACGGCAGCGAAGCGTTACCGGGGCATGGGCTGGCGCCTCCGCCAGATTTTTCGGGCGGATAAATAGCTTAATCACGCTTTGCGTCGCAATTTGCAGGGAGTTGCCGGTCAGTTTATTTTTATCGACAGAGGGTATCGCTTTACTGTTTAAATAAAACACGCTTTCGCGATCGGTCGGTAATGACGGCCCGACATACATAATACGTAATATATTTTCTTTTTTAGGCTGGATCACAAAGAGAGGCGGCGTAATGATAAAATCCGTCGAGCGTGAACCATCGGCATTGGCGACCCACGACTGAATTAAAAAAACATTGCTGGCAGAAGAATTAATAATCGGCAAGGAGGTTTGCTTACTTCCCTGCGGATAAATCACCCTAGTCGCGCCCAGCGCAATGCCTCCCGCCTGCACGGCAAACGACAGGCCGGCCGCCGACAGCAGTAGCAATAATCGAAGGAAAATCGGTACGTTTTTTTTCATCTGCGTAATATCCTGATGCCGTCGGTTTGTTACGCGCAGTGACGCGCGTAACGCCCCTTTCTCGCCTCCCAACAGACGAGAAAAAAATCCCGATAAGGAATCAGGAATAAACCATGCTAAATGTCGCCGTCGCGGTAACATTACCGGCAGTCGCCGTACCGGTAGCGATATAATCCACGCTAAGCGGAATAACGTTTTCGCCATCGTTCAAGGTAACAGTACTGGACGATTCACCAATATTCAGCGCCTGGCCATCCGGTCCATAAAGTTGTAGTGCCACATTCGTCGCCGAACCTGCCCCAGCGGTATTCGCCAGCGAACCCGGCTGGTTTGCGTCCTGCTGGCCATTAAAAATCACCGCCGCATTCTGGCTGGTCTGAGTATCGCAGTCTTCCAGTTTAATGGTGAAATCTTCTTTTTGATTCGCCGCCATACCGGCCTCGGTTAATTTACTGGCGCGAACCTGGCCTAATGTCACGGTCTGATCGACAGAGTCAGCGGAAACAGAACAGGCGGCGTCAACGACCTGTCCGACAAAATTTACCGTACCGCCAGTGACGGTTGTAGTATCCGCTTGCGCGGTGGACAACATTCCGCCAAAGGCAATGGCAGAGACCATTAATGCTAGTACAGGCTTTTTCATTCAAGCTCCTTTTAAATATAAAAATGAGGGTAATCAGATTTTTTAACGAAACGGCTGCTGATATTTCTTCACAGCAATATCACGACTTTTTCTTATGCGAAAAAAAGTGTCTTCTTGTTCTGATATAAATGTCAGAGGCAATAAAACAGCTACTCAACGTCGTGAGTTAATCTTTACGTTATAATGAGATAACGATGTTATTAATTATTAGCAAGCCAACGGCAAGTTGCAATCATCGACATTTGGTTTTAAAGGACTAGATGTAACATGTTGTTTTATATTGACTTTACACCAGCCGTTCGGCCTATCCCCTTTAGTCATATTGACTTTTTTAAAATAATCTTCTTAACAATTTTCAATAAAACATTTTATTAACGATAACAGGCAAATTCAGTTGAGATATGTAAATATATCGTTGCGTATAGTGCATTAATACGCCACTGGCAGTTTTCCGAGCGCCGTCAGCCGCCCATTATCAATATGGATATACCCGCCTTTTTTTAGTTCAGACAGAATCTTCATAGTCCGACTGCGCGATATCCCGGTACGCCGTTGAATAAAATTCAATACGATAATGTTTTCCCGGTAGGCCTGTGGATAAGCCCAGATTTCAATCAGCAGCGCCCGAACTTTCAGATAAGAATTGACGCCGACTAATTCACGATCGCGCGCGCTCATCACCATCAGACGGTAAGCCAGACAACGGGCCACGTCGTGCCACAAATCGCATTCATCGGCGATTTTTATAAAATCCGGCAGGCGAACAAATCTACCGGTACAAACCGTTTCTGCGAGCAAAAAGTGTTCCGGTCGCGCGGGAACGTTATAGGTAGCGCCATAGCTGTCAACCATACCCACGACCGATGGCGCAAACGATGAAGATATATGGAGTCGGTTGTCATCACGACAGAAAGAAACAATTCCTGACTCCAGTAATACAATGTAGTGTTCATCATTGGCCTGTAAATAAAACTCATCGCCGATACCCAGCGTAAACGGTTGACCAAATGGCAACAAGGCCGAAAATAAGGCATCAATCGCCGCGTGAGGTTTAGCCTGCTGAGAAAAAAGAAAAGAGTGTAATGAATTCTCATTATTATCTTTAGCAAAAGCATCGTTCATCATTTTTTTCATTAACGGTTGTCTACTCAATGTAGCGCCACAGTATAACCTCTCAAAAAGTACTTAAATTAATAATAAATAACATCGCTATGCAGTATTTCTGTATTCACAACGCACTAATACGCAATATTTTTAAGATTAAGACGATTCTTAATACAAATTGATTACAGAAAATTAATAACGAATTACGCATAAAGAATGAGAGGTCAGGGGGCGCAGGAAAAGAGATTCGAAAGAACGCGCCTTCGAATCTCAAACTAATAGTCCAGATTAATGCAAATAAGCAGTGATATTATCTGAAATAGCGTGGAGAAGCATAATACTCTACCATTTTATCCGCCAGCCAGCCGCCGTCTTCACCGTTAGAATGGATTGTCGTAATACTGATAGTAGAACCACCGCCCCATAAGATCGAAAAGACGTTAAAGTCCGGTAGATTCAGCGCCTGCATCTGGCTCCAGTCATACCCTTTATCTTTACGTAAAAAGTCGCCAACGGTCTGGACGCCGTAAGTCGCGCTATTTAAGGCCGTATTGAGTAACTGCAAAGAGAGCGTGTCAGGATCGCTGCCAATGCGGGCGTCACCCATAAAAAAAGTTCCGCCGGATGCGAAGTGCGCAGCGGTGATTTTACTGACGCCCTCTTCTACTGTAGGCATATGGCCGCCAGGGATTTGCCACAGCATGGCGGGCGTCAGCAGCGCTTTTGTCACCTGTTTGACCATCGCCAGGTAATTAAGCCAGCATGTCGCATTCCAGCCATAGTGAGCAAGCGCATCAGGACTGAAACAGTCACGCTCAAATTTATCAAACGCAATAAAGTCCGGCGCATATTCTCCGCTATAAACGCCCAGTTCATGAATAAATCCGGCGATCGCCTGCCCTTCAGCTACCGGATCAGCGGTATCGCGCAGCACCCAGTCCGCCGTTCCTGTCGCCCAGACATTCGTCTGCCAGCCAAAAGCCACATCCGGGGCAAACTGACGAACAAGATAGTTCACCGCCTGAATATAGCCGTAGAGATCGTCGCTAAACGTCGGCAACGAAGGCGCGATAAAGCCAGCCATCGCCGGTAATGCTTGTATCGCCGCCGCCAGTTGGGCATTCACCGGCACACTGTTTTTTTGCCGTACTACGGTGTAGCCATACGGTTCTTGCTGTAGCGCACCCAGAAAATCCGGGTTAAGCACAAAGGTGGCCGGGACAGGATGCGTCTCATCTTTGTATGACTGCGCCGCCAGACACTGGGTAATAAAGTTACCAAAATGGTTACGTAGCTTTTGCGCATCCTGTAAATCCGCCAGCGCGCTGCCGCCGCTGGCATTCGCGGTATAAATGACCATTACCGGCATGACGCTACGCCCGGCTTCTTTTTCGATCTGGCGCACCAGCGCAACGGTTTTATGGATCGGTAATGTCGCGTAATCCAGAAAACCATCCCCGTTCACGTCAACCTCTGCGGCCGGCACCGGATCGCCGCCGCCGTCAAAACCGTCGTATTTAAACAACGCGCTAAACGGTATATCGCGATAAAGAGAAACCGTCTCTGGCGCGTTAACCGTCACACCGCCATGAACAAGGTAATCAGGCCAACCTTTTACCTGTAGCGTCACGCCGGGCAGAAACTCCAGCGCCACATGGTTGACCTTTTGCAACAAGCGTAGCGGCCCGGCCTGTTCACAACGCCACGGCACACTGTCGATGAAAATATCGTCCGTCTGAACATCATACAGCCCGGGCGCAAAGCGTAATGCCAACGTCTGCCGATCGCTGCCGCTCTCCAGCATTAATGAGTATTGATATTTACCGCTGCTGAACAGATAACGCTGCGGCGCGACGCCATCGGGCAGGCCCAGTATAGTGGCATCTACCGTCACGAAGCTCGCCGTGTCGAGCGCTGACTGTTGGTAAGCGACCGCAACCTCGGCAACCTGCGCCGCAGCAGGGATAAAACCCGTAAGCTGTATGGGTGCCGATATAAAGCGGTTATTAATCATTGCAGGCTGCAGATTGACCGTATAATGATGCCCCGCCAGTAGCCGGGTGATTAACTGCGGTTGGTTGGCGATAAGCGTGATAGTACGCTCATCCGCTTGCGTAGCATCGGCGATATCAACGGTCAATTTCGCATTACCAAGCGCAGGGGCATCAATCATCAGACGCGCACTGGCATAATGGACAATCGGTAAACAAGATACCTGGACCTGCGCGGCGGCATCTCCGGATTGCAGCGTAACGGTAAAAGAGGACTCGACTGGCGCGATTTGCATCTCATCATTCGCCAGTACCGGTACGATAAGCCGATACGTTCCTGCGCTAAGATCGCTTATTGTCAGAACCTCTCCCCACTCACCGACAAAGCGCCGGGTTTCGCCGGCAGGAAACAGTAGCTCAATCACCGGTTTGAGCGCCACGGTCTGCGTCATGGCAGGAAAGTGAACGCAAATTTTTCCCTGGCGGGCAGGGTCATGGGCCAACGTCGCGTTCAAATCGCTGATGGCAACTGGCATCTGCGTGGCGGCCAGATAGCACTGTAATTCGACGGTATCCCCCGCCGCCAGCATCAGCGCGCCGTCATGATTAATGGTGATGGTATTCTTCTCGATGGGCCATCCCCCATCGCTGGCCAGCGTCACGGCCTGATTCCCCAGCATTGTTCCCTGAAACGGACTGTAGGGATCGGGGTGCGCGCTGGCCGTAAAATTCAGTTGAAGCTGATTGAGATCTACCGCCTGAGCGTAGAGGTTGGTCAGCGTAAAGGTGACGCGTTGATACCAACTCGCGGTATTCAACTCGCTAACGTTAAGCGTAAGGCCGCGTTCCTGAAGATCATTGTCCTTTTCCGGCACATCGGGTTCGGCGAGTTGTTCGTCTGCGGCGGGTATCGCTGGCGTCTCCTGATCGGATGGGGTTTCAGACTCTGCGTCTTCGGATGACGATGACGCCAGCGTCAAGGTGATGGCGGACATTTTTACCGGCACCTGCGTCGCCGCGAGGCTGAAAGAGAGCGTCCCGCGTTCGCCCGGATGAAGAAGTAATGCATCGCTGTTATTAATGATGATGTTGTTAGTTTCCAGCGTGCCATACGAACTCTCATTCAGCGTAAGCGGCAGGTTCCCTTTGAGCGTACCGCCGCTATTTCCCCATGGATCGATGTGCCCGGAAGCCGTGAATGATATTGCGGCATGGTTCATATCGACCGCATTACCGCTCTCATTGATGAAGGTTAAGGTGATTTTTTGATACCAGCTGTTGACGTCAAATGCGCTGGCGTGAATGGAAATGGTCATGGTCTGCTCTTCCTCTGTCCCTGGTGGAGAAAAGCCCCGGTAAACCGGGGCTTGAATCATGAAGCCCAATACATCGGCTTAATACCGTGTATTAGTAAGCGCCAA
This sequence comes from Salmonella sp. 32100201201700099SM, assembly GCF_017572645.1. Classification (NCBI taxonomy): domain Bacteria; kingdom Pseudomonadati; phylum Pseudomonadota; class Gammaproteobacteria; order Enterobacterales; family Enterobacteriaceae; genus Salmonella; species Salmonella sp. 32100201201700099SM. The sequence continues at coordinate 432,952 of NZ_JAGERQ010000002.1, read as the reverse complement.
GATCGGTCCATGCACCGCCGACACCACAGTTCAGGTCAGGCTGGTTGCCCATAGACCACCATTTCACCTGATAGTTATGGCCTTTCCAGCTAACGATTTCGAAAGAACCCCAGTTTGCGCCATAAACGGTAGAAGCATCCCACTGCGCGTAAGGTGACGTTTTGTCATCTGCTGACGTATCATCCTCAGCCGGCGTGGTCTCTTCTTCCTCGTCCGGTACAGGAACGATAATCTCTTCTTCCTCTTTCGGTTCCGGTTGAACCTGAGATAGCGCAGGCACCGCCGTCAGAACAAAGCGCTGTTGAGAGGACGGTTCGTTGTAGCAGTCGCGTACAAACAGGGTGAACTGAAAGGCTGTTTTTTCGCTAACTTCCGGTACCACAACCTCAATGATTTCTGCCGTTTTGTCTGCCACATCGATTTGAGAAGGCACGCCCCAGCTAAAGGACAGCTCATCGTTATCTTCATCAGAAGAACCTGCGCCAGACAGCTGTACCGTCGATCCGCCTACGACCATCAGTTCAATCGCCGCTTTCGGCGCGTGGTTGACCTTCTGCGCGTCGTCGCTATCGCTCTGCTCGTCATCTTTTTCTACATTGATACCTTCGAAGTAGAACGGTTCCATATCGATAACTTCAGATTCGATTTCATAACCCAGACCTTCACGCACGGCGTTAACCAGCACGCCGTTGTCCTGATCGATAGTCCAGGTAAACACGCCGCCCAGGCCCAGTTTCGCTGCATATTCGCCTTTTGCTTTGACAGTACGCGGCGTATCCAGGGATAAAAACAGTTTGGATTCCGGGCTATACAGGTAGTCAGCGTCAGCGACCTGGTCGGTGTAAACGTTGAAACCGTTACGGCCTTTCTGGTTTTCCAGATCCAGGTAGCTATAAATGACGTCATACCATTCGCTGGTGCCGGATTCGAAGGAACCGGTAGTATCGCCTGAACCTGGGTTGTAAGAACCTTTCAGCGGCGACAGGGATTCAATTTCTACCTGACGAGCGTTACGGGTATAGCCGGCATAACCGATGTTGATACGGTCAGCGGAGAAACCTTCCGCCAGCAGGTGATCAACGATGGTTTCGACAGCCCAGCCGCCCTCTTCCAGCGCTTTGCGGTTAGTGTGGTGGCCCAGCGTTTCCGCCCACGGCGTACCGAAGAAGTCATAGGTCATCAGGTTGATGCCGTACAGGCCAGCAGCCAACAGATCTTTTACTTTAGCGTGATCAAAAATCGTGGTCACCGCAGAGGCCGCGATAGAGATCTTCACATTGCTCAGACCCGCGGAATCCAGCTGTTAACGCAGTTCGGCAATCAGCAGCGCGTAGTTAGCGCCATCTTCTGCGCCAAACGGGTTGCCCGCCCCTTCATCGTTCGGGTATTCCCAGTCAATATCCACTTCGCTGAACATCGGGAACTGTTTGAACAGTTTCACCACGCCTTTGGCGAAGGTTTTACGAGAAGAGTCAGAAGCGGCGGTTTCGTGGAACCCGTTACTCATGCTCCAGCCGCCGATACTCATGGAGAGCGCCAGCGTGTGACCTGCAGCTTTCGCTTTTGCCTGCATATCACGCAGCGCGCCCAGCATACCTTTGGCGTTAGCCTGGGTCACGGTTTTCGGATCAACATCCCAGCCGCTGGTTTCAAAACCCAGGTTGATATAAGACTGGAAATCGCCCCACGGATCGAGGAAGGTCGGCTCATATTTCACTTTGCCGCACAGCGCTGCCGCTTCTGCTACGACATCGCGGTCTTCTGTATCAATTTTTCTGAAACCGGTGATGCCAACAAAGCCAAAAATCAGTTTGTCATAAGCCGTCGGTGAAACGTTGGTTAAATCATAACCACGGCCCGGTTGGGACATATTGCCTTGCAGACGGCTGTCATACTGTGACCAGTCGGTGTAATAACCGAATACCTTCGGTTTAGTCGTGGAATTTTTATATTTATTGTATACCGGTTTCGCAACACGAGCGGAAGTATAGCTTATTTTATCATCGCTTGTTGCAGGGTCAAAACCATTCGCTGCATGAGTAGTTTCAGTAATTGTATCGCCTTGAATCAGTTTGCTTGTAGCCATTTTCAAATTTCCTTTTACGTTTCAAAATTGTCGCAGCTCGTTCTGCGGGGTCCATAATCGTTACAGGCATAAAAAATAGCTAATCACAAAACATCATCTTTTTAGATGATATAAAAATCATAAAAATGAGGTTAACAACACCGTCTAACGAAGAGAAAACAACACCTCTCAGCGCCCGCTTACTCCGTTCTGGTGAGAACATAGTAAATATCATTTATCATGTAATTAAATATCATTTAATTACAATGAAATAATGTGATTACACTCGCTATAGACAATGACAATACAATAAAACCAGTGACATTTATTGGATTAAGACATTTCTCATACAATATAGTCACCACAGACAACCAGGATGTACATTTCTAAAGGAAGACGTTATGAAAACTTATATCATTAATAGCAATTGCATTTACAATGAAGGTAAATATGAACTGAGGACGGTCTCAAATTCACAGGTTATTAAAATGACTGCGATGAGAGCCAAATGTCTCAGTTTCATCATCGAGAATGCTCATCTGGAGATTATCGAGCGACAAAAAATAACCACTGCGTTATGGGGAAGTCGAAGCCATTATGTTAATGATGCAAATCTAACGCAGATTCTCTATTTAATCAGACGTGACCTTAAAGCGCTTAGTATTAACGATCTTTTTATTACCATTCCAAGACAAGGCCTCAAAGTTAATAGTGATATCACCATTATCGCGACGGATAGCGAAACAAAGGGAAGAAAAAAACAGATTGTACGGCAAACCATCGCTGCCCTGACGACCGTATTTTCAGTAACGTTAGGTTCTCTCATGTATCTGCATATTCACTAAGCGAAGGAAAGGGAAGATGAATCCAATTATAGATGGAATTATTGCGCTTGAAGGCGGTTACGTATTTAACCCTAAAGATAAAGGCGGCGCCACCCATTGGGGCATTACCGAAGCCACGGCGCGAGCACATGGCTATGCTGGCGATATGCGGGATCTGACCCACGCTGAAGCCTACGCGATTCTCGAAGCGGATTATTGGATCAAACCAGGCTTTGATGTCATCTCGACGCTATCGTGGCCAGTCTCATTCGAGCTGTGCGATGCGGCAGTCAACATAGGCGCTTACCACCCCAGCGCGTGGCTGCAACGCTGGCTGAACGTCTTTAATCACGAAGGTAAACGCTACCCGGATGTTCATGTGGATGGCAATATTGGCCCGCGGACGTTTGCCGCTCTCGAACATTATTTGGCCTGGCAAGGCCAGGAAGGGGAAGCCGTTTTGGTGAAAGCCCTCAACTGCAGTCAGGGCATGTACTACTTAAACGTTGCTGAGAAAAACCACAATAACGAACAATTTATTTATGGCTGGATCAAAAATAGAGTGACCTAGACCAGGCTGAAAAAAGACGCGTAAAAGGCTCACGGATGAGCCTGATACTGCGAATGATAATTAGTCTGAATTATTTCCTTCGATAATTTTTTTAATCCGCCGTCCAAGAATCTTTAAGATCGGACTCGCGAAAACACCGCCTAAGCCTGCCGCCAACAGAACAATGTTGAAACTGCATTCTTTTTCGATCGCAATCGCGCTTAACAAGAAACTGGTGAAGCAGGAAATCACGATCTGTGTTAAGCAATATTTAATACTTTCATGAGAACTATTATATTCTGTCTTATCTTTGCGTAAAAGATAGCTGACAAAGCCTCCCCACGCGCCAATCGAAATAATAGTGAGTAAGATCTCTAGCTCCAATAGCACAACTTCCGTTGTCGACACATGGTTGGGAATAGACATTTTAACACTCCGAAATCATTATAAATGAATAATTAACACAAGGAGTGTAAGCGCCCTGTCAGGAGGGTAAAAATCAAAGTACATCATTTAAAACCATATTAAATCAAAGCGTAAAAATGAGGTGTATTAACGACGGAAGGAGGAAAGCGTTTGTAACATACTTACCATCTCATTAATCGTCGATATATTTCTACTATTTTTCTTCCAGGATGCATAGACCTGAACTGACTTCAAAGCCAGTTCGGGCGGAGGCTGAATAAATTTAATGTCATATTTACGATGATTTTTATAAAAAAGCGCTAATTTCAAAGGCATCAATGCAATCAATGAGGTTCGTTCGATCATGCTCATCAAACCGTTAAGTGAATCACTACGATAGCCGACAATACGCTTGCCAGTATAGTAAAGCTCATCCTTAAATAACTCGCTATCATGATATATCACTGAAGCCCCCATCCCCGGCTGATATAACGCATGACGCGAAGAATAAAAATGATGTAGCGACAGTTGCGAGAGGGTACTCAGCATGTGTTTACTGCTACAGATACAAACAAATGATTTAAAACTATCAATAATTTGATTCTCTATGCCGGACTCCAGCAAAGGTTCGGCACTAATCAACAGATCGCCTTGCGCAGTAAACAGAAGTTCGCTGATATGCTCCCGACTCATATTTCTGACGGAGAAATGATTTATCAAAATACGGTCAAATATATCGCTGTTATAGAGCTGAGAAAGATAATAGCTTTCAACAATATCACTGCCTAATAACGTTATCTGGAACGCTTCATCTTTTTTGCTATTACAGAGAAATGTGTCATCCACCAGTTTCATCACCTGACTGAAATTTTGGTGAATGTCGACAGCCTTAGCTGTGGGGATGAGCCCGCCTTTCCCTCTGCTAAACAGTTCTTCCGGGTAATAACTCTGCAGGCGCTTTAACGCCAGAGAAACGGCAGCCGGTGTAATGCCTAACTTTTTTGCCGCCATAGCCGCATTTCCTGACAAAATAACAGCGTCAAGAATTTTGATTAAATTATAATCAAAGCTCTTGTTGGCACCTTTCGATCCCATTCGCTGTCTGCCTCCGGAAACTAAAAAAAGCAATATAGATAATACTCAAGATAAATCAATTCACAGCGTCTAAAAAAGCAATCGTTAATGTCATCACATTACATTTTTTTTAAAAATGAGCGTATGCAAACCTGCTGATTAACATCAATTTGTTTATCAGTAAAACAAAATACCAACAAATGAGAGGATACGATGCGTTTAGCAGAAGCCTGGGCGCGTACAGGCAGAAAAAAGCCCGGATATACATACACCCGGGCTGAAGAAAAATACAACGGGAAAAAGGTTAGCGAGTCAAATCGTCAAAGAATTTTTTCACGCCGTCAAAGAAGCTTTTTGAACGCGGGCTGTTTTTCTCTCCCGTCGGGCCGCCAAAACTTTCCTGAAGATCTTTTAGCAATTGCTTCTGTTTTTCGCTCAGACCGACCGGCGTTTCAACTACCACACGGCACAGCAAATCGCCCTGCGCGCCACCACGTACGGACTTCACGCCTTTGCCGCGCATACGGAACAGCTTGCCCGTTTGTGTTTCGCTCGGTACTTTCAGCATCACGCGACCATCTAACGTCGGCACTTCAATTTCACCACCGAGCGCCGCCATCGCAAAGTTGATCGGCACTTCGCAATAAAGATTATTGCCTTCACGCTCGAAAATAGGGTGTTGTTTCACCTGGACCTGAACGTACAAGTCGCCTGCCGGTGCGCCATGCTCGCCCGCTTCGCCCTCGCCTGCCAGACGAATACGATCGCCGGTATCCACGCCCGCCGGGATTTTAACGGACAGAGTTTTACTCTTTTCAACACGCCCATGACCGTGACATTTATGGCACGGATCTTTGATCAGCGTACCGCGGCCCTGACAGTGTGGGCAGGTCTGCTGTACAGCAAAGAATCCCTGGCGCATCTGTACCTGACCAGAACCATGACAGGTTGGACAGGTTTGCGGTTGCGTACCAGCTTTCGCGCCGCTGCCGTGGCAAACGTCGCACTCCTCCAGCGTCGGAATACGGATCTCTTTGGTCACGCCACGCACCGCTTCTTCCAGGGTGAGATCCATGTTATAACGCAAATCAGCCCCACGCGCCGCACGTTGGCGACCACGCCCGCCGCCAAAGATATCGCCAAAAACGTCACCAAAGATATCACTGAAATCAGCGCCGCCATTAAAGCCGCCGCCCATCCCGCCTTGTTCAAACGCGGCGTGACCATACTGATCGTAGGCTGCGCGTTTTTGCGCATCGGTCAGCACTTCGTAGGCTTCTTTAATCTCTTTAAATTTAGCTTCGGCCTCTTTATCACCCTGATTGCGGTCCGGATGATATTTCATGGCCAGGCGCTTATACGCCTTTTTGATTTCACGCTCTTCCGCTGTTTTGGAAACGCCTAAAATCTCGTAGTAATCTCTTTTCGCCATCTCTTTTTATCTGCCCTTAACATGCATACACGGGCGGAGAGGAAACCTCTTCGCCCGTGCCAGTAATTACCCGTTCAAAGGGCGATTATTTTTTATCTTTTACTTCTTCAAACTCAGCGTCGACAACGTCGTCATCTTTCGCGTTGTTTGCAGAAGCGTCAGCGGAGCCAGCCTGCTGCTGCGCATGTTGCTGCTGAGCGATTTCCATCAGTTTCTGGGAAACCTGCGCCAGCTCCTGCATTTTCGCTTCGATAGCGGCTTTATCTTCGCCTTTCAGGGCAGTTTCCAGCGCGCTCAGCGCAGACTCGATAGCGGTTTTGTCATCAGCCGGCAGTTTATCGCCTGCTTCTTCAACCTGCTTACGGGTGCTGTGCAGCAGATGGTCACCCTGGTTACGGGTCTGAACCAGCTCTTCGAACTTACGGTCGGATTCAGCGTTCGCTTCTGCATCGCGAACCATTTTCTGAATTTCTTCCTCGTTCAGACCAGAAGACGCCTTGATAGTGATCTTCTGCTCTTTACCGCTATTTTTATCTTTCGCGGAGACGTGCAGGATACCGTCAGCATCGATATCGAAGGTGACTTCGATCTGCGGCATACCGCGCGGCGCCGGGTTGATGCCATCCAGGTTGAACTGACCCAGAGATTTGTTATCAGACGCACGTTTACGCTCACCCTGCAGCACATGGATGGTTACCGCAGACTGGTTGTCTTCCGCAGTAGAGAACACCTGGCTGTGCTTGGTCGGGATGGTGGTGTTTTTGGTGATAAGCGGAGTCATCACGCCACCCATCGTTTCGATACCCAGAGACAGCGGGGTAACGTCCAGCAGCAGTACGTCTTTCACATCACCGGTCAATACGCCGCCCTGTACCGCTGCGCCGATAGCCACAGCTTCGTCCGGGTTAACGTCTTTACGCGGCTCTTTACCGAAGAACTCAGCCACTTTTTTCTGCACCATTGGCATACGGGTCTGACCGCCGACGAGGATCACGTCGTTGATATCAGACACGGACAGGCCAGCGTCCTGCAGTGCGACTTTCAGCGGCTCGATAGAACGGTTCACCAGATCTTCAACCAGGCTTTCCAGTTTCGCACGGGTCACTTTGATGTTCATGTGTTTCGGACCGGTGGCATCTGCGGTAATGTACGGCAGGTTCACGTCGGTCTGCTGCGCAGAAGACAGCTCGATTTTGGCTTTTTCTGCGGCTTCTTTCAGGCGCTGCATCGCCAGCGGGTCGTTACGCAGGTCGATGCCCTGATCTTTCTTAAACTCGTCAACGAGGTAGTTGATCAGGCGGGTATCGAAGTCTTCACCACCCAGGTGGGTATCACCGTTGGTTGCCAGAACTTCAAAGGTTTTTTCGCCATCAACTTCGTCGATTTCGATAATAGAGATATCGAAAGTACCACCACCGAGGTCGTAAACCGCGATAGTACGGTTGCCGACTTCTTTATCCAGACCGTAAGCCAGCGCTGCGGCAGTCGGTTCGTTGATGATACGTTTAACTTCCAGCCCCGCGATACGACCAGCATCTTTGGTAGCCTGACGCTGCGCATCGTTAAAGTAAGCCGGTACGGTGATAACCGCTTCAGTTACCGGTTCGCCCAGATAATCTTCAGCCGTTTTCTTCATTTTCTTCAGCACTTCGGCAGAAATCTGCGGCGGCGCCATTTTCTGACCTTTCACATCAAGCCATGCGTCGCCGTTGTCGGCGCCGATGATTTTGTACGGCATGATAGAAACGTCACGTTGAACTTCTTCGTCCTGGAAGCGGCGGCCAATCAGGCGTTTAATCGCAAACAGGGTGTTTTGCGGGTTTGTCACTGCCTGACGTTTAGCCGGCTGACCAACCAGAGTTTCACCATCCTGGGTATAAGCAATGATAGAAGGCGTAGTGCGATCGCCCTCGGCGTTCTCCAGCACGCGTGCCTGCGTTCCATCCATAATCGCTACACAAGAGTTGGTAGTACCCAGGTCGATACCAATAATTTTACCCATCTAAACGTCTCCACTAAAAATTCGGTCATCATGTGGTTGTGAATCTGTAATAAGGGCGAAACGTGCGGTTTCAACTACCCTGAATCGTTTTTTTTCAGACTCACCACTGCGGTTGACTACAAGATGGGGTCGTAACCCACGTCATCAAGGGGGAGATGAAAAAATTTTTTAGCGACGAGAGGGCGCGATGGAAAACCAGACAGATAAAACATTCATAAAATAAATTAAACAACGAATATCATTCACGTAAAAATTGTAATAAAAAGAAAAGATTACAAAACTGAATCGTTGTCATGAGCAGAGTATGATAGACGGTAATTGCTTATTGAACCCGTCAAAGAGAAATTTCATGCGATCTGTGTTAACGATTTCCGTCGGCCTGCTTTTCGGCCTGGCGTTAAGTAGCGTCGCGCACGCGAACGACCATAAAATACTGGGTGTTATTGCCATGCCCAGAAATGAAACGAACGATCTCGCGCTGAAAATTCCCGTCTGCCGCATCGTGAAGCGCATTCAACTCACGGCGGATCACGGCGATATCGAACTTAGCGGCGCATCCGTCTATTTTAAAACTGCGCGTAGCGCCAGCCAAAGCCTGAACGTCCCTTCCTCAATCAAAGAAGGCCAGACGACAGGCTGGATCAATATTAATAGCGATAACGACAACAAACGCTGCGTATCAAAGATTACCTTCTCAGGTCATACGGTAAATTCTTCCGATATGGCGAGACTTAAAGTCATTGGCGACGATTAATCGCTGTTATTTCTATTCCAAAAGCCAGACTGAAAATGAACGTCACCTATTTACACGACGAGGATTTAGACTTTCTTCAGCATTGCAGCGAAGAACAACTCGCCGATTTCGCCCGTTTGCTGACGCATAACGAAAAGGGCAAGGCTCGCTTGTCGAGCGTCCTTAGTCATAACGAGCTGTTCAAAGCGATGGAAGGTCACCCGGAGCAACACCGCCGTAACTGGCAGCTCATTGCCGGCGAGTTTCAGCATTACGGCGGCGACAGTATCGCCAACAAATTGCGCGGACACGGAAAACAGTACCGCGCGATTCTGCTGGATGTCGCAAAACGGCTAAAACTCAAAGCAGATAAAAGCATGTCGACGTTTGAAATAGAACAGCAACTGCTGGAGCATTTTTTACGTCATACCTGGCAGAAGATGGACGCGGCGCATAAGCAGGAATTTCTGCAAGCCGTAGACGCCAAAGTTTCTGAACTGGAAGAACTGCTGCCGCTGCTCATGAAAGATCGCAGTCTGGCAAAAGGGGTCTCCCACCTGCTTTCCACCCAGCTTACCCGCATTTTGCGTACCCATGCCGCAATGAGCATCCTGGGTCACGGATTGCTGCGCGGCGCAGGTCTTGGCGGCCCGGTCGGCGCGGCGTTAAACGGCGTCAAAGCGATGAGCGGCAGCGCGTATCGCGTGACTATTCCGGCGGTATTGCAAATAGCCTGCCTGCGACGAATGATGGCAGCCGTTCAGGCGTGAATGCCCTCACAGGGGGAAATATTTTCTTTTCCCCCTTATTAGATCATAGACAGTCCTCTTCCCCCTGATTATTATGCCGCGCCCCGAATACGGAACTCGTTATTTTGGGAAACTATTTCACCATTCAATTATGATGATTTTGAGGAATTATGGGCAACACTAAGTTGGCTAATCCGGCACCGCTGGGCCTGATGGGCTTCGGCATGACCACCATTCTGCTTAACCTGCACAATGCCGGTTTTTTCGCCCTGGACGGTATTATTCTGGCGATGGGGATTTTCTACGGCGGTATCGCGCAAATTTTTACCGGTCTGCTGGAGTACAAAAAAGGCAATACCTTTGGTTTAACGGCCTTTACCTCTTACGGTTCGTTCTGGCTGACGCTGGTCGCTATCCTGCTGATGCCGAAAATGGGTCTGTCGGATGCGCCTGACGCTCAGCTACTCGGCGCTTATTTAGGTCTGTGGGGCGTGTTCACGCTGTTTATGTTCTTCGGTACGCTGAAAGCCGCCCGCGCGCTGCAATTTGTTTTCCTGAGCCTGACCGTACTGTTCGCTCTGCTGGCGGTCGGCAATATCACCGGTAACGAAGCCATTATCCATATCGCAGGCTGGGTTGGTCTGGTTTGCGGCGCCAGCGCTATTTATCTGGCGATGGGTGAAGTGCTAAACGAGCAATTTGGCCGCACTATTCTGCCAATCGGCGAGGCGCACTAAATCTCTTTTATTCCTCCCGCACCGGGAGGAATAACCCTACTATCAGTATCCTCCGGTCAGGACGACATATTCTCACGTCTGGCGCTCTTCGGACGGAAAGCGGCAACCACTTCCGGCGCGGTTTCGACATACGGCCCGTCAAGCAGCTGTATACAATACGGCACGCTCGCAAAAATGCCCGGCACTCTAACGCTGCCATCGTCCGCTTTTACGCCTTCCAGCGTTTCTTTGATCGATTTTGGCTGTCCAGGCAGATTAAGAATTAACGCCTGTTTACGGATAACGCCCACCTGGCGGGAAAGAATGGCGGTCGGCACAAAGCGCAGGCTGATCTGGCGCATCTGTTCGCCAAAACCTGGCATTTCACGGTCGGCGATGGCAAGGGTCGCGTCCGGCGTGACGTCGCGACGCGCCGGACCGGTACCGCCAGTGGTCAGCACCAGATGACAGCTCATCTCATCAACCAGTTCACATAAGGTCTGTTCGATGATCGCCTGTTCATCCGGGATCAATCGCGTTTGCAGCTCAAAAGGGGTGGTAAGGGCAGATGCCAGCCACTCTTCAAGGGCCGGGATACCTTTATCCTGGTAAACGCCGCTGGAAGCACGGTCAGAAATGGAAACCAGGCCAATGCGTAAAGTATTCATGATTATTCCGTTTAAACAGTCTCGTTAAACAGAATGATACACTGCGAAGGGAAGGACAGACAGGTTTCAGAAGAGGTAGCGTGACCCATATCAGGGCCACGCGTTAATGATTACAGCAGATCGCCGATCATTTTTTCCAGTTTTTCCTGGTCTACCGCAAACTTACGGATACCATCCGCCAGTTTGTCCACCGCCATGGGGTCCTGGTGATGCTGCCACAGGAACTCGGCTTCGGTAATGCGTTCCGGACGCGCTTTGACTTCGCCGGAGAAAGAGAGCTTACGCTCAATCGCCCCTTCGCTTTCCGCCAGTTCTTTCAGCAATGCCGGCGCGATAGTCAGACGGTCGCAGCCCGCCAGTTCCAGAATTTCGCCTACGTTACGGAAACTTGCGCCCATAACGACGGTTTCGTAACCATGCTGTTTGTAGTACTCGTAGATTTCCGTTACGGAAACCACGCCCGGATCTTCAGCTGGCGCATAGTCTTTCTTGTCGGTATTGGCTTTATACCAGTCAAGAATACGACCTACGAACGGCGAGATCAGGTAGACGCCCGCTTCGGCGCACGCACGCGCCTGCGCGAAGGAGAACAGCAGCGTCAGGTTACAGTTGATGCCTTCTTTTTCCAGCTGTTCGGCTGCGCGAATGCCCTGCCAGGTGGACGCCAGCTTGATCAGGATACGATCGTTGCTGATACCCGCATCATTGTAGAGTTTAATGATACGTTTTGCTTTGGCGATAGACGCTTCAGTGTCATAAGACAGACGCGCGTCAACTTCGGTAGAAATACGCCCCGGCACCAGCTTCAGGATTTCCAGGCCAATATTCACCGCCAGCTTATCGGTCGCGTCAACAACCTGCTGCGCGCGGTCGCTGCTCTGCTGTTTCGCCCAGGCGACAGCATCGTCAATCAGCTTACGATATTCCGGGATTTGCGCTGCGTTAAGAATGAGAGAAGGGTTAGTTGTAGCATCCTGCGGCTGGTACAGCTTCATTGCCGCGATATCTCCGGTATCAGCCACTACGGTGGTGAACTGACGAAGGGAGGTCAATTTGTCCGTCATGATAGAGTTTCTCTTTAAACAGCTTGTTAGGGGATGTAACCGGTCTACCCTGATGATAACACGACGCACTCACAGCGCAACCGCCTACATGCACCTGGCTGCCCTTGTGAACTGTTTGCGTATCTGCCGACGGTTGATGCGCAATTAAAGGATACCGCCGTATTTATGGTAAGCTACCGTTAATATTAGCCTGACAAGGTCATCTACATCATGGGTCACGCTTATACAGGATCATCAAAGCGTGTCGGCATCAACAAGAGGGACGTTAATGCCTGAGTTTTTCAGTTTTATTAACGAAATACTCTGGGGCTCGGTAATGATTTACCTGCTGCTCGGCGCAGGATGTTGGTTTACCTGGCGTACCGGATTCATTCAGTTTCGTTATATTCGCCAATTTAGCCGCAGTCTGAAAGGCAGCCTTAGCCCGCAGCCAGGCGGCCTGACGTCATTTCAGGCGCTGTGTACCAGCCTCGCGGCGCGGATTGGCAGCGGTAATCTGGCCGGCGTGGCGCTGGCTATCGCCGCAGGCGGTCCCGGCGCAGTATTCTGGATGTGGGTCTCGGCCATCATTGGTATGGCGACCTCCTTCGCCGAGTGTTCGCTTGCCCAGCTTTATAAAGAACGTGACCCGACAGGCCAGTTCCGCGGCGGCCCGGCGTGGTATATGGCGCGCGGGCTGGGAATGCGCTGGATGGGCGTGGTTTTCGCCCTCTTTCTGCTCGTCGCCTACGGGTTGATTTTTAATAGTGTGCAGGCGAATGCCGTCTCACGCGCGCTCCATTTCGCCTTCAACATTCCGCCGCTTATCTCCGGCATTGCTCTGGCGTTCTGTGCCCTGTTAATTATCATCCGCGGCATAAAAGGCGTCGCCCGCCTGATGCAATGGCTGATTCCCATCATCGCGTTATTGTGGGTCGCTGGCAGCGTATTCATTTGCCTCTGGCATATTGAGCAAATGCCTGGCGTTATCGCCTCGATAGTCAAAAGCGCATTTGGCTGGCAGGAAGCCGCGGCAGGCGCAGCCGGATATACGCTCACCCAGGCTATTACCAGCGGTTTTCAGCGTGGGATGTTCTCTAATGAAGCGGGAATGGGGTCAACGCCTAATGCGGCCGCAGCGGCAACGTCGTATCCCCCTCACCCTGTCGCGCAGGGGATTGTGCAAATGATTGGCGTATTCAGCGACACCATTATCATCTGTACCGCCAGCGCGATGATTATCCTGCTGGCGGGGAATCACGCGTCCCACTCGTCAACAGAAGGCATTCAGCTTCTCCAACATGCAATGGTTTCGTTGACCGGTGAATGGGGCGCCAGTTTTGTCGCGCTTATCGTCATTCTGTTCGCGTTCAGTTCTATCGTCGCCAACTATATTTACGCCGAAAACAATCTGTTTTTTCTGCGGTTACATAACGCAAAGGCTATCTGGCTATTACGTCTTGCGACGCTTGGCATGGTTATCGCCGGTACGCTTATCAGTTTTCCGCTGATATGGCAGCTCGCTGACATGATCATGGCCTGTATGGCCATTACCAATCTGACGGCGATTTTGTTGCTCTCACCGGTGGTGTATACCCTTGCCGGCGATTATCTGCGACAACGGAAACTGGGCGTAAGACCGCAGTTCGATCCGCGGCGCTTCCCGGATATCGAACCACAACTGGCGCCAGATACCTGGGATGCGACATCGCGCGATTAAGCCGACAATCGCAACCATCGGTCAACTCTGCGGCGTTTTTTTGCTAAAGTCGCAGAAAATTCCCTGCAAGGACTGGATATGCTGATTCTGATTTCACCTGCAAAAACGCTTGATTATCAAAGCCCGCTGGCCACGACCCGCTATACCCAGCCGGAGCTGTTGGATCACAGCCAGCAGCTTATTCAACAGGCCCGCCAGCTTTCGGCGCCGCAAATTTCCAGGCTAATGGGAATTAGCGACAAACTGGCGGATCTCAACGCCACGCGTTTTCATGACTGGCAGCCTCATTTTACGCCGGATAATGCACGCCAGGCGATTCTGGCGTTCAAAGGCGATGTTTATACCGGCCTACAGGCGGAAACGTTCAACGACGCGGATTTTGATTTTGCCCAACAGCATCTGCGCATGCTCTCTGGCTTGTATGGCGTATTGCGCCCGCTGGATTTAATGCAGCCTTATCGTCTGGAGATGGGGATTCGCCTGGAGAATCCGCGCGGCAAAGATCTTTATCAATTCTGGGGCGATATCATTACCGATAAGCTCAACGAAGCGCTTGAAGCGCAGGGCGATCGGGTGGTGGTGAATCTGGCCTCCGAGGAATATTTTAAATCAGTGAAGCCGAAGAAACTGAATGCCGAACTGATTAAGCCCGTATTCCTTGATGAGAAAAACGGCAAGTTTAAGGTGGTAAGCTTCTACGCCAAAAAAGCGCGCGGACTGATGAGTCGTTTTATTATTGAAAACCGCTTAACGAAGCCGGAACAGCTTACCGCGTTTGACCGTGAAGGGTATTTCTTTGATGAAGAAACCTCCACTCAAGACGAGCTGGTCTTTAAACGCTACGAGCAGTAACGACATCGCCGGATGGCGGTTACGCCTTATCCGGCCTACAAATCGGCGCCACCCCATAGGCCCGGTAAGCGACAGCGCCACCGGGCGCAATGGTTACTGGCGGGTCATCATTAGCTTACGCAGGGCGGCAAAATCCGCAGGCAGATGATGTGAAAGCAGCGGCAGATCGGCGCGTTCGGCGAGCGCTTCAGGCAATGCCAGCGTTTCTCCCAGAATGGACTCCACGCTTTCTTTAAACTTCGCCGGATGCGCCGTTCCGAGAAACAAGCCATACTCGCCAGGGTTTAACTGGTCGCGTAATGCCCGATACGCCACCGCCGCATGAGGTTCCGAGATATAACCTTTCGCTTTCAGCTCGCGCATCGTCTGTTGTGTCGTAGAATCATCCACCGCCGCATAGCCCAGCTCAGTCAGACGCCAGATTTTACGGCGGAATAGCTCCTCCACACGCGGCCAGTTATTCGGCTGGCTGACATCCATCGCATTCGACAGGGTCGCCTGCGTCGCTTTTGGCGCCCACTTCCCGTCATGCAGAAAACGCGGCACCGTATTGTTAATGTTGGTGGCGGCGATAAAGCGTTTCACCGGTAGGCCTAACGACTTCGCCAGCAGTCCTGCCGTCAAATCGCCAAAGTTGCCGCTGGGTACGGAGATCACCAGTGGGTTACGCGCCCCCTGCGGCAGTTGCGCCACGGCTTCAAAGTAGTAGCAAATTTGCGCCAACAGGCGGCTGATATTAATCGAATTAGCCGAATTCAGCCCCAGCGCCGTTTTCAGTTCTTCGTCATCAAATGCCTGTTTCACCAGCGCCTGGCAAGCGTCGAAATCGCCGTCGATCGCCACGGTTTCAATGTTGCCGCCCAGCGTACAGAACAGTTTTTCCTGCAACGGACTGATTTTACCGCGCGGGTAGAGAATGACGACCCGCACATTTTCCAGGCCATAGAACGCGTGAGCCACCGCCGCGCCGGTATCGCCTGACGTTGCGGTCAGAATCGTCACCGGTTTGTCGCCGCTGATATGCGTCAGCATTTGCGCCATAAAACGCCCGCCGAAGTCTTTAAAGGCCAGCGTCGGACCATGGAACAGCTCCAGGCAGCCGACATCGCTCTCTATCTGCGCTACCGGCGCCGGGAAAGCAAACGCCGCGCGGACGCGCTCTTCCAGAATTTGCTGCGGTATTTCATCGCCAATAAATGCCGAGAGGATCTTTGCGCTACGGCTGACAAAGTCCTGGTTGAGCATCTCATCAATTTCCGTCAGGCTAAACTCCGGCAGATCGTGCGGAAAAAAAAGTCCCTGCTGTTTGCCCAGTCCTTGCGTGACGGCCTGCGCAAAGCTGACCTGCTCATTATGGTCTTTCAGATTATAGAGTTTCATTGATTATCCCACTACTCGTGCGCCCGCCGTATCCAGCCGGCAAATATGAACGAAGCCTTCCTGATTTTGCAGATAATGTTTGCTCAGCCAGTCCGCGACGCGCTGCGCCGTCTCCGGTTTATCGCATAGCGCAAACAGCGTCGGCCCCGATCCTGAAATCCCGCTCGCCAGCGCGCCGATCTCCGACACCGCCTGCCGCGCCTGGCTAAAGCCCGGCAGTAAACGCGCGCGGTATGGTTCGGCAATAACATCTTTCATCAGCGCGGCGGCAAGCTGCGGCTGCCGCGAGTAACAGGCGTGAATAAAACCGGCCAGATGCCGTCCATGCGCAATGCAATCCTGACGGCGATACTGCGCAGGCAAAATGGCCCGTGCTTCTGCGGTGGAAACTTTAATGCCCGGATAAGCCAGTACCCATAGCCACTCATCAAAGCCCGGCACCTGCTGACTAATAATGCCGTTTTCTTCAATCATCAGCTGCATACCGCCAAGAAAGCACGGCGCGACGTTATCGTAATGGATGCTGCCGGAGATACGGCCTTCCAGCTCGCCCATCAGCGCCAACAGACGCGTGTCGTTTAACGGTTTGCCGCAGTGCTCATTCATCGCGACCAGCGCGGCGACGACGGAACAGGCGCTGGACCCTAACCCGGAACCAATCGGCATATTTTTTTCCAGCGTCATCGCCACCGGGATGGTTTTCCCCAATGCCTGGCAAAAACGTTCCCAGCACTGATAAACAATATTTTCACGCGGCTCCGGCGGCAGTTTATCGGCAAATCGCCCCAGGTTATGCAGACGGAAATGGTCCGCTGCTTCAACGGATACCACATCGCCCAGCAACGTGCCGTCAACGGGTGTGACGGCTGCGCCCAACACGTCGAAACCGACGCTCATGTTCGCGCTGGAAGCCGGGGCATACACTTTCACCATGTTAAACTCCTAACTTCCATGAGAGGGCCCGTAACAGATCGGCAAACACGCCCGCCGCCGTCACATCATTGCCTGCGCCGTAGCCGCGCAGCACCAACGGCAAGGGCTGATAATAGTGGCTGTAGAACGCCAGCGCGTTTTCACCGTTTTTCACTTTGAAGAGCGGATCGTTACCATCAACTTCGGCAATCTTCACGCGGCACACGCCATCCTCTTCGATATTGCCCACATAGCGCAATACCTTACCTTCATCACGAGCTTTCGCCACACGGGCGGCAAACGCGTCGTCAAGCTGCGGCAGATGCGCCATAAAGGCGGTCACATCGCCGGAGGCGTCAAACTCGTCCGGCAACACCGGTTCAATCACGATATCGGAAAGCTCCAGCTCGCGACCCGTCTCGCGGGCGAGGATCAACAGTTTACGCGCCACATCCATACCGGAAAGATCGTCGCGCGGATCGGGTTCGGTATAGCCCATCTCGCGCGCCAGAGCGGTCGCCTGTGAGAGACTCATCCCCTCTTCCAGTTTACCGAAAATAAAAGAGAGCGACCCGGAAAGAATGCCGGAAAATTTTTGCAGTTCATCACCCGCATTCAGCAGGTTTTGCAGGTTTTCGATTACCGGCAAACCGGCGCCGACGTTGGTGTCATACAAGAATTTGCGCCGTGATTGCGCGGCGGCGAAACGTAGCTGATGGTAGTAGTCCATCGACGAGGTGTTCGCTTTCTTGTTCGGCGTCA
Source organism: Salmonella sp. 32100201201700099SM (assembly GCF_017572645.1). Taxonomy (NCBI): domain Bacteria; kingdom Pseudomonadati; phylum Pseudomonadota; class Gammaproteobacteria; order Enterobacterales; family Enterobacteriaceae; genus Salmonella; species Salmonella sp. 32100201201700099SM. Next base: position 415,065 of record NZ_JAGERQ010000002.1, on the reverse strand, counting down.
CCACATGGAATCCTTCACGCAGGAAGTCGGCATACTGGTCGGCCACCGCCTGACTGGAGGTACAATCAACAATCACCGGATTGAGTAGATGATATTCTTTCACCAGGCGAATTAAGCGTCCCAGATTGAACGGCGCGTTCGCTTGCGCCAGTTCCGCCTGCCAGTTGTCCAGATTCAGGCCATGCACATTGGTTAGCAACGCCTTTGAGTTCGCCACGCCGCACACACGTAGATCGATGTGCTTGTTCTTCAACCAGGTTTGCTGACGTTTAAGCTGTTCCAGTAGCGCGCCGCCGACGCCGCCGACGCCAATGACAAATACTTCAATCACCTGATCGGTATTGAACAGCATCTGGTGCGTTACCCGCACGCCGGTGGTGGCATCGTCGTTATTCACCACCACAGAAATGGAACGCTCAGAAGATCCCTGAGCGATCGCCACGATATTGATATTGGCCCGCGCCAGCGCGGCGAAGAATTTCGCTGAAATGCCGCGTAGCGTGCGCATACCGTCGCCGACAACAGAGATAATCGCCAACCGCTCAGTAACCGCCAGCGGCTCCAGCAGCCCCTCTTTCAGCTCCAGATAGAACTCATCCTGCATCGCACGGCGGGCACGCGCGCAGTCACTCTGCGGCACACAGAAGCTGATGCTGTACTCAGAGGAGGACTGGGTAATGAGCACCACCGAGATCCCGGCGCGAGACATGGCGGCGAAAACACGCGCCGCCATCCCAATCATCCCTTTCATTCCCGGGCCGGAGACGCTAAACATCGCCATGTTGTTAAGGTTAGAGATCCCTTTAACCGGCAGATTATCATCGTCGCTGGACGCGCCGATCAGCGTTCCTGGCGCCTGCGGATTGCCGGTATTTTTAATCAGACAGGGGATCTGGAACTGGGCGATAGGCGTTATGGTGCGAGGGTGAAGGACTTTGGCGCCGAAGTAAGAGAGCTCCATCGCTTCCTGGTAGGACATCGATTTCAACAGCCTGGCGTCCGGCACCTGGCGCGGGTCACAGGTATACACGCCATCGACGTCAGTCCAGATTTCACAGCAGTCAGCGCGTAAACAGGCGGCCAGCACGGCGGCGGAATAGTCGGAACCATTACGGCCCAGCACCACCAGTTCTCCCTTTTCATTACCGGCAGTAAAGCCCGCCATCAGGATCATGTGATCGGCCGGGATCTGGCTGGCGGCGATACGGCGAGTCGATTCCGCGATATCGACGGTAGACTCAAGGTAATGGCCCACCGCCAGCAGTTTTTCTACCGGATCGATCACCGTGACGCGATGCCCACGCGCCTCCAGAAGTCCCGCCATAATCGCGATCGACATTTTTTCGCCACGGCAAATCAGCGCGGCGTTGATGCTGTCCGGGCACTGACCCAGCAGGCTGATACCATGCAAAACATGTTTGATCTGAGCGAATTCTTGTTCGACAACCATTTTCAACCGTGCAAGCGGGAATCCCGGCTGCGCGCTGGCAAGTCCTGCGAGCAGGTCAGAAAAAATACGTTCGGCATCGCTGATATTCGGCAAAGCATCCTGACCGCCGATAGTTTTTTCAATCATCGCCACCAGATGGTTGGTAATTTTCGCGGGGGCGGAAAGTACGGTCGCTACCTGCCCTTGCCTGGCATTGCTTTCCAGAATATCGGCAACACGCAGAAAACGTTCTGCATTTGCCACTGATGTACCGCCGAACTTCAACACTCGCATGGTTGTTACCTCGTGATCTCTGGTCGAAAAAAAAGCCCGCACTGTTCAGGTGCGGGCTTTTTTCTGTGTTTCCTGTACGCGTCAGCCCGCACCGTTACCTGTGGTAATGGTGATGGTGGTAATGGTGGTGGTGCTGATGCGGTTCATGGATGTTGTGTACTCTGTCATTTTTATTTGTCTGTCTTGTATTCCTATATTGGTTAAAGTATCTGCCCGCCTAAGTCAATAAATTTTTAAATTGATCACATTCCGAAATTTGTTCATGTGCTGCTGGCGATATATTTATTTTCAACCAATTCCCTCTGTTATGATCTCTTGAAACCAGACGTAATCTCTTATTATTTTAAAAATTACAGCACGTTATTTTGTTAGTTTTTTTTCAATATCATGAACCAAACGGTGCAACATTACCGTATCTCGCTGTCCCAGCAGGCCGATTCGCTGTTGTAGCCAGTCGGTTAATTTGTGGTCATCGGCCGCCTCCAGAGTCGTTAACAGACGTAAAAGGCGCGCGCGTAACGCCTGTAACTGCGATTCATCAGCAATATCAACGGATTCAGTGGCCTGTTGCATTAAACCTGCTAATTGATAGCAATACACCATGACTGCCTGTCCCAGATTGAGCGAAGGGTAATCCGCCGCCATCGGCACGCCGGTCAATACATCCGCCAGCGCCAGCTCGTCATTGGTCAGACCGGAATCCTCACGGCCAAAAACCAGCGCGGCATGACGCATCCAGCGTGATTTTTCCTGTAATAAGGGAACCAGTTCAGCGGGCGAAGCGTAGTAATGAAATTTTGCCCGGCTGCGGGCTGTCGTCGCTACGGTAAAATCCACATCGTGGAGCGCGTCGGCAAGGGTGTGGAAAACCTCAATATTATCAATAATATCTCCAGATCCATGTGCGACCCAACGGGTGGCGGGCTCCAGGTGCGCCTGGCTGTCGACAATACGCAGGTCAGTAAATCCCATGGTCTTCATAGCCCGGGCGGCTGCGCCGATATTTTCCGCTCTGGCGGGAGCGACAAGAACGATTGTTACACGCATTTCATTACTCTTTTTGACTAATTTACAGGAAATTAGCTGGCGTTTGTAAGCATATTACGCTTCGCAAATTTACAAAATTTTAACGGATATCACTGAAAAAGCATTTTTGATTTCGTAAAAGACGCTACACTATTGCGTATCTGTACTATTGCTGTTTATGTTAACAGAACATCGTTATCCTGCTGTTTATTTAGGATAATTTAATTTAAAATAGATCCTGTTCTTTGGATTCATCACATTTATTAGTTGGCTTACGTAACTAGTTGGAATATTGCAAATTTGTGATGAAAGCTAGCATTTAGCTACGATGATTTCATCAAACTGTTAACGTGCTACAATTGAACTTGATATATGTCAACGAAGCGTAGTTTTATTAGGTGTCCGGTACGTCTTAGCCTGTTATGTTGCTGTTAAAATGGTTAGGATGACAGCCGTTTTTGACACTGTCGGGTCCAGAGGGAAAGTACCCACGACCAAGCTAATGATGTTGTTGACGTTGATGGAAAGTGCATCAAGAACGCAATTACGTACTTTAGTCATGTTACGCCGATCATGTTAATTTGCGACATGCATCAGGCAGGTCAGGGACTTTTGTACTTCCTGTTTCGATTTAGTTGGCAATTTAGGTAGCAAACATGCAGACCCCGCACATTCTTATCGTTGAAGACGAGTTGGTAACACGCAACACGTTGAAAAGTATTTTCGAAGCGGAAGGCTATGATGTATTCGAAGCGACAGATGGCGCGGAAATGCATCAGATCCTCTCTGAGTATGACATCAACCTGGTGATCATGGATATCAATCTGCCAGGGAAAAACGGTCTCCTGTTAGCGCGTGAACTGCGTGAACAGGCTAACGTTGCGCTGATGTTCCTGACGGGCCGCGATAACGAAGTCGACAAAATTCTCGGCCTCGAAATCGGCGCGGATGATTACATCACCAAACCGTTTAACCCACGCGAATTGACCATCCGTGCCCGCAACCTGCTGTCCCGTACCATGAACCTGGGTACCGTCAGCGAAGAGCGTCGTAGCGTTGAAAGCTACAAGTTCAACGGTTGGGAACTGGATATCAACAGTCGTTCACTGATCGGCCCGGACGGCGAGCAGTATAAACTACCGCGCAGCGAGTTCCGCGCGATGCTGCACTTCTGCGAAAACCCTGGCAAAATTCAGTCGCGCGCAGAGCTGTTGAAGAAAATGACCGGCCGCGAGCTGAAGCCGCATGACCGTACTGTTGACGTTACCATTCGTCGTATTCGTAAGCATTTCGAATCCACGCCGGATACGCCGGAAATCATCGCCACCATTCACGGCGAAGGTTATCGCTTCTGCGGCGACCTGCAGGATTAATTCGGCCCAGGCGCCAAACCGTAAAAACAGCCGGTAAGTTATTCTTACTGGCTGTTTCTTATGTCCCCCTTCCGCTAAGCGGCCTCGCTTTCCCTCCTGACCTGCCGTTATGACGTACTCTTTTACATAAAAATTGTCGTATAGCGCTGTTTATCTCAGCTTGCGAAAGTTAAGGTAGTTTGTGTATTTACATTAAAGAGTAATACACGGGATTTGTTAGTCCCCAAAAAATAAGGGGATGCTCACAGGACGTGAGGTTTCAAAGGATGAAAAAATCACCATTATGCTGCTACCTGTTTTGTGCAGCGATGTCAGCTTCATCAGCCGCGCTGGCTGCTACCGCGCCGGTCTCCGCAGGCGTTATTCATTTCAAAGGCCAGATTGTCGAATATGGTTGTAATCTTGCGCCTCACGATCGCAATATCGAGGTATCATGTTTGCGGAATAATATCCCCCATTTGCAGACAGTCGCCACACCGTCTGGAAACGCTATTTCGTTGATGAATGGAATCGCCACGGTACGACACGTGTCGTTAAAAGATCATCCGGAGATTCAAAGTTTGATCGTCCAGTACCGCTAACCGCTTATGGCTCCCGCCGGGAGGAGTTCCGGCAGGCGGCGATTGCGCTCAGTAAAACGCCGCCCGCCTGCATTTTGTACTTTTCTCTCATTCGTATCCTCCAACAGCGATGTTCATCGCTTCGCTATCCTGTACGCTCTACGCGCTCGTTAAGCACGGTACCTATGATAGCTGTCATAAAATGATTGCAAATAAAATCATCACATTTACTATGGTTAACCTTACAAACAGCGTTGTCGCTCATGCATTGATAAGGTGAATACATTGACTTAAATATTCTTGTTGGCTATTTTAATTTACTTAATTATAATTTTAAGTGAATATTAAATTTATGTTTACCTTTTAATAGTCAACCACTTTATCAGCCATAATAATGGGGAAGATATGAAGCAGTTAAACGGCGGGAATGTGTATCGTCCCACAGGGAAAGAAAAAAACCTGCAAGCCATTTTAAATATTCATCGGCACGTTATTCAAAACATCTCCCCTGTCACTATTACGGCCGGTAAAACACTGGATATCAAGATTGATAATCGATCCCACATCCTGTTAATCACTAAAGGCGCTATTAAAGTATGTCGGCGTATCGACAGCATTGTAATGGGCTGCGGTGTCTCACCAATGATTTTAGGCCTTGTAGATGCCTATGCTGACTTATACCAGTTAGAAGAGAATTCAGACGTCTTTTTTATCGCCGAAACCACCTGTGAATATTATCCTGTCCCAGTAAAAGATTTTGTGGAAATAGCCGATGAAAAGCATCTCTGGCGTGACATTTCGAACATCCTGATGTACCGCATTGCTTTCATGACTAACCGTGACAGAAACCTTATCGGGCAGGACGCCTATAGCCAGATAAAAGCGCTGTTACTTGAACTGTGGTCGTATCCTGAAAGCTCACGATTTGAGATCAACGCACAGAACTTCATACAGCAGAGAACCGGGCTTTCACGCAGCCGTATCATGCAGGTACTTTCAGAACTAAAAGCGGGGGACTATATAAAAATACTGCATGGAAGACTGTTAGAGCTTCGAAACCTGCCGGTTTCATTTTAAACGGACAAGCGTCGTATATTCTTAAAAATAAAGCAATATAGAGTTAAATAAATCCTCCAGGAAATAATAACTATTATCAAAAAAGAGATCTTGCTCTATAAATCCAGTCATCAACCATACTTCTTTAGTGGTATTTTATTAAACTTTGTTACCGGGTCCGAAACTGGACTGCCGTTCAATATTGCATCAGAATTTTTATTGAGTTCATAGTTGATATACGTAGAATAGCCGCCTGCTTATCTACAGAACAGAAAGAAGCGCATACAGAGTAAAATATAATATTTTATATAGCTATCTTTATTTTTCAGCGAATAGAATCAGGCAGCAATTAATATGTTTAATAAGAAAATTATCATCCTGGCAATGTTAACTTCCGTAGCATCCGCACCGGTATTTGCCCAGAACACGATTACGTTCAATGGCAAAATTTACGATCAGGCGTGTACGGTTCAGGTTAATGGCTCCACGGATACCACCATTGATTTAGGTAATTACAGCAAAGAACGCATCGCGGAAAAAGGCGCCACCACCGATTACGTGCCGTTTACCGTAAGCCTGGTTAGCTGCCCGGAAGCAGGGACTGGCGTACCAACCCAGGCCATGTTCCGCTTCCACGGCGCAACAGATGATTCCAACCCAACGTACTTCAAAAACGCGGACGAAGGATCGGAAACGGGCGCCGCGGGTGTCGGTATTTCTATTCAGAACGCTTCACATAGCGATGTGACAGATAACACGGATGATGCTGCAGTAAACCTGCCAACCGACGGATCGACAGCAGCCTTTACCTATTACGCCGCCATGGCAAACGATGGTTCCGCAACCGTAACCGGTGGAGATGTTAGCACTCAGGTTACGTATACCGTTTCGTATCAGTAAGGCATTCTCATCCTGATGTGGACAGGCAGGATGCCAGTCCATAGCGTAAAACATCTTTACAGAGTAAAAAATGAAACACATAAAGAAATCCGTGTTGGTCGTATTACTGACAAGCCATGTTGCCCATGCCAGCATTGTTGTTGGCGGAACCCGACTGGTTTTCGACGGCAATAATGATGAGTCGTCAATCAATGTAGAGAATAAAGACAGCAAAGCGAATCTTGTTCAGTCATGGTTATCGGTTGTCGATCCCCAGGTCACAAATAAGCAGGCGTTTATTATCACCCCGCCTCTTTTTCGCCTTGATGCCGGGCAAAAGAACAGTATTCGGGTTATTCGCTCTGGCGCCCCCCTACCTGCAGATCGGGAGTCTATGTACTGGCTCAATATTAAGGGTATTCCTTCTATTGATGATAATGCCTCCGCGAACCGCGTGGAAATCTCCATTAATACCCAAATAAAGCTTATATATCGACCGCCAGCATTAACAAAATCAACGCCTGATAGCCAGAGCCAACAATTAAAATGGCAGACGGCAGGTGATGTTATTACCGTAAATAACCCCACTCCCTATTATATGAACTTTGCCAGTGTGACGCTTAACAGCCATGAAGTGAAATCAGCGACCTTCGTTCCGCCAAAATCATCAGCGTCATTTAAATTGGGTTCTACTGCCGCCCCTCATGGCACGGTAACGTGGCGATTAATCAGCGATTATGGGATGAGTTTAGAGCCGCATTCCGGTTCATTCTAGCCATTAACGACTTCACTTTACTTTTACCCTTTCAGGACTTTTACTGTGCAATTCTCCAGAGTAGAGCCCCGTTCTCAATTAGCGTTATCGTTTCTCTTTATATGCTGTTCCATAAAACCAGCGTTAGCGCATGATCATTTTAATCCATTATCGTTGGAAAATGATGAACCGGGCGTGGAGAATGTCGATCTATCGGTTTTCGAAAAGGGGGGGCAGGCAGAAGGCACCTATAATGTTGATATTTATATTAATAACACCAGTGTTGAAACAAAAAATATTGCCTTTAAAAATAAAAAATCAGCAGATAATAAGCTCTCCCTACAGCCGTGTCTTAGCGTTGAACAACTCAAGCAGTGGGGCGTAAAAACAGAAAACTTCCCCGAGCTTAAAAATGACCCAAACGGGTGTACCGATCTTAGTCTGCTGGCTGGCGCTGTAGCAAAGTTTAATGTCATCGGTAACCGGCTGGATTTAGCGATCCCTCAAATTGCGTTGATCGCCGACCCGCGAGAATTCGTCCCTACCAGCGAATGGGATGAAGGCATTAATGCTTTTTTGCTGAACTACAGTTTTACCGGATCGCAGGATCACGATATTGATGAAAACCGGACGGAAAATAGCGAATACGCTAACCTGCGCCCTGGTATTAACATTGGCGCATGGCGTTTTCGCAACTACTCAACCTGGAATCATGATAGCGATGGGCAAAATAGCTGGGATTCTGCCTACACCTATGTTTCTCGCGATATCGAATTTTTAAAAGGACAGCTGATCGCCGGGGAAAATAACACGCCCGCGGACGTCTTTGACAGTATTTCATTTAAGGGCGTACAGATCTCTTCTGATGACGATATGTTGCCGGACAGTATGAAAGGGTTCGCCCCGGTCATTCGCGGGGTGGCCAAAAGCAGCGCGCAGGTAACCGTTGAACAAAACGGTTATACCATCTACAAAACTAACGTTCCGGCGGGTCCATTCGCCATTAATGATCTTTATCCAACCGGCGGTTCGGGCGACCTGTACGTCACCATCAAAGAATCCGATGGTTCTGAACAGCATTTCATTGTGCCCTACGCCAGCGTTCCGGTCTTACAGCGTGAAGGCCACCTGAAATACGACCTGACGGTAGGCCGCACGCGTTCATCAGATACGCATTCCGCACAACAAAATTTCGCAGAACTGACGGCCTTATACGGATTAGCAGGCGGCATAACCTCCTATGGCGGAATAGAGAGTACGCTGAGCAATGATGTTTATCATGCGGCGCTCATCGGGACAGGTTTAAACCTTGGCGATCTGGGCGCATTGTCTTTAGACGTCACCAACTCATGGTCAAAAATTAAAGCAGGCGATGTGGTTAGCGATACGCTTACCGGACAGTCCTAGCGTATTCGTTACAGCAAAGATATTCAGTCAACAGGCACCAATTTCACTGTCGCCGGTTACCGTTATTCGACCAAAGATTACTACGCTCTTGAGGATGTGCTGGATACCTATAGCGATAATAGTCACTATGATCATGTACGTAATCGCACCGACCTGTCGTTGTCGCAAGACATTATCTACGGTTCCATTTCACTCACTTTATATAATGAAGATTACTGGAATGACACTCATACCACATCATTAGGTATTGGCTATAACAACACATGGCATAACGTAAGCTATGGCATTAACTATTCTTATACGCTGAACGCCGATAATTCTCAGGATGAAGACGACGATACGGAAGACAGTAATGACCAGCAAATTTCAATCAATATTAGTATTCCGTTAGATGCCTTTATGCCGTCAACGTATGCCACCTACAATATGAACTCCGCGAAAGACGGCGATACCACGCATACTGTCGGTTTAAACGGCACTGCGCTGGCACAGAAAAATCTCTCATGGAGCGTTCAGGAAGGTTATTCCTCTCAAGAGAAAGCCACCAGCGGTAATGTGAGCGCAACCTATAACGGGACGTATGCGGATATTAACGGCGGGTATAGCTACGATAATCATATTCGTCGCCTGAATTATGGCGTTCAGGGCGGCGTACTGCTACATCGAAATGGCCTGACACTATCCCAGCCAATGGACGACGCCATCATATTGGTTAAAGCCCCTGGCGCAGCGGGTGTCCCCGTGAATAACGAAACGGGCGTGGACACCGATTTTCGGGGTTATGCCGTCGTACCTTATGCTTCGCCTTACCATCGTAATGAAGTGTCTTTAGATACGACAGGTATTAGAAAAAATATTGAGCTCATTGATACCAGTAAAACGCTGGTGCCTACCCGTGGCGCGGTGGTCAGGGCTGAATATAAAACCAATATTGGCTACAAGGCATTGATGGTATTAACCCGCATAAACAATCTGCCTGTTCCTTTTGGCGCGACCGTCTCGTCTTTAACAAAACCAGACAATCACAGCAGTTTTGTTGGTGATGCGGGGCAAGCCTGGTTAACCGGACTGGAAAAACAAGGGCGGTTATTAGTGAAGTGGGGGCCAACAGCAGCAGACCGGTGTCAGGTCTCTTATCGTATACCGAGCTCCCCCTCCGCTTCTGGCGTAGAAATCTTACACGAGCAATGCCAGTGATTCTGGTGGGATAAAAGATGAATATGAACAGATTTGCTGCATTAGCCGCCCTGTTAACGTTCACGGGTCTGGCATTATGGTCGCCCTCGATCAGCGCGGCATACAATACCGCAGATGCCGTAGACATTAACGTTACGGGATTAATTTATGCCGATCCGTGTACCGTGACGGTCCCCGACACGATCTCTCTTGGACAATATGCCCGGGCGGATATCGCCGTGGCCGGTGGCAATACCGCCACCATTCCTTTCACCATAAAAATGACGAATTGCCCGGCAACGACCACAAAAGCCGCGATTTCATTTAATGGCGTACCTTATCCCGATCCGAATTATGCTTCTGCGATTTATGCAAACAGCGCGGCCAATCCGGCGCAGGATTTAGGATTACAGCTTTTTAACCTGGACGGCAAAAGTCTGGTCAATCTGGCCAACAATGTCACTTACACGGTGGATATCAACAGTAATACCCATGAAGCCAATTTGCCTGTCGCCGCAAGGATGTATACCCCGTATGGAAAAGTCACGGCAGGGGATTTCACGTCCGTTGTGACGATCACTATCGCATGGCAATAACATCTTTCTATTTCACCTGATATAAAAGCAGGAATTTTTCATGAGAAGGTTATATCTGGCGCTTATTCTGCTGTTCGCGTATTCCAGTCATGGTTACGCCTCTTGTCGGCGTTCCGGTAATGAAGGCGCGATCACTATCACCCCGCCGTCGCAGCTTGTGGTGGATAGCCACGCCTATACCGCAGGCGAAGTGTTGTGGCAATCGGGCTGGGTTTCCACCTCCGAAGTCACAATGGATGGCTGTAGTCGCGATTATAAGGTCGGTTTTTTATATGAACCCGGTAGCGCGCAGTCAAATACATCAGCGACAATCAATGCGAATGACGGGAACAACACGCCGGTATTTAGCACAGGGATTTCCGGCGTGGACATTGCGATTAAAACCCAAACGAATGCTGGCCCTTACGATAATGTTATGCCAATCGATAATACCTACCATAATGGCGATGGCAATAAAACACACCATGCGATGGCTCCCGCCTACAATGTTGAACTGGTCGCCTTAGGCGGTCCGATCACCTCCGATACCGCGACATTCCAAAGCCCACTGGCGCGCGTATCTTTCCGCGATAGCGCAACGGAAGACTCCGGCGGCGATATCCTGACCCATCTGTATTTGGGGAATACGCAATTGATTATGAAAGCGATGGGATGTCGGGTAGAAACACCTGCCATCACCGTGGATTTAGGCAGCGTCAATTTAGGCAGTTTCGCTAACAGTCAAACCGCGGGCACAGGCGAGCAGGATATCTTATTGACCTGCGAACAAGGCACCGCTATTTCCGCATCGTTAAGCGCCCAACCGGCCAGCGGAAATAATCCTGATAATTCAGTCATCCAGTTGAGCAATGCAAGCGCGCCAACCAGCGCAACCGGCGTTGGCGTACAGTTGGGTATTCAGGCGCCGGACGCCGGTTTCTTTACCGACAGTTTGCCAATCAATCAAAAAATTGATCTCTTTACTCACACGATTACCACCAATGCCGATGGCAGCCAGACGGTTAACGGCGGAACCATGAATATGTCGACCACCCTGAAAATTAGCGCGCGCTACTATAAAACCGCCGCCACGGTAACGGCCGGGCAAGCGAATGCCACGGCAACATTAAACCTGACCTATAACTAACGGCATCACATTTTCTGGCGCTGCGCGGGAAAATGTTAACGCGCGCGCCCGTTAGATTTATTTCCACAAACGTAATTCGTCATCTTTTACTGGCGGTAATGACTTACGTTGCTGACAAGAGAGCGAATACCAGTCCAGATGGCGCGTCAGGAACATCACGCCGCCAAGCGCCAGTAGCAGAACGCCGGTACCCAGAAGCAACGAGCTATCTTCCGAACGCAGCAATCCCCACATCACGCCATCCAGCGCCAATAACGCTAACGTAAACAGCACGCTATTGCGCCATCCTTTCAGCACCGCCTGCAAATAAACGCTATTCATCAACGCGCCCACCAGGCTGGCGGCGATCCAGGCTGGCGTGAAACCGATATGTTCCGACAGTGCCAGCAACAGCAGGTAGAACATCACCAGCGATAACCCCACCAGCAGATACTGCATCAGGTGTAACCGCTGTCCCGTCAGGGTTTCGAAGACAAAGAAAGCCATAAACGTTAGCGTAATCAACAAAATGGCATATTTCGTCGCTCTGTCCGTCAGTTGATACTGATCGGCTGGCGTCGATACAGCGACGCTAAACGCCGGTAAGTTGTCCCAATCCACCTTTTGCGCATCAGCAAACTGTTCGCCGAGATTCGTGGCAAACTGGTTGGTTTGCCACTGGGCCTGAAATCCTGAACCGCTGATTTCGCGTTTACCGGGAAGAAAATCCCCCACAAAATTCGGATGCGGCCAGTTACTGGTCAGGGTCATTTCACTGCTACGCCCGACGGGAACCAGTGAAAAGCTGCCGGTTCCGCTTAAATTTAACGACATCGCCAACGTCAGGTTACGCGTCGCCCACTGACTGTCCGGCAGCGGGATATGAATGCACTCTCTACTTTCCAGTAAGCCGGTCCCCGGTTCTACAGTGAGCATTTCACCATTCACCTGCGGCGCTTTTACTGCGCTGATACCGCGCGCATCGCCGACGCCCACGACGATAAAGGGCTTTCCAAGGGTAATGTTCGGTCTGTTCAGCTCATGCAGACGGGCCACATCAAACTCCGCCTTTATCGCCATATCGGTATGCCACACCTGCCCCTGATAAATACCTATTTTTCGCGCTTCAACGTTTTGATTGCCTTCGACCAATAGCGACTCCGGCAGCCAAAAATAGAGATAGCTGCGCTTATACTGGACCTCTTTCTCCTCTTCCAGCACGGTATAGAGCTCTGTCACCGGAACCGCCACCAGCGGGCCGACAACCTTTTGCGGGCCGCTGGTACTCTGACGAATAGCGGCTTCTACATGGCTTCGATAATCAGCACGCTCCACGATGGTGTGCCGTACCATCATCAGGGGAATTAACAGCAGGATCATGGCGCCGCCTAACGTAATCATTTTCCACAACAGGGGGGATTTCAACATAGCGTTCTCCTTTGCAATGCCAGCAGTGTAAGAACGCGATGTGGGGAGAATTTGAAGTTATGTGAAGTGACGGTGAAGTGTCAACGAGGCCAGCACGCCGCCTTCGGGACGGTTGCACAACGTCACCTCACCGTTGAGGAGCCGCGCCGCCTCGCTGACAAACGCCAGCCCAAGCCCGCTGCTTTTACGCCCGTTTTCACGGGGCAACGAATAGAATCGGTCGAAAATGCGCGGCAGCGCAAAATCAGGAATACCACAGCCGGAATCCGTCACCTGCAGGATCGCTTTCTCTCCCATCGGCTGAGCGCTTAATGTGATAACGCCATTTTCAGGCGTAAAGTCGATGGCATTGTCCAACACATTGCCCAGCGCCTGCGCCAGAAGCTCCGCGTCGGCGACGACAACCAGCGAGGAAGGCCGTAGAGTAAGGGTGATATTTTTTGCCGCCAACTGAATACTGCGTGCCTCGCTAAGCTGCGTAAATAGCTCATCAACAGCAACCGGCGCGAGAGGGATATCCTGCCGGTTTTCCAGCCGCGCCTGGCGCAGCAGGGTTTCTACCAGCGCCTGCATTCGCGTATTTTGCGCCAGTATATTCTCTGTAAAGCGGGTAACCACATCCGCGGGCGGTCCTTCACGCAGAATCTCCGCCGCGCCGCGTATCGCCGCCAGTGGACTTTTCAGCTCATGAGTCAACGCATACACGTACTGCTCAATCTCATTCTTGCCTTCCAGCTTAATGCGCATACTCTCCAGCGCCTGCGCCAGTTTACGCAGCTCGCTGCTGCCTAATGCAGGTAACGCAAGCGGGCGGTTTTCGGTGACGGAATCCGCATAGCGCGTCAACCGGGCGATGGAGCGGTTAATCCACCAGACCATCCCCGCGCCAATCGCCAGCGCAATCCCCAGTAAAACGGCGCTGGCCCACAGAATGCGCCGTTCGCTGCACTTAATCACCGGCGCCATTGCCGCATTCGGTTTACCGACAGACAGGACACCGATAATCCGTCCATCGCTGATTATCGGCGCGGCTACGTACATCACCGTGCTATTGGGATCGGCAGCATCTTTTGCCGTGCTGCGGGCGCCATACTGTCCGCGCAGCGTAAGCCAGACGTCATTCCAGCGAGAATAATCCTGCCCCACCGCTCTGTTTTCCGAATCAAACAACACCTTCCCCTGCGCATCCGTCATGTAGACATGGTATTCATTACGCACTTTGACGATCCCGCTGATATTGGCGCGAAACGGGCGATGTTGCAGCTGGGCGAATGCCTTCGCCAACTGGCCGTCAGTCGGGTTGCCGGAAAGGAGATCGTCGCGGGCCAGCGCCGCCAGCAGCGTCGCGGTGTCAATCAGCGTCCCTTCCGTCGCGCGGCGGACGCCGGGCTTTACCTCCTGCACGAAGATAGACAGCACAAACACGGCGGCGACGGCGACAATAAGAAAGTAGCCCAGCAGCAAACGCATTCCGATGCGCATCAGACGCTCCTCAGGCTGTATCCCATTCCACGATGCGTGTTAATTGGCGAGAGATCCTGGTTGATCGCGCGTAGCTTAGCGCGCAGGGTTTTGATGTGTGTATCGACCGTCCGATCGAAGGTCTCCTGGGCATCAGACCAGACAATATCCATCAATTGCTGGCGCGAGTACACGCGCTCCGGCGACAGCAGCAGGGTTTTAAGGAGCAGAAACTCATAACGCGTCAGCGAGAGCGGCGTACCAAACCAGGCGATCTGCGCCGCCGGTTCATTGAGTTCAAAATGTCCGGTACGCACCACCGGCGACGGCGCAGCAAACTTTTTCACCCGGCGCAGCAGCGTGCGCACGCGGGCGCTCACTTCGCGCGGCGAGAACGGCTTGGCGACATAATCATCTGCGCCGATCTCCAGACCAAGCAATCGATCCACTTCATCGCTACGGGCAGTCAGGAAAAGAATCGGCAGCGCAGGATGGCGTTCCAGCAACTGCCGACACAGCTCAAAGCCGCTGATATCCGGTAGTCCCACATCGAGAATCACCGCATCTGGCCGTTGCTGACGCGCTTTTTCCAGCGCGGGCAGCCCGCGAGCGAATAGCTCAACGGTAAACCCTTCCAGTTGCAGGGTGTAGATGAGCGTATCGGCGATTCCCTGTTCATCCTCGACTAACCAGACCTGCGGTTGCTGCATACGCTTTCCCTGTTATTGTCGCCACGGCATGACCGGCACCGCGCTGATGGCGTTCTTCGGCGACCCGTCGACCACTTTGTCGGAGTAGGCCAGATACGCCAGCGTGTTGCGTTTCTCATCATAGAAACGTACGACCTGTAATGACTTAAATATCAATGAGGTGCGTTTTTTGAAAACCACCTCTCCCTGCGCCTTGCCGTTCTTAATTTTGTCGCTCAGTTCAATAGGCCCGACCTGCTGACAAGAGATAGCGGCGTCAGACGTATCTTCCGCCAGCCCCAATCCGCCTTTTATGCCGCCCGTTTTCGCCCGGCTAACATAGCACGTCACGTTTTTGACATCAGGATCGTCAAAAGCTTCCACCACGATTTTATGGTCAGGGCCGAACATTTTAAATACCGTATCGACTGAACCAATTTGTTCCGCGCGGGCGCTCTGCCCCAGCAGCAACAAAATTGAGAAAAGTACTAAGCTCTTGTATTTCATATTGTTACCATTCATAAAAGTTACGTTGCGTAATTATTAGACATTCTAAAATAAAATGGTTATAGATCACAGGATTAGAATAATTACCTGTCACGTTGCCTAAAAAAAGCATTTAAGCTCAAAAAAAACACTGAATGCTAAAAGAACAAAAAATGCTATTATCCTCTTACCTGATATCGGGCGCTCGTTGTTGAAAGGATGGGGATATTTTATGGATCAGGCTGGCATAATTCGCGACCTGTTAATCTGGCTGGAAGGTCATCTGGATCAGCCGCTGTCACTTGACAATGTGGCGGCAAAAGCAGGCTATTCCAAGTGGCACCTACAGAGAATGTTTAAGGACGTGACGGGCCACGCTATTGGCGCTTATATCCGCGCCCGTCGTTTATCGAAATCAGCAGTGGCGCTGCGTTTAACCGCGCGTCCAATTCTGGATATTGCTCTTCAGTACCGCTTCGATTCTCAGCAAACCTTTACGCGCGCCTTTAAGAAACAGTTTTCCCAGACGCCAGCGTTGTATCGTCGCTCCCCGGAATGGAGCGCCTTTGGCATTCGCCCGCCATTACGGCTGGGCGAGTTTACCGTGCCGGAACATCAGTTCGTTACGCTGGAAGATACGCCGCTGCTTGGCGTCACGCAGAGCTATTCCTGCTCGCTGGAACAGATTTCCGACTTCCGCCACGAAATGCGCGTGCAATTCTGGCATGATTTCCTCGGTCATTCGCCAACTATTCCACCAGTGCTTTATGGGCTTAATGAAACGCGCCCCAGCATGGAGAAAGACGATGAGCAGGAAGTATTCTATACCACCGCACTGCCGCAAGAGCAGGCTGATGGCTATGTTCAGTCGGCGCATCCCGTGCTGTTGCAGGGCGGTGAATACGTCATGTTCACCTATGAAGGGTTAGGAACCGGCGTGCAGGATTTTATCCTGACCGTTTACGGCACCTGTATGCCAATGCTGAATCTGACCCGTCGTAAAGGGCAGGATATAGAGCGATACTACCCGTCAGAAGATACCAAAACCGGCGATCGCCCTATCAACCTGCGCTGCGAATTTCTGATCCCGATTCGCCGTTAACGCTGTAGCTCATCCAATGCAGGGGCGTCCAGATGCGAAACGTCCCCTGCGGTTTCTACCACCCAGCCAGACGCCAGCCACTGACTTTCCTGGTAATCGATACGGGAAATAGAGCAGTTGCGCAAACGTAACCGGCGTTCCGCCCAGGCGGGTAGTCCCAGGATAGTACTGACCAGACAGCCCAACGCGATACCGTGACTGACTAATAAAGGTCGGCTGCCCTGCGGTAGCTCCAGACAGGACGCCAGCGCGGCATGAACGCGATCGCTCAACTCCTGCATCGATTCCCCACCAAGAATGCGGCCATCCTGCGTGCCGTTGACCAGCTGACGACGCCAGCCCTCTTCTTCTTCCGTCAGCGAATCGATCTGGCGCTTTTCCAGCACGCCCATATCCAGCTCGCGCAGGCGGGAGTCAAAGGTAATATCACACCCGCACGCCTGGGCGATAATCTCCGCCGTGCGTTTTGTGCGGCCTAAATCGCTGCTGATGATATGGGTGATGCCGAGGCTGCGGGCGCGTTCTCCTACCTGCATGGCCTGCTGCTCTCCTTTTGCCGTCAGGGGACTGTCCGATTGGCCCTGAATACGTCGCTCGGCGTTCCACTGCGTTTCACCGTGGCGAACAAGGTATACCTGTAACATGTTTTTTTTCCGTTATACTGCGATAAATTTTTAAAACTGAGCTTAATTATGCACCAGGTTATCTCTGCGACCACCAATCCTGCCAAAATTCAGGCAATTCTACAGGCATTTGAAGAGATTTTCGGCGAAGGATCGTGCCATATTACACCCGTCGCCGTCGAGAGCGGCGTACCGGAGCAGCCCTTCGGAAGCGAGGAAACGCGTGCTGGCGCACGAAATCGCGTGGGTAATGCGCGACGCCTGCATCCACAAGCTGATTTCTGGGTAGCCATTGAAGCCGGAATTGACGATGACGCCACCTTCAGTTGGGTGGTGATTGATAACGGCGTTCAGCGCGGTGAAGCGCGATCGGCCACGCTGCCGCTGCCCGCCGTCATTCTCGACAGAGTCCGCCAGGGGGAAGCGCTTGGCCCAGTGATGTCGCAGTACACAGGTATTGACGAGATTGGTCGCAAAGAGGGCGCCATTGGCGTATTTACCGCCGGAAAATTAACGCGCTCCAGCGTTTACTACCAGGCGGTGATCCTGGCGCTCAGCCCGTTTCATAACGCGGTGTATCGATAATTATTTGCGCTATGTTGTAGGCCTGATAAGCACAGCGCCATCAGGCATTTCGCGGCGATGTTGCCGGATGGCCGCTTCGTCTTATCCGGCCTACGAGCAAATCAGGCGCTTTTCAGCAGTATCTGCTCAAGCCAATGACGCAGTTCAACCGGCGCGGATTTCAGGCTGTTTGACCCGCGTGTGATGGTAGCGATGCCCGCCCCCAGCTCGGTTTTCAACTCGCGCTGGCTCATTTCGCCACGCAGCAACTCCTCAATAATGCGCACGCGCGTTCCCAGCGCTTCACGCTCGTCCGGCGTAAGCATCAGTTGTAATAAAGGCAGATGCAGATCCTCTGCATATGCCTGACGGAGTAACTCCACAAAACGAAGCCACTCCTGATTACGTTGTTCGGCGATAGCCGATGAATAAGGGGAATGCTGGGTCATGTTATACCGCCGTTTGTACTGTTACACGAGTACAAATGATAACATAACCCGTCTGCATTAATACCGTCGCTGCCACTCAGAGTCGCTCATTAAGGCCTCTTTCTGTCCCATAAAGTGGCGATAGTAAGCGTCATAGGCCAGAACGTTTTTCACGTAGCCGCGCGTTTCCGAAAAGGGAATGCTTTCGACAAACGCTACGGCATCGATACGCCCGGCGCTATTGCCAAGCCAGGTGCGCACGCGTCCCGGCCCGGCGTTATACGCCGCCGATGCAAAAATGCGGTTATTACCAAACTGCTGATAGACATACTGCAAATAGCTGGTGCCAATGTTGATGTTGGTCTCCGGCTCCAGCAGTTGGCCGGGGCCGCGGTAGTCCGGAATCGAAAACATTTTCACCGTATGGGTGGCCGTTCCCGGCATAATCTGCATTAAACCGCTGGCCCCTACCGGTGATTTTACTTTCGGGTTCCAGGCGCTCTCCTGGCGGGCAATCGCCATGGCATAGCTTTGTGAGATATCTTTTCCGCGGGTATAGCGGGTAAAAAGATCGTTATACGCCAGCGGGAAACGCTCCTCCAGATGATCCCACAGTTTTCCGGCGATCGTCGCCTGTACGCTCAGATCCCACCAGTGCTGGTTAAACGCATAGCGCGCCAGCTGCGCCTGTTCAGATTTACTACGGCTTTTTACCAGATTCGCCCATTCGCTGCGCGCCGTGTTATCCAGGTTCCAGTACATCAGCTCCCGTACACGCGCCATCTCCGGCCCCTGCGTCAACGCGCTGTTTACGTTGGCGGGCGCTTTATCGATTTTAAGCGTGTACTCTTCGCCTAAACGCTGCGCCGCGACCATCGGATAAAAACCGCGCTTCTGCATTAAAGCATGAAGGATCTCTTTCGCTTCGGCGTCACGACCGCGCTCCAGCAATAAATCCGCCTGCCAGTAACGCCACTCGTCTTTCTCTTTCGCCTCCATTGGCAGGCGGGCAAGCCAGGTATTGAGACCGCGACGATCGCCCATCCCCAGCGCCATACGCACGCGCCGCTCGATAAGCGACGTCGATTGCGAGCGCATAATCGCGTCATCGCGCCATTTCGCCTGCGCATCGGTCACATCGTTGCCCATCAGTCGCCAGGCAACGATATCGCGCAGCGCCTGCGTTTGTTCCTCATTAAGTTTCTGCGCCTGTACCAGCGAGGGGATCATCAGACGCGCATTTTCCGCGTCCTGGCGGGCGACGCTGGCAAACGCGACTTCCGCCATCTGGCGGGTAAAATCGGTGGCGCCGGTGGTGCGTGCAAAGGTCAACACGTTATTAGGGTCATTAGCGAGGGTAATGATCGCTGAGGCGATCGTTTGATATTCCGCCGGCATCTGTCCGGCCAGCACCGTAACCAGCCCCGTATTTCCGGCTTTCATCGCCAGCCGAATACGTTCCAGATACGCCAGCGGGTCTTGCTTGCCGGAGGTCCGCCAGACGCTGAACAGTTTATCGCAGGCATTCGGCTGACTTTTGCCGGTCAGCCAAAGGTCTTTCGCGCCCTGCCAGGCCGCTTCCGTTTGCCCGGTACTCCATTTCGCGTAGTAATAGTTACATTGCGCTTCCGTGGCGCCGGGTTTCTCCGGGCTAAACGCCAGCAAGCCGCGCCAGTCTTCACGACGCGCCAGCTCATTGACGAAGCGCGATTGCAGCGTACGCGCAGGCGGAAGCGTAGGATTGGCGCGCACAAACTGCGTGACGGCAATCGCCGGTTGGTTCATCAAATCGTCGGTGATCTTACGGTATTCCAGATACGGGTAGAGCGGATAATCTTTCAGACCCGGCATCATCTGCTCTACCACATCCATCTGGCGGTTGTCCCAGGCCTGCTTAATCTGCGCATAGCGGTTACGCTGCTCTTCCAGTGAGTCGGCCCGCGCGAGGTGACAAAAGGTCAACAGGCATACGCTGGCGGCGACGAGACGCCAGACAAATGGTTTGGCTCTATCCACAAGCACTTCCTCAATTGTTATCCAATGCAGCATCATGCCGCGTAATGAATTTATGCTAACCAGTCATAGCCATTTGCGCCACGTTACGGACACTTTTTTACTTTTATTGCGAGTGCGATCTGCTGGCTGGGCTTAGGCAGGGAAAAAGGCTACACTTCGCCTTTGAAATCTATTCACCATCACGATAAACATAGAGGCGAAGTCCAACGTGGCTCAATTCGTTTATACCATGCATCGTGTCGGCAAAGTGGTTCCGCCGAAACGTCATATTCTGAAAAACATCTCGCTGAGCTTCTTCCCTGGCGCCAAAATCGGCGTGCTGGGCCTTAACGGCGCCGGTAAGTCTACCCTGCTGCGCATCATGGCGGGTCTCGATAAAGATATCGAGGGCGAAGCGCGCCCGCAGCCCGGCATTAAGATTGGCTACCTGCCGCAGGAACCTCAGCTAAACCCGGAACACACGGTACGCGAGTCGATTGAAGAGGCCGTTTCGGAAGTGGTTAACGCCCTCAAACGTCTGGATGAAGTGTACGCGCTGTACGCCGATCCGGATGCCGACTTCGACAAGCTGGCCGCAGAGCAGGGCCGGCTTGAAGAGATTATCCAGGCGCACGACGGTCATAACCTGAACGTGCAGCTTGAGCGTGCTGCTGACGCCCTGCGTCTGCCGGACTGGGATGCCAAAGTCGAAAAACTGTCCGGCGGCGAGCGCCGCCGCGTGGCGCTGTGCCGTCTGTTGCTGGAAAAGCCGGACATGCTGCTGCTCGACGAACCCACCAACCACCTGGATGCCGAATCTGTTGCGTGGCTGGAACGTTTCCTGCACGACTTCGAAGGCACCGTCGTGGCGATTACCCACGACCGTTACTTCCTCGATAACGTCGCCGGCTGGATTCTGGAACTTGACCGCGGCGAAGGTATTCCGTGGGAAGGCAACTACTCCTCCTGGCTGGAGCAGAAAGATCAGCGTCTGGCGCAGGAAGCGTCTGCCGAAGCGGCGCGCCGTAAATCCATTGAGAAAGAGCTGGAGTGGGTGCGTCAGGGCGCGAAAGGCCGTCAGTCGAAAGGTAAGGCGCGTCTGGCTCGCTTTGAAGAACTGAACAGCGTTGAGTATCAGAAACGTAACGAAACCAACGAACTGTTTATTCCACCAGGACCGCGCCTGGGCGACAAAGTCATTGAAGTCAGCAACCTGCGTAAATCCTACGGCGACCGCGTACTGATCGACGACCTGAGCTTCTCGGTGCCGAAAGGCGCTATCGTCGGGATCATCGGGCCAAACGGCGCGGGTAAATCGACCCTGTTCCGCATGATGTCCGGTCAGGAGCAGCCTGATAGCGGCACCATTACGCTGGGTGAAACCGTCAAGCTGGCCTCGGTCGATCAGTTCCGCGACGCGATGGACAACAGCAAAACCGTCTGGGAAGAAGTGTCCGGCGGGCTGGATATCATGAAGATCGGCAACACTGAAATGCCAAGCCGCGCCTATGTAGGCCGCTTCAACTTCAAAGGCGTCGATCAGGGCAAACGCGTTGGCGAATTGTCCGGCGGTGAGCGTGGTCGTTTGCATCTGGCGAAGCTGCTGCAGGTGGGCGGCAACGTCCTGCTGCTCGACGAACCGACGAACGACCTGGATATCGAAACCCTGCGCGCGCTGGAAAACGCCCTGCTGGAGTTCCCTGGCTGCGCGATGGTTATCTCGCACGACCGTTGGTTCCTTGACCGTATCGCCACCCACATTCTGGATTATCAGGATGAAGGTAAGGTGGAATTCTTCGAAGGTAACTTTACCGAATACGAAGAGTACAAGAAACGCACACTGGGCGCCGAGGCGCTGGAGCCGAAGCGTATCAAGTACAAGCGTATTGCCAAATAAACGTCTGAATGCCGGGTGGCGCTTGCGCTTACCCGGCCTACAAACCCAGCGATTCCAATACGTTGTGAAACTGTAGGCCTGATAAGACGCGGTAAGCGTCGCATCAGGCATTGGTTCTTATCCCTGCTCGCCCATCATCTCTTTCACCAGTTCCACACAACGCAAAAAACGGCCATCGTAATCAGCCTCTTTAACGTGAACGAACTCAATGTTGTTCTCTTTCAGCATCTCGACCAACAGGCTCTGGAACGCTTTGCGATCCACTGAACTGCCCAGGCTTCGCAGTCCGTCAGCTACCCACGGCGTATTATTCTCCAGCAAAATCACCAGGTCGAAGCGATACTCGTCGATCAGCGCCTGGACAAACGGATGCTCGCGCCCTTCGTATTTTTTGCAAAATGCCTGGGTGGTGACGAAATCGGTATCGATAAACGCCACTTTATTCGCATATTTCACTGCGAAATCAATATATTGCGCATGGCCCAGCGCAATTTTATCGTAGTCGGAATACTGTAACGCTATCTCATCGCCGCCCAGATGCGAAAAGACATAGTCGCGGCCATATTCCCAGGCGCTGGTGGTATTAAAAATATTGGCGAGCTTATTGACCAGCGTAGACTTGCCGCTTGATTCCCCGCCCAGAATCGCGACGGTACGCACAAAAAACGGCTTCACTTCGGTAGGAATATATTCCCAGTAACGAAACGGATTTTCGCGGATTTGCGCCCCGCTGATATTCATAAACGTGCGTTCAGGATCGACCAGCACCGTCTCAATCCCTAAATGCTCAAGATACTGCGGCGCATCAGCCTCTTCGGAAGTGTAGATCCAGCTCGGCTGTATTCCCTTCTCTGCCATAAACGCTTTAATGCCGTTGCTCCAGACGTCCCAGCCATGCGGATAAGGCTCCATCCCCTCTTCATTAAAGGCGTGGATGCGAATATTTTTTTGGTATTTGAAGGTTTGCAATAACCAGCGCAGGCGATCCGACACGGTGGGCTGCTGCGACATGGCGCTATCTTCAAACAGCCCGCGGTCGCGCGTATCGTCATATCCCATAATGATGTGCAACTCATCCACCTGGCTACAGGCGCGCTGGATCAAGTAGATGTGCCCGGTATGCAATGGATAAAATTTACCGAACACCACGCCAATGTTTTTCTGTCGGCGGGGAAACTCCAGCCCGAGAAAACGGTGTAGCGCCTCCAGTTTTTGCGCGCTGGGGCTTTTGATTTTGGCGTTAAGTAACTGACTCAGATACCCCTTGGTCATACCGCTGGCGTCAGCCACCTGTTGCAGAGTGCAACCTTGCTGCTTAATCGCGGTTTTGAGATAGTCGAACGATGACACAAGAGCCTCCTGCTGGAAAAATCGCATAACACTGCCTGACGGCGCTTCGCTTATCAGGCCTACAACATCAATCCGTATCAATCCGTAGGCCGGATAAGACGCATTGCATCGCCATCCGGCAAATTATACAACATCACTACATACAGAGAATTATAAGTCGTCAAACACGCTTAACGCATCTGCGAGCTTTTTAACACCGAACACCTGCATTCCTTCCGGCGGCTTTTTCGGTACGTTGGCGGCAGGCACAATCGCCCGACGAAAACCGTGTTTCGCCGCCTCGGAAATACGCTCCTGCCCGCTCGGCACCGGACGAATCTCGCCTGCCAGCCCCACTTCGCCAAACACCACCAGATCCTGCGGCAACGGCCTGTCACGCAGGCTGGAGACCATCGCCAGCAGTAAAGCCAGATCCGCGCTGGTTTCGGTGACTTTCACGCCGCCGACCACGTTGACGAAGACGTCCTGATCCGACATTTGCAGACCGCCGTGTCGGTGCAGCACCGCCAGCAGGATAGCCAGACGGTTTTGTTCCAGACCGACCGCCACGCGTCTGGGGTTCGCCATCATCGAGTGATCGACCAGCGCCTGAATCTCCACCAGCAACGGTCGCGTGCCTTCCCAGACGACCATCACTGAACTGCCGGAAGTGACCTCATCGCCGCGGCTTAAAAAGATGGCGGACGGATTGCTCACTTCGCGCAACCCCTGTTCGGTCATGGCGAAGACACCCAGCTCATTGACTGCGCCAAAGCGGTTTTTGTGGCTGCGCAGCGTGCGGAAACGAGAATCGGCGTCGCCGTCGAGCAATACTGAGCAATCGATACAGTGTTCCAGTACTTTCGGCCCGGCCAGCGACCCGTCTTTGGTGACGTGGCCGACCATCACGATCGCCACGCCGCGCGTTTTGGCGAAGCGCGTCAGGTAGGCTGCCGTTTCGCGGACCTGGGCGACACTGCCCGGCGACGACTGGATGTCCGCCATATGCATCACCTGTATGGAGTCGATCACCATCAGTTTCGGCTGTTCTTCTTCGGCAATCAGGCAGATCTGCTCGATGCTGGTTTCGGAGAGCATATTCAGATTAGCGGTCGGCAGGCCGAGACGGTGCGCGCGCATCGCCACCTGCTGTAGCGACTCTTCGCCGGTGACGTACAGCGTTTTCATCTGCTCGGCAAGTTTGCACAGCGTTTGCAGCAGCAACGTTGATTTGCCCGCGCCGGGGTTACCGCCAATCAAAATGGCGCTGCCGGGTACCACCCCGCCGCCCAGCACGCGGTCAAACTCTTTAAAACCGGTAGAAAAGCGCGGCAGTTCCTCAAGACTGATGTCAGACAGTTTCTGCACTTTTGATACGCCCGCACTGCCGGCGTATCCGCTCAGACGTTCGTTACGCGCCACCGTCGGCGACGCGGCAAGGCGCACCTCAGTAATGGTGTTCCAGGCCTGGCAGGCGCTGCACTGCCCCTGCCAGCGTGGGTAATCGGCACCACATTCATTACAAACAAAGGCGCGTTTGGGAGCTTTTGCCACGTTTTACCTCTTTCGTTAACGCTGTTGCCGGATGGCGCTGGCGCTTATCCGGCCTACGGTCGCCTTGCCATTGGGCAGATTAATCATTTCTGGTTCATGCTGCCGGAGAGAATGCAAAACACGCCCATCAGGTCAGCGTGGCGGATCGTAATCTCCGTCTTTTCGTTTACTTTTGGCTTGGCATGGAAGGCAATACCTAACCCTGCCGCTTTGATCATTGGCAGATCGTTAGCGCCGTCGCCAATCGCCACCGTCTGCGCCAGCGGGATGTCATGCTCTTGCGCCAGACGAAGCAAGGTATTGGCTTTATACTCAGCATCCACAATATCGCCGATAACGTGACCGGTAAATTTACCGTCCATGATCTCCAGCTCATTGGCGACCGCCGCCGTCAGGCGTAGCTGGTCACGCAGATAGTCGGCGAAGAAAGTGAAGCCGCCGGAGGCGATAGCGATTTTCCAGCCGAGCGCTTCCAGTTTTAGCACCAACTGCGTTAATCCTGGCATTAGCGGCAGATTCCCGCGCACCTGGCGCAAAATATCGGCATCCGCGCCTTTCAGCGTCGCCACGCGGCTGCGCAGGCTGGCGGTAAAATCAAGCTCGCCGCGCATCGCGCGCTCCGTCACTTCAGCCACCTTCTCACCGGTACCGGCCAGCTTAGCGATTTCATCGATACACTCAATCTGGATCGCCGTGGAATCCATATCCATGACCAGCAGCCCCGGCGTGCGCAAATGCGGAATTTTACCCAGCGGCGCGACATCCAGCTGCGCCTCATGCGCCAGCCGCGTCGCACGCGGCGTCAGCGACCCCGCCAGACGAATGACCTGATAATCCTCCACGCACCAGGCGGCGACAATCACCATTGCCGCGCCCAGTTTGGTCTGATATTGAGTTAAACGCTGCTTATCCAGCCCGCGCCCATACAGCAGCCAACCGCTGCGGCCTGCATGGTAATCCAGAGGCATCACCTCGTCGCCGCTTAAAGAAAGAGGCAAACCAGGCCATAAAGAGACATCTTCAGGCAGATCGCACCAGGTAATGTTAGGCATTAAAGCTCCTGTAAATCGTTCAGGCCGGTAACCGCCCCGCGGAAAATAACGCATGAGGCTACCTTGTAACCATCGCTTCTGGCAACATTAAGCCTCAAATTTTCAGCAGGTGGAATATGGCTCGCGCAAAACTGAAATTTCGGCTGCATCGTGCAGTCATTGTATTGTTCTGTCTCACACTGCTCGTCGCGCTCATGCAGGGCGCGTCTTGGTTTAGTCAAAACCACCAGCGACAGCGCAATCCACAGCTGGAAGAGCTGGCCCGCACGCTGGCGCGCCAGGTGACGCTCAACATCGCCCCGCTGATGCGCAGCGAAACACCGGATGAAAATCGCATCAACGCCGTGCTGCGTCAGCTCACGCAAGAGAGCCGTATTCTGGATGCCGGCGTCTATGATGAACAGGGCGATCTTATTACTCGCGCTGGCGAAAGCGTCAACGTGCGCGACAGGCTGGCGCTGGATGGCAAAAAAGCGGGCAGCTATTTTAACCAACAAATTGTCGAGCCTATCCAGGGGAAAAACGGCCCATTGGGCTACCTGCGTCTGACGCTGGATACCCACACTCTGGCCACCGAAGCAAAACAGGTCGATAACACCACAAACATTCTACGCCTGATGCTGCTACTCTCGCTGGCGATAGGCGTGGTGCTGACGCGCACCTTGCTACAAGGTAAACGCACCCGCTGGCAGCAGTCACCCTTCCTGTTAACGGCCAGCAAGCCTGTTCCGGAAGAGGAAGAGCGTGAGGAAAAAGAGTAAAATGACGGCTTAATAAAGGTAAGGAAAACCACCATGACAACATTACGCCTGCTTATTTCTGACTCTTACGATCCCTGGTTTAACCTGGCGGTCGAGGAGTACATTTTCCGCCAGATGCCCGCCACCCAGCGCGTGCTGTTCCTGTGGCGCAACGCGGACACGGTGGTCATTGGACGCGCGCAAAACCCGTGGAAAGAGTGTAATACGCGGCGTATGGAAGAAGATAACGTCCGTCTGGCCCGCCGTAGCAGTGGCGGCGGCGCGGTATTCCATGACCTCGGTAATACCTGCTTTACCTTTATGGCCGGTAAACCGGAATACGATAAAACCATCTCCACCCATATTGTGCTCGCGGCGCTGAATTCGCTGGGCGTCATGGCCGATGCTTCGGGACGCAACGATCTGGTCGTAAAAACGCCGGACGGCGATCGCAAAGTCTCCGGTTCAGCCTATCGCGAAACCAAAGATCGCGGCTTCCATCACGGTACGCTGCTGCTGAACGCCGACCTCAGCCGTCTGGCAAACTATCTGAATCCGGATAAAAAGAAACTTGCGGCGAAAGGAATCACCTCCGTTCGCTCCCGCGTAGCCAATCTTACCGAGTTATTACCGGGTATCACCCATGAACAGGTCTGCCAGGCGGTCACGGAAGCCTTTTTCGCCCATTACGGCGAACGCATCGACGCGGAAGTGATTTCACCGGATAAAACGCCGGATCTGCCGAATTTTACCGAAACCTTTGCGCGCCAGAGCAGTTGGGAGTGGAATTTCGGCCAGGCACCGGCGTTCAGCCATCTGCTGGACGAGCGTTTCACCTGGGGCGGCGTCGAGCTGCATTTTGACGTAGAGAAAGGTGTGATTACCCGCGCACAGGCGTTTACCGATAGCCTGAACCCGGCACCGCTGGAAGCGCTGGCGGGGCGGCTGCAAGGCTGCCAGTATCGGGCGGATAAACTACAGGAAACGTGCGAAGCGCTGATAGCGACGTTTCCGGAACAGGAGAGTGAGTTGCGGGAACTGGCGAATTGGGTCGCAGGGGCCGTGCGTTAAAGAATTGCCGGATGGCGGCTACGCCTTATCCGGCCTACAAATGAGTGCTTTCTGTAGGCCGGATAAGCAACGCGCCATCCGGCATTACCGCCATTCACCAGCGTCAAGATCCCTCACCTCCCCCGCCCAATCAACCGGGTAAACGCCATTGCGAACATCACGATGAAAGGTCGAAAACGGCCAATCCTGCACCCGCCTTACCCAACCGTGCTTCACGGGGTTGAAGTAGAGGTAATCGACATGTCGGCGAAAATCCTTTTCGTCGCGAATCGTGTGCTCCCAGAATCGTGGCTGCCACACGTCATGGCGCATTATCGATTTGGTAAATAACTTTTTAAGCTCCCGCCAGCGAGATGAAAAGTCACAATCGTTCTCAGGAAGCGTCCAGATGCAATGCAGATGCTCAGGCAACACGACAAAAGCATCAATTTGAAAAGGCTTCGTATTTTTCACTCGGCGAATCGCAGAGCGTAATTCCGCAATCTGGCGGACAAGTAAATCACTTTTCCGGTTTTTCAGATTAACCGTGAAAAACCAGGTTCCACCGTTAATGTAATAACGACGATAGTTCGACATTTTGTTCATTCCTTAAACAAAATCCAAACGTAACGGGTTAATAGCAAAAGGCAATGCGGAGAGGGTAATTCGGGAATGAGGCTCGCAGTATAAACAGCAAATTGCCGGATGGCGGCTACGCCTTATCCAGCCTACAAATCGATCCTGTAACAATCGCAGGCCGTTGTAGGCCCGGTAAGCGAAGCGCCACCGGGCACAGCACAATCTTACTCTTTATCGCCCAGCAGTACGGATTCCAGCGCGATTTTGATCATGTCGTTGAAGGTCGTCTGACGTTCAGCGGCAGTGGTCTGCTCGTGGGTACGGATATGGTCAGACACGGTGCAGATGGTCAGCGCTTTCGCGCCAAATTCAGCCGCAACGCCGTAGATACCCGCCGCTTCCATCTCTACGCCCAGTACGCCGTATTTTTCCATCACGTCGAACATTTCGCCGTCCGGAGAATAGAACAGATCCGCGGAGAACAGGTTGCCCACGCGCGCGTCTACGCCCAGCGCTTTTGCCGCGTCAACCGCGTTACGTACCATGTCGAAGTCAGCGATAGCCGCAAAGTCATGATCTTTGAAACGGATACGGTTCACTTTGGAGTCGGTGCAGGCCCCCATACCGATCACCACGTCACGCAGTTTGACGTCCATGCGCACAGCGCCGCAGGAGCCGACGCGAATGATTTTCTTCACGCCGAAATCGGTGATCAGCTCTTTGGTGTAGATGGAGCAGGACGGGATACCCATACCGTGGCCCATCACGGAGATCTTACGGCCTTTGTAAGTCCCGGTGAAACCTAACATGCCGCGAACGTTGTTCACTTCGCGGACATCTTCGAGGAAAGTCTCAGCAATGTGCTTCGCACGCAGCGGGTCGCCCGGCATCAATACGACGTCAGCGAAATCACCCATTTCTGCATTAATATGTGGAGTTGCCATCTTCAGTTCCCTTTAAATTTGTTGTTATTGCCTGATGGCGGCTACGCCTTATCAGGCCTACAAAACGTGTGTAAAAACAGTGAAATACCCTAAGGATTTCGCGTTGTAGGAAGGCGACGAATTCGTGAATCCCCGGGAGCATAGATTAACTATGTGACCGGGGTGAGCGAATGAAGTCAACGCATCTACAGCGCGAAAGACAACGGGTATCACAGCATGTTTTTACCGTAGTCCATCGGCGATGTACCAAAGTAGGTCGCCAGCGTCTGGCCGATATCCGCAAAGGTTTCACGGTGACCTAAAGAGCCCGGTTTGACTTTCGGACCGTAGATCAGCACCGGAATGTGCTCACGGGTATGGTCAGTACCGGTCCAGCTCGGGTCACAGCCGTGGTCAGCGGTCAGGATCAGAATGTCATCTTCACCCACCAGCTCCATCAGCTCCGGCAGACGGCGGTCAAACAGCTCCAGACCTGCGGCGTAGCCCGCGATGTCGCGACGGTGGCCCCAGGAAGAGTCGAAGTCAACGAAGTTAGTGAAAACGATGGTTTTATCGCCCGCTTCTTTCATCTCTTTGAGGGTCGCGTCGAACAGCGCGTCCAGACCGGTCGCTTTCACTTTCTTAGTGATGCCGCAGTTGGCGTAGATGTCGGCAATCTTACCGACGGACACCACGTGGCCCTGTTTTTCATCGACCAGTTTCTGCAGCACGGTCGGCGCTGGCGGTTCTACGGCCAGGTCGTGACGGTTGCCGGTACGCTGGAAGTTACCGGCCTTGTCGCCGATAAACGGACGCGCGATCACGCGGCCAATGTTGTAGCCGCCTTCGGTCAGCTCTTCACGGGCGATTTCGCACAGCTCGTAGAGTTTATCCAGGCCAAAGGTCTCTTCGTGGCAGGCAATCTGGAACACGGAGTCAGCGGAGGTGTAAAAAATCGGCTTGCCGGTTTTCATGTGCTCTTCGCCGAACTGGTCCAGAATGACCGTACCGGAAGAGTGGCAGTTACCGAGATAGCCCGGCAGGTTGGCGCGTTTTACCAGCTTATCCAGCAGTTCCTGCGGGAAGCTGTTTTCGTGGTCGCTGAAATAGCCCCAGTCGAACAGCACCG
The DNA here is from genome assembly GCF_017572645.1 of Salmonella sp. 32100201201700099SM. Lineage (NCBI taxonomy): Bacteria > Pseudomonadati > Pseudomonadota > Gammaproteobacteria > Enterobacterales > Enterobacteriaceae > Salmonella > Salmonella sp. 32100201201700099SM. The sequence continues at coordinate 384,381 of NZ_JAGERQ010000002.1, read as the reverse complement.
GCACGCCGGCGATTTCCCAGTGGCCGGACGGCGTATCTTTGCCGGAGGACAGTTCGTGCGCCCATGCGTATGCGCCAATAACGTCCGCGTTGCCGTCCATGCCGGCGGCAATTTTACCGGTAGAGCCTTCATACGCTTTCACCAGCCCCAGACGAGTCAGGTTAGGCAGATTCAACGGGCCCTTACGGCCATTGTCAGCTTCGCCTTTGGCGCAAGCTTCTGCGATGTGGCCCAGAGTGTCGGAACCTACGTCGCCAAAACGATCCGCGTCTTCAGTAGCGCCGATGCCGAATGAGTCCAGCACCATAATAAATGCACGTTTCATATCTTCTCCGTACTTAGTGCTTCAAAAATAATTGATCAGATCAGTATACAACTATTCAGTAATTCGACGATAGACCGAAGGTGTGCTTGCTGGCGCTTTATCGTCAAGGATAATTGCCGCTTTGACGGCCTTCGCCGCTTCCTGCCAACTGGCTTCGTCTTTGGCATGAATCACCGCCAGCGGGCGCTGCCCGTCGATGCTGTCGCCCAGACGGGCCATGTCGGTAAAGCCAACGCTGTAATCAATGGTATCAGACGCCTGACGACGGCCGCCGCCCATCGAGACGACCGCCATCCCCAGCGCACGCGTATCCATTGCGCTGATAAACCCTTCGGTATCAGCATATACCGCTTTGCTCAACATGGCGGTCGGCAGGTATTTATCGTAGTTCTCAACGAAATCGCTCGGCCCTTTCTGCGCGGCCACCATCCGGCCAAAGACTTCTGCCGCTTTACCGTTATCCAGCACCGCCTGCAGTTTGGCACGCGCTTCGGCGTCATCTTTTGCCAGATTGCCGGAGATCAGCATCTCCACGCACAGCGCCATGGTGACGTCAAACAAGCGCGGATTGCGGTATTCACCGGTCAGGAACTGCACGGCTTCACGCACTTCCACCGCGTTACCGGCGCTCGAAGCCAGCACCTGGTTCATATCGGTTAACAACGCCGTAGTGCGAACTCCCGCGCCGTTTGCCACGCCAACAATCGCTTCAGCAAGGGCTTCAGAAAGTTCATAGGTTGGCATAAACGCGCCGCTGCCGACTTTTACGTCCATTACCAGCGCATCCAGCCCTTCGGCCAGTTTCTTGGCGAGGATGGAACCGGTGATCAGCGGAATAGAGTCCACCGTCGCGGTAATATCGCGGGTGGCGTAAAAACGTTTGTCCGCCGGTGCAAGCGAGCTGGTTTGCCCAATAATCGCCACACCCACGTCTTGAATAATTTCGCGGAAACGGTTGTCGTCCGGGAAGATATCAAAGCCCGGGATCGCTTCCAGTTTGTCGAGCGTACCGCCGGTATGTCCGAGACCGCGACCGGAGATCATCGGCACATAACCGCCGCAGGCCGCTACCATTGGCCCCAGCATCAGAGACGTCACGTCCCCTACGCCGCCGGTCGAATGCTTATCGACAATCGGGCCATTGAGATTCAGGCTTTTCCAGTCAAGGACAGTACCGGAATCCCGCATCGCCATGGTCAGCGAAACACGCTCCGGCATGGTCATATCGTGGAAGAAGATGGTCATCGCCAGGGCGGCAATCTGCCCTTCAGAGATAGTATTGTCACGAATACCATTGATAAAGAAACGAATTTCTTCGTCACTCAACGCATGACCATCACGCTTTTTACGAATAATTTCTTGTGCGAGAAACACGGTACCCTCCTGAGGGAAAAGAGTAGAAGGCTTACATCGCCGGATGGCGGCTAACGCCTTATCCGGCCTACAGGCCTGGATTTGTAGGCCGGATAAGGCGTTAGCCGCCATCCGGCAAATCAGAGCTTAGTAGCTGCTGGCGCTCTTACCGTCGCCGTGACCCAGCGCTTTCAGCAGGCTTGCCAGCAGGCTGGATGCGCCAAAGCGGTAGTGACGAGAATCTGCCCAGTCAGCGCCAAACAGTTCGTCTGCAATCGCGAGGAATTTCTGCGCGTCTTCCGCCGTACGTACGCCGCCCGCCGGTTTGAAGCCAACGGTTTTGGAAACACCCATGTCGCGGATCACTTCCATCATGATGCGCGCGCTTTCCGGCGTAGCGTTTACCGGCACTTTACCGGTAGAGGTTTTGATGAAATCCGCACCGGCTTTAATGGAGATTTCAGAGGCTTTACGAATCAGCGCCTCTTCTTTCAGCTCGCCGGTTTCGATGATCACTTTCAGCAATACGTTCGCTGCGGCACAAGCGTCTTTACAGGCTTTTACCAGGTCAAAACCCACCTGCTCGTTACCGGCGATCAACGCGCGGTACGGGAATACCACGTCCACTTCGTCGGCGCCGTAGGCGATCGCCGCACGGGTTTCCGCCAGCGCAATATCGATGTCATCATTGCCATGCGGGAAGTTAGTCACCGTTGCAATGCGGATGTCCGGCGTACCTTGTTCTTTCAGAGTTTTACGCGCAATCGGGATAAAACGCGGGTAAATACAAATCGCCGCCGTATTCCCGACCGGAGTTTTTGCCTGATGACACAACGCGATCACTTTTTCATTGGTGTCGTCATCGTTCAGAGTGGTCAGATCCATCAGTTTGAGCGCACGCAGGCTGCTTGCTTTTAAATCAGTCATGACATTCTCCAACGGCATTGCCGTATAAAATTTCACCTTGCGAGTCTGTTAATATTCTAACATTCACTCGCGATTACACTTCGATATACATCACAGTTAATGAAAACTACGTACAAATTTGCATTACTGTAATGAGATCTGAATCAAATTATCCCGCCGTCACCGCCTGTTCTTCGAGCGTTAAGCGCATCAGGATCAAAGTCGGTTTGCCGCCATTTTCTACAATAGCGCATCGTCCCGGCATAAAGAGGAAACGAAGATGCCTGCCTCATGCGAAACTGCGCTCCAGCAGCGTTGCCAGCAAATTGTGACCAGCCCGGTGCTCACGCCTGAACAAAAACGCCATTTTCTGGCGCTGGAAGCTGAAAACGCCCTGCCTTATCCCACCCTGCCGGAAGATGCCCGCCAGGCGCTGGATGAAGGCGTCATTTGCGATATGTTTGAGGGGCACGCCCCCTTCAAACCGCGCTACGTGTTGCCCGATTACGCCCGATTTCTGGCTAACGGTTCACAGTGGCTGGAACTGGAAGGCGCGAAAGATCTGGATGATGCGTTATCCCTACTCACCATTCTGTATCATCACGTTCCTTCCGTGACGTCCATGCCGGTTTATCTCGGCCAGCTTGATGCGTTGCTGCAACCGTATGTTAGAATTCTAACACAAGATGCGATCGATATTCGAATAAAACGTTTCTGGCGTTATCTCGACAGAACGCTGCCAGACGCCTTTATGCATGCCAATATTGGCCCTGCCGATACGCCTGTCACACGAGCGATTTTGCGCGCTGATGCCGAGCTAAAGCAGGTGGCGCCTAACCTGACGTTTATCTACGATGCGGAAATTACGCCGGACGATCTGCTGCTGGAGGTCGCCAAAAACATTTGTGAATGTAGTAAGCCACACATTTCCAATGGCCCTGTAAATGATAAAATTTTCACAAAAGGTCATTATGGCATCGTCAGTTGTTATAACTCGCTACCGCTTGGCGGCGGCGGCAGTACGCTGGTACGTCTCAACCTGAAAGCCGTGGCAGAACGCAGTACGTCTGTCGATGACTTCTTTTCACGCACGCTACCGCACTACTGCCGACAGCAGATCGCCATCATTAATTCACGATGTGAATTCCTCTATGAAAAGTCACATTTCTTTGAGAATAGCTTTCTTGTACAGGAAGGTTTGATCGATCCCGAACGTTTTGCGCCGATGTTCGGTATGTACGGGCTGGCGGAAGCCGTGAATCTGCTGTGCGAAAACGCGGGCCTGACCGCCCGTTACGGCAAGAATGAAACGGCAAACGAGCTGGGCTACCGTATCAGTGCCCAACTGGCGGATTTCGTCGAAAATACGCCAGTGAAGTATGGCTGGAAGCAACGGGCGCTGCTCCATGCCCAGTCTGGCATCAGTTCCGATATTGGCACTACGCCGGGCGCGCGTCTGCCGTATGGCGATGAACCGGACCCTATCACCCATTTGCAAACCGTCGCGCCGCACCATGCCTTTTATCATGCCGGGATCAGCGACATTCTGACGCTGGACGAAACCATCAAGCGTAATCCGCAGGCGTTGGTCCAGCTTTGTCTTGGCGCGTTCAAAGCCGGGATGCGGGAATTTACCGCCAATGTCAGCGGCAACGATCTGGTGCGCGTCACCGGTTATATGGTGCGCCTGTCGGATCTGGCGAAATTTCGCGCCGAAGGCTCGCGCACGAACACCACCTGGCTGGGAGAAGAAGCCGCACGTAATACCCGCATCCTGGAACGACAGCCACGCGTAGTCAGCCATGAACAACAGATGCGCTTTAGTCAGTAAGATCATTGCGTTTTCCTGCGTCGATGGGCCAGGCAGCCGCCTGGCATTATTCTTACAGGGCTGCAATTTGCGCTGCAAGAATTGCCATAACCCGTGGACGATGGGTCGCTGTAACGACTGCGGGGAATGCGTATCGCAGTGTCCGCATCACGCCCTCAGCGTTGATGGCGGGAAAGTGGTATGGCGGTCGGACGTCTGCGAGCAGTGCGATACCTGCCTGAAAATGTGCCCACAGCAGGCAACGCCAATGGCGCAGACCATGAGCGTTGACGATGTGCTGCGTCATATTCGTAAAGCATCGCTGTTTATTGAAGGTATTACCGTCAGCGGCGGAGAGGCGACCACGCAATTACCGTTTATTGTGGCGCTATTTACGGCGATCAAAGCCGATCCGCAGTTACAACGGCTGACCTGTCTGGTGGACAGTAATGGTCAGTTAAGCGAGACCGGCTGGCAGAAACTACTGCCGGTTTGCGACGGCGTAATGCTCGATCTGAAAGCCTGGAAGAGCGAGTGTCATCACCGTCTGACCGGACGTGATAACACGCATATTAAGCACAGTATCCGCTTTCTTGCTGCGCGGGGAAAACTGGCGGAGCTGCGGTTGCTGGTTATCCCGGGTCAGGTGGACTATGCGGCGCATATCGATTCACTGGCGGCGTTTATTACTTCGCTGGGCGAGGTTCCGGTGCGTTTGAATGCCTTTCATGCGCATGGCGTCTATGGCGAAGCGAAAGCCTGGCCAGGCGCGACGCCGCAAGAGGTGGAACGGCTGGCTGACGGATTGCGCGCGCGTGGGGTGGCGAAGCTGATTTTGCCGGCGCTATATCTGTAAGCGTCACCTGCCGGATGGCGGCTGCGATGCCCTCAGAGCCGAAACAAGGTAATGGTATTGCGATACAGCGCATCGGCTATCACCTCTGCGGGCTCCGGGCGTAATTCGCAGAGCGCATCAAATACGCGCGCCGCCTGCTCCGGGCGATTCGGCTGCCCCTGAAACCCTTTTAGCGGCATATCCGGCGCATCGGTCTCCAGCAACAGCGCGTCCAGCGGCAACCGCGCCATAACATCACGGGTTTTACTGGCGCGCGGGTAGGTGATGGTGCCGCCGACGCCGATTTTATAGCCCAGTTGCACAAAACGTTCGGCCTGTTGCAGACTGCCGGCAAAACCATGCACCACACCGGTTCGCGGCAGATCCTGGCGCTTTAAGCGCATCGCCAGTTTGTCATGCGTGCGCCGCGAGTGAAGGATCACCGGCAGATCGTAGCGTTTTGCCAGTTGCAGCTGCGCGTCTAACAATCGCTCTTGCCTGGCGAACTGCGGATCGTCGCGATAGAGATCGAGACCGATCTCGCCTACCGCCACGACGTTCTGTTGTTGCGCCAGCGCCTGTTGCAGCTTATCAGGATCGTCATCGACATGACGCTCAATCACTATGGGGTGCAATCCCAGCGCAGCATAAAGCGACGGGAAACGCGCCGCCAGCGCCAGCACGCGGGGAAAGTGCGCCGCCTCGGTCGCCGGCACGATGATTTTTTCAACGCCCGCCTCACAGGCACGCTGAATACTGGCGCGCTCATCGCCCGTAAAGGGCGGGAAATCAAAATGGCAATGCGTATCAATAAAGCGCCAGCTCACGCCAGATCCTCGTCGGTAAATGTGGTGTCGTTTGCCTGCGGCGCGCTAATAACCTCCGTCACATGCGTATCATTGGCCACCGGCGCCGAAGGCACGACCACCGTTTCCGGCACGGTAATCCGCGACGAATGGCGCAAAAGAGGCGGCGTTGCGGCGAGCAATTTACCAACGGTGGCAAGGAAATAACGCCCGCATAATTGCCCGGTTTTGTAATCCTCACGCAGCGCCGGGATACGGCTGCCCAGCGCCATGCTGTGCAGCGGTTTCGGCGGATAAATTTCAATGATCCGCAGCTTACCCGGCGGCTTTTCAATAAATTGTTGGATCGCGCTGTAGGACGTTTCATGATGTTGCACCAGGTTGACCAACGGCTGTAGACTGCTCTCTCCCAGCCAGCGCTCCATACGCTTAAACCACTGCGGCGTGTAATACATTTGCGAGGGTACGGTGCGGATCACCACAATGGTTTTCGCCCCCCGCTTTGCCGCCTCCTGAACCGGAATGGCGTCGCTAATGCCACCGTCCAGATAGTTGATGCCCTCTAACGTAACGCCGGTACGGTAGAAACCCGGTATGGCGCTGGAGGCGCGAATGATATCAAGCCAGTTTTGTTTTGTCGGCGAGAAATAGCCCGGCGTGTAATCATCCCCCCGGCAGGCGCACATATAAAAGGATTTTCCGCTGTCGAACAGGCGCGCTGCGGTATCCATCTGCAGCGGCATCCGGGCGGCGGTGGACTCCACCAGCCAGTCGAGGTCGATAAGGTTTCCTCCGCGTACAAATCGCAGCGGATCAAAAAATTCGCGCCTGGTGGTATAGCGCATAATGACTTTACGCCCGTAGCCGGGCTGGTTGCAGAGATACGCCGAGAGATTTTGCGCACCGACTGATGTACCGAAGTAGAGATGGAAAGGATTAAACTGCGCACGCATAAACTCATCCAGCACGCCTGCGGTAAAGATGCCCCGCTGCCCCCCGCCCTCACAGACCAGCGCCATACGGCCTGGCCGGAACGGTGTTAATGATAACGGCGCAATATTGCCGAGCGTAACCGGTATTCGCTGGCCCACCTCTGCCTTCCTGTTTTTCATTTTTTTCCAGGCTGACAAGGTAACGCAAAACGTTAACGGCTAAAACCGTAAAAGCCAGTCCGCTGGACTGGCTTGATAGCAATATATCTTTACAGATGCCTGCTAGGGTCGTTTACGGCCCATGAACAGGCTGACCAGGAAGAGCACGATCCCGACGACGAAGACGATTTTCGCCGCGCCGGCAGCCGTACCAGCCAGTCCACCAAAACCCAATGCGGCGGCAATTAACGCGATAACCAGAAATATAATGCCCCAACGAAACATAAGCCTCTCCTTTACCATAGTTAATGTCGACCGCTAAATATGAGCGCTCAGGCTACTCATTCGCGATATTTTTAGTGTGGTGCACATTACGCCTCCCGACAAACGTCGGGAGGACGAATTACGACGAATTACTGAACTTTCAGATCGTTTTTAACACTTTTTACGCCATCAACGGCTTTCGCGATGCTTTCAGCGCGGTCGCTTTGTTCCTGAGTTTCAACAGTACCGGAGAGCTGTACGACGCCATCGGTCGTTTCCACTTTCACTTTACGGGAAGGGACGAGATCGTCCGCCAGCAACTTGGCTTTGACTTCACTGGTCGTGGCCGTATCGCCGGCATAACCTTTCACGGAACCTTCTTTATTGTCGCGAACGTGAAGTTTGTCGCTAACGGAGGCCACGCCTTCTACGCCTTTCGCCACTTTCACGGCGGCTTCAGCCTGCGCCTGGCTTTCTACAAAGCCGCTCAGGGTGACGACTTTCTGATTGGTTTCGACAGAAATATCGGTGCTTTTAATATTGTCATGGTCTACCAGCGCAGCTTTTACTTTCGCAGTGATGGCGCTGTCATCCATGAAGTTACCGACTTTATTCATAGAGCTATCGACTTTTTGCCCTGCGGTTTCGGTTCCGCTTTGCGCCTTGTCCGTTGTTGCGTTTTCTGCAAAGGCAGAACCTGTCGCAACAGCAGAGGTCAACATTACGGCCAGCAGAGTTTTAGAAATCTTCAGTCTTGTCATAGTCATCGATTTTGTCCTGTATAGTTTGCTCGTAATTTGAGCTCAGGCAACACGAGGTTGCATTGCTGAATGCGTTGAAACTCACCGGTTTCTGAAGTCAATGACTGGCATCACATTCGTGAATTTGTAACGACGCGTCGCCTGCCACCCTTCCGTTTCAGTTATTAATATCGTGACTGAAACAAATCTCAGCTTTAAGCTCTCATATTCACGCATTGAACAGGCATTAAAGCCGACATTTATGTCATCACTTTGTTAAATATAGATCACAATTTTAAAATCGCTTGTCGGCGCGTATAAAAAACAGGCAGATCGGAGAAAAAACGCGGGATTTAAGAACATTCCGTAAGCGGTTAAAAAGGCAGGGAAAGTACGAAGGCGCGGCGGATGCCGCGCCCGGAAAGGGATCAGTGTTCGCGCGTTTTACGGAACTGAACGTCAGGGTAACGTTCCTGGGTCAGGTTCAGGTTAACCATTGTTGGGGCGATATAGGTGAGGTTGTCGCCACCATCCAGCGCCAGCTGCGTTTCATTCTTACGCTTGAACTCTTCGAATTTCTTCGCATCGGCGCTTTCCACCCAGCGTGCCGTCGCCACGTTGACGGATTCATAAATCGCCTCAACGTTGTATTCGCTTTTCAGGCGCGCGACAACAACGTCAAACTGCAAAACGCCCACGGCGCCGACAATCAGATCGTTGTTGGAGATGGGACGGAATACCTGAACCGCCCCCTCTTCAGAAAGCTGCACCAGCCCTTTCAGTAGCTGCTTCTGCTTGAGCGGATCTTTCAGGCGAATACGACGGAACAGTTCCGGCGCAAAGTTCGGGATACCGGTAAACTTCATCATCTCGCCCTGAGTGAAGGTATCGCCGATCTGAATGGTGCCGTGGTTATGCAGACCCAAAATATCGCCCGGGTACGCTTCTTCAACGTGCGAACGGTCGCCCGCCATAAAAGTTAACGCGTCGGAAATCACCACATCTTTGCCGGTACGGACCTGGCGTAGCTTCATGCCCTTCTCATACTTACCGGAAACCACGCGCATAAACGCCACGCGGTCGCGGTGTTTCGGGTCCATATTGGCCTGAATTTTAAAGACAAAACCGGTGAATTTCTCTTCCGAGGCTTCCACTGTACGGGTATCGGTTTGACGCGGCATCGGCGCGGGCGCCCACGCCACTAAACCATCCAGCATATGGTCAACGCCAAAGTTACCCAGCGCGGTGCCGAAAAATACCGGGGTAATTTCCCCTGCCAGGAACAGCTCTTCATCAAACTCGTTAGACGCGCCCTGCACCAGTTCCAGCTCGTCGCGCAGCTGCTGCGCCAGATCTTCACCGACGGCGGCGTCCAGATCCGGGTTATTCAGCCCTTTAACGATGCGCACTTCCTGAATGGTGTGCCCCTTACCGGTCTGATACAGATAAGTTTCATCTTTATAAAGGTGATAAACGCCCTTAAACAGCTTGCCGCAGCCAATCGGCCAGGTGATCGGCGCGCAGCCGATTTTCAGCTCGTTCTCGACTTCATCCAGCAGCTCCATCGGGTCGCGGATGTCACGGTCGAGTTTGTTCATAAAGGTCAGGATTGGCGTATCGCGCAGACGGGTAACTTCCATCAGCTTGCGGGTCCTGTCTTCAACGCCTTTTGCGGCGTCGATCACCATCAGACAGCAGTCCACCGCCGTCAGGGTACGGTAGGTATCTTCGGAGAAGTCTTCGTGCCCCGGGGTGTCCAGCAGGTTCACCAGACAGTCGTGATACGGGAACTGCATCACCGAGGTGGTGATGGAGATACCACGCTGTTTTTCCATCTCCATCCAGTCAGATTTTGCATGTTGGCTGGAGCCACGGCCTTTTACCGTACCGGCGGTCTGAATCGCCTGTCCGAACAGCAACACTTTTTCGGTAATGGTGGTTTTACCGGCGTCCGGGTGAGAAATGATGGCAAAAGTGCGGCGTTTGGCCACCTCTTGCAAATAAGGAGACAACGTCATAGTCAAATCTTCTTGAGTAAGCGCGGCGTTTGACCACGCATGTTGAATACGAAAAATGCGGCTATTTTACCCATCAACCTGGGGGAGGCAATCAGTGTTTACACAGGAGCTGCTCCAGTTCGCTTAATGACGCCACAGTCCAGGTTGGATGGATACCCGCGGGCTGCTCGCGATGATGCGCGTTAAGCCAGCAGGTCGACAGTCCGGCGTTAATGCCGCCAAGAATATCGGACTCCGCGGTATCGCCAATCATTAATACGCGCGAGCGGTCAGGATTCCCCGCCTGCTCCAGGGCGTAGTTAAAGATTTTCGGATCGGGCTTCGCGACGCCAACCTGCTCGGAAATCACCAGCAGATCGAAATACTCGCGCAGCCCGGTGCGCTCCAGACGAGTTTGTTGTAGCGCGGTAAAACCGTTAGTAATAATACCGATTTTAGCCTGCCCGCGAATCGCATTAAGTAGCGAAACGGCGCCCGGCAAAGGAGAACAGATCTCCGCCATCGCACTAATAAAAGCGTCATTCAGCAGTCCCGGCGCAACGTTTAGCCGTTCAGCCCAACTTTGAAAACGCGCGTGCTGCAATTGTAATGAGGTAATCGCGCCGTTCTGATAATCCACCCATAGCGGCTTATTCACGGCCTGGTAATCCTGGAAATCCTCAGCGGTAAAGGTGACGCTATAGTCAAGGAACATCCGCTGTAAGCCGGTGAAAGAATCAAACGTAAACAGCGTTTCATCGGCATCAAAGAAAATCCAGTCCCACTTCATCATTACACCTTGCCTCTTTTATTACATGCTTATCGGTAACGCCATGATGATGGCGTCCTCATGCCCTTGTGCCGTGGGATAGTAATTGCGGCGAATCGTCGCCTCGTTAAACCCCAGACTTTCATACAGCGCGATGGCGGCAGCGTTAGAGGCGCGTACCTCCAGCCATAACGTTACAACACCGCGTTTTTCCAGTTCATCAATCAGATGCTCAAGCAGCATACGCCCCAGCCCCCGACGCTGAAAATCCGGATCGACGGCGATATTGAACAGCGTCGCTTCGTCCAGCACCACCTGTGTAATGGCAAACGCGGCCATTCTGTCATCAGCGGTCAGCTTAAGGTTGAGATACCGTTCGCCCTGGTTGCCGAAAAACGTTTTTTCGCTCCACGGAAACGCATGAGCGCGTTGCTCAATCTGCCAGGCTGCGGGGAGATCGGTCGTGCTGAGGATAGAAATCGTGTTCATGTTCGCAGATTTGTTGCCATAGTGCGGCGCGTGCCGCCGGGTTTGCCCGGAGTTCATTAAACGCCGGCGTCGTGACCTGAGCGCCTTCGAGTTGGAGCGGCGCGTCAGTTCCTAACCGCCAGCTATTACAACGGCTGCCCTGCGGCAGCATGACGACGCGCTCAGGCGTCAGCGGTAAAACCTGATCGGGACTCACGGTCAACGCGCGTAAAATATCGCGCATTAGCGGCTCGTTCAGCGCGGGTAATTCCTCTGCAACCACGATCAGACGAACGTGCGCGGGAAGGGAAATCGCAATCTCGCCCTGTAGCGCGCCAGGACGTCGCAGCGCCCACTGCGTAATACCCAGTTGCTGTAACTGCCAGTCTCGTCGGGATGTCATAGCGAAACGCTCCTGTAATCAGGGGCGCAAATATAGCAAATCTGTCGAATCTCCGCCATCAAACTACTATAATCGCCGCCAGTCTGAATTAAGGAGCATTCCATGTCTGCTTTTACCCCGGCAAGTGAAGTCTTGCTGCGCCACAGTGATGATTTCGAACAAAGCCGTATTCTTTTTGCCGGAGATTTGCAGGATGACCTGCCCGCGCGCTTTGAATGCGCCGCCAGCCGCGCGTATACGCAACAGTTTCACCACTGGCAGGCGTTAAGCCGCCAGATGGGCGATAACGTCCGTTTTAGCCTGGTCGCGCAAGCCAGCGATGTCGCTGACTGCGATACGCTGATCTACTACTGGCCGAAAAATAAACCCGAAGCGCAGTTCCAGTTGATGAATATTTTGTCGCTGATGTCGGTGGGCAGCGATGTTTTCGTCGTGGGAGAAAACCGCAGCGGCGTGCGTAGCGCCGAACCGATGCTGGCGGACTATGCGCCGCTGAACAAAGTAGATAGCGCGCGACGTTGCGGCCTTTACCATGGTCGTCTGGAAAAGCAGCCGCAGTTTAGTCTTGAATCCTGGTGGGCCGAGTACAATATCGACGGGCTGACCATCAAAACGTTGCCGGGCGTATTCAGCCGCGACGGACTGGATGTTGGTAGCCAACTGCTGCTGTCTACGCTGACGCCGCACACCAAAGGTAAAGTGCTGGATGTCGGCTGCGGCGCTGGCGTACTTTCCGCCGCGCTGGCCAGCCATTCGCCGAAAGTGCGCCTGACGCTGTGTGACGTCAGCGCGCCGGCGGTGGAAGCTAGCCGCGCTACGCTTGCCGCTAATGGTCTTGAAGGCGAGGTATTCGCCAGCAACGTCTTTTCGGAAGTCAAAGGACGTTTTGACATGATCATCTCCAACCCGCCGTTCCACGACGGAATGCAAACCAGCCTTGATGCGGCGCAAACGCTCATTCGCGGCGCAGTGCGCCATCTGAACAGCGGCGGAGAGTTACGCATCGTGGCGAACGCCTTTCTGCCCTATCCTAAGATTCTGGATGAGACCTTTGGCTTCCATGAAGTCATCGCGCAAACCGGGCGCTTTAAGGTTTATCGTACCGTGATGACCCGTCAGGCGAAGAAATAGTTGGCCTGATAAGCGCAGCGCCATCTGGTTGCATGTGCCGGATGGCGACGCCAGGCGTCTTATCCAACCTACGTCTCGCGCCCATTTTTGCAGCAATCAATCTATCCCATGCAATTAACTGTTGACGAATAGCTGAAAACCACTAGAATGCGCCTCCGTGGTAGTGATTCTTTTCAAGAATCGATGGTATGCGAAGGTGGCGGAATTGGTAGACGCGCTAGCTTCAGGTGTTAGTGTCCTTACGGACGTGGGGGTTCAAGTCCCCCCCCTCGCACCAAAACCACGTTGATATTGCTCGCACTGGGCGAAGGTGGCGGAATTGGTAGACGCGCTAGCTTCAGGTGTTAGTGTTCTTACGGACGTGGGGGTTCAAGTCCCCCCCCTCGCACCAACGAGGCGATATCAAAAAGTAAGATAACTGTGCGAAGGTGGCGGAATTGGTAGACGCGCTAGCTTCAGGTGTTAGTGTCCTTACGGACGTGGGGGTTCAAGTCCCCCCCCTCGCACCAATTATCTTATCCTTCCTTTGTCCCTTCATTTTCATCCCTGATTCCAGTTCATCATTGCCAACATCATGCCGCCAATAAGCGCTATACACGATGGCAGCAGTACAAAATGCCGTAATTGTTTGTGATACAACATCAGCGCAGACAGTAGCAATCCTGATACAATCAACAGCTTCAGCGCATAAGCTGACAGGCCGATAAACGCCAGTCCAACGATAATCACTCCAGGCAATAACACGCCCCATCCGCTGCCTAACGTCCGCTGCAACATGGTTTTACCTCTGGAATTGATAATGATAACCAATATCATATGATATATTTTCTCATTTGTCAGCCAGGGAGAAAGCTAAAGAGATGAGTTTTACTTAACGGTTGATGACACGTATTCAGTAAGATGATAAATTGTCCGACTGTTAACGTAAAAACAACAACACCTCGCTTTAGGCGACCTTTTCTCATACGTTATTTTCATGTTGGCGCCCGATTCCGTGTATATCACCGATAAATAACGACAATTACCCATGACAACACCATCCTGGCGGTCGCTTCGTATTAAGAAGTATCAGTTTTCTTTACGTCTTTTCTTGTTTCTCAACGCCGTGTCGGCGCTATTTACTCTCGTTTTCCCCCTTTATCAGATCAATGTATTTTGCACGCCAATGATCGGGATAGTTGTCCTGAGCGTATTACTGTTGATATGGCATGGGAAATATGGACAAAAAAGAATTAATCTCCCCTTTATCTCCCTACTCTTTGGGGGAATATGGGCGGCGCATATTGCGCTAAAGTATCCGGCGTTAGGCCATTATGATTTCTCTTTTTTACTGATTTCCCTGCTTAGCGTTCTGTTTATCGGCTCGATAGCCTTTGCCGCGAATATCGTCGCGTTTACGCTCTATTCGCTACCGCCAGTCGCGGTCTGCCTGTGGCTGAACGGTAATGAACAAGGTTTGCGAATTCTCTATTTGCTGGCCCTGCCAATGGTGGGAATCGCTATTCAACATGTTATCCAGAAACGCTACGATAACTTTGCCCAACAGCTCATGTTTAAGCTGCTGGCCGAGCGGGAAACCCTCAATGGCCTGAGTATGCTTGATCCATTAACCGGCTTATATAATCGCCGTGGCCTGCAAAATCGGCTGGATACGTTACAGGCGCCGGGCAGCCATGAACACTACGTCCTGCTATTGGATATCGATCATTTCAAAGCGTACAACGATCACTACGGTCATATGATGGGCGATCAGGCGTTAATCCGCGTCTCAGCGGCAATTCGGGACGCCGTGCGATCGCGCGATGTCGTCTGCCGTTTTGGCGGGGAAGAATTTCTGGTGTTGCTGACCACCGCCGAACCACAGCAAGCCCGCGCTACCGCAGAACGTATCCGACAGGAAGTATACGATCTTAAAATCCCGCATATGTTTAACGAAAGCGTCGCCACCAATGTCACTGTCAGTATCGGCATTGCGCCCCTGACGGATCGCAATATCGGAGACGCTATCGAAAAAGCGGATAAAGCGCTCTACGAAGCCAAGCATCTTGGACGTAACCACATTCTGGTCAGCGACGACATGCGCGCCCTATGAATCCTGCTGACGTAATCGTGCTACGCCAACAGCGTTAACCATAAACCGCTTGCCATCGTTTATCGCTATCGATAGGATTAGCAATCATTATCATTTAGATTAACATCATTAAACTGTGCTATGGCCTACCGTTCCGCACCGATTGCTGACGATATTATCTGGCGAGCTGCTCCCCAGCCGGAAGACGCCTCGCTGGCGGACGCAGTACGCGAGACGATCGCCTCTACCCGTGAGCACCTGTTGGACTTCATCCGGCTGGATGAAACACCGCCGCCAACGGCAATGACTCTTGCCCAGTGGACGCGCCCCGCGACGTTTCGTTCATTGCTGGCCGCCTATTCCGATCACATCTATCGGCACACGCCAGGCCTGGCACGTGAAAATAAGCCGTTACTCTCCCTGTGGGCGCAATGGTATATCGGGCTGATGGCGCCGCCGCTGATGCTGGCATTACTGACGCAAGCGCGCGCTATCGATGTCTCGGCAGAACATATTCACGTTGAATTTCATGAAACCGGGCGCGCCGCGTGTTTCTGGCTTGATGTGCATCAGGATAACCTGGCAACGGGGCGTTCCCCGGAAGAACGAATGGAAACGCTGATAGTCTCCGCACTACAGCCGGTCATTCAGGCGCTGGAGGCGACTGGCGACATCAACGCGAAACTTATCTGGAGCAATACCGGTTATTTAATCAACTGGTATCTGACTGAGATGAAACCGCTGCTTGGCGAAGCCCTGCTGGCAACGCTACGCCAGCGCTGTTTTTTTGAAAAGCAGCTATCCGACGGTCAGGATAACCCGCTGTGGCGGACCGTCGTAATACGCGACGGTCTTCTGGTACGCAGAACCTGCTGCCAACGTTACCGCTTACCTGACGTACAGCAGTGCGGCGACTGCACGCTAAAGTAAACCGCTTTACGTTGCCTTCAGTTATCGTCACGGCTGACTGCTGCTGGCCTGTCACATTATTATATTTACAGCGGCGCTCTCCGTATGCCAAATTACGTTTTGCCATTTTTGGGTCTACCGTGGCTATTGGTAAGGTCTCAGGAGAGAAGAATGAGTCTGCAATCTGTACGGCAATTTCTGGCCGAACATGCTCCCGATATTGAAATTATCGAATTAAATCAAAGTACAGCGACTGTCGAGCTGGCAGCCAAAGCGCACAACGTAGAGCCAGGGCAGATAGCTAAGACGCTCTCGCTTAAAGTAAAAGACACCATTATCCTGGTGGTCGCGAAAGGCGATGCCCGCCTGGATAATAAGAAGCTTAAAACCACTTTCGGCGCAAAAGCCCGTATGTTGAGCAGCGATGAAGTGGTCAATGCAACCGGACATCCTGTCGGCGGCGTATGTCCCTTTGGGCTGGAGCACCCGCTGCCCGTTTATTGCGACATCTCTCTGAAGGGGTATAACGAAGTATTGCCTGCCGCAGGCGCCACGCACAGCGCAGTACGCATCACGCCGGAAAGAATGGCTGAACTGACATCGGCGACCTGGGTAGACGTGTGTCAATAACGTGCCTGCCCCCCGGATTCCCCGAACAAGCACGGCGCATCCGGCGCGGGCTATACCCGATGCTGGAGCGCGGTAGCATCGCCGGCGCGCAGATATAACAGAATATCCGCCGCATCGAGTAACCCGGCATCAGAACTCACGCCCAGCTTGGACATCACATTAAACTTATGCGCCCGGATAGTCTTAATGTTACGTTCTAACTGGACGGCAATTTGCGGCATTGAGTAGCCGTTCGACATGAAACGCAGAATCTCCCGCTCGGTTGGACTAAGCATACAATTCTGGTGAAGTTCCCAAAGATTGTCTGTACGCTCCGTTGTCCGCCGGGCGCTATTAAGCGATGTAAATAAGGCATCCTGTAAAACATCCAACGGCGACGCTTTGCTGATGACCCCATCCAGCGGCAGCGGGGATAGCGCGCTGATTAAGCGAGCTTCAGCATCATCATCGGCAATCACCAGACGCCGCATATGGGGATAATTTATCGCCAGTTCCGTCAGGCTGGATAATCCTGTCCGGCGTTCAGTTCTTAACGCAGAAAGAGAAAAAATAACGGCAGAAAACGGCGTCTTTAGCGCAGCCTTATAAAACGCGGATGGTTTTGAAAAAATATGAAGCGTATGTCGGCAATCCGGCATTGCATCAAATAGCCCTTTAATACCAATGGTGCTCATCACGCATTTTTCTACGAGCGCAACATTTCTCTTGCTGATTCTGTTTTCCATTCCATGGTTTCTCCATATACCGAAGGTAGGTTCAATTCTCTGGCTCCCTGAGAACTGTTTATCCATGCATACATCTCTGCATTACTGTGTATTGATAAGCGTCGCATGGCGCTATTTTTTTGGGCGCTAATTGTTTTATTACTTTTTTTAAGTAACGCCGCAATTTGGTTAATACCCCACCCTTTTCCTAAAAGGCGTAATACTTTTCGTTCAGACAGCGTAAGGACAATCGGCCTGTCGTGGGACTGCTGAATTTCAGACGGTACCTGAGGCGATAATAACGTTTTGCTTATTCTTTCTGAGCGAGCGTTTCCCGCATGGATAACGCTAATAAGATTCTCGATTGGCTCTTCGTCTGAAAGCAAGGTGCTGACGGGGCCCATCAGGAGATCAACCGCATGTGGATAGCAGGATTTAGAAACCAGAAATACCCAATGTATGTCGCGATATTGCGAGAGTAAGCTATAAAAATATTCGCAGATAGCGCGGGGAGAGGCATTGTTAACTGCTAAATCAGCAATAACTAAATTGCTTCGGCGTAGCTGTAGCAGCGTTAGCTCTTCTATCGTACGGCAATACGCCAGTTTATAATCGGGGAAATTACCTGTTATAGCCCCTTTAAGGCCTTCCTGTATAAGAGGGGTTTTACTGATAATAAGTCCATTTTTGCAGCATCCTGGCAGCATAATTCCTCCGCACCCACGCCGCCCCCTTTCATTGCCCCATTAATAAAAACACTATTAACAATGAGCGCAAAGAAATATAAGCCGAGTGGATTAATTATCCTTGTTTTATTTTTAAAAATATAACATTGATTGCGCTACAATCCACATAGCACAAAAACATGAAATCACTATCGCATAGTTACTCATAAAACCAGAAGCAAGACAATTAAATTAACTAAATTTGCACATTAGCAATTCTAACAAAAACTCATCATATTAATAAATTTAAAATATGAGTTCGCCCTTCATTCATATTGCTGAGTCCTAAAACAAAAGCCCAACAATACTGTCTACCATCCATAAAACCCATGTAATATCTGCGAATTACACTAAGTCATGCCTATTTTTACGCCTGCTGCTCATACCATTGTTGTTAAACGATCAATGCATATCGTTAATAAAATTCATCACATCATTGATTCAAAAATGAGCGGCCAGGCTGGCATAATGCCTCTATTCTGGAAACGGACATACGAGAACCGTCGCCCATAAGGATATCCTGCCTGTGACGAAGCGCACGTCTCAGGAAGCTTATGCGTTGCGTCTGGCGGCTGACGTTTTTATCAACAAGAAATTGCTCTTAACCAACGCCATCATGCCTGCGCTTCGTGTTAAAAAGGAAGCCTCTGTCATAATGGCGGCGCATAGAATGTCTTTTCGGACAGGACGAGTCATGCAAGAAGAGCAATCAATTCAACGAGCAGTAACACGGTTATGTATTCAATGCGGGCTGTTTTTATTGCAGCACGGGGCGGAAAGCGCACTGGTTGATGAGCTTTCCACCCGCCTCGGTTTGGCGCTCGGTATGGATAGCGTCGAAAGCGCGATCTCCTCTAACGCCATTGTCCTGACGACCATTAAAGACGGTCAATGTCTGACATCGACACGTAAAAACCAGGATCGAGGCATTAATATGCACGTCGTCACGGAGGTTCAGCATATCGTTATCCTCGCGGAACATCGTCTGCTGGATTACAAAGGCGTGGAAAAACGCTTTAGCCAGCTCCGCCCGCTGCGTTATCCGCGCTGGCTGGTGGCGTTTATGGTCGGTCTCTCCTGCTCCTGCTTTTGTAAGCTGAATAATGGCGGCTGGGATGGCGCGGTTATCACCTTTTTCGCCAGTATGATAGCCATGTACATTCGCCAGATGCTGGCGCAACGGCATTTACATCCGCAGATCAATTTTTGCATCACCGCCTTTGTCGCTACCACGATCTCCGGGCTGATGCTCACCCTTCCCGCCTTTAGCCAGACGCCCACTATCGCCATGGCGGCGAGCGTACTGCTACTGGTGCCGGGCTTTCCGCTGATTAATTCCGTCGCAGATATGTTTAAAGGACATATTAATACCGGGCTGGCGCGCTGGGCTATCGCCAGCCTGTTGACACTGGCCACCTGTGTGGGCGTAGTGATGTCAATGACAGTATGGGGGCTACGAGGATGGGTATAATCGACTTTTTACTGGCGCTAATGCAGGACATGATCTTGTCTGCGATCCCCGCCGTCGGGTTTGCGATGGTCTTTAATGTTCCCCACCGGGCGCTTCCGTGGTGCGCGCTACTGGGGGCGCTGGGTCATGGCTCGCGTATGCTGATGATGAGCGCTGGCTTTAATATCGAATGGTCGACGTTTATGGCTTCGCTGCTGGTCGGCAGTATTGGTATTCAGTGGTCACGCTGGTATCTCGCTCACCCTAAAGTGTTTACCGTCGCGGCCGTGATCCCGATGTTTCCGGGGATTTCCGCCTATACCGCGATGATTTCCGCAGTAAAAATTAGCCATCTGGGCTATAGCGAACCGATGATGATTACGCTGCTGACCAATTTTCTGAAAGCCTCTTCCATTGTTGGCGCGCTCTCAATTGGCCTCTCTGTACCGGGATTATGGCTGTACCGCAAACGCCCCCGCGTGTGATCGGTGGAACGCCTCCTGCTGTTCTTACAGGTCTGTGTGGTACTATAAAAACAGTCGCCCTTCTCGGTTGTTGTTCCATATTGAGAAACATTATGTCTTCCAGAATTTTAACGTCGGACGTCATCGGTATTGACGTCCTTTTACACGATCATCATGCTGTGCTGGCGAAGTCAACGGGCGGCGCAGTGGCGGTATTCGCTAATAATGCGCCTGCCTTTTATGCCGTGACGCCTGCACGCATGGCTGAACTGCTGGCGCTTGAAGAAAAGTTATCACGTCCGGGAAGCGATGTGGCGTTAGACGCGCAATTTTACGAAGAACCCGAAGCCGCCCCCGTTGCGATTCCCTGCGGAAAATTCGCCATGTATCCCGCCTGGCAACCGGATGCGGATTTTCAGCGTCAGGCCGCCCTTTGGGGCGTGGCGCTTCGGGAGCCGGTCACCGCAGAAGAGCTGGCGGCGTTTATCGCCTACTGGCAGGCGGAAGGTAAGGTTTTTCACCATATCCAGTGGCAGCAAAAGCTGGCGCGCAGCGTGCAAATCAGCCGTTCCAGCAATGGCGGAATGCCGCAGCGCGACATCAATAGCGTCAGCGAACCTGACAATCATATTCCACCAGGTTTTAGGGGGTAACGATGAAAAATGTTGGCGACCTGATGCAGCGTCTACAAAAAATGATGCCTGCGCATATTACGCCGGCGTTTAAAACGGGCGAAGAATTGCTGGCGTGGCAGAAAGAGCAGGGCGAGATCCGGGCGGCAGCGCTGGCGCGGGAAAACCGGGCGATGAAAATGCAGCGCACCTTTAACCGTTCCGGCATTCGACCACTACATCAGAACTGTTCGTTTGATAACTATCGGGTTGAGTGCGACGGACAAATGAACGCGTTAAGCAAAGCCCGACAGTACGTTGATGAGTTTGACGGCAATATCGCCAGCTTTGTCTTTTCCGGCAAGCCTGGAACCGGTAAAAACCATCTCGCCGCGGCTATTTGTAACGAGCTGCTGCTGCGCGGAAAGTCGGTACTGATTATCACCGTAGCGGATATTATGTCAGCGATGAAAGACACGTTCAGCAATCGGGAAACCAGCGAAGAGCAGTTGCTTAACGATCTGAGTAACGTTGATCTGTTGGTGATCGACGAGATCGGCGTGCAGACCGAATCTCGCTATGAAAAAGTGATCATCAATCAAATTGTCGATCGTCGTTCCTCGTCAAAACGTCCCACCGGCATGTTGACGAACAGCAATATGGAAGAGATGACGAAAATGCTTGGCGAACGCGTCATGGACCGTATGCGTCTCGGCAACAGTTTATGGGTTAATTTTACCTGGGACAGTTACCGCAGCCGGGTGACGGGTAAAGAGTATTAAATTGCAACGTGCGCCAGGGCGATACGACGCCTGGCTGGCATAACACAGGTGATTACCATGAATACAGTGAAACATGTTCTGTGCTGCGCGGCGATCGCCAGCATACTGATTTCCACCAGCGGTATCGCCGCCAGTCAGTTAAGCGCTCAGGGCGCGAACGCACAGCAGGGCGGGATGTCGCTTTCTGCGCTAACCGGTCTGCTCAGCAGAGGTGCCCAGTCGCTCAGCGCCGATAATATGAATAATGCCGCCGGTATTTTGCAGTACTGCGCAAAACAGAAGCTGGCGTCCGCTACCAACGTGGAAAACGTTAAAAATCAGATTCTGAACAAGTTGGGGTTGGATACCATACAGCAGGAGCAGGACACTAACTACCTGAACGGCCTGCAAGGGTTGCTCAAGACGAAGGACGGCCAGCAGTTGAACCTCAATAATATCGGCAGTACGCCGCTGGCGGAGAAGGTGAAAACCAAAGCTTGCGATCTGGTGTTGCAGCAAGGGCTGAATTTCCTCTCCTGACTGCGCTTTTCTGACCGTGCGCCACGCCGGGACGCCCTGTTAAAAGCCGTGTTTTGGCCTTTTACCCGCCAACACGGCATTAACCCGACTTTTCTCTTCGTCTTTTCCTGTTATTAACCGCTATGTCAGGAAGTGATGCCGATCAAAAAACCAAATTTCTAAACTCATTCTAAATAACAGCGCCGTGTAAAGTTATTAGAATTGCAGCAATGTGACATCGCTATTACATTGTTAGAAATTTTTTCCTGTCAGCGATAAGCCTGGTTTATTGAGGATCGTCAGTTGTCCGAGTTGCTCTCTGTCGCTCTGTTTCTCGCCTCTGTGCTGATATATGCCTGGAAGGCGGGCCGTAACACCTGGTGGTTTGCCGCCATTCTCACGGTGCTGGGACTTTTTGTCATTCTGAATATTACCCTGTATGCCAGCGACTATTTTACCGGCGACGGGATCAACGACGCAGTGCTTTATACGCTCACGAATAGTCTGACGGGAGCGGGAGTCGGCAAATATATTCTGCCGGGAATCGGTATTGCCCTGGCGTTAGTGGCGGTATTTGGCGCGCTGGGATGGGTACTACGCCGCCGCCGTCACCATCCTCATCATGTCGGTTACAGCCTGCTGGCGTTACTGCTGGCGTTGGGTTCGGTCGACGCCAGCCCGGCGTTTCGCCAGATTACCGAACTGGTAAAATCACAAATGCGCGATGGCGATCCGGATTTTGCCGTTTATTATAAAGAACCAGCAAAAACCATTCCTAATCCGAAGCTCAATCTGGTCTATATCTACGGCGAGAGCCTGGAACGGACCTATTTTGATAATGACGCTTTCCCCAATCTCACGCCAGAGTTGGGCGCGCTGAAAAATGAGGGGCTGGATTTCAGCCATACCATGCAACTGCCTGGAACGGATTACACCATCGCTGGGATGGTGGCTTCCCAGTGTGGTATTCCGCTGTTTGCGCCGTTTGAGGGCAATGCGTCCGCGTCGGTTTCCAGCTTCTTCCCGCAGAATATCTGCCTCGGCGATATTCTGAAAAACTCCGGTTACCAGAACTATTTCGTGCAGGGCGCTAACCTGCGTTTTGCCGGGAAAGACGTGTTCCTGAAATCACACGGATTTGATCATCTGTATGGCGCTGAAGAGCTAAAAACGGTGGTGGCGGCCCCGTCTTATCGTAACGACTGGGGCTTCTATGATGATACGGTGCTTGATGAGGCATGGAAGAAATTTGAAGCGCTTTCCCGCTCAGGCCAGCGGTTTTCGCTGTTTACGCTGACCGTAGATACTCACCACCCGGACGGGTTTATCTCACGCACCTGCAACCGCAAACGCTACGATTACGACGGCAAGCCCAACCAGTCCTTTAGCGCCGTAAGTTGCAGCCAGGAAAACATCGCTGAGTTTATCAACAAAATCAAAGCGTCACCGTGGTTTAAAGATACCGTTATCGTCGTCTCTTCCGACCATCTGGCGATGAATAATACGGCCTGGAAATACCTGAATAAGCAAGATCGCAACAATCTGTTTTTCATTCTGCGCGGCGATAAACCACAGCAGGAGACGCTGGCGGTCAAACGCAACACGATGGACAACGGCGCAACGGTGCTGGATATTCTCGGCGGCGATAATTTTATCGGTCTGGGACGTAGCAGCCTTTCCGGGCAGTCGCTGTCGGAAGTGTTCCTGAATGTAAAAGAGAAAGTGCTGGCGATGAAGCCGGACATCATTCGCCTGTGGAATTTCCCGAAAGAGATAAAAGATTTTACCGTCGATCGGGACAAAAACACGATCGCGTTTTCCGGCAGCCACTTCCGCCTGCCATTACTACTGCGCGTATCGGATAAGCGTGTTGAACCGTTACCGGAAAGTGAATACTCCGCTCCGCTGCGGTTCCAGTTGGCCGACTTCGCCCCGCGCGATAATTTCGTTTGGATCGATCGCTGCTACAAGATGGCGCAGCTATGGGCGCCGGCGCTGGCGCTCTCTACCGACTGGTGCGTCTCGCAGGGGCAGCTTGGCGGGCAGCAAACCGTACAGCATGTCGATAAAGCGCAGTGGCAGGGTAAGACGGCGTTTAAAGACACGATGATCGATATGGAGCGCTACAAAGGCAACGTCGATACCTTAAAGACTGTCGATAACGATATTCGTTATAAAGCCGATAGCTTTATCTTTAACGTGGCGGGCGCGCCGGAGGAGGTGAAGCAGTTTAGCGGTATTTCCCGGCCGGAGTCCTGGGGGCGCTGGTCAAATGCGCAGTTGGGCGATGAGGTTAAAATCGAATATAAAGCGCCGCTGCCGAAAAAGTTTGATCTGGTGATCACCGCCAAAGCCTTCGGCGACAACGCGAATCGGCCGATTCCGGTACGCGTAGGCAACGAAGAACAGACGCTGGTGCTGGGTCACGATGTGTCCACTATCACGCTGCATTTCAACAACCCGACGGACGCGAATACCTTAGTCATTGCGCCGCCCGCTCCCGTCTCCACCAACGAAGGTAATATTTTGGGCCATTCGCCGCGCAAATTGGGGATTGGCATGGTGGAAATCAAAGTGGTGAATGTTGAGGGTTAAAAGAGAATGTCATATATGCCGGGTGGCGGCTGCGCCTTACCCGGCCTACACATCATCTTTATCAATAAACTGGCGCATAGGCCTGATAAGCGAAGCCCATCAGGCAAAAGTGTGAACATCTCATCCGGCCTACGGTCGTCAGGCCGACTGTTCACCATACGCCCTTAAAACGTTTCCCAATTATCGCTGCCGTCGGCCACAGCGGCCTTTGGTGACGACACTGCTGCCGGGGTTTTTACCGCTGCCACTTCACGCGCACGCTGCTGTTGCTGGTGAATACGGAACACCGCGACGGCCTGGGTCAGACGGCTGGCTTGCTCTTCCAGCGCCGCAGCCGCAGCGGCGGACTCTTCCACCAGCGAGGCGTTCTGCTGCGTTACGCGATCCATCTCCGCTACCGCTAGGCCCACCTGGTCGATACCACGGCTTTGCTCGTCAGACGCCGAGGCAATCTCGCCCATGATATCGGTCACGCGGGTAACTGCATTGACGATCTCATCCATGGTTTCACCGGCGCTTTCGACCAGCGTCGAACCTACATCAACACGGCTCACAGAATCCTCAATCAGACTCTTGATCTCCCGTGCCGCCTGCGCGCTACGCTGGGCCAGATTACGGACTTCACCGGCCACCACCGCGAACCCGCGTCCCTGCTCGCCTGCGCGCGCCGCTTCTACCGCCGCATTCAGCGCCAGGATATTGGTCTGGAAAGCAATACCGTCGATTACGCTGATAATATCGGCGATTTTCTGCGAACTGGAGGCGATATCGCGCATTGTTTGTACGACGTTATCCACTACTTTGCCGCCTTTTTGCGCTGTTTCAGAGGCGCTCAATGCCAGGTGACTGGCCTGACGGGCGTTTTCGGCGTTCTGTTTCACGGTGGCGGTCAGTTGTTCCATACTGGCGGCGGTCTCTTCCAGAGACGCTGCCTGCTGCTCAGTACGGGAAGAGAGATCGTTGTTACCCATCGCAATCTCGCTGGCGCCGCTATAGATCGCATTCGCGCCGTTACGTACATCGCCAACGGTACGCATCAGTTCACTTTGCATATGACGCAGGTTTTCAGCCAACTGCCCCATTTCGTTGGAGCCTTCCACGTCGATACGCTTCACCAGATCGCCGCTGGCGATATGACGAATGCTTTCAATCAGACGATTCATCGGGGCAATAAGCGACAGTTTGATGCCGAACCAGACGGCGATAATGACCACCAGAACGGCAACCAGCACACTGACCAGTACCCACATCGCCTGGTTGTAGGAACTGTTGTTATCCTCAACAGCAATATCGTACAGACGATCGTTTTGCTGCATATAGGCCATGTACTGCTTCTCAAAAGCGTCCTGATAGCTTTGAGTCGGTTGATCAAAAAACTCGTTAATCTTACCCGCGCCAAGAAGCTGAATAAGCTCCGCCAACGCGCCGTGGTAGATATCATAGGTTCGTTTGATCTCAAGGAAAGCCGCTTCACTCTGACGTGGATCGCGCGGTAACGACTCATACTGCGCCCAGTTTTTTTCGGTGAGCTTCAGCGTATTGGTCGCCCCCTGCATCAGTTCAGCGACAGTTGCGCCGCTGCCAATATTGCTCTGGTCCATCATCCAGCGGATACCCGCGCGATTCAGGGTATTACGCGTTTGCAACAGCTCCACCCAAGTTGCATTCAGGGCAGACTGCTGCTGACGAATAGTTTGCAATACGGTGAAGTTTTCTTTGTCATTCTTCAGCGAGTTGAAGAACAGCCCGCCGGATGTCAGTTGTAAAAGGCCAAATAGCGCCAATACCAGCAGTAAGCTGGTAACAATTTTAATTCGCTTTAACATGTTTTCTCTTTCCGCTAGACAGATACAGAATTTTCGGCCTGGAAAGGGAAAACTTTATGGGATGCGCGCCATTAATATCACGATTAGCTCAGTGACGTCGTTATGGCGCCCCGCACAACAAGGATCGTCCCATTTTATATCGTGATCTCAATCACATAAAATAGCCCACGCCCTCCTCCGCGAAACCGCTTACCGGTACGTCCGACCGCTTAAACCGCCATACAACCACTCACTGATTTACCTAACTTTACGCGCGCGATGATCTGGCAAGATCCTCTCAGCATAGCAGTCAATCTACCTCCTCAAACACGAACTCAATGTCCACCCAGCTTCGGCTGATAATTAAACTTACAACCAGGTTTTACTATGGATACGAAAAAGATATTCAAGCACATACCCTGGGTGATTCTCGGAATCATCGGTGCTTTCTGCCTCTCGGTCGTTGCCCTACGTCGGGGTGAACACGTGAGCGCCCTGTGGATCGTGGTCGCTTCCGTTTCCGTCTATCTGGTGGCTTACCGCTACTACAGCCTGTACATCGCCCAGAAGGTCATGAAACTCGACCCGACGCGCGCGACGCCGGCGGTTATCAATAACGACGGCCTGAACTACGTGCCGACTAACCGCTACGTGCTGTTTGGTCACCACTTCGCCGCCATCGCCGGCGCAGGTCCGCTGGTCGGGCCGGTATTGGCCGCGCAGATGGGCTATCTGCCGGGGACACTGTGGCTGCTAGCGGGCGTGGTGCTCGCGGGCGCAGTGCAGGACTTTATGGTGCTGTTCATCTCTTCCCGCCGTAACGGCGCCTCTCTTGGCGAGATGATCAAAGAAGAGATGGGTACCGTTCCAGGCACCATCGCGCTGTTCGGCTGCTTCTTAATTATGATCATCATCCTCGCGGTGCTGGCATTAATCGTGGTTAAAGCGCTGGCCGAAAGCCCGTGGGGCGTCTTCACCGTCTGCTCAACGGTGCCGATTGCGCTGTTTATGGGCATCTACATGCGCTTCCTGCGTCCGGGACGCGTAGGCGAAGTCTCCGTTATTGGTATCGTGCTGCTGGTGGCGTCTATTTACTTCGGCGGCGTGATTGCCCACGACCCGTACTGGGGCCCGGCGCTGACCTTTAAAGACACCACCATTACCTTCGCGCTGATCGGCTACGCATTTGTTTCCGCGCTGCTGCCGGTATGGCTGATCCTCGCCCCGCGCGACTATCTCGCTACCTTCCTGAAAATCGGCGTGATCGTCGGTCTGGCGCTGGGGATTGTGATCCTCAACCCGGAACTGAAAATGCCGGCGTTGACGCAGTACGTCGACGGTACCGGCCCGCTGTGGAAAGGTGCTCTGTTCCCGTTCCTGTTCATCACCATCGCCTGTGGCGCCGTCTCTGGCTTCCACGCGCTCATCTCTTCCGGTACCACGCCGAAACTGCTGGCCTGTGAGACCGATGCGCGTTTTATCGGCTACGGTGCGATGCTGATGGAGTCCTTTGTTGCGGTGATGGCGCTGGTGGCGGCCTCGATCATTGAACCGGGTCTCTACTTCGCGATGAACACCCCGCCGGCAGGTCTGGGCATTACCATGCCAAACCTGCACGAGATGGGCGGCGAGAACGCGCCGCTGATTATGGCGCAGTTGAAAGACGTTACCGCACATGCAGCGGCGACCGTCAGCTCCTGGGGCTTTGTGATTTCCCCGGAACAAATCCTGCAAACTGCGAAAGATATCGGTGAACCGTCAGTATTGAACCGCGCAGGCGGCGCGCCAACGCTGGCAGTAGGTATCGCGCATGTGTTCCACAAAGTCCTGCCGATGGCGGATATGGGCTTCTGGTATCACTTCGGTATTCTGTTCGAAGCGCTGTTTATCCTGACCGCACTGGATGCGGGTACCCGTTCCGGCCGCTTTATGTTGCAGGATTTACTGGGTAACTTCGTCCCGTTCCTGAAAAAAACCGATTCTCTGGTCGCGGGTATCATCGGTACCGCAGGCTGCGTCGGTTTGTGGGGCTATCTGCTGTATCAGGGCGTGGTCGACCCGCTGGGCGGCGTGAAGAGCCTGTGGCCGCTGTTCGGTATCTCTAACCAGATGCTGGCCGCCGTGGCGCTGGTGTTGAGCACCGTGGTACTGATCAAAATGCAGCGCACCAAGTACATCTGGGTGACGGTAATCCCGGCGGTATGGCTGCTGATCTGCACCACCTGGGCGCTGGGCCTGAAACTGTTCAGCGCCAACCCACAGATGGAAGGTTTCTTCTACATGGCAAACCTGTATAAAGAGAAGATTGCCAACGGCACCAACCTGACCGCGCAGCAGATTGCCAATATGAACCATATCGTGGTGAACAACTACACTAACGCTGGTTTGAGTATTCTGTTCCTGGTGGTGGTGTACAGTATTATCTTCTACGGTTTCACCACCTGGATGAAGGTACGCAACAGCGATAAACGTACCGACAAAGAAACCCCGTATGTGCCCGTGCCGGAAGGCGGCGTGAAGATCTCTTCACACCACTAAAACTGATGCCGGGTAGCGCACAGCGCTCCCGGCTAGTGTAGGCCGGATAAGGCGCAAGCCGCCATCCGGCTTTATTCATTAACAGGACGGCAGAATGTTTGATACTTTAGGTCAGGCAAAAAAATATCTCGGCCAGGCGGCAAAAATGTTGATTGGTATTCCGGACTACGACAACTATGTCGAGCACATGAAAACCAACCATCCCGACAAGCCGTACATGACCTATGAAGAGTTCTTCCGCGAACGTCAACAAGCACGTTACGGCGGCGATGGCAAAGGCGGTATGCGCTGTTGTTAATGGAGAGACTATGACCCCGATTGCAGTTACCCTACTTACCGGTTTTCTTGGTGCCGGCAAAACCACCCTACTACGCCATATCCTCAACGAACAACATGGTTTTAAAATCGCCGTTATCGAAAACGAATTTGGCGAAGTCTCCGTTGACGATCAACTGATTGGCGATCGCGCTACACAGATCAAAACCCTGACTAACGGCTGCATCTGTTGTACCCGCTCCAACGAGCTGGAAGATGCGCTATTAGACCTGCTCGACAGCCGCGACCGCGGCGATATTGCTTTTGACCGTCTGGTGATTGAATGCACCGGCATGGCTGACCCCGGCCCGATTATTCAGACCTTTTTCTCCCATGACGTATTATGCGAACGCTACCTGTTAGACGGCGTGATTGCGCTGGTCGACGCGGTGCACGCTAACGAGCAGATGAACCAGTTCACCATCGCCCAGTCGCAGATAGGCTACGCCGACCGCATTCTGTTGACCAAAACCGACGTGGCAGGCGACAGCGAGAAACTGCGCGAGCGGCTGGCGCGTATCAACGCCCGCGCCCCGGTTTATACCGTGGTACACGGCGATATTGACCTGAGTCAGTTGTTTAATACCAGCGGCTTTATGCTGGAAGAGAACGTGCTGGCAAGCCAACCGCGTTTCCACTTTATTGCCGATAAACAGAACGATGTGTCGTCAATTGTGGTGGAGCTGGATTACCCGGTGGATATCAGCGAGGTTTCGCGGGTGATGGAAAACCTGCTGCTGGAATCAGCGGATAAACTGCTGCGTTACAAAGGGATGCTGTGGATCGACGGCGAACCCAACCGCCTGCTGTTCCAGGGCGTGCAGCGTCTCTACAGCGCCGACTGGGACAGACCGTGGGGCGACGAAACGCCGCACAGCACGCTGGTATTTATCGGGATCCAGTTGCCGGAAGACGAGATCAGAGCGGCGTTTGCGGGGTTAAGGAAGTAACCATTAAGCGCTTATCTGGCCTGGCGGGAATTTGTAGGCCGGATAAGGCGCAGCCGCCATCCGGCATCTTCTGGCTATTTCTTATTTTGCTCGCGCAGCATCGCTTCGCGCAGAATGGCATTCAGCCGCGTCTGGTAGCCTTTTCCTGGCCGTTTCAGCCATTCCATAACGTCGGCGTCAATACGCACCGAGGCCTGAGTTTTTAACGGGCGAAAAAACTTACCACGCACTGCTTCAGACCACTGTCCATCCTCCGAAGCGGGAATGTCGCTGTAATCAATCTCATCATCTGATTTTTTCGCCAGCGCCTTCAGTTCAGCCTCATGCTGAGCACTCAGCGCGGATGCGTTGCCGCGTTTATGTTTAACCATGCTCATAACGATTCCTCTCTTTTCTGTCTGCCTTACGAGCGCTGATGATACGGATAACTTCAAAACCACTTTCGAACCGAACGCTATGAGCAACCAGAATGACCACAATGCCATGAACAAGGCCGAGGGTCTGCCAACGATATTCTCCATTCTCATAACGCTCCTGACGTGACAGGTGTCGGGGATCGTCAAACACCAGTACCGCATCCTCAAAGCGGACACCGTGCTTCCTCAGGTTGCTTTTAGCCTTGTTCGCATCCCATTCAAACTCCATCGGCATGTGTTTTCCCTAATTGTATATACAAAAATGTATATACAATTATCTTACGATTATACCTGGATTGTTGGAAATAGCTTCACAATTTGCGTATTCGAGATAAAAGAAAATTGACCAGAAGAGTAGGCCGCAGAAGGCATGGGTTTAGGCTGATACGCAGCCATAGAAAGTCACGTGATTTCTGGGCGAGAGGAAACACAGGTGCCCACAACGTGGTCCATCTCAATTACCCGCAATCAGGTTCCAGCGTTACCACTACTCAAAGTAATCCATATTGAGCTTTGGCAACTTGAGTAAACGTGAGGATACGCCAATATCATTATCAATCATCAGATGCACCAGCCTGTCGCCATCCACCAGCACCAGACCTTCAACTTTGTTAGCATAGTCTCTGGCATGCGCCGTAAAGCCTGAGGTGGTAATAAAGACGCCACGTTTCACTTTTTGCTCAGGCAATGCACCATAAAAGCCCCTGACTTCAGCGCTCCCGACGGTGCCTTTCCAGCGTTTGGCCTGAACGTAGACTTTTTCCAGCCCGAGCTTATCGAGAGAGATAATACCGTCAATGCCGCCATCGCCGGTTCCCCCGACGCGCTGCAAATCACCGCGATGACCGCCATATCCCAGGCGGTGCAACACATCTAACACAATCACTTCAAAACGCGCCGGCGAAACCTGAAGCAGGTTCTCCAGCAATTCTTCGGCAACAGATTCACGAATCTCATTGAGCGCTTGCTCCAGGCGATCGTCCGGGCTGCTTCTGGCAAGCTCATCATCCTCAATCGATTCTGGCTGTGGATCTAACGCCACCGCATCTGCCGGCTTACTGAGCTTTACGCCGTTAAAATCACAAGCAAAATGACTCACTTCCTGCTCGGTCATCGGCTGCGGATGCGAGGCAACCCAGCTCATTCCCGCTGGTGTTAAACACCATTTTCCCCGGGATAGGCTCTGCGATAACCCGGCGCGTTTGAGACGATCGTGCGCCCAACCGGTGCGGTTCTGGTACGTCAGTTGTCCACTGGTAATCACCTCTGCACGCTGCTGCTCATTTAACCCAAGCATTTCGGCTGCAGCTTCACGCACTTCTCTGACCAAAGCGCCCTCGGGTCGAGTGGCCAGAAAACGCAACACTGGTTCAATAAATTTGTCATATGTTGGAACAGCCATAAATCCATCCCTGCTATTGATATAGATTAGATACCCCGCCGGAGAACGATACTCTTCAGGAAAACATTAGGAAAGAAGCAGTTACTCTCTGATTGTTCGTTGATCACACACAATATGAAGTCTACCATGGGTCTGTTATTTTCCCTTTACGGCACAAGGTAATAACGTCTTCCCGCTCAGGAACCGGATAGATAAAAATGAACAAATCTAACTTCGACTTTCTCAAAGGCGTCAACGACTTCATTTACGCCATCGCCTGCGCGGCGGAAAACAACTATCCGGACGATCCTAATACCACTCTGATAAAAATGCGCATGTTTGGCGAAGCCACCGCGAAACATCTCGGCCAGTTGCTGGATATACCCGTCTGCGAAAACCAACATGACCTGCTACGCGAACTGGGCAAGATTGCGTTTATTGATGACAGCATCCTTTCTGTTTTCCATAAGCTGCGCCGTATCGGTAACCTGGCCGTCCACGAATTTCATAACGATCTGGACGATGCCCAGATGTGCCTGCGGCTCGGGTTCCGCCTCAGCGTCTGGTACTACCGACTGGTAACCAAAGATTACGATTTCCCGGTGCCGATGTTTGTTCTGCCAGAACACGGCGAGAATCTTTATCACCAGGAAGTGCTGACGCTGAAACAACAGTTGGAACGTCAGGCGCAAGAGAAAGTACAAAGTCAGGCCGAACTGGAAGCTCAGCAGCAAAGACTGGTTGCGCTCAACGGCTACATTGCCATCCTTGAGGGCAAACAGCAGGAAACCGAAGCCCAGACCAAAGCACGTCTGGCCGCGCTGGAGGCACAGCTTGCGGCAAAAGATGCCGAACTGGCGAAGCAAACCGAACAGGAACGTAAGGCCTATCACAAAGAGATCACCGATCAGGCTATCAAGCGCACGCTGAATCTCAGCGAAGAAGAGAGCCGCTTCCTGATCGACGCCCAGTTGCGCAAAGCGGGCTGGCAGGCCGACAGTAAAACGCTGCGCTTTGCCAAAGGCGCTCGCCCGGAACCCGGCGTCAATAAAGCGATTGCCGAATGGCCAACGGGTACAGATGAAACGGGAAAAACAGGCTTTGCCGATTACGTATTGTTCGTTGGCCTGAAGCCCATCGCCGTCGTTGAAGCGAAACGCAAAAATACCGATGTCTTCAGCAAGCTCAACGAGTCTTACCGCTACAGTAAATACTTCGATAACGGATTTTTACGCGACACGCTGCTGGAGCACTACGCTCCCGACGAAGTGCATGACGCCGTGCCAGAGTATGAAATCAGCTGGCAGGACACCAGCGGCAAACAGCGCTTTAAAATCCCCTTCTGCTACTCCACCAACGGGCGCGAATACCGCGCAGCGATGAAGACCAAAAGCGGTATCTGGTATCGCGATGTCCGACACACCACCAATATGTCAAAAGCGCTGCCGGAATGGCATCGCCCGGAAGAGCTGCTGGATATGCTGGGCAGCGACCCGCAGAAACAAAACCAGTGGTTTGCTGAAAACCCCGGAATGAGCGAACTCGGCCTGCGCTATTACCAGGAGGATGCCGTCCGCGCGGTGGAAAAGGCTATCGTTAACGGCCAGCAAGAGATCCTGCTGGCGATGGCGACCGGTACCGGTAAAACCCGTACCGCCATCGCCCTGATGTTCCGCCTGATCCAGTCGCAGCGTTTCAAACGCGTTCTTTTCCTGGTCGACCGTCGCTCGCTTGGCGAACAGGCGCTGGGGTCGTTTGAAGACACGCGCATTAACGGCGACACCTTTAACAGCATTTTTGATATCAAAGGGTTGACCGACAAATTCCCGGAAGACAGCACCAAAATTCACGTCGCCACGGTGCAGTCACTGGTCAAGCGTACGCTGCAATCCGATGAGCCAATGCCGGTTGGCCGCTACGACTGTATCGTCGTCGATGAAGCACACCGCGGCTACATTCTCGATAAAGAGCAAACCGAGGGCGAGCTGCAGTTCCGCAGCCAGCTGGATTACGTTTCCGCCTACCGTCGCATTCTCGACCATTTCGATGCGGTAAAAATCGCCCTGACCGCCACGCCAGCGCTGCATACAGTGGAGATTTTCGGCGAACCGGTTTACCGCTACACCTACCGTACGGCGGTGATCGACGGTTACCTGATCGATCAGGATCCCCCTATTCAGATCGTCACCCGCAACGCGCAGGATGGGGTCTATCTTTCCGAGGGTGAACAGGTGGAGCGCCTGAACCCACAGGGCGAGCTGATCAACGACACGCTGGCCGACGATCAGGATTTTGAGGTCGCCGACTTTAACCGTGGCCTGGTGATCCCGGCGTTTAACCGCGCGGTATGCGGCGAGCTCACCAAATACCTGGATCCCATCGGGCAACAAAAAACGCTGGTGTTCTGCGTCACCAACGCCCATGCCGACATGGTGGTTGACGAACTGCGTACCGCGTTTAAGAAAAAGTATCCGCAGCTTGAGCACGACGCGATCATCAAGATCACCGGTGATGCCGATAAAGACGCGAAGAAAGTGCAAAGCATGATCGTCCGTTTCAACAAAGAGCGGTTGCCCAATATCGTGGTCACCGTCGATCTGCTGACCACCGGTGTGGATATTCCGTCTATCTGTAATATTGTGTTCCTGCGCAAAGTCAAAAGCCGCATTCTCTACGAGCAGATGAAGGGCCGTGCCACGCGTTTGTGCCCGTCGGTAGGGAAAACCAGCTTTAAGATTTTCGACTGCGTGGATATCTACAGTTCGCTGGAAAGCGTCGACACCATGCGCCCGGTGGTTGTGCGTCCGCAGGTGGAGCTGCAAACGCTGGTCAACGAAATTACCGACTCAGAAACCTACAAAACCATTGAAGCGGATGGCCGCAGTTTTGCCGAACACAGCCATGAACAGCTGGTCGCTAAGCTGCAGCGGATTATCGGTCTTGCCACCTATAACCGTGACCGCAGCGAAACGGTGGATAAGCAAGTACGTCGTCTGGACGAACTGTGCCTGGATGCCGCGGGCGTTAACTTTGGTGGTCTGGCTTCGCGCCTGCGGGAAAAAGGGCCGCACTGGAGCGCCGAGATTTTCAATAAGCTTCCTGGTTTTATCGCCCGCCTCGAAAGGCTGAAAACCGATATCAACGCCCTGCGCGATGCGCCGATCTTCCTCGATATTGACGATGAGGTGGTGAGCGTCAAATCGCTGTACGGCGACTACGATACGCCGCAGGACTTTCTCGAAGCGTTCGATGCGCTGGTGCAACACGCCCCTAACGCCCAGCCGGCGCTGCAGGCGGTGATCAATCGTCCGCGTGACCTCACCCGTAAAGGGCTGGTGGAATTGCAGGAGTGGTTTGACCGCCAGCATTTTGAAGAGTCCTCTCTGCGCAGCGCGTGGAAAGAAACACGCAATGAAGATATTGCCGCCCGCCTGATCGGCCATATCCGCCGTGCGGCGGTGGGCGATGCGCTCAAACCGTTCGACGAGCGTGTCGATCACGCGCTGGCGCGTATCAAAGGCGAGAACGACTGGAGCCCTGAGCAGCTAAGCTGGCTCGACCGTTTAGCGCAGGCGCTGAAAGAGAAAGTGGTGCTCGACGACGACGTCTTCAAAACCGGCAATTTCCACCGTCGCGGCGGTAAGTCCATGTTACAGCGCACCTTTGACGACAACCTCGACAGCGTGCTGGATAAGTTCAGCGATTATATCTGGGACGAGCTGGCTTAAGAGGGTATCATCCCCGTTTTCGCCGGATGGCGGCGATGCCTTATCCGGCCTACACGTAACCCTGTAGGCCTGATAAGCGAAGCGCCATCAGGCATCTGAAATGCTCAATCACTTTTGCGACCCACAATGGTGGTCGCCATGTCAAATGGGATCTTCAATGAACAATAACGATCTGGTCGCCAAGCTGTGGAAACTGTGCGACAACCTGCGCGACGGCGGCGTCTCCTATCAAAACTACGTCAATGAACTCGCCTCGCTGCTGTTTTTGAAAATGTGCAAAGAGACCGGTCAGGAAGCGGACTACCTGCCGGAAGGCTACCGCTGGGATGACCTGAAATCGCGCATTGGCCAGGAGCAGTTGCAGTTTTACCGTAAAATGCTGGTGCATCTGGGGGAAGATAAGAAAAAACTGGTGCAGGCGGTATTTCATAATGTGAGTACAACCATCACTGAACCCAAACAGATAACAGAATTAGTCAGCAACATGGATTCGCTAGACTGGTACAGCGGTACACGCGGCAAGTCCCGCGACGACTTCGGCGATATGTACGAAGGGCTGCTGCAGAAGAACGCTAACGAAACCAAATCCGGCGCGGGCCAGTACTTCACCCCGCGTCCGCTGATCAAAACCATTATTCATCTGCTGAAGCCGCAGCCGCGTGAGGTGGTGCAGGACCCGGCTGCCGGGACCGCAGGTTTTTTGATTGAAGCCGACCGTTACGTGAAGTCGCAGACCAACGATCTGGATGACCTTGATGGCGACACCCAGGATTTCCAGATCCACCGCGCGTTTATCGGCCTCGAGCTGGTGCCCGGCACCCGTCGTCTGGCGCTGATGAACTGTCTGCTGCACGATATTGAAGGCAACCTCGACCACGGCGGCGCCATCCGTCTGGGCAACACGCTGGGCAGCGACGGCGAGAATTTACCGCAGGCCGATATTGTCGCCACCAACCCGCCGTTTGGCAGCGCCGCGGGCACCAACATTACCCGCACCTTCGTGCACCCGACCAGCAACAAACAGCTTTGCTTTATGCAGCATATTATCGAAACCCTGCGCCCCGGCGGCCGTGCGGCAGTGGTGGTGCCGGATAACGTACTATTTGATCGAGTTGGATTGGAAATTCGTCGAGATTTAATGGACAAATGCCATCTGCACACCATCCTGCGTCTGCCGACCGGCATCTTTTACGCCCAGGGCGTCAAAACCAACGTGCTGTTCTTTACCAAAGGTACGGTAGCCAATCCGACTCAGGATAAGGACTGTACCGATGACGTGTGGGTGTACGACCTGCGCACCAATATGCCGAGATTTGGTAAGCGTACACCGTTTACTGAGCAATACCTGCAGCCGTTTGAAACCGTCTATGGTGAGGATCCGCACGGCTTAAGCCCACGAGCCGAAGGTGAGTGGAGTTTTAACGCTGAAGAGACGGAAGTTGCTGACAGCGAAGAGAACAAAAACACCGATCAGCACCAGGCCACCAGCCGCTGGCGCAAGTTCAGCCGCGAGTGGATCCGCACGGCAAAATCCGATTCGCTGGATATCTCCTGGCTGAAGGATAAGGACAGCATCGACGCCGACAACCTGCCGGAACCGGACGTGTTAGCCGCAGAAGCGATGGGCGAGCTGGTGCAGGCGCTGGGCGAGCTGGATGCACTGATGCGAGAGCTGGGCGCGGGCGATGAGGCGGATGCGCAGCGCCAGTTGCTGGAAGAAGCGTTTGGGGGGGAGAAGGAATGAGTGGGGGGAAATTGCCGGAGGGGTGGGTGACAACCCATCTTTCAGAAATATGCAGTAAGCCTCAATATGGCTACACAACTAAGTCAAGCTCTATGGGGGATGTAAAATTTTTAAGAACAACCGATATTACAAAAGGAGCGGTTGACTGGTCCAGTGTACCTTATTGCATGGATGCCCCGGAAGATGTTTCAAAATACCAATTACAGGACAGAGATATTGTGATATCTCGAGCCGGTTCGGTTGGGTTTAGTTTTTTGGTACAAAACCCTCCAAGCCAAGTTGTTTTTGCTTCATACCTTATTCGATTTAAACCAGTTAATTATTTTTCAGAATATTACTTAAAACGTTTTTTAGAGTCGAGTGACTATTGGAATCAGCTGTCTTTAATGTCAGCAGGGAATGCTGTACAAAATGTTAATGCTCAAAAGTTATCAACACTTACAGTACCAATACCACCTATAGCCGAACAAAAAATCATCGCCGAAAAACTCGATACGCTGCTGGCACAGGTAGACAGCACCAAAGCACGTCTTGAGCAAATCCCACAAATCCTGAAACGTTTTCGTCAGGCGGTGCTAGCTGCTGCGGTAAGCGGGTTGTTAATTGGTTCAAATAAAAGAAACCACCACCCATTATGTAGTGAATGGCAATGGCCAGACCTACCATCAACTTGGAGTGTTCATAAATACTCTGAACTTGTTGATAGCAGACTAGGTAAAATGCTTGATAAAGCTAAAAATTTTGGCTCTGCAACAAAATATCTTGGAAATATAAATGTTCGCTGGTTTAGTTTTGATTTAGAAAACCTTCAAGATATACTAATTTCAGATATAGAGCGCAGAGAATTATCACTCAAGCTTGGC
Organism: Salmonella sp. 32100201201700099SM; assembly: GCF_017572645.1. Taxonomy (NCBI): domain Bacteria; kingdom Pseudomonadati; phylum Pseudomonadota; class Gammaproteobacteria; order Enterobacterales; family Enterobacteriaceae; genus Salmonella; species Salmonella sp. 32100201201700099SM. The sequence goes on along the minus strand of NZ_JAGERQ010000002.1, from coordinate 346,304 downwards.
GATGTTTTAATATGTGAAGGTGGTGAACCTGGTCGATGTGCTATATGGAGTGAACCTCAGGACATACCTGTTATTTTCCAAAAAGCATTACATCGAGCACGGGTAAAAGACAAAATCATCCCCGAATGGTTAGTTTATAATTTGAAAAATGATTCAAATAACATTAGCTTATCTCAGCTCTTTACAGGAACTACAATTAAACACCTTACAGGAAAAGCACTAGCAAATTATCCCATCAGAGTTCCTCCATTAGAAGAACAACACGAAATCGTCCGCCGCGTCGAACAACTCTTCGCCTGGGCCGACACCATTGAAAAGCAGGTTAACAACGCCCTGAACCGCGTCAACAGCCTCACCCAGTCAATCCTGGCAAAGGCCTTCCGCGGCGAGCTTACCGCCCAGTGGCGTGCGGAAAACCCAAGTCTTATCAGCGGTGAAAACAGCGCCGCCGCCCTGCTGGAAAAAATCAAGGCCGAACGCGCCGCCAGCGGTGGTAAAAAAACCTCGCGTAAAAAAGCCTGACGCTTATTTTCCTGCGCACCTTCCCGGTGCGCTTTTTATTATTCCCCCGCATTCATAACCATCAAAAATATATCCAGTTTCTTCCTGAACATTCCCATTACAGTCTATTTTCAGCTGGACTTTTCTTTTATTTACTGATGTTATATACAGGTATTTAGCGCGATATGGCCGTGCGGGAACACGGCCATATCGCTCATCACAATCACTATTCCAGGAGAATAGCCATCATGACTACCGTCCATTCTATTGCAGATCCGTGCGATCCAGAAGTATCCCCAACAAATAACCGTCACCTTACCGTGAGTTATGCGAGTCGTTATCCGGATTATACCCGCATTCCCGCCCTCACCATGAAGGGCCAGTGGCTGGAAGCCGCCGGTTTCGCCACCGGTACTGAGGTGGATGTGAGGGTGATGAACGGCTGTATTGTGCTCACGGCACAGCAGCCGCAACCAGAAGAAAGCGAGTTGATGCAGTCGCTGCGCCAGGTGAGCAAGCTATCGGCGCGTAAGCAAAAGCAGGTGCAGGCGTTTATCGACGTGATGGCAGGTTCTAAGTAAACGCATAAAATAAGCTGGCAAAGAACCCTTGCCAGCTTTAATTATAATTCATATCAATGAGTGAAGGAAAATCATGCGGCTAAAAGTAAAAGAAAACATTACGCTTTGGAGAAGTGAAGGTTTAATTGCTTATATCGCCCTTGGATTTCTATGTACTTTTTTTATGGAGGTCAACGCTCTATTACCATACTATCTTCAGCAAAGTATATTTTTCGAAACGCTGATGAGCTGCATGGCCTTCAATACGTTATTTTCGCTTGCTTTATCTGAGATTTTTTTTGCGATGTTGGTAGTGATTTGTCATAACACTAAACTGGAAAAGCTCACAAATAGTATTTTGCAAGAGTTGCATAAAAGAATTATGCAAGGTTCTTTCATTATATCCTTCTTATGCTTCGGAATATTTCTATTTTGTGTGATGGCATTCTGTATTGGTTCGCTAACAATAAATAATAATTACTATGGGAAACATGTCATAAATTTCGCTTACCCATTTGTTTTATTTCTATCTTTTCCTTATCTTATACATAAGGGTATAACAATCCTGTGTACTCTATTAAAAGCATTTCCCAAAGGCAAAATTCATGCAGCAATAATAATATTACTGATAATTGCAGCCGCGATTATTATCCCTGGCATGTTTAACAAAAAAGAAAAAATGACTATAACCATTGATAAGGAAAAATATCATGCGATTGAGCAAAAAACTAAGGTAAAACCAGAAAAATATATTGAGAAAAAGATTAATGATATTAATATTAATGATATAAAATAGTGAGCATGCATAACATAAGGGCATAGTAATATATCATAAAATCCTTTAACTACTATTGCCCTTGAATAGATCCACTATTCCACATCCTTCCTTTCCAACCCAATATCCTTTAACTGCTCGTCACTCATTCGTCGCAGCGCCTGACAGGCCCGCTTACGCAGCCACCACCTTTTTAGCGCCCGTCTGAGCTGCACAAAGCCAATGAATGGTTGTCTGGGGCGGTTCTCGTAAAATTCCATACCAGCCTCCGCATAGAACAGAAAATGCGGGCATCATGAATGTCTGTACAAACAATATCGGGATCAAAAGCACGGTTAGTGCAACGTGGATAAATAAGGAGGGCGATTGAGGGTGTTTTGTTCGCTTATTTCGTTCTGATTTAAGATCCGCGTCCTTCGCTGCAAAAAAGCCAGCCCCTCCCGTTTTCAGAGGGGCAACAGGGATTAGCGGCGCACCACTACCAGCTTCTGGTTCACAAACTCCTTAATCCCCAGATCCGATAGCTCACGTCCGAAGCCCGAACGCTTAACGCCGCCGAACGGCAGCTCCGCTGCGGTGTCGGCCAGCCAGTTGATATAAACCATCCCGGTTTCAATCCGGGAGGCCATGCGTTTAGCGCGTTCGATATCCTGACTAAACACCGCGCCGCCCAGGCCGTAGTGGGAATCGTTGGCGAGTTTTACCGCCTCATCATCGTCTTTCACCACATACATCTGCGCCACCGGGCCGAAGAACTCTTCAAAGTACGCCGGGTTGTCACGCGTAATATTGGTCAGAATGGTCGGCTCAAAGAAGTTGCCTTTGCTTTCCAGCGACGTGCCGCCAACGTGCAGCGTCGCGCCATTTTTCACCGCTTCCTCGACCTGTCTGGTCAGTGTATCCAGAGCATCTTTCGATGACAGCGGCCCCAGTTCGGTAGAAGCGTCCATCTGATCCCCCACCTTCACCTTCCTGAACGCCTCGGTGAACTGGCTGAGGAATTGATCGGCGATTTTCTCATGCAGGATAAAGCGCTTCGCCGCCGTACATACCTGCCCCGCATTAGTGAGCCGTGCCTGCACGCCAATTTTCACCGCTTTCTCAAGATCGGCATCGTCCAGCACGACGAACACATCGTTCCCGCCCAGTTCCAGCGTCGATTTTTTAATGTGCTTCGCCGCCTGTGCCGCCACGGCACTCCCCGCTTTTTCAGATCCGGTCAGCGCCGCGCCCTGCACGCGCGGGCCGGCGATGATGTTCGCCACCTGATCGGAGGAAATAAACAGGTTGGTCCATGCGCCTTCCGGCGCGCCAGCTTCACGCACCAGATGGGCAAACGTCTCGGCGCAGTGCGGTACGATGCTGGCATGTTTCGCCAGCACCGGGTTACCAGCGGCCAGGTTCGGCGCCAGCACACGCATCAACTGATAGTACGGGAAGTTCCACGGCTCAACGGCCATGATGACGCCAATCGGATGATGTTCTACCCACGCGTCGCCAAACTCGGTTTTATAAGGCACCGGGGCAAGAAACTGCTTCGCGTTATCCGCATAATAGCGAGCGATCTGCGCACACAGTTTGACTTCGCCACGGCTCTGCTCGATGAGCTTGCCCATCTCCTGGCTGGCGATTTTTGCCAGTTCTTCAACACGGCTGTCGATCAAGTCAGCCAGCTTATGCAGTACCGGCAGACGTTGGTCAATCTCTCCCTTGGACCAGTCGGAGTGATAGAGCGCGTCAGCTTTTTGCAGCGCGGCTTCAATATCCGCGTCCGTGTGCGGGGGGTACTCTTTAATGAGCTGATTATTGGCAGGATTCACTGTCTGGTAAGCCATATCACATGTCTCCTTGTTATCGTCATTAAGGCAGCCGTAAATGCCGCTCAGAACAATAAGGGTAGTAGAGATGGCTGGCGCTATCGGTAAAGTTCGGTATATTCGTGCGGTTATCAACGATAATTATAGAGAGCGTTGCCCGGCGGGCACCGGGCCTGCAACATTCAGACTGGAGCCGCGTTAGTGACTAACATCCTGAAGCTCTTCAGCCGTAAGGCCGGTGAACCGCTGGACAGTCTCGCGGTCAAGTCCGTCCACCAGCATCTGTCTGGCGATACGCAATGCGGCAACGTGCTGACCTTTTTCCAGCCCTTTTTCTAATCCTTCTGCTAATCCTTCCTCCAGACCTAGCTGTCTTCCTTGCCGTTCCCCTTTTCTGCGATCCGCTGCGCGGATCCTCTCTATCAGCGTCATCAGTCTCTCCTTAGTGTGCGGGACATGCCCTACCACATTACGAATAAACGTGGTGAAACGAGGCGTATGTCCGTGCTGAATCATAAGATAATTAAACAGCGCTTTAAGCTGCCTGTCATTAGCGCAACCAGTAACTAACAGCGAAGCAATTCGTTCAACCAGTCCCAGCAGGTCGCGCTGGCGGATATGTTTTTGGATGAGCTCCAGCAGCGCAATGCGGCGGTGCTGCATAATGTCATCATCCGATACCACCGTAATGTCGACCAGCGGAAAGGCAGCGGCATAGAGTCTTCTTGCCACTTCCGGGTTCGCAAACTCATCCAGCCAGCACAGCGAAAAAGGATACGGGCTATCAACACCGTGATAAAACAGCATCGGCACCACCAGCGGAAGATGCTTATGCCCCGCATCCAGATGCTGTTGCATTGCCGCCATCGCATACCGCATCAGCCGAAACGCCATATGCGCATCCGGCGTGCTCTGATGTTCAATCACGACATAGATATAACCGTCGCCCTCGCGCGTTTTCAGCGACCAAAGCACATCGGAATAATAGGCTCGCAGATTTTTTTCAATAAAACTGCCGGGCTCCAGCTTTAGCGTCCGCAGGTCGCAAAGCTGGCGTAACGACACCGGCAGATGAATCTCCATAAAATCGCGTGCGGTTTCCGGGTGGCGCAAAAAGGTTTTAAACACCGCATCATGCGGTGTTGAGGTCGTCGATTTTTTCATGGCGCTCCGTCACCCCAAACCAGGATGCTGCGACTCTACCTCCTGAAAATTCCTTTCTCATCCGTACCTTTTCAGCATTGCGAGGCGCGACGAAAGATAAATCCTGTTATCTGTAATGCACATGCATTTTCGGAACTGAACACGCAAAATACCAGCCTGCGCGCCCTGCCTTTATCTTTATTAACCAGACAAACTCTTTTGATTAACATCAAAATTTAATTACACTTAATGTGTATATTTTCCGTGCAACGTAAATTTCCCGAGGTGTGATGTGCTGATTGTTATCTGTAATCGCCACACGTTCTGACGAGATTCAGAACGCGTCTCTTCCTGTCTGTGTTTTCACCGGCAGCGTTTTTGATTACATGAAATTCAGTACATCCGCAGCCGCTGTTTCCATCGCCTGCCTGACGTCACGATGACGGTATTGAGTTTCGCTGTCCCATCATAGGGTTCTCCGACATGGAGCGCATTTTTTATGCAACGGATTATTCAGTTTTTCTCCCAACGCGCCACAACGTTATTTTTCCCGATGGCGCTGATTTTGTACGATTTTGCCGCCTATCTGACGACGGATCTGATTCAGCCTGGCATCATTAACGTCGTGCGCGATTTTAATGCTGACGTCAGTCTTGCGCCGGCCTCGGTCAGTCTCTATCTGGCAGGCGGAATGGCGTTGCAATGGCTTCTGGGGCCGCTATCCGACAGGATTGGCCGCCGGCCAGTGCTGATTGCAGGCGCATTAGTTTTTACTCTCGCCTGCGCGGCAACGCTGTTGACGACCTCAATGACGCAGTTTCTGGTTGCCCGTTTTGCGCAGGGCACCAGCATTTGCTTTATCGCAACGGTCGGCTACGTCACGGTACAGGAGGCCTTCGGTCAAACCAAAGCCATTAAGCTGATGGCGATTATTACCTCCATTGTGCTGGTCGCTCCGGTTATCGGCCCGCTCTCCGGCGCCGCGCTGATGCACTTCGTTCACTGGAAGGTACTGTTGGTATTATTGCGGTGATGGGACTGTTGGCGTTGTGCGGCCTGCTGCTGGCGATGCCAGAAACGGTGCAACGCGGCGCGGTGCCGTTCAGCGCGGTGAGCGTACTGCGCGATTTTCGTAATGTGTTTCGCAACCCGATTTTTCTCACCGGGGCGGCGACGCTGTCGTTGAGCTACATCCCGATGATGAGCTGGGTGGCGGTGTCACCGGTGATCCTGATCGATGCCGGCGGGATGAGTACTTCGCAATTCGCCTGGGCGCAGGTGCCCGTATTCGGCGCGGTGATCGTGGCCAATATGATCGTTGTGCGCCTGGTGAAAGATCCAACCCGACCGCGTTTTATCTGGCGCGCCGTACCAATCCAGTTAAGCGGGCTGGCGACATTACTCCTCGGTAATCTTCTTCTGCCGCACGTCTGGCTTTGGTCTGTGCTGGGCACCAGCCTGTACGCGTTCGGCATTGGAATGATTTTCCCGACGCTATTTCGCTTCACGCTTTTCTCCAACAACTTGCCAAAAGGGACGGTTTCAGCCTCACTGAACATGGTGATTCTGACGGTGATGGCGGTGTCGGTCGAAGTTGGCCGCTGGCTGTGGTTTCACGGCGGGAGACTGCCGTTTCACCTGCTGGCAGCGGTGGCCGGGGTGATTGTGGTCTTCACTCTGGCGACACTATTACAGCGCGTGCGCCAGCATGAGGCGGCAGAACTGGCCGCTGAGAAGTAAACACTCTGCCGGATAGAGGCTTATCCGGCACAGGATAATCTGATGTTTTTTTGCACGCTCCTGCCGTCTGGCTCTATCCTTAACCCTATGAATAAAATCGCCGAACTCAAACGCGCCAAACGCCTGGCGCTCTCACTGTTGCTGATAGCCGCCGCGACGTTTGTAACCACGCTTTTCCTGCCGCCCAGTTTTTGGGTGCTGGGCGTAAAAGCTATTGCCGAAGCGGCGATGGTTGGCGCGCTGGCGGACTGGTTTGCCGTGGTGGCGCTGTTTCGCCGCATTCCCATTCCGTTTATTTCACGACATACGGCGATTATTCCCCGTAATAAAGACCGAATCGGCGAAAATCTTGGGCAATTTGTGCAGGAGAAGTTCCTTGATACGCAGTCACTGATCGCGCTAATCCGCCGCCATGAACCCGCGCTGCTTATCGGAAACTGGTTCAGCCAGCCGGACAACGCCAGCCGGGTCGGGCAGCATCTGCTGCAAATTATGAGCGGCTTTCTGGAACTAACCGATGACGCCCGTATTCAGCGGCTGCTCAAGCGAGCGGTACATAAGGCGATTGATAAAGTGGATCTTTCCAGCACCAGCGCCCTGATGCTGGAAAGCATGACCAAAAACGATCGTCACCAGGTGTTACTCGATACGCTGATCGCCCAGCTTATCGCCCTGTTACAGCGTGACAGCTCCCGAACATTTATCGCCAGACAGATCATACGCTGGCTGGAGACCGAACATCCGTTAAAAGCGAAGATTCTGCCGACCGAATGGCTGGGAGAACACAGCGCTGAACTGGTCTCCGACGCGGTAAATTCTCTGCTGGATGATATCAGTCACGACCGCGCGCATCAGATTCGTCATGCCTTCGATCGCGCGACGTATAAGCTGATCGATAAACTTAAACATGATCCGGAAATGGCTGCCCGGGCAGAAAACATTAAAAGTTACCTGAAGGAAGATGAGGCGTTTAACCGTTATCTCGGCGAGAGCTGGGCGGATCTGCGCCAGTGGTTAAAAACAGATATCAACGCCGAAGACTCAAAGGTGAAGCAGCGCATCGCTCATGCCGGACAATGGTTTGGCGAGACGCTGATCGCCGACGACGCATTACGCGCCTCGCTTAACGGTCATCTGGAACAGGCCGCGCACCGCGTCGCGCCGGAATTCGCCGCCTTCCTGACGCGCCACATCAGCGATACCGTAAAAGGCTGGGATGCGCGCGATATGTCGCAGCAGATTGAGCTTAATATCGGTAAAGATTTGCAGTTTATCCGCGTGAACGGCACGCTGGTCGGCGGCGCTATTGGTCTGGTGTTATATTTACTGTCGCAAATACCGGCACTGCTCAGTATCTAAGAAGGGGAAGGCGCAATTCTCGTTCAGATTAACTACCAAACCCCGCACGTGGGAGGCATTAATTTAATGCCATTTCCCACCGATGCCCCTCTTCTCAATCCGTTATTCGCCTGCGCTTCACTTTCTTTTCTTGCAAATTTGAAACATTAATTTTACTTTTTATTATCACTTACAACGACAATCCGGCATTCCTGCCTTACTTTAGCAAAGAGAAAAACCATGGTTCATGCTCAGAGCGCTTCACCTCGCCATCCCATTTTTACGGCGCTTTTCGGTATGATGGTATTGACGCTGGGGATGGGAGTTGGCCGCTTTCTGTATACGCCCATGCTGCCGGTAATGCTGGCGGAAAAGCAGCTAACGTTTAACCAACTCTCCTGGATTGCCAGCGCCAATTATGCAGGGTACCTGGCGGGAAGCTTACTGTTTTCCTTTGGCCTTTTTCATCTCCCCTCTCGTCTACGCCCCATGCTGCTGGCTTCGGCGGTCGCCACCGGTATTCTTATTCTGTCTATGGCGATATTTACTCAGCCCGCGGTCGTCATGTTGGTGCGCTTCCTGGCAGGCGTCGCGAGTGCGGGAATGATGATTTTTGGATCAATGATTGTGTTGCATCATACCCGCCATCCGTTTGTGATCGCCGCGCTCTTTTCCGGCGTCGGGGCCGGGATTGCACTGGGCAACGAATATGTCATTGGCGGTTTACATTATGCGCTTTCGGCCCATTCGCTATGGCTGGGGGCCGGAGCGCTCGCCGGTATATTGCTATTAATCGTGGCAATGTTGATTCCCCCCCGCGCTCATGCGCTGCCGCCTGCGCCCTTAGCAAGAATCGAAAATCAGCCTATGTCCTGGTGGCAACTGGCGCTGTTATACGGTTTCGCCGGATTCGGCTACATCATTGTCGCTACCTATTTGCCACTGATGGCGAAAAGCGCGGGCTCTTCGCTACTCACGGCACACCTTTGGTCGTTGGTCGGCCTGGCGATCATTCCCGGCTGCTTCGGCTGGCTGTGGGCGGCAAAACATTGGGGCGTCCTGCCATGTCTGACCGCGAACCTGTTGATCCAGAGCGCCTGCGTGCTGCTGTCTCTCGCCAGCGACTCGTTGTTGCTGTTAATACTGAGCAGTATTGGTTTTGGCGCCACGTTTATGGGCACAACCTCACTGGTGATGCCGCTTGCCCGCCAGCTCAGCGCGCCGGGCAATATTAATTTGTTAGGCCTGGTGACGCTAACGTATGGTATTGGGCAAATTCTCGGTCCGCTCGCCGCCAGTCTGTCAGGCAATGGCGCGTCGGCAATTATCAACGCCACGCTTTGCGGCGCCGCGGCGCTCTTTTTTGCCGCGCTGATCAGCGCCGCGCAGCAGATAAAACAAAAACGGTTTGTGATACGTGAATAAGCGGTAGAGTAAACCCGCGCTATCCGCACCGGGTTGTATCTTTAATGCTATTCGCGGCGCAATGCGGATCTGTTTTTAATAGCACATCCTCAACACGTTATTTCAAGGTAAAGATGCCACTAAAAACTATACTTATTCTATGGTTTTTAGTGTTATCAATCTGTCTATTATTTTATATACCCTTCCTACTTCAAGTGGCTTATGTGTTGGCTACGGATTACCCGGCCCATCCATGGGCCTCGCCCTGACGGGCCGTTGCTCACCCCAGTCACATCGTTATTATGCTCCTGGGGACTCACTCCCTTGCCGCCTTTACGCAACTCGAATTATTTTGGCTATATATTCCATTATGATGATTATCGCTCCCTCTCAAATCATCACAATTATAAATAAATCACATCATGAAATTAATTCGATTATTCGTTTTTTATTACCTGCCCGTAGGATTCTTAGGGCGCAAGCTGACCCATCAGCGGCTACTGACCTGACCGTGACAATTCCTCTTAAGGCGTGAAAAATTACAGTAAAAAAGTAAAATTTAGGTTAAAAAACCCTATTTTTTAACAACGATAATTAAGTGGCGTGAAATTGACTAACGTCAAATTTATTTCCCCTTTTTCCTGCTCCCGGCTCTGGCCTGCGTCAACACCTGTTTCTTTGCTTTTTTACCGCGCGTTATACCGTCCACGGTTCCCCGCGCCTCCGGCAGTAGCGAGGATGGTGATTTTTCGCGCTGCTATGCAAGAAACGCATAGCACGATACATACTTGCATTTTGTCCTTACCCTTATGGCTGATAAGGTCTTTCTGTTTCGGGCTTTTTGGCCTGTGGCTACAACCAACACATCATCAAAAAAATTCGGGGATCGCTATGGCGCAACAAGTGGACGGGGCGGCCATGCCGCTTGATACAGAAAAGGTCGGGATAAAGGGATACCTGGCGTTTTTTCTCACCATTATTTTCTTTTCCGGCGTATTTTCCGGAAGCGAAGGCTGGTGGCGCGTTTTTGATTTTACCGTACTCAACGGGTCATTCGGTCATGTGACCGGTACGCAGACCTTTCGCGGCGCGGGCGGAACGGGCGCGAAAGATGGCTTCCTTTTTGCGCTGGAGCTGGCGCCGTCGGTTATCCTTTCTCTGGGTATCATCGCGATTACGGATGGGCTTGGCGGTCTGCGGGCGGCACAGCAATTGATGACGCCCATCCTGAAACCATTGCTTGGCATTCCCGGCATTTGCTCACTGGCGCTGATCGCCAACCTGCAAAATACCGACGCCGCGGCGGGTATGACCAAAGAGCTGGCGCAGGAAGGCGAAATCACCGAACGCGATAAAGTGATTTTTGCCGCCTGGCAGACCAGCGGCAGCGCTATTATCACCAACTATTTCTCCTCCGGCGTTGCGGTATTCGCCTTTCTGGGAACGTCAGTCATCATTCCGCTGGTGGTCATTCTGCTATTCAAATTTATCGGCGCAAACCTTTTGCGCATCTGGATTAACATCGAAGAACGCCGTCATCCTGCGCAAGGAGCCCAATCATGACGACTCAGGTACGTAAGAATGTCATGGATATGTTTATCGATGGCGCACGCCGCGGTTTTACCATCGCCACGACCAACCTGTTACCCAATGTGGTCATGGCATTTGTCATTATTCAGGCGCTGAAAATTACCGGTCTGCTCGACTGGGTAGGCCATATCTGCCAGCCCGTGATGGCGTTGTGGGGGCTTCCCGGCGAAGCGGCTACGGTGCTTCTGGCTTCGCTGATGAGTATGGGCGGCGCCGTTGGCGTGGCGGCCAGTCTGGCTACCGCCGGCGCGCTAAGCGGCCACGATGTTACCGTACTACTGCCAGCCATTTACCTGATGGGAAACCCGGTACAGAATGTCGGCCGCTGTCTCGGTACTGCCGAAGTCAACGCCAAATATTACCCGCATATTATCGCAGTCTGCGCCATCAATGCGCTGCTGTCGATCTGGGTCATGCAGCTTATTGTTTAATAAGGAGTTATCATGCCTGATTTATCCGCCGCGGAGTTTACCTTGTTACAGGGTGCGCACCTGTTTGCGCCAGAAGACCGGGGCATCTGCGATGTTCTGCTCGCGAATGGCAAAATTATTGCCGTCGGCGCTGACATCCCCGGCGATATCGTACCGGACTGTGCGGTGATTAATCTTAGCGGTCGTATGCTGTGCCCGGGCTTTATCGACCAACACGTTCATCTGATCGGCGGCGGCGGCGAAGCGGGGCCGACGACGCGGACGCCGGAAGTCTCTCTGAGCCGCCTGACGGAAGCCGGGATAACAACGGTCGTCGGCCTGCTTGGCACCGACTCCGTCAGCCGTCATCCCGCGTCGCTGTTAGCCAAAACGCGAGCGCTAAATGAGGAGGGGATCACCGCCTGGATGCTCACGGGCGCTTATCACGTTCCGTCGCCGACCATTACTGGCTCGGTAGAAAAAGACGTCGCGCTGATCGATCGCGTCATTGGCGTGAAATGCGCAGTCTCCGACCACCGTTCCGCCGCGCCCGGCGGGAATCAACTCGCCAGCATGGCCGCCGAATCACGCGTTGGCGGCCTGCTGGGCGGCAAACCCGGTGTCAGCGTTTTTCATATGGGCAGCAGCAAAAAAGGGTTACAGCCGCTGTATGACATCTTGGAAAACAGCGACGTGCCGATCGGTAAACTGCTGCCTACCCACGTCAACCGTAGCGAATCGCTTTTCGAGCAGGCGCTGGCGTTTGCGCTTAAAGGCGGCGTGATCGACATTACCACCAGTATCCCGGATCCCGTCGCGCCGGCGGAGGGCATTGCCAGAGCGGTAAAAGCCGGCGTCCCGCTTTCCCGGGTGACGCTCAGTTCAGACGGCAACGGCAGCCAGCCGCTATTTGACGCTGCCGGAAATCTGACGGGTATCGGCGTCGCGGGCTTCGAAAGTTTGCTGGAGACGTTGCAGACGCTGGTTAACCACTACGGATTCAGCCTGACCGATGCTCTGCGTCCGCTGACAACCAGCGTAGCCGCCTTCCTCAGTCTGGACGGCAAAGGCGAAATCCGTCCCGGTAACGATGCGGATCTGCTCGTCTTTAGCGCAGATTTACGCATTGAGCAGGTGTATGCGCGCGGCAAACGCATGGTCAATGAGGGGAAAGCCTGCGTAAAAGGTACCTTTGAACCGGCGTAATTCCCGCTAGTTTCAGACTGCCCCATCACGGCATTCTGAAAGAGGACGGGATAAGTGGTTGTCAGCCGCCCGAATGGACGTAGAATGCCCCTTCGGACGGCTGACAGGATAACGGTAAATGGATGTAACTGGAGCAGGTTTGCACAATATTGAGACAAAATGGCTATATGATTTTCTGACGCTGGAAAAGTGCCGCAATTTCTCTCAGGCCGCCATTATCCGCAACGTATCGCAACCCGCTTTTAGCCGGCGGATTCGCGCCCTGGAACATGCCGTGGGCGTTGAACTGTTTAACCGACAGGTCTCGCCGCTACAGCTTTCCGAACAGGGTAAAATCTTTCACTCCCAGGTTCGCCACCTGTTACAGCAGCTGGAAAGTAATCTGACCGAACTGCGCGGCGGCAGCGATTATACGCTGCGTAAAATCAAGATTGCCGCCGCCCACTCGCTCTCCCTCGGCCTGTTACCGACCATCGTTAAGCAGATGCCGACGCAGTTTACCTACGCCGTTGAGGCGATAGATGTCGACCAGGCGGTGGATATGTTACGTGAGGGGCAAAGCGATTTTATCTTTTCCTATCACGATGAAAACCTGCAACAAGCGCCGTTTGATAATATCCGCCTGTTTGAGTCGAGACTGTTTCCGGTTTGCGCCAACAATGGCCGGGGCGAGCCGCGCTATACGCTTGAGCAGCCGCACTTTCCCCTGCTTAATTACAGTCAAAACTCCTATATGGGCCGGCTGATAAATCGTACCCTGACTCGCCATGCTGAACTGAGTTTCAGTACATTTTTCGTCTCTTCGATGAGTGAATTGTTAAAACAGGTTGCGATGGACGGCTGCGGAATCGCCTGGTTACCCGAGTATGCTATCCGTCAGGAGATTACCGACGGGCGCCTGATAGTGCTTGATGCCGACGAACTGGTTATCCCGATCCAGGCTTATGCTTATCGCATGAATACCCGCATGAGTCAGGTAGCCGAAACATTTTGGCGCGACCTGCGTGGGCTTCAGGCCGCGCTGTAAACACATCAGGCGGTAAGGCGTTGTTCCCCGGTCAAAGAGGCGCGGGTGTCTGGCCAGGACTCATACCAACGAATCGCCGCGCGCACCAGCGACGCTGTGGAATCAATCATCGGGCACGCTATCGCGCGTTCATGTCCGGCCACAATAAGCGGAATTTCGGTACACCCCATAATAATTGCCTGAGCGCCACGGGCAATAAGGCTATCGATTTGCGGCAGCAGCAGCGCTTGCGCCGCAGTTTTATCGCCACGTTTAAGCGTATAAATAGCCTGCATTACCAACGCCTGCCCCGCGTCTTCTGGCTGAATTAACGTCAGCCCCCGCGCCAGCGCTTTCTTTTGATATAACCCGGTCGCCAGCGTCGCATTGGTCGCCAGCAGACCAACGTGCCGCGCCGATGGCGGAATATCCCCCAGGGTGGCGTCCAGGATGCTGATCATTCGCGCTTTCGCGACGTTCTGTAAATCATCAAACCAATAATGCGCAGTGTTGCATGGGATAACGATACACTCCGCCCCGGCGTCTTCCAGCATATGCAGATAACGCTCCAGATAACGGTATGGCGAAGGCCCGCCGGATAACAGACATGCTGTACGATCGGGAATATCAGGGATAGAGCTGACAATGAGCGGGATGTGTTGTTGATCACAACTGGCATGTCGCAATTCAACAAATTTTTCCAACATATCCGCCGTTGCCGCAGGTCCCATCCCCCCCAGTATCCCAATGGTGTGTTTCATCGCTTTTCCCGCTTATTTACGTCAAGGTCAGAAACACACTATCAACTTGATGTGTATATAAAAAATGCCGTTTTATTAGCGGCTATGCGTAAAAATCATAACGGGTGTAAGGGTCACGCGTTATCGCCTTTTCAGGCAATCGATTGGTTACATGAGCGCTCATCGACCTTCGCAAGCCGCTAAATGCCATTTCGCTATACAGCATCGCCCACTGCGAGTCCGCAAGCTTGTTTTATCCTCATCGCCACAGCGCCTGTCGGTGAAGGGGCCGCCGTGTTTTGCTTTTCGACGCCAATGCGGGAATATCCCAGCGAATATGGCTATAAACCAAATCCACGGTCTCCATGGCGCTGCCTTCGGCGTCGCCATGATTGCTCATGCGTGAAATTCGCACATTGGTGAGCGTATAAATAATAAATGGCAGCATTGCGCCCTTATCACTACGGCATAATGTCAGCACGCCTTCTTTCACCGTTTTCCCGTTACAATAGTGCTCATAGAGGCCAGGCGTAGCAAGATCGACTGGCTTTGTCAGCGTCAACCCTCCAATATATGTCCCTCTCGCTTCGCCGGACTCCCGTTTCGTCGGGTTGTGGTTGTAAGCAATAAGTTTTATTTGGTTTTCAAAACCTTTGATCTGGCTTTCGCCTTCAATACCGTCCAGTTTTAAATAGATGGCGTCCATCCCCCCTCCGTGATTATCATGCGGCAAAGCAGGCTGACAAGGACGGAACGCCAACAATGAAAGAACGTTCCATTTTCCAGCCATTTCGTTGGTGTCTCTGTATACCAGATTAAATACCGACAATCTGCTATAACTGGATTCTTGCTAAATACCTTCTGCCATCAACAATCCATTTTACAATAGCGCTACTGACCTGAAATCTATTACGCCTGGCATTCAAGCATCGTTTCCTGAATAACCATAGCCGCTATAAGAACCATATCAAAAAAGAAATATCAATATCATTTCTTATTTTTATCCGAGAAATTACTTAATTCCACAGAATCGGAATATAGACAATTCTTATTCCTTTTCACATCAATGGGTTTTTTAGACTTTTGTCATATCGAAAACAACCATTCCAATAGAACATATTTACTATGTGAATATATTTAATGTTTTTATCGCGCGCAGTGTTATCACAGTAATAAATGACTTGCATCAAAAATGCGCCTTTCAGCGCCACGTATTTTTGGGCAGCAAATTATAAAATCGCGTTTCAAAGTCAGTGACATGTTCTCTGTGCAGGCGATATGACTTTATGCCCGGACGACACGCCAGCCGCTTTACCCTTACGTTTAGTCGTGATACGTTAGACCACATGAACACGAAACGATCCAACGCTACGCAACGTCATCTCCGCTGGTGGCTGCCTTCCTGAAGGCGGCACGGATCACTATCCCTTTTTAAGTAGCCGCCGAAAGGCGGCTACTGCGTTTCGGGACGTCTTTCGGCTTTACAGTAAGCATAAAGGAGTCCTTAATGAACACCCTTCCTATCATTCTGACTGGCGATCGCCCCACCGGCTCGCTGCACCTCGGCCATTATGTCGGTTCACTGCGCCAGCACGTCGCGCTACAGCAGGATCACCAACAGTATGTCCTGATTGCCGACCTGCAGGGACTCACCGATAACGGCAGTAATCCGCAAAAAATCCGCGATAATATTCCGCAAGTGTTAGCTGACTATCTGGCCGTCGGCATCGATCCCGCGCTAACGACGATCTGCCTGCAATCCGCATTACCCGCCCTCGCTGAATTAACGGTGCTGTATATGAATATTGTTACCGTCGCCCGAGTGGAGCGTAATCCTACGGTAAAAAATGAGATTGCCCAAAAAGGCTTTACCCGTTCCCTGCCGGTCGGGTTCATGGCGTATCCCATTAGCCAGGCGGCAGATATCACCGCCTTTAAGGCCGAAATGGTACCGGTTGGCGACGACCAATTGCCCATGATTGAGCAAACGAATGAGATCGTTCATAAGATGAATAGTCTTTTCTCCTCGCCGGTATTGCGACCCTGTCAGGCGCTCCTGAGCGATACGGGCCGTCTGCCAGGCATTGACGGCAGCGCCAAGATGTCGAAATCGCTCGGCAATACCCTGCTTCTTTCCGCCAGCGAAGAGACCATCCACCGTGCGGTCAGCGCGATGTACACCGATCCCAATCATTTAAAAATTAACGATCCGGGAAAAATAGAAGGTAACGTCGTCTTTACGTGGCTGGATGCGTTCCATCCGGATAAAGCCAAAGTCGCGGCGATGAAAGCACATTATCAACAAGGCGGATTAGGCGATCGTGTCTGTAAAAATGAGCTGGAGACCTGCCTGCAAGAACTGATCGCGCCAATACGCGAACGACGGGCAACCTTTATTGCGGATAAGGGAATGCTAATGGAATTGCTGAAAAAAGGTAGCGAGCGGGCGCATGAGGTCACTCAAAAGACGCTACAGGAAGTAAAACGTGGACTGGGTCTGCCCACGCTATTCCAGGTATAATCAGGCATCAACGTTGTCCAGCGGCCATGACTCAAACAGATAGCCATCAAAGTAGATGTCATCAACATTGGAAAACTCCAGCAGACGCTGCTTCACGTTTTCCAGGTGCTGCCACATCGCCAGCTTCGCTGCGCGGGCGTCTTTCTTAATTAACGCCGCGAGGATCTGCTTATGATCGCCCAGCCACTCCTTACGGTAAAGCGTATCGCCCAGATGGCTATGAAGCTGGAGCCACATCGGATTATTTTCACGCCATTGCCAGGACTGACGGAAGAGCTCGACCAACATACTGTTATGGGTCGCTTCGGCAATGGCCAGATGAAACTGCATATCGCCGCTTTCTGAGCCGCCCGGCGCGCTGGAGGCGAGTTCTCGCTCTTCCAGTTGTAACGCCTGGCGCATTTTAATGATGTCCTCGCGGGTGGCCTGCAGAGCGGCAAATTCAGCGATATTACTTTCCAGCAACTGACGCGCCTGTAACAGTTCAAACGGCCCGGCGTCATTACAGTGATTGACGTCAGCGCCTTCCATCTCGTTATTATCCGCGCTGTCGAGCACGTAGATCCCGGCGCCGCGGCGGACTTCAACCAGACCTTTAATTTCCAGCATGATCAGCGCTTCACGCACGACGGTACGCGTCACATTGAGCCTCTCAGCGATCTCTCTTTCCGGCGGCAAGCGCTCCCCGGGGCGGTACGGCGTCTGCACAATCAGATCCCGTATCATTGCGCCCACTTCCTGGTAAGGTCTTTGCTGAGAAGTGTTTGATTTCATATTGGTCGTGCCCGTCCGATGCGATTTCCCTGTATCAGACTATAGCATTTGTAAAGGGGGATAGCACGCGTAGCACACCAAAAACGCGAAACTGGTCAACCAACAAAACAATAATGCGCCCCGTTTCGTTAGTGAAGCCAGATGAAAGGAAAGGCAGTAGACAATACACGACTGATGTTCCACCTTTAGCCCTGACGCCTGAATATGAACAGCATATTGGTTTACCAATATGAAATTTATCAACCAAAAATTACGCCATAAAATGTGTCTGTACATTGACAGGAACAACGCCTCTGACATAGCGTGATCGGCGAAAATCCAGCCGCTCTCTTTGTATCAAGAACGCGTTATGATAAAAGACACCGTGTTTTTCGCCCCAGGCGTATCCGGGGGAAGCAACGCCTCCAGTCTGTCGAGCCGCCATCGCCGGGCAGCGATTATTCTGCATGAAATTTATGGTATTAACGCTCATATCCAACGCGCAGGCCATGAATGGATGACGCGCGGATTCGACATCTATATTCCCGCGCTGTTTCCTCACCATACCCCCTTTCGCTATGAACAGCAGGAGGAGGCTTACCGTCACTTTTCAGCAAATGTCGGCTTTGATCCCGCCGTCGTTACCACATTACTCCACGAGCTCAGAACGCAGTACGAGACGCTAATCGTCGTAGGGTATAGCGTCGGCGCAACGCTCGCATGGCTAAGTGCAGCCAGTGGGTTATGCGATGGCGTCATTTGCTATTACGGTTCCCGTATACGCCAGTACCTTCATCTTGCGCCTCTCTGTCCGACACTGGTTATTATCGCGCGTTATGAGCCGGCGTTTGATCCCCTCGCCATGCGACAGACGCTGGAAAAGCGCCCCCGGGTGCAGTGTAAAATGTACGATGCGCGGCACGGGTTCTGTGATGCTGATAGCGCCACCTTCGATGCCGCCTTATCGCATCAGGTAATGGACGATGTGAGCGCATTTATTCGCGACATCACTCGTGCAAACACATCGCCCGATTGAAGCCAGATTTTCAGCTTTAGTGGAGACTTTTTTCAACGAGCTGTTCCAGTTTTTTCAAAGCCTGTATGTCTGCGGCATCAAGACTATAACGTTGCAGCGTTTCGGCGGGATGATAACTGACCAACGTTCGCCCATCGGCCTGCTGGCTAATGAGCACCCGAAACGGTAAATCCAGCGCCAGTTCGGGATGCGCCAGCATGAGAGGCGTTCCGCCTTTAGGATTGCCAAAGACCAGAACCGTTGTCGGCGGCATTTTCAGGTTAACATTCTGTGCCGCTCTGGCATGGTCAAATTCCCCAAATAACACCAGACCGTGATCGGCGACAGCGTGCATCAACCGCGCTCGGGTCTGCAAATAGTCATAAGCGCTGTAGGTTTTAACCATGGTTATCGCTCCATCCTCCGTTGCAAAGCCAGGCCTTATTAAGATTAACATCAGGGTTACCGCCGATAAAAAAGGCTTTAAAATAGTACTCATTCTTCTCTCTCCCTGACCCAATACCCATGAGTAAATGCGACACAGATGATATGCGGTTTAAAAATCAGTCATCGTACTGTACCCCTTATTATTGCACTGAACAGCTCATCACTAAAAAAACAGACGGCAGAACAAAAAATTCCGACGTCTGAACAAATTTAAATAACGATGATCCAGTCTGACTGAGCGACAGCGCGATCATTATTATGGCGCGACACCATCTTCTTCAGCCCGCTGGGTAAGAAAGAATATACTCCGCTCAGTAAGATAATAAATACTACAGGCCAACTCTTCAGAGATACGGAGCATCATTGCGTAATGATGATGCGATTTTTCTGGCGCCATCGGCAGAAATATTTCTGACTCCAGCACGTCACTTAAAAAATGAAATTTATGTACATATTCAGCAGATATAACGCCTCTCGCCATCAGATTAGCCATTAGTGTATTTAAACTATCTTGTTCATGATACACGATACCTTTTCTCTCATGAATTCTGAGAAGAACGCTTCTGAAGGCTGCATGACATTCCTTTACGACACAGGAAAAATCATTAAGTATCAGGCGATTATACGCTTCCATAAGATCATATTCGACAAAGCCATACTCTCCAGGAGAGTACAAATAATAACATATGTTTTTAAGCCGTTTTATTCTGCGCAACCTTACAATTCTACCATTTTCATAGCGATATTTTAAACTATGCTCATGAAATATATTGTTTAATTCACTAATCGCCTTATCCGGTTCTAACCCAAGCGTAACTTCATAGGTTCGAAGGTAGGTATCTATATAGTTAAAAGCAAGCTCAATGGTATCAATATGCTTTCTTTTATCATCTGTTTTTAATAACAGATTACTCATTTCATCCAGATATGACGTTGAATGCGCATATAAGGTGAATAAGCCATACTCTTTGCGCAACGTTTTACATATTCTTCGATAAACTTCGTCAGAATGACTATTATGATAGCAGTATAATGTCATATCATAAAAAGAGGAGCAATTCCCTAACGTATTAATAATCAATAAGATTATTTGCTCGCGTATTTCTAACGGAATATCTTCATATAACAGATCGCTATGCCTTAGTGAGTATGGTCTAAAGGTGTGCATTCCTCCCCCTGTAACCGCAACAGAAAAAATTACGCTATGAATAGCGCCACATTACTCTAATTAAGTGGTTCAGGTATTAATATCAGCTCAACAGTGAGCCATCTTTTATTATTTTTTAATGGTGTTGCGTGAATATTTATTTACTCTACAGATAATTGTAACCCATCGCCCTTTGTCATTCTGCTGGCTTGCGCAAAGAATCCATACAATATCATCACTGGTGCGAAAATCTGGATTAACCATGGCATTCAGTCTTCACTGAATGCCACAGACAAGGGTTATTCAACTAAAGCTCACCTGTCCCTTAACCCTTCTTTCATTCCGTTACTTCGTTGCCATACCAGCACACTTAAACGTAAGGTGAGCTTATTGTTTTTATCGACGGGTCAGAACAATCCTTCGCCGGTCATACAGTGTTTCAACAGAGAGCTGCAAGTCATATTTCGCATTCTTCAGTTTTCGCGATTTAAGCATTTTCATCGTGACGCCACTTATTTGCCCTGTTTCAATCCGTCTCTTGATTTCGGCTGCGCTTAACAGGAGTTGCCTCTTCAAAATGGACAGCAGGCTGACCTGAAAAGAACGGGAAATCCTGACGCTAACACTGACCTGCTTGTGGGAGGCGATACTGACCAGCCACCGTTCCTGAATGTGAAAATCAGGCTGCCCCGATAATTCAGCATTGTTTCGCTTCAGGATCGCGTTGTCATAAGCAAAATATTGCACCGTGGCAGCATCATTCGCCATCAGTCGGCCATAAAGATCGCGGTTAATTTTGCTGACTGGCAAGCGCGAGAACAGGGAGATATTCCAGGTGTAATCGCAGTGTGTGCATTTATAGATACTCCAGACATCGAGTACCTTCTTTTGCGAATTAACCCGAAATGCCCCAGAAGGCGTGAAGTCCCGTTTTACGCTGCATGAAGGGCAACGTTTCGCTATGCGCTGATACCCCACAGGAGTGACAGTCCATATGACTTTCATAACGTACCTTTTTTTAACCCATACAAAACCGGATCCGAACTCAGCGGACCATAAATGTTTATGTATGAAAAATATTTAAGTGATATTTTTCAGTGGGTTAAAAAAAGATTTCCAACGCAACAACCCTGTCAATGGCTAAAAAGATACGCCGAGATTATCAAAGCGGCCATTATCGGGTATATGAGTTTAATCAATATTCATTATGGTAGCGGCGGGATCTATTCAACTGACTTACTAAACGCATGATCCTCCCTTTGAGATCACACTTTTCACTCCCGGTTATTCACTTACAGAAATCAGGTGTTATCATTCACGACGTAAATACATTTCAACTCAACCCGAGGCTTTGATGCTGGAGAATGTCATCATCTGATAATCAGTTCCCCGACCTTTTCAGGCCGGACTGATTATCAATGCGCCGAAATCGAATGCGGACACCGCAGTGTGTTTGCACGTTTTGCCTATGATGATTAAACAGGTTCTTCAGTATGAATTTATCCCGCCAGGAACAACGTACCTTACACGTTCTCGCCAAAGGCGGACGCATTACGCACATCCGCGATGCGTCAGGCCGCGTCACCGCCGTTGAGTGCTATAGCCGCGAAGGGCTGTTGCTCGCCGATTGCACGCTCGCTGTATTCAAAAAACTCAAAACCAAAAAGCTGATCAAATCCGTTAACGGTCAGCCCTACCGCATTAATACAACCGGGCTGAACAACGTTCGCGCCCAGCCTGATAATCGCTAAGGAGATGATGATGGATATCAGCGCCGTTATTTTTGCAACGCATCGCATTCGGCTATTACCCGATGAAGGCAAAATCCCCTGGGACGAGCCAGCCTTCAGCCAACGCATGCTGGAAAATCATCTGTCACAGGACCACGACTGGGCCAGCCGCCGGCTAACCGTGATTGAGCAACAGGTAACATGGATTACCCGTCAGTTACCCGCTGGCGCCCGCATTCTGGATCTCGGCTGTGGACCCGGTTTTTATACCCGCCTGTTAGCGGAGCGTGGGTTTCACTGCACAGGCGTAGATTTCTCTCCGGCATCCATCACATGGGCTCGCCAGCAGGCGCAAGCCGCAAACCTGAATATTGACTACATTCAGCAGGATATTCGTACATACCACCCCACGGAACCTTTCGATTTCATTATGATGACGTTTGGGGAACTGAATGTCTTTAGCGCTGCGGATGCGCAAAGCCTCATCAGTCATTGCGCGCAGTGGTTGAAACCGGACGGCAAACTGCTTGTTGAAGTGCATACCTTCGATGAAGTTAAACGCCAGGGCATGGAGCAGCCAGGCTGGCAGCGTTGTTCGCACGGCCTGTTTCTTGCCGTGCCCCATCTGCTGTTAACGGAAAATGCCTGGGATGAAGAGGCCCAAACCAGCTCAACGCAGTTCTGGGCGATAGCGGAAAACGGCTGTACCACCCGTTTCGGCAGTCAAATGAAGGCCTGGCGCGATGATGAATATATCAGCCTGCTTGGTGATGCTGGCTTCACTGTGTTGCAGCGCCCGGACAGTCACACCTGGCCGGTCGGCGAGACTTTTGCAGGCAAGCTGTTTGCGCTGCTGGCTGAAAAAGCCCCTCTCGCTGAGGGAATCGCCCTCAGTAAAAGGAATAACCCAATGGATATCCCACGTATTTTTACCATTAGCGAAAGCGAACACCGTATCCATAATCCGTTTACAGCGGAAAAGTACGCCACACTGGGCCATGCGTTACGCATGAAGCCAGGCACGCGGATTCTCGATCTCGGTAGCGGTTCGGGTGAGATGCTCCGCACCTGGGCTCGCGATTACGGTGTTACAGGTACTGGCATTGACATAAGCCCGCTCTTCACCACACAGGCAAAACAACGTGCAGAAGAGCTCGGCGTCAGTGAATATGTACATTTTATTCATAACGACGCGGCCGGTTATATTGATGAGGAAAAATATGACGTGGCGGCCTGCGTAGGCGCTACCTGGATTGCGGGCGGTGTCGCGGGGACAATAGATCTGCTGGCCAAAAGCCTCAAACCAGGCGGGATCATTCTCATCGGTGAACCATACTGGCGTCGGATCCCCGCAACGGAAGAGATCGCCCACGCCTGTGGCGTCTCATCCGTCGCCGATTTTCGCCCCTTGCCCGAGCTGGTCGTCTTTTTCGACCAACTCGGCTATGACGTAGTGGAAATGGTGCTGGCGGACCCGCAAGGCTGGGACAGATATGAAGCCGCTAAGTGGATGACCATGCGCCGCTGGCTGGAGGAAAACCCTGACGATGAGTTTGCGCAAGAGGTTCGAACAGAACTGACGGCAGCCCCCAAACGTCACGTCACCTGGACGCGAGAATACTTTGGCTGGGGCGTATTTGCGTTAATCGCGCGATAACGTGAAGCAGGAGGTATAGCCTACAAGAGGTATACCTCCGTTTAAAAGTATGCAACAAATTAACACGGCTCAAGGCGGGAATATATCGCCTTAATTTCGCCATTAAGTTTCTGCCACAATATGTCGCAAGACGTGCAAGCGTTCCACCTCACCTGCTGAGCGCCCCCCCCTCAATAAGACGTTATTGCTGCAATTCAATTATTAAGAATAAAAAAAGAACCAGAAGAAAATTAAAAAATGACTTATCCACCATATTAGCTATTGTTAAAATCAAAGTAATCCCTCGTAAAAGCTGGATGTATTTATTTCTCATAGACGAGAATTTATATATTATGATATAATACGGTAGAAAAATATGCAGGTTATTAACCTGCCATTAATGTAAATAATTCTTTGAGGAGATGTTTCCAGTGGGACGTAAATGGGCAAATATTGTTGCTAAAAAAACGGCTAAAGACGGTGCAACGTCTAAAGTATATGCAAAATTTGGTGTAGAAATCTATGCTGCGGCTAAACAAGGTGAACCAGACCCGGAATCAAATTCAGCTTTAAAATTCGTTATTGAACGTGCGAAACAAGCACAGGTTCCAAAACATGTTATTGATAAAGCCATTGATAAAGCCAAAGGTGGCGGAGATGAAACGTTCGTGCAAGGGCGTTATGAAGGCTTTGGACCCAATGGTTCAATGGTTATCGCTGAAACGTTGACGTCTAATGTTAACCGTACGATTGCTAATATTCGCACAATTTTTAATAAAAAGGGCGGGAATATCGGAGCGGCAGGTGCTGTCAGCTATATGTTTGACAATACTGGAGTGATTGTATTTAAAGGAACAGACCCTGACCATATTTTTGAAATTTTGCTTGATGCTGAAGTTGATGTTCGTGATGTAACCGAAGAAGAAGGAAACATCGTTATTTATACTGAAGCGACAGACCTGCACAAAGGAATTGCAGCGCTAAAAGCAGCTGGAATTACTGAATTCTCAACAACAGAATTAGAAATGATTGCTCAATCAGAAGTTGAACTTTCACCAGAAGATTTAGAAATCTTTGAAGGACTTGTTGATGCCCTTGAAGATGATGATGATGTGCAAAAAGTATATCATAACGTTGCAAACCTCTAATTATAAATTAAACAAATCTGTCTCTATGGCAGATTTGTTTAATTTATAAAGCTGTAATAAAAAAGTCTATTTGGCCAGATATATAGATTTTTAAATTTATGTGTCTTATCACGACCTGATCTGACACATAGCCTTAAAAGGTTGAGAGTTACCGGTTTTGATATGGTGTCAAATCCTTATATAAAACATGAGGTAATTTTCATGCTTCATACGACGAATCCCGTCAGCAAGCTAAGCAAAAGCCAGCAATATCGGGCTACTTACAATCTCCCTGTGCTCTTTAAGGTGCCGCGCCTCATAAATTCCGCTTGCGCTCATGATGGCTCATCTGGCGCTCTACGCGTCGATTGACCACAGGTGTGACTCCACCAGCGCGCTACAGACCATAGTGCGAGAACCGTGGCCGATTACTTTGATGCCTTTGATGTGGAGCTATTTTTTACAGATAACGTATACCCCACTCAAAATACTCCCCCAGATCAATGCCCTCCTCTGAACACCTCCCTCTTGTGCCATTCCACAAACCGTTCACCCGGATAATTTTCTTTCATCTGCGGCAACGCGATCTCTTTCCCCGCAAAATCCCAGAACAGCCGCTGTACCACCCCGCCACCATTCACCGCGTCGGAAACCACCACGCGCATATTTTCATCCAGGCCAATCGAACCACGATCGAACGCTTTATGATGAATTGCGCACAACGCCAGGCCATTAGGTACTTCACAAGGACCATGATGCTGCTTCCATCTGATATGGGCTGCTTCAAGGGCTATAGGGGCGTTGTCGTGGCGCATATTGAAGCCGCAGACCGCACATTGATAATTGTAAGCTCGTAGCACCGCCAGGCGGAATTTCGGATCGCGTTGCCTGAGAGAGGCGCGAATATCAAAACCCATCTCGTCAGCGATGTCTTCCTGAATACTGGTCGGAAAATGCGCCTCAAGGATCTGCTGCGCCAGCGCGTCGATTAGATTACGTTTTTTTGTTACCAGCGCGAAATTGACGGCATCAAACCCACCAGCGACATTATATTCAATGAGTTCGCGCTTGGGCGGCTGGCGGCTACCACTCGTTGAGCAGAATTCCGCGTTTTGCAATTCCCAGAAACCATCGCCCTTCAGACGCCAGAACGGCATATCCGGGCGCTGTTCACGGCGCTGTGGCCCATAGCGCTCCAGCAAATCCAGCAATTGCTCATGAATTTCAGAACCATAATCAAACAGACGATCGTGACCCTGCCGATAGTGCGAGAGAACATATAACAGCAATAACGGCTTATGCGGCGCTCGCTGTTCGCCTTTGCGCCAAATAGTAATATTTGATATCGCTTGCTTTAGGGTTTTGTCAGAGGTCATTACATTGAAGAATTCATGAGCACATAGTTGCGATGATGCTCTCCCAGTGGATCATGGTGCGGACGGCGAGCTGTGCATCACCCTTTCGCGTCCTCAAGATAACGGGCGGCAAGCATTTCAGCGGATTCGATGCCTGCGATACCACTGACTGCTTTGTCGTAGAGCCAACCGATGATGGACTGGAAAGAGCGCGGGTGGTGGGATGGAGGGAGGTCGTCAGCGCTTTCGTCGTCCTCGTCTTCGTAGTTTTGGTATTCGTTATTCAGCTCCATATCACTCCTTTGTAGGCAGGCAGGTAAAAAGAAGGCCGGAACCATCGTAAAGACGGTTCCGGCCGGAGGTTCAATGGGATGATATGGGGTTGAAAAGATTTGTAGCTACAAATCATCTCCTTACAGATTAAAACAAATGGCGAGTAGCCCCTCCGTATAATAAACTTAACTTATTGATTAAAATCAAACTAATATCAATTTCAAATTTAATTAAATTCATAATTCAATTATTGTTATCTGTTTTTTCAAAATAACAAAAAGTTATAATAACTTTCAGCCATTCACTGTTCTAATGCAAGGAGCTTGCTTTGAGTCAGTCCGAATACACATCCATTCTAAAGTGTACCCCATGGCTAGCTAAATTCCTCACCCGCAGAGGATTGAAGCAACCAGACCATCGTCCGTTATATGAATACCACGCAACGAGTGAAGAATATGATGAATTGAAACGGCTGCTGCGAGCTATAGGGGTACCCGATGGTTATAAAAGTGATAAAGGGTACGCAGCCT
Source organism: Salmonella sp. 32100201201700099SM (assembly GCF_017572645.1). Classification (NCBI taxonomy): domain Bacteria; kingdom Pseudomonadati; phylum Pseudomonadota; class Gammaproteobacteria; order Enterobacterales; family Enterobacteriaceae; genus Salmonella; species Salmonella sp. 32100201201700099SM. The sequence goes on along the minus strand of NZ_JAGERQ010000002.1, from coordinate 319,540 downwards.
GTTTCACATTGTTCTGCTCAGAGTGGTATCGAAGAGATTATGAAAGAGAGTATGGATGGGCATGGGAGCCAATTTACAAGACGATAGGTATCTCAGCATCTTCCTCGGAAATGGGGAAAATTATCCCTAAAGGCCTGGATGGTTACTGGGGGCGTCCAGTGCGGTTTTATGACACAGAAAGGCGGAATTTCTTAGGCTCCTTATTCAGTGAAGGCGGTCTACCTTTCAGGTTGCTAAAGGAATCTAATAGCCGTTTTCAGTCGATGTTTTCTCTCATTCTAAATCAATACGATCAGGCTAAATCTTCTAACATTTCCACGTTCGCGTTAGTCCATGCAGCGGTAGAAAAATCATCCCTGCCAGTCGTTTTCAAAGAGGATACTTCAGTTGAGCTTATTAGTCGGATGGCTGAACAGTTAGTATCTCTTGTTCAAATTTATAATTTAAGTAATCATACCGAACCCGTAAAAGAACTTGAACGTGTTCATCCTAAGTGGCGTGACAGTTTCCCTGTCCCTCTCGATGATGATACGGGTACCAGTTTCCTTAATGGACTTTTACGAACAGCTTCTACTGAATCAAAACCCCGCCTTCAAAAGAATAAAACCACTCTCTGTCAGTTTTTATGGTCAGAAAATCATCCTGAAGCCCTCCAGGCTCTCATTTCTCTGCCTGAAGAACTGAGTTTTTCAATTGATATTGAGCCTTCAACAACGCGCTTCGAGCTTGCTATCTATGAAGATGGTAACGAAATCGCAAGTCTGGGACCTGCATATGCAACGCTAAGTAACTCCCAGGCAAAAATAAAAGTTCGTAAGCGCGAGATTAAATTTTACCGAAGAAATCCCACGGTCAGTTTGTTTATTGTGGCGAGAGCTGGGGGTATGTTTTTCGGCTCCAATCTTTTAGAAGGCAGTGAAGTTGCGGTTGGCGATGTTCCATTGGTTTTTGTTTCTGATAAAAATGAATGGCTGTTACAGGGACAAGCCTCTTGCAGCGTACGTGGCAGCCATGTACTTATTGTGCTGCCAAAGGATGGCTGTCTGGCTTCAGAACATGAGGATTGTGACTCTGGCTTTTCGGCTTTGGGATGCCATGCTCTGACCATCAAAGGTCGCCAGGATATCATCATTAAAGGCGATGAAACGTACCGGATAAAGATAGGAAGAGATCAGATTATCCATACTGGATTCTCTTTCCAGGGGAAGCGATTAAATTGGACAAGTTATCCGGATGAACTCTTCCTCGGTGTTCCTGGAATTACTCAACATTCTGAGAATCTATCAACGCGCCATTACAAGCGTTTTTTCAACGGAACATTTATAGAAAATTGTGATGTACAAGAAAAAATGGGAGCACAGTTTATTTCGGTGCGTAACGAAAATGATGAAACGTTACTGCGTAAGAAAATTGGCATTCTCCCCAATGATTTTAGTCTGGAAATAAAAAATGGACAACAGGCGAACGAAGGTTCTGTCATTATTACTACTCAGCACCCTTGTTTGTATAGCTTGAAGGAAAAAACACTTGAAGTTGGACGGAAGCGGTTGCCCGGTAGTACAGAAATAATGATGAAGGCGGAGGGCATTCCTCCTGCATCAATTTCATTACAAATAACGCCAAACCTCACTGCAAACCCGATTGTTATTTGGTTACCATTTCCTGCACGAGGCTGTCTTGCGTTCGATAAAGATGAGAAACCTCTCCCGAAAAATTTAACGATTAACGATCTTCTGGGTGCCAGAGCATATCTTTTCGGAAAAAATGGTGAGCCTACGCGATACCAGCTTGAACTACGTTTACGTTCGCGTAGTGGAATGCAGGCCTGGTATGAGTGGCACTACAGTGCGGGAGAATGTCCGGTAGAGCTTACTTTATATAGCTTAAGGGAACATATTGATAATTTACTCTCCCTGGAGGAAGGAATTGATCAAACAGTTGATATGCGCATAAAAGGAGGTGGTAGTTCTTTTACCTGGCAGATCCGACGTTATAAATATAGTCTGGACTATGATCGTGGCAGGCAGATTCTTCTCGCAAACTCAATAAGTAATCGTACAGGCCAGATCCCTTCGCCCGTCATTATGTTACTCAGCGAACCGGAGAGAAAAGTTGTACTGCTGACGTCAAGAATGAGCGAAGGTGTACCAGTTGGTGAATTTGAACTAAGTTCGATAATACAAAAGAATGGCCCATGGCTGGTGCTGCCGAAACCAGGTGAAGAAGCCTCATTTCGACCTTGCTTTATTGCAGGTGAGCCGGTAATTCAAAGCGACGCGACAGCAATACAGTCTTTACAAAAAGCAACGCAGCTTTTTAATCCTCGTTCAGATGTCAACACCATTATGTTAGTTCTGGAACAAATGGCGAGCGACCCGGCACACTCGGGCTGGCAGTTCTTACGCAATTTATACGATCAGTTCGGGTATTTACCTTTGGCTACCTTTGAAGTATGGCGGGCACTTGTTCAGCATCCACAAGCGTTGGCGATGTCGCTGTTCAAATTTGAAATGTCCATTGATTATCTCAGCCGTATTGAAAGTGAGTTTCCCGTTTTCTGGGAGTTTTTATCCATTACAAAAGTTAAACGTTCCGCCACACGTTTTCGTGCTTTTTTGACTCATAAAGGTGCACCGGAGGAAATGCAGATAAGGCTGCTGGACAGAATGTATCAACAGCTGGGCACAACATTCCCGACTTATGCCAGTGAGGTGCAATTATGGTTGAGTCAAGGGAAATTACCACCGGTTTTTCCTGAGTTGACGATGAAAGGTATTATCCTTGAGTGGTATCAGGAACTTCTACGCGAACATGGTGAATCTCGCTGGCCAGAATTTGGTGGCCCAGGCCTTTTACGTTGGTATATGTCGCAACAAAATCCTGTTATCGATATTTCCCCTGATGCCAGCTACCGCTATTCCGTCACCTTGCTCCCCGTATTTGCTGCTGCTGTTGCCAGCGGTAAAACAACATTTGAAAGTGTTTTTGAGAATAAGCCCGGCGCCGTATTTTTCTTGAGACAGGTTAGAGATTTTGACTCACGATGGTTTAACGCCATTTTCCAATACTGTCTATTGCGTAATGTTACTGAAAAATAAAAAGGAATAAGAATGACTACACGCTATTTTTCTTCGCTGATTGAACAATCACTGTCGCGTTCTACGGAGGCGACGCTGAGTATTATGGGGGTGACCAACCCGAATCTTCGCGAGCATCTCACGCAACAAATGGCGGCCGATTGCGGGAAAGAAGGATCGTTTCTTGCCTCCCCCGTATTTGAACAGACATTTGGCTGGAAAGAGTCCAACAGCACAATGAAAGACCTTGCAACAAAACAAACGTTGCTAAGCAAGGAGGTGGTGGACTCGCTGGATAGTGAGGAAAATGGTCGTTATCGTTTTGGCTCTGACTGGAAACCTTTCACGCATCAGTTAGCCAGCTGGCAATCATTACTTGAGAAAAAACACTCAGTCGTGGTGACCAGCGGGACAGGCTCTGGCAAAACGGAATGCTTTATGGTCCCGGTACTGGAAGACCTCTATCGTGAGCTTCAGGTCAAGAACAAAAAACCGTTGATAGGTGTGAGAGCACTTTTTCTTTACCCACTGAATGCCCTGATTAATTCCCAGCGCGAGCGTTTAGATGCGTGGACCCGTAGTTTTGGTTCCGGAATTCGGTACTGTCTGTATAACGGTAACACAGAAGAATTGCACGCTTTGGTCAAAAGTGAGCAGGCAAACAGGCCTAATGAGGTTTTGTCACGAGAGAAGATGCGTGAAGAACCCGCCCCCATTTTAGTGACCAACGGTACCATGCTGGAATACATGATGGTTCGTCAGGTTGATGCACCGATTATTCAGAAATCAAAAGCTGAAAAATCATTACGCTGGATAGTTCTGGATGAAGCCCATACCTACGTTGGTTCTCAGGCCGCTGAGTTGGCTCTACAGCTCCGTCGCGTCATGACGGCATTTGGCGTCACGCCTGATGATGTTCGCTTTGTGGCGACGTCGGCCACCATTGCCGGAAGTGATGCTGAAAAGCAGCTGAAAAAATTCTTGTCTGAGCTGTCAGGAGTGCCACAGGAACGTATTGATGTTCTGGGCGGAAGCCGCGTTATTCCTGAGCTCGAACCCTGCAAACAATATTCTCTGTCACTGGATGAGATTGAGCATATCCCTGATTCGGAGAGTGAAGGGATCAGTCCGGAGCGTTATAGTGCGTTGACCCACTCTCCGGAAGCGCGCTGTTTACGCGAAATGCTGGTTAGCCAACCCCGACCAATGAAACTTGATACGCTGACCCAGCGTTTGAACGAGCTGACCAAACATCAGTACACGCAGCAGGATGTTTTACGCTGGATCGATCTTTGCTCTGGCACACTCCCTAATGCAAAGGATCCTGCATTTCTGAAAGTCAGAGCACATATTTTCCAGCGAAACACCCAGGGCATCTGGGCATGTGTGGATAAGAACTGTGCAGCTAAAAAAAATACCGCGCTGGAAAAAAACTGGTCTTTTGGCAATGTGTATGTAAATCAGCGGCAAAACTGCGAGTGCGGCAGTCCCGTTTTTGAACTGGCATTCTGCAATGAGTGTAATGAACCGCATCTTCTTGCACGGGATAAAAAAGGCAAACTCGTACAGTGGGATAATAAAGGTGGAGATGAATTCTCCCTACAGGATGAAATTTCTGACGATTTTGAAACATCCGGAGAAAAGATTCAGAAGGATTTTGTATTCCAGTCGCCACAAATTATTGCTGCGGAATGTAATACGGAAGCTGGCTATATTATGCAGCGGCTCGATCGTCAGACCCGCAGTATCGGCGTGGTGAACCCGGACAGTATTCCGCTGGCAATTAATGATATCGAACAAATCTGTAGTGCCAGCAATTGTGGCTATAAAGGCGGAAAGGGTAAACAGCCCTTCCGAAGGGCGTTACTGGGCGGGCCTTTTTATGTCACCAATATTGTGCCTACGGTGCTGGAGTATTGTCAGGACTTCACTAGTGATGAAGGTAAAGATGGTGTCGGCCCGCTCTCTTTGCCTGGTCGAGGTCGTCGCCTGATTACCTTTACCGACAGTCGTCAGGGGACGGCGCGAATGGCAGTACGTATGCAGCAGGAAGCAGAGCGCAGCCGATTACGTGGTAGCGTAGTAGAAATTCTTGGCTGGCACCAACGAAAACAGCCAACGAGTGCTCCGAATGACCAGGCTGACGTGATGAAACTGGTTGCAAGGGTGACACAATACCGTGAAGAAGCCCGGGAGTATCGCGAGTGGGGAATGCCCGAGGAAGCAAAACTTTCTGAAGCTCAGGCCGAACGCCTTGAACAGGCAATCCAGACGGCGACGGGGGGAAAGGCTGCAACCATTTTAGTTTGCCGAACCTGGACGGAAATGGTCAATGATCTGAAAGAGAAAGCCGATATACAGGGACCAATTTTACAATATAACCATTATCTGAAGCCTGAAATTTTCACCGAAAATGGCGGCCCTTTGAAACTCGCCGAAATGCTGCTTTTCCGTGAGTTTATGCGACGCCCGAAACGAACCAACAGCCTGGAAACCCAGGGGCTGGTTCAGGTTGGCTATCAGGGGCTGGAGAAGGCTCACAGTGTTCCTACTCACTGGCAGGCTAAAGGCTTAACCCTTGATGACTGGCGCGATTTTCTGAAGGTGGCGCTGGATTTCTATGTCAGAGAAAGCAACTACATCCAACTGGATGACGATCTAAGAAACTGGATCGGTAGCCGTTTCTCTTCCAAATTTGTCCGCAACCCAGATTCGAAAGAGCCAGATGACAACCAGGTTAAACGCTGGCCGCAAATTCGCCACGGTAATGTGACTCAGCGCCTGGTCAAGCTGTTGATTTTAGGGGCCAAATTTAACACCGTAAATACGGTAACTATTGATATTGTTAACGCCTGGCTGAAAGAAGCCTGGCTCCAGCTAACAGGATCTCTGGCGGTATTGAAGCCTGATGGAAACCGTTTTTATTTACCGAAAGAGCATCTGACATTCTCTCTGGTGCAAAAAGCACGCATTTGTCCAGTGACCAATAAATTACTGGCGACAACCTTCAAAGGTCTGACCCCCTATTTGCCCATGCATATCCAGTTCGAGCGACTGACGAGTGCACAGTACGACGCGTTTTTGGCTCAGGAAGTCACGCTGCCAGCGATCTGGGAACACGATCGCTCTCAGGATGATTATGTCGACGGGTTAACAAAAGTGCGTGACTGGGTAAGCCAGGATCCGCAAGTGCTACCATTACGCTCGCAAAACCTCTGGACGGACATTAACGATCGCGTGGTAGAAGGTGGATTTTACTACCGCACCGCAGAACACTCGGCACAGCAATCGTCGGAGCGCCTGCAAAGCTACGAAAGAATGTTTAAAAACGGGCAGCTTAACGTCCTTAACTGCTCAACCACGATGGAAATGGGTGTGGATATTGGCGGTATTTCTGCAGTGGTGATGAACAACGTTCCTCCGCATCCGGCCAACTATTTACAGCGAGCCGGGCGTGCCGGGCGTAGTAAAGAGTCACGCGCTATTTCGTACACCTTGTGCAAAGGGAACCCGCACGATCAGCAGGTTTTTGCTAATCCCCTCTGGCCGTTTGAGACGGTGATCCCGGCTCCAATGGTGGCAATGAACTCAGAGCGTCTGGTGCAGCGTCACGTCAATTCCCTGTTACTGTCAGAATACTTATGCCATGTGGTCGGTGAAACCGAAAAAGAGCGTACCAGCCTTAATAGCCAGTGGTTCTTTGGCGAAGAGCTCGACCAGTCGGTATGCAATCGTTTTAAAGCCTGGCTCGAACGTCCGACGCTGAGCATTGATAACGCGCTGGAGCGTCTGGTTAAAGGGACGGCATTGCACGGCGTTACGGCAGAAAAACTGCGGGATAAAACGCAGGAGGCTATTGCCGTCTTACAGACACGCTGGCTGGGGATCTTCCGCGATCTCGTGAAACAGGAAAGTGAATCGCAGCCCAATACGCCGTACCGCAGGCGACTGGAACTGGAGAAAAAACGGCATTGTGGTGAATACCTGTTACGCGATCTGGCGGCCCGAACTTTCCTACCCGGATATGGCTTCCCAACGGATGTTGTCACTTTTGATAACTTCACCATGGAAGATTATATCCGCGAGAAAACGCACAAAAGCAGTGATAAGAATGACCGGGAGGATAACGTTTCGCGTTATAAAGGGCTGCCTTCGCGCAACCTTTCCGTTGCGATCCGTGAGTATGCGCCGGGCGCGGAGATTATCCTTGATGGTCGGGTATTCCGCTCGGCCGGTGTTTCGCTGCACTGGCATAACCTTAACGCCGATACTAACGAAGCCCAGCGTCTGGACAGCGCCTGGCGTTGCCATAAATGCGGTACTTTAGGCTATGAGGAAGGTATTGGTGGCTCGGGGGATTTATTCTGTACCAATAGCGCGTGCGGGGAGCGGATCACGCTGGATAACCGACGTCAGGTATTACAGCCCGCCGGTTTTGTCACCGATGCCCATACTCCCGTTACGAACAACATTGAAACAATGAAATTCATCCCGGTGGTGCCTGCCTGGGTGTTTGTGAAAGCAGAACGCGTGCCACTGCCAAACCCGCTGATGGGTTTTATGGCGTCAGGCGCGGATGGTCATGTTTTCCAGCAGAGCATGGGCGAAGGTGGACACGGTTATGCGCTGTGCCTGAGCTGCGGCCGGGCGGAGTCAATGCTCAATGCCACCGATACGCCGAAATCGATGGAAGCGCATTATCCTCCGCGCCCCGGTAAATCTGATCGCGACAGCCAGAATCAGCGGATTATCTGCCCTGGCTCCACGGCGCTGAATAAGAATGTCACGCTGGGTGCGCTGGCGCGCACCGATGTGTTTGAACTCATTTTGCGCCGTCCGCAAAACGGGGAGTATATCCCCGATAATTCTGATGAAGGCCGTATTGTGGCCATGACGCTGGCGGTTGCACTACGTCGAGCGCTGGCCAGCGTGCTGGGGGTATCGGCGACAGAACTGGGCTATGCGGTGCGTCCGGTCAGACTGGATAATGAGCAATCGGTCCTGGCGGTGCAGCTTTACGACATTATCAGCGGCGGTGCGGGGTTTGCTTCCAGTGCGCCATTGCATATTGAAGCGGTCCTCAAAGGGATGGTGAAACAGCTGGGATGCCGCCACTGTGATACCGCCTGTAGCGAATGTCTGCTCGATTCGCAGACCCGCCACGATCACGATCAGCTGGATCGTAAAGCCGCGCAGGCCTGGCTGGGGGAGGATTTCAGTCACTATATCGGTTTGCCGGAGGCGGAAAAATTCTCCCTGGCCGACGCGCAGTATTGCCCAGGCAGCATTGAGGATGCTATCCGTCGTGCCATTAACGACGGGGCGCGCAAACTCACGTTGTGGATGAATGGGCCGCTTAACGAGTGGGATTTGTATGCCCGCCAGTTCCGAACGGCGATCCAGAACTATCGGCTGAAAGATGAGGTTGAGGTTACGCTGGTTGTGCCCGGTCATATTGAAGATCCGGAGCTTTTACAGGAGATTGCGCAGTTTGCCGCCATTGGTGTGCAGCTTTGCCAGTCTGAGCTGAATACGGATACGCCGGTTGTCGCACAGGTAGCATTCAACGATCGCCTGATGACGTTGATTTCTCGCAGCCCAGAGGCCACCATCCCCGGCCCGAACTGGCATCTGAATAGCCAGATGGTTATTCGCAGCCATGCGTTTGAGCCGATAACGCTTAGTAAAGCAGAGCTATTATCCGATGCCGCAGGTAGCAGAGGCCTGGTCAACGATATTGAGATCCATAAGCAGCTTAATGGCCCGGTTTCTCAGTTTGGTCAGCGTTTCTGGGGCGTGTTAACCGGGGCGCAGGAAGATATTCAGACGCTGCTGAAGGAAAACCAGGTGACGCGCATTCACTATAGCGATCGTTATCTGCAAAACCCGGTGGCGCTGGCGTTATTAGGCGGGCTGTTAAAACCGCTGAAATCGATCCTGGCGCAGGATGCGCAAGTGACGATTGATACGCTGTTTAAGAGTAAAGAGCGGCCAGGCAACAAGCCGTTCCATGACTGGATGAGTGAAGCGGATTTTCAGGATTTTGCCGACCAGTGGTTTGCGGCATCTATGGGCAGAGCCGTCGTGGTTAACACCGTTGGCTCGCCGCGTGATATTCCACACCATCGTAAACTGATGGTGACCTTCAGTAATGGTCAGGCGCTGAAGATCCGTTTTGACCAAGGGATGGGATACTGGCGCATCGTCTTTGCGCGAGCGTATCGCGATTTTGATTTTAACGATGATGTGGCTTTCCAGCTCGGGAATATGGCAAAAGCCTGCGTTGAAGGTCAGGTGGTCAACAGCGAGGAAAGTTGGGCAACCGATGTGCTGGTGCAGGTGATAGTCCCTTAATGCGAAACCGCTCCCGATTAAACATCGGGAGCGGCTAACATCAGGCGGTGGTGCGCTTGCCGGTAATCATGTCGATAATGACCCTGGCACAAATTCAGTACAGTGCTAAATCAGAGAGCTTCGTCTTTCCGGAGACTTCGGATAAATTCAGCCGGAGTCATGTCATTTAATGATGAATGCGTTCTCTCATGATTGTATTCCCTGCGCCAGTTGTCGGGTTTTTTCCTGCGCATCTTCCAGTGACAGGAACCAGTGAATGTTCAGGCATTCATCCCGCAGACTGCCGTTAAATGGTTCAATAAACGGGTTATCTGTCGGCTTTCCGGGGCGCGAGAAGTCCATTGTGACGCCGTGTTCATACGCCCATTTATCCAGACTTTTTGAGATAAACTCGCTGCCGTTATCCGTCTGGATTCGTACCGGCAGCCGCTTATCCGGCACCCGCAGTGCCTCCATTATTCTGACCACATCCTCGCCTTTTAACGATTTTCCGGCATGGATCGCCAGGCATTCCCGACTAAAATTATCCACTACAGCCAGCGCCCGAAAACGCCGCCCGTTAAACAGATTATCTGACACAAAATCCATACTCCGGCACTGATCGACATGCGTCAGAACCGGGCGCTGCTGACGGCGTGCTGCACTGACATGTCTGCGGGGACGTTTTCTGCGCAGGTTCAGGCCTTCCGGACAATAAATCCGGTTGGTTTTCTTGTGGTTAACAGGCCATCCCTCCCGCCGCAACTGAATATGAATACGCGGGCAACCGTAGCGTATCCGGGTTTCCGCTATTTCCCGGATACGCAGGGTTATCGCCCGATCGTCACGCCGGCTCTGCCAGTGGTAAACGGTTCTGCTCTGCATCAGCAACCCGCATCCCCACCGGACGCTGATACAGTAAGCCTCCCGCAAAAATGTAACCGCCTGGCGCTTCTGAGCCGGCCTCAGAACTTTTGCTTCAGTACCTCCTGCAGCATCTCCTTGTCGAGACTCAGCTCAGCGACCAGCTTCTTCAGCCGCTGATTCTCATCCTCCAGTTGCCGCAGACGCCGCTGTTCCGTCACGCCCGGCCCGGCAAATTTTTTCTTCCAGTTGTAAAATGTGGCCTCAGAAATTCCCATCTTTCTGCAGACTTCCCCGACGCGGGTGCCGGTTTCAGCCTGTTTCAGGGCAAATGCAGTCTGTTCTTCGGTATAACGGGTCTTTTTCATGGCAATGCGCCTCTCTGTGAGATGGAAGAAAGACCGGAAACTTCAGTTTAGACTGGCACTGTTTACAGGGGGAAGGTCAGGGGAAGGTCATCAACCAGCTTCCCACCATCACCACAAACCAGAATAATTCCCTGAAAAAAGATGCGCTGAATGTTATGTTTTTCATCATCTTTCCACTGTCAGAATCCACCGCTGACACCGGCACCAACACCGGTCGGCTTCACGCGGCGAATTTTACTTCACCTTCCGCGCCGCCTCATCCTCAGGACGAAGCCGTGCGGGTGAAGCGGTAAAACAGATTCGGTTCACTGACTATCCACAGCGTGTCCCGGTCATCTGAGGCTATCCCCTCCGCCTGCGGGATATCCCTTCGCAGGCCACAGTGTCCCCGGCGCAGCGACATCACCTTCCTCCCGCCGTCCAGATCCGACACCACGACCACGGCAGATTCATGGGAAAGTACATACAGGAGCCCGTTGTTCCGGTCATAATGCAGACCGGAGATATCCTTCAGGAACCATGGCAGGGACGCCCGGTGTGTCAGCGAGTCACTCACCGACAGCGCATCAGGGCTCCGGTCCGTCACGTAAAGCCGCAGCGGTTTTTTCTCCTGCGCCACCATCAGGGCATGCTCTCCCCGTCCCCAGGCAAGGCCTTCAAAACCGGCATTGTCGCTGTGCCTGTTCACATCCAGCGTCAGGCTGTATGTTGCCGGCGGGAGGACGGTCGTGCTGCTGTCAATGCAGTGGGTGGTGAGCGTCCGCTCCCGGGACAGGGCATAGCGGTTCCCGCCGAGGTATTCGATGGCCTCAAAATCGTGGTCGCCGTCTGACGGTATCACCCGCAGCACGTTCCCTTCCGTGTCCAGCTCCACCACCGAGGAGGGGTGGTCGGTCACGGCAAACAGCGTTCTGCTGTCCGGGTTCCATGTCAGGCCGGAGAGGCCGCCGTGTATCCCGGTAATTTCTTTTTCTGCCGTGAGCTGCCATTCTGTTTCCTGCGGGTACCAGGACTCCGGGAAACACAGGGTGAGCACGCCGGCCGCCATCAGGAGAATGGCGGTCAGCAGTGCAGCTTTCTGGTTACATAAATATCTGAACATCGTGGTGGTGAAAGTTATGTTTTCTGTTACAGGGGAGACCGGACTTCACATCATGCCCCACGGCAGATAAGCCAGAGCATGGCCAAGACGCCGGTCAGAAAGCCGGAGATAAAGACGCTGGTCAGCAGCAGGAGAATCAGCGCGCGGAGCGGGGGGATATCTCCGGCCTGTATGGTGCCTTTATCATCAGTCGGCATCAGGGTTACCGGCCAGCAGTTTCCGGACCACCGCGGCATAACGGCTCCTGAAATCTTCGACGGAGAATGCACCGAAGGCGGCATTGTTGATATGGTAACGGCCACGGACATACACGGAAGGCGTCCCCCTCACGCCATATTCCTTAAACAACCGTTCCTGTAATGCCACCATGTCATTCACGGCGGGACTTTTTATACTTCTGTCATACTCCCCGCGACTGATACCGGTAGCAGACATAAACACCCGACGGACATCGTCCGGGGAATGCAGGCGTTTCTCCACCATGTCGGCCGTGAAGAAGGCCTTCTCGACCACGTCAGTTTCCTTCATCATCATGGCCAGCGCCCAGGCCCGTGTCAGCTCATGGCCGAGGGGGCCCAGCAGGCTGACATGGTACTTGATCATCCGGTCACCGTGCGGCAGTACGTGCCGGATGGCCCGGGCCACGCCCATCGTCTGTGAGAACGCATAGCAGGGCGGACAGTAAAAGGAAAATAGTTCCACCTCGGCGGGGGCATCAGCCACCAAGGGAGTTATGAACTCCCACTCCTGCGCAATCACAGGACGGGCGCGGCCAGGTAAAAAAAAGAAAATAATATTCCCCTCAGGAAAAACAGCTCCCGGGCATAATTCATCGTCACGGAAACACTCCATGGATAACAGATATACAGAATGAAAGGCCGCTTAACGGTACCGCCTGACAGCAGCAGTAAATCTTAATTCATCCGGCACGGTCATTAAGCCGGCAGCCGGAATATTCCGGTCATGAGTTTTCCAGAATAAAAAGCACTGACACACAAAAGACCATTGCCATTAATATGACGACGGCCAGACAGGCGTAATAAACGAATTTCATGAACATGATAAAATAACTTTCAGTGATACTTATCCAGCTTCCGACCCACATTCCGGGCCGCTCTCCTCCAGTGAATGACACCGGTTCAGGTCTGTATACAGTGTCACCATCCCCAGAAGCATCAGGGTTGGCAACAGGGTGGCATCATTCCTGACGCCGAGGCGCCTGAAAGCCAGGCCTTTCTGGGCTGAAATGGTTTTGACGCTGCGAAAACAGAGGGCAGCAATCTGCCCGCAGTTATAGCCCTGCAGCAGCAGTCGGATAACCCGCAGTTCAGCCGGACTCAGTCCGCCGTCGCTGTTAAATTCGATACAAAGCCGATCGTACCATATCCGGCTGATGTCCCCGTCTTCCGGGAAAGCGGTCAAAGCAGACGCCATAATCCGGGCGCTCCCTTTCCGGCATTTACTTTCTCAAGCACCCCGACAGCACGGAGTTGCTCAAGATATGAGCGGACCTAGTAGATACTGAGTCCGGCAGCATCAGCAATATCGCGGATTTTAACAGGCGCGTTGTCCGTACTCTGACGCTCCCGGATGATGGAGATGATGTTTGTAATGATGGATTCACCCATAAACGGCCCCACTCTTCAAGGTTAAAATAAATGTATTTACCACTACCACAAAATAATACTAATCCATTCTATAGCAACCTCATTACGATATGGTCAAACCAAGACGAAAAGTAAAAATATATGAATATTTTGATGGTTCATTTATGCGTATTCACTTTCATCAGAGTCACTCGAGTATTGGTTATGTATAAAGCCCTACCTTTAAGACGTCACATCAAAGGCATTTCAGTATCCCCATTCAACATTTATACGGAGTATTTAAAATCTTAGGAGATAGTCATATCTATTTTTATAGGTCCAATCAAGCCTGCCCGGACTGTACAGTACCGGCATTAAAAGAAATATCACATGGCTCTCCGTTGGATATAGATGAACACAATTAATTGAGCATAACGAAACAACAACTCCTATAAAGCACTTATAACAACCACACATGGCTTACACTGTATTTAGATATTTTAAAACATCATCTTCGGCTAATCATATCTAATAAAGTTATTTTTATATCATAAAACAATACCTACAATAATATAAAATCGGCTTCTGCAGTGAAGCGTAAAAATTAGGTGCAATTCCATGTTGAAAAAAAACGCCATAAAAATAAAACTATATCGTTATGCTATTTTACATTCGAAAAACTGTATTGTTACCATTAAGAACAAGTCAAAGCCAGAGGAAATAAAAATAACTAGAGGCAACATAGCCTTAATAGAAAAAAAATATAGAAGCTGTTGTGGAAATTGAATATATGGATGATATTGAATCATTTGATATTATTACTTTACCAGATGAATTATTAAGTAGAGTTTTATGCTTATTTGAGGCTTCTAATTGCTCAGAAAGTTTATCACCAATACGCTACAGAACATTTAGCGATAAGGTTTTTATTATAACCGACAGTGGAATTAATGGAATTTTATTTGAATATTTAAAAAAGAGAAAAAATAACAACAACGATATTTATGAAATTGCCTGCTTATTTTCAAAAGTGAATAATATCGAGCAGCTATACACATCTCTGTGCATTTCAGTCTCACGTAGTTTTTCTGATATTGTTAGAAAAACAATAGATAATGACATTTCAACAAAATGGAGATTAAAAACATTATCCGAAAAACTAAATTTATCAGAAGTGACTATCAGAAAAAAACTTGAGAATGAAAATACTAATTTTTACAGAATCCTTCTAGATGCCAGGATGCAAAAAGCAGCGCGTTTGGTACTTGATAGCGACACACATATTAATAAAGTATCATATGCCGTAGGAATGTCAAGCGTATCATATTTCATTAAGTTATTTTCTGACTATTATGGTTTAACCCCAAAACAATTCCATCTAAAATATAAGCATAGAAATACAGGAGAAAAAGCTGCATTTATGCTTTATAATTAAGAGTTATAGGTGCGCCAATTTGCGCACCCTTTATTATAATTCAATTTCTGTCGCATATATGCTTATTAAATAGGTATCAACGGGAATGTTTCCATTCCCAAAATAATAAATATTAAATTCATTAGTAAAATCAGAATGAGATACCATACCAATACCTGAATTATCTGGTTGCCAGTCTTCTCCACCTATTCTTATCCTAAGCTTATGGGCTGAGTTATTCTGACCTCTAATAATATATGCCCCTGGGGTATTTTTAATTTTTTCTAAACTTGAACTAATGAGGATTTTTTCCCTCTCTGTTAAATAGATGCCCCGTACCTATTATTTTATTACTTGTAATACGGTCATAAAAAACAGCCTCATTTATTTTAATCATTAATTTAAGTTCTTGTGCTTTAATAGTTGAGCTGAAAAAACCAGTAACAATCAGAAAAACAGAGACAATGAACTTAGGTATTGACGAATTATACTGATTCATTTGCACACTCCATTTAAAAAGCTAATCTGACCTTTGTTTTTATCGGGAAGAGAGTAAAAAACTGTACAAGTATCGGAGGGCTTATTCCCCCACGAAGCGATTAATTTTTGCACTCCTGACAATCCAGATACATATGCCTGACCATCTTCGCCAACAATAGATGTTGATTGGATTACTCCATCATTATTCTTAAGTGAAAGAACTGTGCCAAGAGCTAGTGGCTTTCCATTTGTTCTTGTAATTCTAATTAATGCATTAGTACCCACGCTTGTTTTATATACAGCTTTTACAATAGCACCTTCGGTAGGAACTACTTGAATATCAGTTTGCCTAATATCCGTATTTATTGGTAACGTTGTTGGATCTATAGATATGAAGTTATTCATATATGGAGTAAGATAACTGGATATTGTATAGCCTCTAAAATCGGTTCTAACACCTGGTAGGCCCAGAACTTTTGCCCCACTTACACCTTTAGCCTCTACCAGTGCAGCAGTATCCGATATACTCTGACCAAACGTAATTCCTGATGAATGAGCAATCACCCCACCAGAAACATTCATCCCAATATCACGATTTATTTCATTATGACTATAGTTTGCTCCGATCTCCCCATAAGTACCTCGCCAAGAAGCATTTAAAAATGTAGCCTTTTGATTTTTCGATTTATCTTCTATTTGCCCTCTTGCTTGCCATGTCAATTGGCTATCAAATGCCACACCAGTAATACCTAAATCATGATTCATATCATGCTTTGAAGAGGATGAGTTTTGATATGTAGCATACATTTCATGATTTGTAAGTTTTTGCAAAGGTACACTGAGTAGAAAACTGAATAAATCTTCATTTTCTTCACTAATCTTTGATGTACTTTTCGTATATGAAAGCGATAACGAAACACCATTTAAATTCTTCCCATAACTAGCAATTATTGATTTTTTACCTTCATGTTTCCAATATTTATCATAATTGTAGCTTAAGTTAACAGAGCCCAGAGATCCTAATGCCTGACTTAATAACATAGAGGTTGTTGATTTCTTATTTTTATCGTAAAATTCATCATGCTCGCTACTATGAATTGCTTCAGAAAAAGTTCTATAATTTTTCGAATAATAGTAATGACTAGCCAAAGATACTTCGGTGTTTGTCTGAGCGATATTTTTATTGTATCTAATCCCATATGCATGACCATTTTCATTGGATGTATCAGTCTTCGAAACAGATGTTTTCCAGTCAAAAGACAGAGCACCATACTCACCAATATCTTTACTTGCGCCTATGGCGTATGAATTATAAATATTTGCCCATTGCACTCCACCAAATAAAGTAAACCCATAAGGCAGACCATATATATAAGTCCCTTCAAAAAAAACAGGATCGATATAATCATTGTTAACCTCCCTGTATCTACCAATAGTTACACTATATTTAGAATATCCATCAGGCAAAGATAATACAGGAGTTGAATATGGCACTGTATAGTTTTGGACCTGCCCATTTTTTTCATAAATGCTAACATCAAGAACCCCAACCCCAACACCAAGATCAGCAATTTGTTCTCTACCTATCTCGAATTGCCCGGGGGGGACTGAAGTAGAATATATCAAGTATCCATTTTGTCTTACTTCTACAGTCGCATTGGTTTTCGCAATACCACGTATTGTTGGATAATATATTCTCTGTGAGAAAGGTATCATACTTTCATCTTTATTTAAAGAAAAGCCTCTAAATGGTACGCTATCGAATAAATCTGCACTGGTATATTTGTCCCCAACTGTTAGTTTGCTCTTTATTTTTTTTAAACCTCGCTCAGCATAAATATATGCTGATTCAAATTTTTTTTCGCTTGACAAGTTTTGCCAAGATGATAGATTCCTTAGCCGCCAGGGACCAAAATTAAAACCAGGTTGAATTTGACCAAAGTATGAATCTTCTCCTCCAACCTTAGAATGCAAATAATTAGCTCTGTAATTTAAAAGAAAAGCGTTAATGCCATCATCCCAGATATTTTCATCAGCAATTTCACTGTCTATTGGAGATAGAATTTTAGATGGTGCATTTAAAAGCAAACTTTGGTTAGCCGCGTTATAAGTATATTTAAGAGGAGAATGCTCTAAGAGAACGCATTGTTCATTATCAAACTGCAACCCATGAAGCTCCTGGATGGCGATCCCATACTTTATAAGTTTTTCTTTTGTTAAGCATGGTTCTAGAGTCTGAGTCATTGATTTGAAATACAACTCAGTAGTTTCTTTTAACTGATTATTCAAATATACATCAACAACATAATTACCAGGAAGCGTTTCAACACTTAGAAAAGATGCATTCTCACCGGGAGGAAGACTCAAACTTCCATAGTCGAAATTATATTGTCTGGAGAAAACATTTCCAGAGTGAAATACACTGGTTAAAACAAATAGAGTAATTGTGGTTTTCTTCATTTGTTTACACCTTAAAATAATAATCTCTTATAATTTCAGCGCCGTTATCATCCAAAATAGTCAAAGTTATTTTACTATGTACTCCACCAGGTAATTGAGCATATCCAAATGGCTCAATATATCCATTTGGAATATTAAAACTTAAATTACCAGATTTAATATTTGCAATATTCACATATGATGATGTTGGATTCTTTATAACTATACTATTTCCTTTTCTCTCTAACTTTAATTTATCTGCAATCTCCATTGTCGTTAAGTCTATAGTTTTAGGCCTATAAATTAATTTAATACAACTATTCGTAACCACATTCACATTAAGATTCGTAGTTATGTTGTTTTTATTATTGCTTTCATTATCATTTAGTGGTGGGACTCCTTTTACACACAACCAATACAAAGACTCCTCATTTTTATTGAATAGATTACTTGTTGGTATTACCTTCAATCTTGTTCGCGCATTACTTTCAACTTTCAAAATAGGTGGTGTTACAATAAATGGAGCTTTTGATGATTTATCATCATTATATACTTGAGTTTGAACAAGGATTGGATATTCTTTTTCATTCATAATCCAAAAACTTGTTGATGGAGCATCTTCTTTATAAATAACACGTGTAGTGCCCAATCTTAGGCCATAATATTTTTGTGTTAATAATGGTTGCTCAATTTTTTTACTTTCCGAAGAAGCAATTGGAAGGTAGCAAAAAAAGAAAAAGATAACAGTTATACGTATACATTTATTCAAAATATACATAATCCCTCTTTAAGTTTTTGCATGGAAGCATAAAACCTATCTATTCAAAATAGATATTTTTAAAATAATAAAATTATCCAAATGCCCTCATATTGAGGGCATTTATAAAGTTTAAATTAAATTAGTTTTGATACTGCTGAACGTAGAAGGTCGCAGTGAAAGCACCTGCTGGCAGGGTCGATTCACCAAAGGTTGTGACAGGGACATTTAGCGTTTCTTGAGAGCTGGCAACTCGCCAACCTGCAAACCCGTCAATTCCAGTATTTACTTGGTCATTAATATTGGCTCTCTGAATACGCCCACGGAAAACAGGCTGTCCTTGTCCATCAACGAACGGGACAGTGGCTACACCACCAGATACCGAAGCCCCTTTACCTGCAATAGATACTGAGTTATGTGGACCAGTAGCAGTAATGCTGAGAGTACCAACTTTCTGACCAGCAGCAACAGCAGGCCCTGTAAAGCCAGGATCCTGACTCCAGTTGGCTGATGTTGTATTCTGAGCTGCAATAGTAACCGCTGCCTGAACCTCTGCTTTGTTACCAACAAAGCCAGCTGCGTAGGCACTGCCACATGCAATTAAAGCAAGAACTGCTACTGCAGATGCTGATTTACGCATATTACAAAATCTCCAAAAATCAACTATTAGCATTCGCACAATTTATCTGTGCGGATGCTAATATACTCACGCCATTTTAAAAATTTAAGCAAAAAAACAAGGATCACTATTTTTTTATCTTTACACGACACCCCCATTAATAAGCGAATGATCCATTAATACTTTTTGTGGAATATCTAATATCCACATGTTTAAAAAATTTCATATCAACCCTTTATTTAAAAAGCATAAACAAAAAAACACATCCAAATAAAAATGTTTATGTTATTTATTGAGAGAATGGGTTGTCTGATCTTACCCAGCAAGAGTGGACATGCGACTAAGTGAGTAAACTCTCAAGAAAGAGGTGTCTCACATGACAAAAGCAGCATCAACCACCAAAAAGCCATGCAAGCAACATACGCCTGAATTTCGCGACGAAGCCTTGAAACTGGCTAACGCATTGGGATGGCTGCGGCTACCAGCGAGCTTAACCTGTATGAATCGCAGCTCTACAACTGGCGAAGAAAACAGCAAAATCAGCTCTCTTCTTCTGAACGCGAATAGGAGATGTCCGCAGAGATCGTCCGTCTGAAGCATCAACTGGCAGAACGGGATGAGGAACTGACTATTCTCCAGAAGGTCGCGACATACTTCGCGAAACGCCTGAAATGAAGTATGTCTTCATCGAAAAACATCAGGCTGAGTTCAGTATCAAAGCCATGTGCCGTGTACTTCAGGTTGCCCGTAGTGGCTGGTACGTCTGGCATCAGCGTCGTCATCAGATAAACCAGCGTCAGCAGTTCCGCCTTGTCTGTGATAACGTCGCCCGGGAGGCATTCAGTGACGCAAACAGCGCTATGGTGCGCCACGCCTGACGGATGAGCTTCGTGCTCAGGGACGGGTGTATACCGTAGCGGCCAGCCTGCGCCGGCAGGCGCTGCGGGCGAAAGCTTCACGGAAGATCAGTCCAGTCAGTTACCGCGAACATGGTCTGCCAGTCCAGAGAATCTGCTGAAGCAGGACTTTTACGTCAGTGGCCCGAATCAGAAATGGGTGGGTGACATCATGTATCTTCGCACCGGTGAAGGCTGGCTTTATCTGGCCGTGGTTATTGACCTGTGGCCGCAGTCAGCCACTGGCTGGTCTATGTCCTCGCGGATGACGGCACAGTTTGCCTGCGATGCATTACACATAGCGCTGTGGCGGCGTAAACGACCGGAAAAGTCACCATATATACAGACAGAGGCAGTAAGTACTGTTCAGCGGATTACCAGAGCTTACTGAAACGGCATAATCTGCGGGGCAGGATGAGCGCCAGAGGCTGTTGTTACGATAATGCCTGTGCGGAAAGCTTCTTCCACACGCTGAAGGTGGAATGTATGCATGGAGAGGACTTTGCCAGCCGGGAAATAATGCGGGCAGCAGTGTTTAATTATATTGAGTGCGATTACAATCGCTGGCGTCGCCACAGTGCCTGTGGCGGTCTCAGTCCGGAACAATTTGAAAACCAGAACCGCGCTTAAGGTTGTATCCCTATTACGCGGGTAGGATCAGTTTACCCCCGAAACGGTATTGGAGTTGCCAGTATTTTGAACCATTGGGGTTGATCAGCAGGTGCATACCCTGCCCATCTGTGAGTTTGAAGGGTTTGTCGGAGGGCTTGGTAGTCCTAACTTTGATATCGGTGAGAGCCATCAGTTGATACCTCCAGTGTTGGTACCAAAATCAATCGAACCGGGAATACCATCAGTTATACCATCATCGGTTGGTATATGTTCAAGGAATTGAGTAGACGTGAACAGACTAAGCCAAGTCAGAAATTCGCTTAACTTACTGTTTTTGTGGATTAAAGTAGACGTTAGTAGACTTGAAAAAAGCTTTGTATGGTGCGAAGGCCGGACTCAAATCATCATGTAACACAATGAAAAACAATAAAAAAATAAAAACAGCACTTCGAAATGCCCCCTTTTGTGCCCCCACCATTTATTTTGATGTTTTTAAGCTCAACTAATTGGTTTATCTGGGAAAAGATAACAAATCCTCTATTCGGTTTGGATCCGTTGCACGGATCCAAACCAGAACAAAAAAACTTTTTTTCAGAAAAACTGTTCACACTGTTCACTGTGCATTTTTATTTATAAAATTCATTATGTTACACGGTGAACGGTTGGTGAACAGTGAACACTTTACTGTTCACTTTTGCCGTTTTGCAGGTAAAAAAAGACCGGCGATGCCGGTCAGGGGAGGTTATTTCGCTATGGGGTCATCGCATTTCGGCAGCCAGTCGGCGTTGCTTTCCTCTCTTAGCGCCAGATTGGTCTGTATGCCCTGATTTTTCCGGCGCTTCTCATAACTTAGCCCGTACTCTTTCAGCATGGCTGGCAACCCCTTACCGAACATAGTCAGGCTCAGGGTATTTTTGTAGCCGTGGGCTTCCATATACGCCAGATAGGCATGATACAGATACAGGCGCGGCTGACGCGGGATGATGTTGGCATTGCCAATATACATACCTTCAGGCTCCGGCAGTGCTTCAAGGTAACCACAAAAATCAAATGTCGGGTCGGCATCACGTTTAATACTGAGCGCCTCGTCGGAGTTCTGCTGTGACTGGAGCAGGGCGTGGGCGGTCATCGGGTCGCTGAACCTCTGCATTAGCTGGCGCACAATCACGGCCAACTCGCGGGCGATTTTGTTCTTGAGCTGCGGGTCGCGCTCCTCCGGGGCAATCTGCTCCGGGAAATGCAGGATCACCCGGCGACGGGAAACACCGCCGCTGCGGTCGGTAAAACGCATCGGGTTATTGTTCACGGCCAGAATCACCGCCGGAATATGGGTGGAGTACGCATCCTTGTATTTCGGGTCGACCGAGACCGCATCACCGCCGGTGATGGCCTTAAGTCCTGCCCCGTCACCGCTCCATTTTTCCTGGTCAGGCAGGCGTATCAGTGAAAAGCCAATCAGCGCCGCGCGCTCACGTGGTGATTCCAGCGTTTCGATGGTAGCCGACGTGGCGTTATCTTCCCCGGCAAGCATGGTCGCAATTTCGGCCAGAATACTTTTTCCGCTCCCGCCGGGGCCGGTGACTTCGAGAAAGAGCTGCCAGTCGTAACGGTTCGCCAGCACCATAAACAGCGCGGCCAGAATCACATCGCGTTTTTCCGGTTTGCCACCGGCAGCGCGGTCAAGCCAGCGCCAGAAATGAGGGGCGTGGGTTTCCAGCGTTTCGCCCTCCACCGGCGGGGTGAAATCAACATCACATAGCGTGCGCAGCCAGTGTGATTTATGGTGCGGACTGAATGTGCCGGTGGCGGTATCAAGTACGCCGTTACGAAAACCAATCAGACGGCGCGCAGGGGCGTCCTGCTGCGGAATAATCAGTTTCAGGGTCTCCACCACTGAGGCAATTTTCCCCGACGAGAACGGTGCGCGCAGACGCTGGAACAACCCGGCCACGTCACGGGCAAAATCTGATGGCGGAATGATTTTCCATATCCCGGCTTCATAGCGGGACAGAAGCTGGCCGTTCGCATCCACGGCCAGCGCTTCGCCGTAATGCTCATGCACCCGCATTGCCTTTTCACTGGTGCTCATGGCGGTAAATTCCGCCTCGCTCATGGTAGTGAAAGGGCTGTCAGCCGGTGGCCGGATGGCGTCATAAATGGCTTTCCGCGTGGCCTCTTCACCTTTCTGCATAAACGCATCATTCCAGTCACCGAACACCGGCGGCAGGGCGACAATGCCCTCGCAGGCGTCTGCGGCCGCAGCGGCTTTACTCTGGCCGTTGCCGTTAAGGTCACGGTCGGCGGCGAGGACAATCTGACAGGCCGGGTGTTTCTGACGGGCAAGGCTCGCCAGAGAAAGTAGGTTCACGGAGGACAGCGCCACCATGACAGTTTCCCCGGTCAGGTGATGCACGGTGAGCGCGGTCGCATAGCCCTCCGCAATCCACAGACGTTTTCCTGCCTGTTTCTGCCCCCCGATGATATGGCATGTACCTTTTACCGCTCCGTCTTTCAGGGTGCGTTTGAGACCGTCAGAATTGATAAGCTGAACGTTAACCAGCGCCCCGGCATTGTCATACAGCGGGACAACCATATCACCGGCGCGGAACGTCACGCCGCCGGTTTTGTGTGTGGCCGTCAGCATGACACACTCATGACCGGGGAATCCCTTGTGGGTGAGGTAGGCGTTGCCGCTGGCCGGTCGGGTTTTCTCCATGAGCCTGACGGCCAGCGCGGCCGCCGCTTTGCGGTCAGCCTCCGTTTCTGCTTCTGCGGCCGCAATCACTTCCGGGGCAACCGGCGGCAGATTGCCGGTCACGGCGTTCACCTTCCCGGCGGCCTCAGAGGCTGATACACCGAACACCTTCTCGACCAGTTTCAGTCCGTCACCCGCGCCGCACTGGTTACAGAACCACGTGCCGCGCCCCTCTTTATCGTCAAAGCGAAAGCGGTCAGAGCCACCGCACACCGGGCAGGACTGATGGCGGTTTTTAATCACCTTCACACCCAGCGCAGGGAGAATGCGCGGCCAGTAGCCGCACGCCTGTTTTACCGTTTCTGTTACGTTCATTTTCATGGTTATTTTCTCCCTCAGTGCAGTACCGGCGACGTGATATGACGGGCGCAAAGCTCATCCATCACGGCCAGCCCGAGAAAGGACAGCGACGGCGCGGCTTTGAGTGGTCCGGCTTCCATTAAATCTTCCAGTAACGCACAGGCAATCTGACGGCCTTTCTCCTCGCCGTGCTGGCGCAGGTAGTAGCCCTCCAGCTCGGCGGCAATGGCGCTTTCCAGCGCATCAAGGGTGAGGTGCGGGTAGCGGTGCTGGCGTTCACACAGGGTCAGCCATGCACAGGCCACGGCGCGACGATACAGCGCGGCGCGTAATACGGGCGGTAATGGCTTTTTCATACATTACCCTCCCCGGTCAGCCACTGCTGATTGCAGCGTTCGACCACGCCGTCGAGCTGGGCGGTCATGAGGTAAATCACGGAGGTGAGCTGTAACTGCTGCGCCGGGTCACGACGAACGGTGGCGCAGTCCTGCACCTGCATCAGCTCATTGACGAGCTGGCCGACATTGCGCATATGCTCCAGACATTCGAGGTCACGGGCGGTAATGGTGGTGTGTCTCATGCGTGCTCCTCCGCAACCGGCAGACGGCCAGCAAACGAGAGGACGTAATCGCGAACAAGAGAAAGGCGTGCGGCGTGCTCATCACCGGCAACGGTGCGAAGCATACAAATACGGGGTTTACGGTCTGCGCGACGAACGGCGGCAAATACAAAGACAAACTGCGAGTGTGACGTGGTGAGGGTCGTAGCCATAGTGGCAACCTCCAATGTTTGCATGTGACTGCTACCACTGGAAACGCCAATTTCACTGGTGGTAGCCCAGACGGGGTTGGCGTAACCGGCAACATTGGAAACCGGCGCTTCGTGAGAAGCCCCCGCCTGAGCCACCATTACACGAAGGATCCATAGACAGATAAATCTCTGGATCAAAAATGGATGCGCTGAGGCATAGACACAAAAAAAGACGCAAGGCGCGTCCGGTGTCGCCAATGTTGTAAACGGGACGCCAATCCCGGCTGCCGATTTTGCGGCAGCGGGAAAACTATACCTGGAAACGGCGAAAAGAAGCAAGCCAGAAAAAGGGGCTGTTTGCTGAACGGTCATCATCATGCGTCATAGCCCCGGTTACGTTCGGCAATGCGATCCGCCATCCATGCAGTGATTTCAGACTGCGCCCACGCCACATTTTTTCCGCCGAGGGAGATTTGTTTCGGGAAGGCTTCCTGGCTGATGCGGTCGTAAATGGTCGAGCGGGACAGGCCGCACAGATGCATCACTTCGGGCAGACGGATAAAGCGCTCGTGAACGGTATCAGAAACCGGCATCAGCGGCGCGGCAGGGGCAGAAGACGGGGAAGAAAAAGCAGTGTGCATCGGGCTACCTCACAAAGTCCATACAGTGCCGGTCGTGTCCGTCCGGCTTCGGGTAGCTCCTTATTATGTCTATATTTTTCCTCAGGTCATGTGAGATTTTCGGGGAAACAAACATTGACTTTTCGCTCTGGCAAACAATGGCAAACGCTGGCAAACATATGCAAATCACTGCATTACAATGCAGCAATTTCTATCGCTTTTAGTTATATTTTTTAAATTTTTAATCGAAATAAAGTCTAAATGGTATAGCCAGTGCAAAACAGAAAGGTGAACAGTAGTGAACAGTCGGTGAACAGTTACAGCCTCAACTGTTCACCCTTTATCTGACTGTATTACTTGTCTTTTTCTTTTCAGTGAACAGTAGTGAATAGTTATAAGTAAAAAAACAAACGGTGAGTAAGATTTTCCTGAGACCTTTCTCTGGCCAGCCGGGTTTTAAGGTCTGTTTGTGCCATTTTTGCCACAACGGCAATGAATCGTGTTGTTGTGTCCGGCGCGGCAGAATCTCCTCAGATTGAAACGAAGAGGAGACCCGACATGACTCGAACCGCTGTTATTCCCGACTACCTTAAACCTGCAATGGAACGCCTTGAGACTGCCCGCTCGGCGCATCTCGCCAATGCCAGCCGTATGGATGAAACCACGACGGCCATCAGCCAGGTGCAAACGCAAAAAAATGAACTGGAGCAGGAAAACGGCAATGATTCCGGCGCATGGCGCGCCGCCTTTCGTGCCGGTGGTGCTGTCATTACCGACGAGCTGAAACAACGCCATCTGGCGCGCGTGGCACGGCGGGAACTGGCGCAGGAATGTGACAGCATGAACGAGGTACTGTCTTTTGAGCTGGACAGGCTCAAAGGAGCCTGTGACCGCACGGCCAGAGCATACCGTCAGGCACATCACGGCGTCCTCAGTCAGTATGCAGAGCATGAACTTGATGCAGCCCTGCGTGAAAGCTGCGGTGCCCTCATCAGAGCAATGAAACTCAACATACTGGTTCTGAATAACCCGCTTGCTAATACCACCGGTAATCAGGGCTATATCGAACCAGAGCAGGCCGTTATGCAGCAGGTGAAAGCGTGGCTTGAACAGGCCGTGAAGGGTTGCAATATCCGTCTGACCGATGAACCGGTGCTGTTTAAAACAGGGCTGTCGGCTTCCACACTGCCGCATATGGAGCATGATGTTGCGACCACGCCCGGCCAGCGAAAAGTCTGGCAGGAAAAAATGCGTGAACGTGAAGCCAACCTTAAAGCACGGGGGTTACTGTCATGATGCGCTGTCCTTTCTGCCGCACAGCGGCACACGTTCGCACCAGCCGCTATATGTCTGAGAGCGTCAAAGAGAGTTACCTGCAGTGCCAGAATGTGCACTGCTCGGCGACATTCAAAACGCATGAGTCCATCTTTGAAGTGATACGTTCGCCGGTCGTCGATGAGAAACCCGCGCCGGTGCCGACAGCCCCCGTGGCACCCCGCCGGGTAAAAGGCTGCTACAGCTCGCCGTTCCGCCATTAATCAGGAGAGACAACCCGTGACCACTCTGACCTTACAGCAGGCCTGTGACGCCTGTCAGACGAACAAAACCGCGTGGCTTAACCGTAAAACCGAACTGGCCGCCGCAATGCAGGAATATCAGGAATTATTGCTGGATGACAATGTATCAGGCTCCCGCAGATTACAGATGCTGCGTGACCTGATTGACGTAAAAAAATGGGAAGTTAATCAGGCCGCCGGTCGCTACATCTTCTCGCATGAGGAGGTGCAGCGCATCAGCATCCGTAACCGGCTGCATGATTTTATGCAGCAGAACGGCGCAGAGCTGGCCGCCGCACTGGCACCGGAGCTGATGGGGATTAAAAACCAGCCCGCGATGATAAAAAATCGCGCGCTTGACCGTTCAGTCTCTTACCTGAGAGAAGCTCTTTCCGTCTGGCTGACCGCTGGAGATGAAATTAATTATTCTGCACAGGATAAAGATATTTTAACGGCCATCGGATACAGGCCTGACGCGCCTTCGCGGGATGATAATCGTGAAAAATTCACCCCTGCACAGAACATGATTTACACCCGTCGACGCGCCGGACTGGCCGCGCAGTAGCCTGTCAAAAAATCCCCGTAAATCCCGCTATTTTTAACGAAATAAGCCATGCATCCATAAGGTGCATGGTTTTGCATGCGTTTTCTCGCTCCGGCATGCCAGACCAGCGCCAGTCGTGGCGCGGCCTGAGACCATCTTTGCACCTGCATTAAAAGCGACCCATTAAGCGGGCAGGCGTGGCGGGGAGAGCATTGCGCGCGGCTAATTAATACTAACTTATTAATTTTCCGCTTCAAATCCCCCAAGATCGATTTGTTCTTCGATTTCAGGAGTCCAAAGTAATTCTTCTGGAGTAGCATTTGACCAAAGCAATTTACCATACTCGATAACATACTTAACCGGTATTTTAGGATTGTTTATGTCTTTACCATCCCTTTCATACCATTGTCTCTCCCATTTATCATAGAAGACTTCCAAATCATCAGGCATGAGTAAATAAACTGAACGAATAGTGATGTTACTATAAATTGCGAACACCCATGGAACTTGTCTATATTTCGCAATTATTGTTGGGTTCATATGATGGTGAGTTGAAAAACTCTTGGTTAGCTCAACATTAACTGATTTTAATTCAAACTCGGTACCAGTGACATCTACTGCATCATTACCTTCTCGCCCAGGAAGAACCTTAAGACTGAGAAGTAAAAGAACTTGTAGAAGTTTTCCTCCATTATCTTGGAATATATCATTGATTCCGTGCTTATTAGCCAACCGTTGATGTTCTTCAACCTGAGGCCAAAGTGCAATTAAATTTGACCAATCTTGATGCAACTCAAATTTCATACCTGATTATTCTCCAGTAGTGAACTAGGAGAGACACCAAGGGCTGAAGCAATTCGGTCGATATTATCAATAGAAATGTTTCTTTCACATCGCTCTACTGACCCGATGTAAGTCCTATGCAAGCCTGCCAAGTCAGCCAAGGCTTCTTGAGACAGACCTTGTCTCTCCCTTAACTTCCTGATGTTATGGGCAAAAATCACTCTTGCTCTTGAGGGGTTTATCTTTCGTTCCATTCGCGAGACAATGCAGCTTTGATGACAATAGATCTACAGACTATGAGTAGCAGTTATGATGTTCGACGATAAAAAACCTGCGTACAAAACAGATTTGGGTGCAATGTACATTGCTGACTCGCTTGAAATGCTTGAATCGATGCCCGACAACAGCCTAAATTTAGTGATGACAAGCCCACCTTTCGCTTTACAGCGTAAGAAAGAATATGGAAATCACGATCAAGAACAGTACATCGATTGGTTTTTAAAATTTGGCGAGTTGGTTTTTAAGAAGCTAAAAGATGATGGTAGCTTTGTCGTCGATTTTGGTGGCGCTTACATGAAAGGCGTACCTGTTAGAAGTGTTTACAACTTCCGAGTTTTGATAAGGATGATTGATGAGGTTGGATTCCATCTGGCCGAGGATTTCTATTGGTTTAACCCTTCAAAACTACCAAGTCCTATTGAGTGGGTTAACAAAAGAAAGTTGCGTGTTAAAGATTCTGTTAACACAATTTGGTGGTTTAGCAAAACTGAATGGCCAAAGTCTGATATAACTAAAGTTCTTGTTCCGTATAGTGACAGGATGAAAAAACTTATTGAAGACCCTAATAAATTTTATTCCCCCAAAATGCGTCCATCAGGGCATGATATAAGCAGCAGCTTTGGCAAAGATAATGGCGGTGCTATACCTCCAAATCTATTGCAAATTCCCAACTCCGAATCTAACGGAGGATATTTATCCGGTTGTAAAAAAATTGGTGTTAAAGGTCATCCAGCACGATTCCCATCTAAATTACCGGAGTTTTTCATTAATATGTTAACTGAGCCGGGTGATCTTGTTGTTGATATTTTTGGAGGTTCAAACACAACAGGAAGTGCTGCTGAACAATTAAAACGCAAGTGGCTTTCATTTGAGCTCTCACCTGAATATGTAGCGGCTTCTGTATTTAGATTTACAGATAAAAACACAAGCCAAGATATACTCCAAGAGATGTATGACACTATATTAAATGGAAATACACTCGATTTACGCTCCAGAGAAAATAAAGATCAAATCGTAGTTAGCTGATGCGCAAAGAAAGCCAATCATATAATCAGATTGGCTTTTCATTAGCATAATGATTAAGAGTGAAGTTTTGCGTAGTCAAATGAACTAATAGGTTTAATCTTGTTTGCATCAAGATAATCAGCCCACCATTGGACCATTAATCGCCTTTCATCCAAATGTTCAGAAGTATGAATATAAGCCGCCCGGACGCTATTACGCTCTGAATGACTTAATTGACGTTCGATTGCATCTTCGCTCCATAACCCCGACTCACCCAATGCGCCACGCGCCATCGTTCTAAATCCATGCCCGCAAACTTCAGTTTTAGTGTCATATCCCATTGCCCGTAAAGCACTATTCACCGTATTTTCACTCATGACCTTTGTTGCGTCGTGATCTCCTGGAAAAAGTAACTCTTTATCACCACTAATCTGCTTAAGCTGCTCTAATAAAATCATCGCCTGCCGACTAAGCGGAACAATATGCTCCTCTTTCATCTTCATCCCACGGTAGGAGTAACGCACGCCTTTAATCTCTTCTCTTTTTGCCGGAATGCGCCAAAGAGATTTATCAAAGTCGAATTCATCCCAACGCGCGAAACGTAACTCACTTGAACGCACAAAAGTTAGTAAGGAAAGTTCGACCGCGATCCGCGTCATTACACGGCCACGATATGCAGCAAGACGTGCAAGGAACTCAGGGAACCGGCTAGAGGGTAAAGCTGGATAGTGTCGTGCTTTGGTTGTCGATAACGCACCGGCCATGTCACTGGCTGGATTAGAGTCGATATAATCGTTCTGTACGGCATAACGCATAATAGCCGTGACACGCTGCTGAAGACGCTGTGCAACGTCATGTTTACCACTAGTATCAACTTCTTTAATCGGGGCTAACAGGTGGCTGGTTTTGAGCTGGCGAATGTCGGACGAACCGATATGAGGGAAAATATAAAGCTCAAGATAGCGCAGAACGCGCGATCGATGGTCTTCACTCCATCGCTTGTTACTTTCATGCCATTCACGAGCAATGGTTTCGAAAGTATATGCCCCCGAATTCTCGGCCTGAGCTTCTTTCTGTTCGGCTTTTGGGTCAATGCCCTGCACTAACAGCTTTTTAGCTTCATCTCGCTTTGCTCTTGCCTGTGCAAGCGTCACTGTAGGCCAAACACCAAAAGCGAGGCGATCCTCTTTTTTGTCAGAGGGGCGTCTGTATTTCATGCGCCAATATTTAGAACCCTTGGCCGAAACCTCGAGATACAAACCGCCACCATCGGCCATTTTGTAGGTTTTGTCTTTTGGCTTTGCGGTCTCGACCTGTCTGGCGTTCAGCTTCATTTGGGGGCACATTTCTAATCGAAGTTAAGATGCCCCCAATTATGCCCCCAATGACATCCGGATTTCAACGGACTACCTCGGACAACTCGGGCCGGAAAAATCGCTGCAAGCATTGATTTTAGAGGGGTTGGTGGACTTTCTCGGATGGTCTTGGAAGTACTAATGGTGCCGAAGGCCGGACTCGAACCGGCACGTATTTCTACGGTTGATTTTGAATCAACTGCGTCTACCGATTTCGCCACTTCGGCACTGAAGAGGTATGCGGAAAACGTTGTGGATTATACCTGTCATACGCCGCCATGCAAGCACGAGCATACACCTGTATCGCTAAGTGCTGAAAATTTCAGCAGCGTTGAGGATTAAATAGAATAATCAGGCTACTTCCCGCCTTCTCCAGCAGATTAACGCCGGGCGTCCCTTGCCTCCATGCTCTACACTTTTCAGTTCAACACCACATTAAGGGAAGCACAATGACGATAATAAAAAGCTACGCCGCCAAAGAGGCGGGCGGCGAGCTCGAACTCTATGAATATGACGCGGGAGAACTCCAACCGGAAGATGTCGAGGTACGGGTCGACTACTGCGGGATCTGCCATTCCGATCTGTCGATGATCGACAATGAATGGGGGTTCTCTCAATACCCTCTGGTTGCCGGACACGAGGTCATCGGTCGGGTGGCCGCACTCGGTAGCGCGGCACAGGATAAGGGACTAAAAGTCGGCCAGCGCGTTGGAATCGGCTGGACGGCGCGCAGCTGCGGACACTGCGATGCCTGTATCAGCGGCAATCAAATTAACTGCCTGGAAGGGGCAGTGCCCACTATCCTCAATCGTGGCGGTTTTGCCGAGAAGCTTCGCGCGGGCTGGCAGTGGGTAATTCCTCTTCCGGAGAATATAGATATGGCGTCCGCAGGCCCGCTGTTATGTGGCGGCATTACGGTCTTTAAACCGCTACTGATGCACCATATTACTGCTACCAGCCGCGTTGGCATCATCGGTATTGGCGGGCTTGGGCATATCGCCATAAAGCTGTTACACGCAATGGGCTGCGAAGTCACCGCGTTCAGCTCAAATCCATCGAAAGAGCAGGAAGTGCTGGCGATGGGGGCCAATAACGTGGTGAACAGCCGCGATCCGGAAGCGTTAAAAGCACTGGCGGGCCAGTTCGATCTCATTATTAACACGGTTAACGTCGATCTCGACTGGCAGCCCTACTTCGAAGCGCTGACCTATGGCGGCAACTTCCATACCGTTGGGGCCGTATTGAAGCCGCTGCCCGTACCGGCGTTTACATTAATTGCCGGCGATCGCAGTATCTCAGGCTCGGCAACCGGAACGCCATATGAACTTCGCAAACTGATGAAATTTGCCGGACGCAGTAAAGTCGCACCCATCACGGAACTGTTCGCAATGTCACAAATCAACGAGGCTATTCAGCACGTTCGCGACGGCAAAGCCCGCTATCGTGTAGTGCTAAAAGCTGACTTCTGACCGCCTGACTCAGCGCTTTGACAATGATCAGGAAGCGCTGAGTGCCTGACGAAAAGCCTGTACAGCCAGTCGGCACTGCTCCGTCACGTGCTCGATGTCATAATTAACATCGATACGCGCAATATCATGTTCATCGGCACACGGTCGCTCCAGCGCGTCAAACTGACTTTGCAGCAGGTCTGGCGGCATAAAATGCCCGGCACGACGCTGCATTCGCTGCAGAATGGTAGCATAATCGCCATCCAGCCACAGGAAATGTACGTTAGGGCTACTCTTACGTAAAATATCGCGGTACTGTTTTTTTAATGACGAGCAGACAATAAATCCCGTCTCATTTTTTTTATAAAGACTGTATGAAGCGTCATTTAATCGTTCCAGCCAGGGTAAGCGGTCTTCATCAGTTAACGGTATTCCCTGAGACATTTTATCAATGTTTTTCGCCGGATGGAGATCATCGCCGTCAATAAACTTCGCAGAAAATAATGTTGCAATTTTGCTGCCTATTAAAGACTTACCACTACCTGAAACACCCATTAAAATATAGCTTTCCCCGGCCATTTAAATACCTCTGAGTCATATTCCACTCCACAATATTACGCCTCTACGTTCGACAATTTCACGTTTTTTAATTTCCATAGAGAAGAACTCTAAGGCACATCACGTTATGCGTAACATTGTAGTGTAACAATTTTCCAGCGTGACATAAGTCACAAATAATGACAAATAAAACCGCTTAAATGCGTTCAGGGTAACTACCTGACCAGTGAGGAATTTATGGAAGTAAAAACTCAATCCTGCGTTGTTGCGGGTAAGCGTGCTGTTGCCGTTACGGAACAAAATATTGAATGGAATAATAAAGGAACACTCGTACAAATTACCCGTGGCGGCATTTGTGGGTCTGACTTACATTATTATCAGGAAGGCAAAGTCGGCAATTTTACAGTAAAAGCGCCAATGATTTTAGGTCATGAAGTGATTGGCAAAATCGTTCATAGCGACTCAGATTTATTACGTGAAGGACAACCGGTAGCGATTAATCCATCGAAGCCTTGCGGTCATTGCAAATACTGTCTGCAGCATGAAGAAAACCACTGTACTGAAATGCGTTTCTTTGGCAGCGCCATGTATTTTCCGCATGTCGATGGCGGTTTTACCCGATTTAAAGCTGTCGATACCGCTCAGTGCATTCCCTGGCCGGAACAGGCGGACGAAAAAGCCATGGCCTTTGCCGAACCGCTGGCGGTTGCCATTCATGCGGCTCATGAGGCGGGCGATCTGCAGGGCAAACGCGTCTTTATCTCCGGCGTTGGCCCTATCGGCTGCCTGATTGTTAGCGCGGTAAAAACGCTGGGCGCGGCGGAAGTGGTATGTGCCGATATCAGTACCCGTTCTCTCTCGCTGGCTCGGCAGATGGGCGCGGATACGCTGGTGAACCCACAGCATGATTCTCTTGATGGCTGGAAAGCAGAAAAAGGGTATTTCGATATCAGTTTTGAAGTCTCTGGGCATCCTTCCTCTATCTCAACGTGTCTGGAAGTCACACGGGCCAAAGGCGTGATGGTGCAGGTTGGCATGGGCGGCGCAGTCCCCAACTTCCCGATGATGATGCTAATAAGCAAAGAGATCTCGCTGAAAGGCTCTTTCCGCTTTACTACCGAATTTAATACTGCGGTTTCCTGGTTTGCCAACCGCGTTATCAATCCGCTGCCGTTACTGAGCGCGGAATATCCATTTACCGACCTGGAAGCGGCGCTGATCTTTGCCGGAGACAAAACACAGGCGGCAAAAGTTCAGCTCGTTTTCTGAGAAAGTAAAATAAGGGACACTATCATGAACGATCTTTTTTCACTGGCAGGTAAAAATATCCTTATCACCGGAGCCGCTCAGGGAATTGGTTATTTGCTGGCGACCGGTCTTGGTCGCTATGGCGCGCGCATTATTGTTAACGATATTACCCCGGAGCGCGCCGAAACAGCCGTGACGAAACTTCAGCAGGAAGGGATAAAGGCTATTGCCGCTCCTTTTAATGTCACTCATAAACAGGATATTGAAGCTGCGGTTGAACATATCGAAAAAGATATCGGCGTCATTGACGTCCTGATAAATAACGCTGGTATCCAGCGCCGTCATCCGTTTACTGAGTTTCCCGAGCAGGAGTGGAATGACGTCATCGCCGTAAATCAGACCGCGGTTTTTCTCGTCTCTCAGGCCGTTACGCGCCGTATGGTGGCGCGTCAGGCAGGAAAAGTGATCAACATCTGTTCGATGCAAAGCGAGCTGGGCCGCGACACGATTACGCCATACGCCGCGTCGAAGGGTGCCGTGAAGATGCTGACTCGCGGCATGTGCGTGGAGCTGGCGCGTCATAATATCCAGGTCAACGGTATTGCGCCGGGGTACTTCAAAACGGAGATGACCAAAGCGCTGGTTGAAGATGAAGCCTTCACCTCCTGGCTATGCAAACGTACGCCTGCCGCACGCTGGGGCGATCCCCAGGAGCTTATTGGCGCAGCGGTGTTTCTCTCGTCAAAAGCTTCCGACTTTGTTAACGGACATCTGCTGTTTGTCGATGGCGGTATGCTGGTTGCCGTCTGACCAGGGAAATACGACGCAGCGCGTAAGCGCTGCTATTTTGGCGCTAATAAGAGAGACGAATATGCCATTAATAATTATTGCGGCAGGCGTTGCGCTGCTGTTGGTCTTAATGATTGGCTTTAAAGTTAACGGCTTTATCGCCCTTGTTCTGGTTGCCGCCGTGGTGGGATTTGCCGAAGGAATGGGCGCGCAAGACGTCCTGCACTCCATACAAAACGGAATTGGCGGTACTCTGGGCGGACTCGCCATGATCCTCGGTTTTGGCGCGATGCTGGGAAGATTAATTTCCGATACCGGCGCCGCGCAGCGCATTGCGACGACGCTCATTAATACGTTCGGCAAAAAACGCGTGCAATGGGCGCTGGTGATCACCGGGCTTATCGTCGGCCTGGCAATGTTTTTTGAAGTCGGATTCGTACTGCTGTTGCCGCTCGTTTTTACAATTGTGGCCTCATCGGGACTGCCATTGCTGTATGTCGGGGTTCCAATGGTCGCCGCCTTATCCGTTACGCACTGCTTCCTGCCGCCGCATCCCGGCCCTACCGCTATTGCGACAATTTTTGAGGCAAATCTCGGTACGACCCTGCTGTATGGGTTAATCATTACCATACCGACCGTGATTGTTGCCGGCCCTCTGTTTTCAAAATTGCTGGCGCGATTTGAAAAAGCGCCGCCTGAAGGATTATTTAATCCTCATCTATTCAGTGAAGAGGAGATGCCGTCATTCTGGAACAGTATTTTTGCCGCCGTGATCCCGGTCATTCTGATGGCCATCGCAGCGGTATGTGAAATCACGCTGCCAAAAACGAATGCCG
Organism: Salmonella sp. 32100201201700099SM; assembly: GCF_017572645.1. NCBI lineage: Bacteria > Pseudomonadati > Pseudomonadota > Gammaproteobacteria > Enterobacterales > Enterobacteriaceae > Salmonella > Salmonella sp. 32100201201700099SM. The sequence goes on along the minus strand of NZ_JAGERQ010000002.1, from coordinate 284,167 downwards.
TGCGGGTTTTCTTCGAATTTATCGGTAATCCAGCAGTGGCGTTGTTTATTGCCATTATCATCGCCATTTTTACGCTGGGGCGACGCAATGGACGTACGGTTGAGCAGGTGATGGATATCGTCGGCGAGTCCATTGGCGCTATTGCGATGATTGTTTTTATCATCGCGGGCGGCGGCGCGTTTAAGCAAGTGCTGGTGGATAGCGGCGTGGGTCAATATATCTCGCAATTAATGACCGGCACCTCGCTATCTCCGTTATTAATGTGCTGGACGGTAGCCGCCGTGCTGCGTATTGCGTTAGGTTCCGCGACCGTGGCCGCGATAACCACAGCGGGCGTCGTATTGCCGATTATTAACGTAACCCACGCCGATCCGGCGTTAATGGTACTGGCGACAGGCGCGGGAAGCGTTATTGCATCACATGTTAACGATCCCGGTTTTTGGCTGTTTAAAGGGTATTTTAATCTTAGCGTCGGGGAAACCCTACGCACCTGGACCGTTATGGAAACATTGATTTCTGTCATGGGGTTGCTGGGCGTACTGGCGCTGAATGCGGTTCTGCATTAATTCATCATCCGCAGCCCAATTAACCATGGGGGCGACGTTCCCGCCCCCGGTACTGGAGAAAACATGAGGAATCACAGAATTTCTTTGCAGGATATCGCTACGCTTGCTGGCGTGACAAAAATGACGGTGAGCCGTTACATCCGCTCGCCGAAAAAAGTCGCCAGGGAAACCGGCGAGCGTATTGCGCAGATCATGGAGGAAATTAACTACATACCAAATCGCGCGCCTGCTATGCTGTTAAACGCGCAAAGTTACACTCTGGGCGTGCTGATCCCCTCTTTTCAGAATCAGTTGTTTGCCGACATTCTCGCCGGGATTGAATCCGTAACGTCGGGTCATAACTACCAAACTCTCATTGCGAATTACAATTACAATCGCGATTCGGAAGAAGAGTCCGTTATCAATTTACTGTCTTACAATATCGACGGCATTATTCTTTCAGAAAAATATCATACCCTCAGAACCGTCAAATTCCTGCGCTCAGCTACCCTTCCGATTGTAGAACTCATGGATATCCAGGGCGATCGCTTAGATATGGAGGTGGGGTTTGATAACCGTCAGGCCGCCTTTGATATGGTCAGCACCATGCTGGATAAACGCCAGCGGCGGAAAATTCTCTATCTGGGTTCAAAAGACGATATCCGTGATGAGCAGCGTTATCACGGCTACTGCGATGCGATGACGCGCCGGGGGCTGGCGCCGTTGCGCATCAATCCCCGCGCTATCTCCTCTATCCATCTGGGGATACAGCTAATGCGTGATGCGCTTACTGCGCACCCGGACGTGGATGGCGTCTTTTGTACAAATGACGATATCGCAATGGGCGCTCTACTGTGGTGCCGCGAGCGTCAACTGGCCGTACCGGAGCAGATCTCCATCGCCGGCTTCCACGGTCTGGAGATGGGCAGGCAAATGATACCGAGCCTCGCCAGCGTAATTACCCCTCGTTTTGAGATCGGGCGCAGAGCCGCGCAGATGTTGCTCAACAAAATTAAAAATAACGATCTCAACCATAATACGATTGATTTGGGTTATCAGATTTATCACGGCAGCACGTTATAAATTTTTTGATCTACTTTTTCCCGCAGCTTGCCTGAGCTTAACGCGTAGCCAAAAGCGCCACGCGTCAGGTTACGCACTACATCATTCGAGGAATACCAGGCGGTCTGCCGGATGGCGGCGGAAAGGACTTATCAGGCCTACGATTACTGTGATTACGACTTACGCAGCATTAGCCACAGGCTAATCAGGAAGAAAGACGCGCTCGGCAGCAGCGCGCCGACAATCGGCGGAATGCCATATACCAGCGTCAGCGGGCCAAAAATCTGGTCGAGGACGTAGAAGACGAAGCCGAAGCTAATCCCCGTCACCACGCGCACGCCCATCGGCACACTACGCAGCGGGCCAAAGATAAACGACAGCGCCATCAGCATCATCACCGCCACGGAGAGCGGCTGGAAGATTTTACTCCACATATTGAGCTGATAACGTCCGGCGTCCTGTCCGCTCGACTTCAGATATTTAACGTAGTTATGCAGACCGCTGATGGAAAGCGCATCCGGGTCCAGCGCCACCACGCCTAACTTATCCGGCGTCAGATTCGTTTTCCAGGTGCCGCTCACCGTCTGCGAACCGGTGATCTGTTTCGGGTTTTGCAGATCGGACTCATCCACCTGCGACAAACGCCAGACCTTATGCTCCGGGTCGAATTTTGCCGAAGCGGCGTAACGCACCGACTGCAAACGACGCTGATCGTTGAAAGCGTAAATACTAATGCCGGCCAGCTCCTCGTCGCCCTTCACCCGTTCAATATAGACAAAGTTATTCCCGTCTTTCGCCCACAGACCTTGCTGGGTGGAAAGCAGCGAGCCGCCATACATCGCCTGCGCACGATAGTTACGCGCCATCTGCTCGCCCTGCGGGGCGACCCATTCGCCGATCGCCATGGTTAACAGCACCAGGGGGATAGCCGTTTTCATCACCGACAGCGCCACCTGCATACGGGTGAAACCCGATGCCTGCATCACCACCAGTTCGCTACGCTGCGCCAGCATCCCCAGCCCCAGCAGCGCGCCAAGCAGCGCCGCCATAGGAAAGAAGATCTGGATATCCTTAGGTACGCTGAGCAGGGTGTACATACCCGCGCCCAGCGCGTCGTAGTTACCCTGCCCCGCTTTTTTCAGCTGATCGACAAACTTGATGATCCCGGAGAGCGACACCAGCATGAACAACGTCATCATGATGGTGGTAAAAATGGTTTTACCGATATAGCGGTCAAGTACACCAAATGGCTGCATTATACCGCTCCTTTACGCAGAAAACGGGCACGCAGGCGGCGAACCGGCACCGTATCCCACAGGTTTAAACCAATCGCCAACGCCAGATAGATCAGGTTGACCGCCCACATCCAGATAACCGGGTCCAGTTTGCCTTTACCGCCATTCGATTTAATGGAGGTCTGGATCAGGAAGAACAGCAGATAAAGCAGCATAGCGGGCAACATAGACAAGACGCGCCCCTGACGTGGATTCACCACGCTGAGCGGCACGACCATCAGCGCCATCATAAATACGGTAAAGACTAACGTGATACGCCAGTGCAGCTCGGCGCGAGCGCGATCGTTGTCGGTATTCCACAGCGTGCGCATGTCCATCTGGTCGGTATCGTTCGGGTCCAGCGCCACGGCCTGATGACCAATAATCGCCTGATAGTTCTGGAAGTCGGTGATGCGAAAATCGCGTAGCAACGCCGTCCCTTCAAAACGCGTCCCTTTGTTTAAGGTGACAACCTGGGAACCATCGCGCAACTGAGTAAGGTGTCCGGAATCGGCCACTACCACAGAAGGACGAGCATTGCCCTTAGGACGAATTTGCGCCAGGAAAACATCGTGGAAGTCGCTGCCGTCAACGCTTTCGATAAACAGCACCGAGCTGCCGTTGGTCGCCTGCTGGAATTGCCCCTGCGCCAACGCCGCCATACCGGGGGTCGCTTTCGCCTCCGCCAGCACTTCATCCTGGTGTTTTGACGACCAGGGGCCGGCCCACATCACGTTAACCGCCGCAAGGATACCGGTAAATAACGCCAGTACCATGGCGGCCTTTACCAGCACGGCTTTGCTCAACCCACAGGCGTGCATGACCGTAATTTCACTTTCGGTATACAGTTTGCCCAGCGTCATCAGCAGCCCCAGGAACAGGCTTAAAGGCAGGATGAGCTGCGCCATTTCCGGTACGCCCAGCCCCAGAAGCGAGAGCACCAGATTTGCGGGAATATCGCCGTCAACCGCCGCGCCGAGAATCCTCACTAACTTTTGACAAAAGAAGATCAAAAGTAAGATGAAGAGTATCGCCAGCTGGCTTTTGAGCGTCTCCCGCACCAGATATCTTATGATTATCACTTTAAATACGCCCGTAAAAACCCATTTTTTTGCTGGAATTTAGCTTGTTTCATGGCTTAAACGTCATTTATTCTCTTGAGTCGTCGAAATCATCGCTAAGATCATTATACTCAGCGGATTCACCTCTCAGAACTTGTTCTGACGTGCCAATGCCGTAATAACGTTAAGATTAACACGAAGTCACCGCAACAGCGGATATGAGTTACGAAAGCTTTCAATTTCTATACTCTAATGGATTTCGAGTTGCAGGCAGGCGGCAGGACTGTGGAGCCCCGGAGCTTACATCAGGTAAGCGACAGGGGTGAGCAGGCGCAGCCAACGCATCTGCAACTTGAAAGACGACGAGTATAGCTGTAGCCACCACTGTTGTCTTTAAGATTCAGGAGCATAGTGCATGGAGTTCAGTGTAAAAAGCGGTAGCCCGGAGAAACAGCGGAGTGCCTGCATTGTCGTGGGCGTCTTTGAACCGCGTCGCCTTTCTCCGATTGCAGAACAGCTCGACAAAATTAGCGACGGATACATCAGCGCATTGCTGCGTCGCGGCGAACTGGAAGGAAAACCGGGGCAGACTCTGTTGCTGCACCATGTTCCTAACGTTCTTTCCGAGCGAATCCTCCTCATTGGTTGCGGCAAAGAGCGCGAGCTTGATGAACGTCAGTATAAGCAGGTTATTCAGAAAACGATAAATACTCTGAATGATACTGGTTCGATGGAAGCCGTCTGTTTCCTGACCGAACTGCACGTTAAAGGCCGCAACAACTACTGGAAAGTGCGTCAGGCCGTCGAAACGGCCAAAGAGACGCTTTATAGCTTTGATCAACTCAAGACCAACAAGAGCGAGCCGCGCCGCCCGCTACGTAAGATGGTCTTTAATGTGCCGACCCGCCGTGAGCTCACCAGCGGCGAACGCGCCATTCAGCACGGTCTGGCCATCGCCGCCGGGATTAAGGCTGCGAAAGATCTCGGCAACATGCCGCCCAATATCTGTAACGCCGCCTACCTGGCGTCACAGGCGCGCCAGTTGGCCGACAGCTACAGCAAAAATGTCATCACCCGCGTGATCGGCGAACAGCAAATGCGCGAACTGGGTATGAACGCTTATCTGGCGGTCGGCCACGGTTCGCAGAATGAATCGCTGATGTCGGTGATTGAGTACAAGGGCAATCCGTCCGAAGACGCGCGCCCGATCGTGCTGGTAGGTAAAGGCCTGACCTTCGACTCCGGCGGCATCTCCATCAAGCCATCTGAAGGGATGGACGAGATGAAGTACGACATGTGCGGCGCGGCGGCGGTTTACGGCGTGATGCGTATGGTCGCCGAGCTTCAGCTTCCGATTAACGTTATCGGCGTACTGGCGGGCTGTGAAAACATGCCGGGCGGACGCGCTTATCGCCCTGGCGACGTGCTGACCACTATGTCTGGTCAAACCGTTGAAGTCCTGAACACCGACGCCGAAGGCCGTCTGGTTTTGTGCGACGTGCTGACCTACGTTGAGCGCTTCGAACCGGAAGCGGTCATTGACGTCGCGACGCTAACCGGCGCCTGCGTGATTGCGCTGGGCCATCACATTACCGGTCTGATGTCGAACCATAACCCGCTGGCGCATGAACTGATCGGCGCGTCCGAGCAAGCGGGCGACCGCGCGTGGCGTCTGCCGCTGGGCGATGAGTTCCAGGAACAACTGGAGTCCAACTTTGCGGATATGGCGAACATTGGTGGTCGTCCTGGCGGCGCTATCACCGCGGGCTGCTTCCTGTCGCGCTTTACCCGTAAGTACAACTGGGCGCACCTGGATATCGCCGGTACCGCCTGGCGTTCCGGTAAAGCCAAAGGTGCCACCGGTCGTCCGGTAGCGCTGCTGTCGCAGTTCCTGCTCAATCGTGCGGGCTTTAACGGCGAAGAGTAAGTTTGAGATTACCCCGTAGGCCTGATAAGGCGCATTAGCGCCACCATCAGGCGTTTTGCCGGATGGCGCCACGCTTATCCGGCCTACGGGGTGCATCATGGCAACGCATTTAAATCCACCACAAGAAGCCTCATATATGAAGAATGCGACGTTCTATCTTCTGGACAATGACACCACCGTCAACGGTTTAAGCGCCGTTGAACAACTGGTGTGTGAAATTGCCGCAGAACGTTGGCGCGCTGGCAAGCGCGTGCTGATCGCCTGCGAAGATGAGAAGCAGGCCATTCGGCTGGATGAAGCGCTGTGGGCAAGACCGGCGGAAAGTTTTGTCCCGCACAATCTGGCAGGCGAAGGCCCACGCGGCGGCGCGCCGGTTGAAATCGCCTGGCCGCAAAAACGCAACAGCAGCCCGCGCGATATTTTAATCAGCCTGCGTACAAGCTTTGCAGATTTTGCCACCGCTTTCACAGAAGTGGTAGACTTCGTCCCTTACGAAGAAACTTTGAAACAACTGGCGCGCGAACGCTACAAAGCCTACCGCGTGGCTGGTTTTAACCTGAATACGGCAACCTGGAAATAATGGAAAAGACATATAACCCCCAAGATATCGAACAGCCGCTTTACGAGCACTGGGAAAAGCAGGGCTATTTCAAGCCTAACGGCGACGAAAGCAAAGAGTCCTTCTGCATCATGATCCCGCCGCCGAACGTCACCGGCAGTTTGCATATGGGACATGCTTTCCAGCAAACCATCATGGATACCATGATCCGTTACCAGCGTATGCAGGGTAAAAACACCCTGTGGCAGGTCGGCACCGACCACGCCGGGATCGCAACCCAGATGGTGGTTGAGCGCAAGATTGCCGCTGAAGAAGGTAAAACCCGTCACGACTACGGCCGCGATGCGTTTATCGACAAAATCTGGCAGTGGAAAGCGGAATCCGGCGGCACCATTACCCGTCAGATGCGCCGTCTCGGCAACTCCGTTGACTGGGAGCGCGAGCGCTTCACCATGGACGAAGGCCTTTCCAATGCCGTGAAAGAAGTCTTTGTCCGCCTGTACAAAGAAGACCTGATTTACCGTGGCAAACGCCTGGTGAACTGGGATCCGAAGCTGCGCACCGCCATCTCTGACCTGGAAGTGGAAAACCGCGAGTCCAAAGGCTCGATGTGGCACATCCGCTATCCGCTGGCCGACGGCGCGAAAACCGCAGACGGTAAAGATTACCTGGTCGTCGCCACCACCCGTCCGGAAACCGTACTGGGCGATACCGGCGTGGCCGTGAACCCGGAAGATCCGCGTTATAAGGATCTGATTGGCAAATTCGTTATTCTGCCGCTGGTTAACCGCCGCATTCCGATTGTGGGCGACGAACACGCCGATATGGAAAAAGGTACCGGCTGCGTGAAGATCACCCCGGCGCACGACTTTAACGACTATGAAGTCGGGAAACGTCACGCCCTGCCGATGATCAACATCCTGACCTTTGATGGCGACATTCGCGAAAGCGCGGAAGTGTTCGATACCAAAGGTGAAGAGTCTAACGTTTATTCCAGCGAGATTCCGGCTGAGTTCCAGAAGCTGGAACGCTTTGCTGCCCGTAAGGCCATCGTTGCTGCCGTTGACGCGCTGGGCCTGCTGGAAGAAATTAAACCGCACGATCTGACCGTCCCTTACGGCGACCGTGGCGGCGTAGTTATCGAACCGATGCTGACCGACCAGTGGTACGTCCGTGCAGACGTGCTGGCGAAACCGGCGGTGGAAGCGGTTGAAAACGGCGACATTCAGTTCGTGCCGAAGCAGTACGAAAACATGTACTTCTCCTGGATGCGCGATATTCAGGACTGGTGTATCTCTCGTCAGCTGTGGTGGGGTCACCGTATCCCGGCATGGTATGGCAACGACGGCAACGTCTACGTTGGCCGTACCGAAGACGAAGTGCGTCAGGAAAATAACCTCGGTGCCGACGTTCAGCTTCGTCAGGACGAAGACGTTCTTGATACCTGGTTCTCCTCCGCGCTGTGGACCTTCTCCACCCTCGGCTGGCCAGAAAACACCGACGCCCTGCGTCAGTTCCATCCCACCAGCGTGATGGTGTCCGGCTTCGATATCATCTTCTTCTGGATTGCCCGCATGATCATGATGACCATGCACTTCATCAAAGATGAAAACGGCAAGCCGCAGGTGCCGTTCCATACTGTCTACATGACCGGTCTGATTCGCGACGACGAAGGCCAGAAGATGTCCAAATCCAAGGGTAACGTTATCGACCCGCTGGATATGGTGGACGGCATCTCCCTGCCGGAACTGCTGGAGAAACGCACCGGCAACATGATGCAGCCGCAGATGGCGGAGAAAATCCGCAAGCGTACCGAGAAGCAGTTCCCGAACGGCATCGAGCCGCACGGCACCGACGCCCTGCGCTTTACCCTGGCGGCGCTAGCCTCGACCGGCCGCGACATCAACTGGGATATGAAGCGTCTGGAAGGCTACCGTAACTTCTGTAACAAGCTGTGGAACGCCAGCCGCTTTGTGCTGATGAACACTGAAGAGCAGGATTGCGGCTTCAACGGCGGCGAAATGACCCTGTCGCTGGCGGACCGCTGGATCCTGGCGGAATTCAACCAGACCGTTAAAGCCTACCGCGAAGCACTGGATAACTTCCGCTTCGATATCGCCGCAGGCATCCTGTACGAGTTCACCTGGAACCAGTTCTGCGACTGGTATCTGGAGCTGACCAAACCGGTAATGACCGGGGGTTCCGAGTCTGAACTGCGTGGCACCCGCCATACGCTGGTCACCGTGCTGGAAGGTTTGCTGCGTCTGGCGCACCCGATCATTCCGTTCATCACCGAAACCATCTGGCAGCGCGTGAAGGTTATCTGTGGCATTACCGCCGATACCATTATGCTGCAGCCGTTCCCGGAATATAACGCCGCGCAGGTGGATGAAGCCGCGTTGGCCGATACCGAGTGGCTGAAGCAGGCGATCGTTGCCGTACGTAACATTCGTGCGGAAATGAACATCGCCCCGGGCAAACCGCTGGAACTGCTGCTGCGCGGCTGTAGTGAAGAAGCCGTTCGTCGTGTTAACGACAACCGTAGCTTCCTGCTGAACCTGGCGCGTCTGGAAAGCATCACCGTGCTGCCAGCCGATGACAAAGGTCCGGTTTCCGTGACCAAAATCATCGACGGTGCCGAACTGCTGATCCCGATGGCGGGTCTCATCAACAAAGAAGATGAGCTGGCGCGTCTGGCGAAAGAAGTGGCGAAAATCGAAGGCGAGATTGCCCGTATCGAAGGCAAACTGTCCAACGAAGGTTTCGTTGCCCGCGCGCCGGAAGCGGTGATCGCCAAAGAGCGTGAGAAGCTGGACGGTTATGCAGAAGCCAAAGCGAAGCTGATTGAGCAGCAGGCGGTTATTAGCGCGCTGTAATCTGAAAGCCTGATGGCGCTTCGCTTACCAGGCCTACACGTTCGCTTATTGACATGGCGCGATCGGTAGGCCGGATAAGGCATTCACGCCGCCATCCGACAACATGAATTATGGGCCGACGTAAACGTCGGCCTTTTTACATCAGATAAACGGGAAGTAAGGCATGATGCCACGAGAAATCCACATTAGCGGGCTGTTTTCCAGCGGCTTCTCATCATTGGTTAACTCAAGCGAATCCAGATCGCCCTGGACCTGTGTATTCTGCGCCAGCCAGCTCACCAGCCAAATTTTCAACCACGGATAAGCCAGCCCTAAGGTCACGCCGGAAATCACAAACACCACCAGTAACCGCCACAGCATACCGTGTGCAGTGACAGAGGAATGAAAACGAATCGAATCGTTCGCCAGTGACAAATTGTTTAAAAACAGGTTGCGTAACGCCACATATAAGTAACTGGTTACCACAATAATCGCGAGAAAATAGAGGAAATAACATGCCATTATCTGGCCATAATATTGCAGAATAAGCGCCCCTCCTGCCTGCGCATTCCCCATCATACTCAAAAGAATCATGTCGGTGAACACCGGCGCGATTAGATAACCAATCACGACAGCAAAAGGGAAAAGGGTCAACATTGCCAACACGCACCCTCTGATGCACGTTTTAACATTAACCTGAATCGAGAAACGATGAATGCCAAAGTTTGCGCCATTGCCAAACAAGGTCATCCATTTGCTGTAGGTAATACCGTTAATGACCCCTATCCCAATAATAGCCAGCAAACCGAGAAAAACGATATTGAACACTAAACCGCCGACGGCGATGGTTACCAGTGAGATAATGTAAAGAACAATATAAAGCGCCACCATCAGGAGTACCGGGAGAGCGAACATGTACCACCATGCGCGCCGCATGGAACACTGGAATCCAAAATGTACGCCATTAAGCGAAGTCATCATCGCCTGATACTGTAATCCTTTCACCGCCATAAAAGGAATAATCGCAATTAATAAGCCGAATAGCGTAAAACCGAGACCGGGATGACCGTGTTCAATAAGAGAGAGGCTAACAATATAAATAATAAAAACTAACAACACACTAATAAATAATGCGCCGCCCGTGGCTTTGTAAGCAAAAGGCTGATTGTTTAGCGTCATATTAGTATAAATATAACGTCGACATTTCACCATCGCCCACGGCGCATAGATTCCAAACGTGATACACGTCAACAAGAAATTCACAAGGCAAATAACAAAATACTTTCCGCCCTTGCCTGTAAACACCAACGTGTGATTATGGTTATCTTTACTACTGATAACGTTATTCATGAATCATATCCCTGAATTACAATCTATTAGAATTAATAATAAAAACCAGTAAATCGTTACTGATTTGACTACGATACTATTTTTGTTTAATTTTTCCGCCTTTTATTTTGTCTGATTCAGGATCTCCTTGCGCGTGACTCAAGACGGTGGTATTAAAGTAATCTATAAATAAATTTTAAAAATTGAGCCATATTATGAATAATGTCGCCTCGCCAACGCTCACGGTGCGCCGAATCACTACCGCCGACAATGCCGCTATTGCCCGTGTCATCCGTCAGGTTTCAGCGGAATACGGACTTACCGCCGATAAAGGTTATACCGTTGCCGACCCCAATCTGGATGAACTGTATCAGGTTTATAGCCAAGCGGGCGCGGCCTACTGGGTGGTAGAGCAAAACGGTTGTGTGGTGGGCGGCGGCGGCGTGGCGCCGTTATCCTGTAGCGAACCAGACATTTGTGAACTGCAAAAAATGTATTTTTTACCGGTGATTCGTGGCCAGGGGCTGGCGAAAAAGCTGGCGCTGATGGCGCTGGATCATGCCCGTGAACAGGGTTTTAAACGCTGCTATCTGGAAACAACGGCTTTTTTACGCGAGGCGATTGCGCTATACGAACGTTTAGGATTTGAACATATTAGCGAACCGCTCGGCTGCACCGGACATGTCGATTGCGAAGTGAGGATGTTAAAGGATCTCTGAAAACCAGGCGTTTATTTATCCTCGCCAGGTATTATTTTTGCTGATATAAGTAATCCCGGAAACATCCTGTTATCCGGGAATCATTTATTATTCAAGGAAGTTATAAATGAAACGCCTATTATCAGCAATTGTTTTCCCCGCTATGTTTATTAGTATCTCTAATGTATATGCATTAGATATACAGCCCGGCGAATGGAAAATGGAAAATATAGAAATGCGCACCATCAATCCAGATACAAAAGAAGTATTAATGGATGAAAAAAATTCGGGCATAGCGACGCTTATGTGTTATACCCCTAAAATGTCTGAAGTTTCTAAAAAAATGGTGAAGGGGTTTTCTACCAGTGCAGGCGGTTGCACGACAACATTTGTAGAAAGTACGGATACCAAACTGATCAATGAGACTGTCTGTAATAATCCTGATGTCAAATCGCACTCTATTGTAGAAACGACGAAAATAAGCGATACAGAATTTGCGATGACCATGAAATCGGATGTCGATGCAGGAGGTAATAAAACAACCTCCATCAACAAAATTAAACAAACCTTTGTTGGCAAGACCTGCTCTGAAGCGTCAAAAGGCGTGAAACAGTAACTATTTCAACACAAGAACCCGTAGTGATGATGCAATAATGGCATTGTTCACGGTCACCTTTCGGGAATATAACACTGAGTGAGTTCTTTTTGCCTGCCGCAGGGCAGGCTTTACTCAGGACAGAATATCATGAAAATGACCTTTCCTGCTCGCCAGCAGCTTGATGCCGGGCGGAATGACCACGCAGGTGGCGATAGCGTAAAAGATAAAAACGCTAATCTTTAATTTTACCCTTTATCCGGCGGCTGGCACGCCGCTATGAAAACGAAACTCGCGGTCTGGCGACAAGATAAGGTCAGCTTCCACCTCGCCAAAATAGCGCACGCGCGCAGAAATGTCCTCGGCGGAAATCTGCTGCGCCAGCGCCAGGTAATCCTGATAATGCCGCGCTTCGGAGCGCAGAAGCGAGAGATAAAACGTCTGTAAATCCTCATCCAGCCTGGGCGCCAGAGCGGCAAAACGTTCGCAGGAGCGGGCTTCGATATACGCCCCGCAAATCAGCTTATCAATTAAGGTGAGCGGTTCGTGCGTGCGTACCGCTTTCAACATTCCTTTCGCGTAGCGGCTGGCGGTGATTTTCACATAAGGAATGTTTCTGGCCTGCATGACCTCGCGTACCTGCCAAAAATGGTGCAACTCCTCTTTAATCAATAACACCATACGGTCAATAAGCTGACGTCCCCAGGGGTCATCAGTTTGCGGCATGGCGCTTTTGCTAATCTGTCTATGCAGGGCAACAAAATCCGGCTCCGGCCCCTGACGAAACGCGAACGCCTCGTAAGGTTGCAGCCAGGCGAGCAGCGCGTCGGCGCCCGATTTATCGGCGACATATTTACGCACTAACAGCAACGCGGTTTGCGCAGCCTTCAGTTCGCAGATCAGGTGATCGGTAAGCAGAAGAGGAAGATTTTGCGGATCGCGGGCCTGGACAATCCACGCCTGCGGCGTCGGGCAATGCAGGAAATTAAGCACCGGAGAGAGTATTTGCGGGTAATTCATACGTAACCTGTTAAAAAAATACGACAGCAGACGCTGCCGTACCGTCATACTATACAGCTTTAGTGACGCACGCCGTCGTCATCTTCATCGACATAATCGTCGTCATCACCCTCTTCGCCATTAGGGTCTTCGAAATAGGTTCCCCAGCCGTCGTATTCAACATCATATTTTTCCGCCAGGTTCATCAGTTGCTCAACCTGAGCGTCGATGAGTTCGGCGTTCAACGCGCACTCGCTGAGGATGTCGCAACAAATAACCGTATCGCCCTCTTCCACTTCCAGCTCTTCCGGCTCCGTCACTTCATAGCCGAGTTTAAAGGCTTCTACCGCGGCTTTTTCCAACGTTTCGAAATCGTCAGCGGAAAGGTGATGCTCGATAGTGTACAGCGCATCCGGATCGCTGCCATCCTCAAGTAACTCTTCAATAATTAACCGAGTTTCTTCACGCTGCTCTTCCAGTAATTCCGGGTTTGCCATAGCTCGTTCCTCATAGATGTCCTGCCGATACTCTTATTGTCACATACCGCCGACGTTGCCTCCACCTTATCGAGAAAAGTTTTATCAAACAGGGTTGCAAATGAATAATCATCCATATAAAGTGAATTTTAATTCAATGAGAAGCCTAAGCCATGTGAGGGAAGTATGTCTACGTTTTACCAAAAACCTTTTTTAAAGTTACTTGATTTCACCGCCAGTGAACTCACTGCTCTGTTGCAGCTTGCCGCCAAACTGAAAGCCGATAAGAAAAACGGTAAAGAAGAACAAAAGCTGGTGGGTAAGAATATTGCGCTCATCTTCGAAAAAGACTCGACCCGGACACGATGCTCTTTCGAAGTTGCCGCATACGATCAGGGGGCGCGCGTGACGTACCTGGGTTCCAGCGGGAGCCAGATCGGCCATAAAGAGTCCATCAAAGATACTGCCCGCGTCCTGGGCCGGATGTTTGACGGTATTCAGTATCGAGGATATGGCCAGGAGATCGTCGAAACGCTGGCTGAATATTCCGGTGTGCCGGTATGGAACGGTTTAACCGATGAGTATCACCCAACGCAATTACTGGCGGATCTGCTCACCATGCAGGAACATCTGCCGGGTAAAGCCTTTAACGAGATGACGTTGGTCTATGCCGGAGACGCGCGTAATAACATGGGTAACTCCATGCTGGAAGCCGCCGCGTTAACAGGATTGGATCTCCGTCTGGTCGCGCCAAAAGCCTGCTGGCCGCAAGCCGCGTTAGTGGCGGAGTGCAGCGCCATGGCGAAAAAGAACGGCGGCGCCATCACCCTGACCGAAGATATCGCCTCGGGCGTAAAAGGCGCGGATTTTATCTATACCGATGTTTGGGTCTCTATGGGCGAACCTAAAGAGAAATGGGCGGAGCGTATTGCCCTGCTGCGTGATTATCAGGTCAACAGCCAGATGATGGCCTTAACCGGCAATCCGCAGGTTAAGTTCCTGCATTGTCTGCCTGCGTTCCATGATGACGAAACCACGCTCGGCAAAAAAATGGCCGAAGAGTACGGTTTACATGGCGGGATGGAAGTGACCGACGAGGTTTTTGAGTCTGCGGCCAGCATTGTCTTTGATGAAGCGGAAAACCGAATGCATACCATCAAAGCGGTAATGGTAGCGACGCTGTCTAAATAATGTCGTTATGATGCCGGATGGCGGTTGGCCTACAAAATCGCAACGTGCAGGCGCCGCCATCCGGCATAAAAACATTACGCTATCAGCATTTTCACAACCGCTTTACGTACCCGCGCCGGTTCTCCCACCGCACACAGGGGCTTATGCACTTCGCCGGGATAAAACACCACAAAGTCACTTTCGTTCAGGACGACGGTTTTCTCGTCGACGCTCGTCGGTAAAAATGCAATGTCTTTATCCGCCAGCCAGTCCGTGTGCGGCGTTCCCGCAGGCCGGGTACTGAATGCCATCCCTTCCTGACCTTGTAGCACAATCTGAATATCAAGATAACGGGCGTGATACTCTGCGCTGCGCGATTCGCCCGGCTCCGTCATATTTTCAGAAATCATATAAAACAGCCTGTCGCCGTCAATGTCATACTTACCTGGCGCGGTCGTTGCCGTGACATGCGCGTTGACGTGCTCAATCGCCTGCCGTAACGCCGTCGGCAGCCAGGCCTCCAGATGTTCAATATTGCCAATAATCATCGCACCCCCTTAGTTAAAACAGCGTTTTATATTTCTCTTTATACGAGAAAAATGGCTGCCATACTACCCTTACTCTCATCGATTTTGCGCCAGCGCATGTTTATAGCCAGCGGTGTTTATATATTGTTAATAGTTCACCCAACTTTATGCAGCTCCTATGCATAAACCCCAGCGGCGCCAAATTGCCATCACTAACAACGCTTTGATATTAAAGGCGTTAACATAAAAACGTTTTAGCGATCACAATTCGCTCTCCCTGCATAAATGACTTCTATATCCATAGTTATTTTTAAATTATTTAAATATTCCCGATAATAAAATCCCCCTCACGCATAGTTATGCAATTCTTAAAAATAATCACTTTATTTTCAATGAGTTAAGATTTATATATCATTCAATATAACAAACAAATAATTAACAATAAAAAATAACAAACCATATAGCTGCATAGTAATTCATTTAACTCTTTATTGTTTTTACAATTTATTTGACCCGGCTCATATATTAAGTAAGAAAAATAGCACTCCTTAATTGATGTGAATCTCATCACATTAACAACCCAAATAAAATTCAATCATTGCTCCCGAATTTAACTGAAACGCCGCGACTGCAAGCACGCTAAATATTTGCAGCCACTCCTTCTTTATTCTTGAAATTATGTAAAAGGTATAATGATGGAAAAGCATTTTGTCGGTTCTGAAATCGGTCAATTACGCAGCGTAATGTTGCATCGTCCCAATCTCAGCCTAAAAAGACTTACCCCTTCAAATTGTCAGGAATTACTTTTTGACGATGTATTATCCGTAGAGCGCGCTGGCGAAGAGCATGACATTTTTGCCAACACGCTGCGCCAGCAAGGGATAGAAGTGTTGCTGTTAACCGACCTGCTCACCCAAACGCTGGATGTGGCTGACGCTAAAGCCTGGCTACTGGATACGCAAATTTCCGATTATCGCCTTGGGCCCACCTTTGCCGCAGATATTCGCGCCTGGCTGGCGGATATGCCGCACCGTGAACTGGCTCGCCATTTAAGCGGCGGTTTAACTTACGGCGAAATCCCCGCCTCCATAAAAAATATGGTGGTCGATACTCACGATATTAATGACTTTATTATGAAGCCATTACCGAATCACCTATTTACCCGTGACACGTCCTGCTGGATATATAACGGCGTCTCAATTAACCCCATGGCGAAACCTGCACGCCAACGTGAAACGAATAATTTACGTGCTATTTATCGCTGGCATCCACAATTCGCAGACGGTGATTTCATTAAATATTTCGGCGACGAGGACATTAATTACGACCACGCCACTTTAGAGGGCGGCGATGTGCTGGTGATTGGCCGCGGCGCGGTGTTGATCGGTATGTCTGAACGTACTACGCCGCAGGGTGTCGAGTTCCTGGCGCAGGCATTGTTTAAACATCGTCAGGCGGAACGCGTCATTGCCGTTGAACTGCCAAAACATCGCTCCTGCATGCACCTTGACACCGTCATGACCCACATTGATATCGACACCTTCTCCGTCTATCCGGAAGTCGTTCGCCCGGACGTTCAGTGCTGGACGCTGACGCCAGACGGACGCGGCGGTCTGAAACGAACCCAGGAGAGCACGCTGGTTCATGCTCTTGAAACAGCGCTTGGCATCGATCAGGTGCGCTTAATCACCACTGGCGGCGACGCATTTGAAGCTGAGCGCGAACAGTGGAATGACGCCAATAACGTGCTCACCCTACGTCCCGGCGTGGTGGTGGGCTATGAGCGCAACATCTGGACCAACGAAAAATACGACAAAGCCGGCATTACCGTCCTTCCCATTCCCGGCGATGAACTGGGTCGCGGGCGCGGAGGCGCACGCTGCATGAGCTGTCCACTGGAACGCGATGGTATTTAAAGGAGACGTTATGGAAAACAAACGCACACTGGTCGTCGCGCTGGGCGGCAATGCGCTGCTCAAACGCGGCGAACCGCTGGAGGCTGATATTCAGCGTAAAAATATCGAACTGGCGGCCAGAACCATCGCCCAGCTTACGCGGCAATGGCGCGTGGTGTTAGTGCACGGCAACGGCCCACAGGTAGGACTGCTGGCGCTACAAAATAGCGCCTACGCTAACGTTACACCCTACCCGCTCGATATTCTCGGTGCGGAAAGCCAGGGCATGATTGGCTACATGCTGCAACAGGCGCTGAAGAATCATCTGCCGGAGCGTGAAATCAGCGTCCTGCTCACCCAGGTCGAAGTCGATGCCAACGACCCGGCATTCCTCAATCCAACCAAATATATCGGCCCCATTTACGACGAAGCGCAAGCCCGTGCGTTACAGGCAGAAAAGGGCTGGGTATTCAAAGCCGACGGTAACGCCTTCCGCCGCGTTGTGCCCTCCCCGCAGCCGAAACGCATTGTGGAAAACGATGCCATCCGCGCGCTGATTAGCCGCGATCACCTGGTTATCTGTAACGGCGGCGGCGGCGTGCCGGTCGTGGAAAAAGCCGATGTCTACCACGGTATCGAGGCGGTGATCGACAAAGATCTGTCCGCCGCCCTGCTTGCCAGCCAAATTCACGCCGACGCGCTGCTCATTCTGACCGATGCCGACGCGGTGTATCTCGACTGGGGCAAGCCCACCCAACGCCCGCTGGCGCAGGTTACGCCGGAGCTGCTTCGTGAAATGCAGTTCGACGCCGGTTCGATGGGCCCGAAAGTGACCGCCTGCGCTGAGTTTGTCAGCCATTGCCGCGGCATTGCCGGAATCGGCTCGCTGGCGGATGGGCAAGCCATTCTCGCGGGCGAGAAAGGTACTTTGATTCGGTGTGAAACCGCCGACGTTGACGCATAAGGCTTTTTACCGGATGGCGGCTTCCGCCTTATTCGGCCTACAGAGCGCGCATAACCGTGGGCCGGATAAGCGCAGCGCCATCAGGCAATTCATTTTAACAAGGATATTGTAATGGTTATTTCACTGAAAAATCGTAACTTTTTGAAGCTGCTTGACTACACCCCGGCGGAAATCCAACACCTCATCGATCTGGCTATTGAGCTGAAAGCCGCAAAAAAAGCCGGATGCGAAAAGCAAACACTGATCGGCAAAAACATCGCGCTGATTTTTGAAAAAACCTCTACCCGCACCCGATGCGCGTTTGAAGTCGCCGCTTTCGACCAGGGCGCGCAGGTGACTTATCTCGGCCCAAGCGGCTCGCAGATCGGCCATAAAGAGTCCATGAAAGATACTGCTCGCGTCCTGGGGCGGATGTATGACGGCATCGAATATCGCGGTTTTGGTCAACACATTGTGGAAGAGCTGGGGGAATACGCGGGCGTTCCCGTCTGGAACGGCCTGACCGATGAATTTCACCCCACACAGATCCTGGCCGATCTAATGACCATGCTGGAACATGCGCCGGGTAAAACGCTGCCGGAACTGAGCTTCGCCTACCTGGGCGACGCGCGCAACAACATGGGCAACTCGCTGATGGTGGGCGCGGCGAAGATGGGCATGGATATCCGCCTGATAGCGCCAAAGTCCTTCTGGCCTGATGCCGCGCTGGTCGCACAGTGCCGGGAAATCGCCAGCGTTACCGGCGCTCGTATCACCTTAACGGAGAGCGTTGAAGATGGCGTTCACGGTGTGGATTTCCTCTATACCGACGTCTGGGTCTCGATGGGAGAGCCCAAAGAAGCCTGGGCGGAGCGCGTCAGTCTGATGACGCCATATCAGGTCAACCAGCAGGTGGTAAACGCTACCGGTAATCCTGATGTGAAGTTTATGCACTGCCTACCCGCCTTCCATAACGAGCACACCAAAGTAGGACGCGAAATCGAAATGGCTTACGGCCTGAAAGGACTGGAGGTCACGGAAGAGGTGTTCGAGTCCGCAGGCTCGATAGTCTTCGATGAAGCGGAAAACCGGATGCACACCATCAAAGCGGTCATGGTGGCGACGCTCGGCGACTAATCCCACAGGATATGCGCCCTTGCGGCGCATATCCGTGATATCAGGAGAGAACATCATGGGTAAATTTAAATTTCCCACCGCTTATACCATCCTGTTTATTCTTATTGCCCTGGTCGCAGTGATGACCTGGATTGTGCCGGCGGGAAAATACCAAATGGCGATGAACGCCACGCTGGGAAAAGAGGTGCCGGTGGCGGGAACGTATGCTCCCGTGGACGCGCATCCGCAAGGGATTACCGCTGTTTTACTGGCGCCGATTGACGGCCTCTATAATCACGAAACCTACACCGCCGGCGCCATTGACGTCGCGCTGTTTGTCTTGATTATCGGCGGCTTTCTGGGGGTGGTGAATAAAACGGGGGCGATTGATGCCGGTATTGAACGGGTAACGATCAAACTCAACGGCAAAGATGAGTGGATGATCCCCATTCTGATGGCGCTGTTCGCCGCAGGCGGCACTATCTATGGCATGGCGGAGGAGTCGTTGCCCTTCTACACGCTGCTGGTGCCGGTCATGATGGCGGCCCGCTTCGATCCGTTAGTGGCGGCGGCAACCGTACTGCTCGGCGCAGGGATAGGCACGCTCGGTTCGACCATTAACCCTTTCGCCACGGTCATTGCCGCCAACGCCGCCGGCATCCCTTTTACTCAGGGAATGCTGATGCGAGTACTGCTGTTAATTGTCGGCTACGTACTGTGCGTGTTTTGGGTAATGCGCTATGCGCGCAAAGTCCGCGCCCATCCTGAGCTTTCTATCGTGGCGGATAAAATGGAGGAAAATCGCGCTCATTTCTCGGCAATCGCGAATACACTGCTGGAGTTTACGGCTACCCGGAAATGGGTGCTGCTGATCTTCGCCGCCTCTTTCGCGGTGATGATTTACGGCGTGGCGGTTCTCGGCTGGTGGATGGCGGAAATCTCCGGCGTCTTTCTGGCGGCGGCGATTATCGTTGGCGTGATAACGCGGATGGGCGAGGAAGCGTTCACCAGTACCTTTATTGACGGCGCGCGGGATTTACTCGGCGTGGCGCTAATTATTGGTATCGCGCGCGGCATTGTGGTGGTCATGGATAACGGTATGATTACCCACACCATTTTGCACAGCGCGGAAAGTCTGGTTTCCGGCCTCTCTACCACTATTTTCATAAACGTAACCTACTGGCTGGAAGTATTGCTTTCCTTCCTGGTGCCCTCCTCTTCCGGTCTTGCCGTATTGACGATGCCCATTATGGCGCCGTTAGCGGATTTTGCCCACGTACAGCGGGATTTGGTCGTAACCGCCTACCAGTCGGCCTCCGGGATTGTGAACCTGGTCACGCCCACCTCCGCCGTGGTCATGGGCGGTCTGGCGATCGCGCGGGTTCCCTATGTTCGCTATCTGAAATGGGTCGCGCCGCTGTTACTGATCCTGACATTGCTGAATATGGCGGTACTGAGCATCGGAGCGATGATGTAACGAGCCAGATGGCGACGCGTCTTATCCGACAGGACTGATAAGCACAGCGCCATCAGGCACGCCGTCACCTTTTTTGATCGGCTTCTCATTTTCCTGCAAAACCGCCCGATTGATCCGCAATCAATGTGACAAATGTGATGAATTTCGCCAGTCCGTTGATATTAATAATAAAGATAAGGTGCATTTATGAAGGAATACGATGATTACTCCGCCAAAGAACAACAGCAACTGGCGGTTTGTCAGCGCCTGATTAGTGAAAAAAGTTACCTGTCCCAGGAGGAGATTCGCCGCGATTTACAAAATGAGGGATTTGAAGGTATCAGTCAGTCTACGGTTTCGCGCCTGCTCAAACTGCTGGGCGCAATAAAAATCAGAAATACGAAGGGACAAAAGATTTATTCCGTAAATCCCCAGCGGCGTCCTTCGCCGGATGCCGGACGTTCAATAGCCGAAATGGTCGTTAGCGTTGAACATAATAGCGAATTTATCCTTATCCATACGGCGGCAGGTTATGGTCGCGCCGTCGCGAGAATTCTGGATTACCACGCATTGCCGGAAATTCTCGGCGTCGTTGCCGGTAGCAGTATTGTCTGGGTCGCACCGCGGGTCGTTCAGCGCACGGCGCTGGTACACAAACAAATTAATTATTTGCTTAAAATGAATTTAAATTCATAAGAACCGTTTGCGACAAGTAAATCATGCATTAATTCGCTTGATCCCAAAACAGAGCTGAGTATAATCGCGGACAATTTGCCGGGAGGAAGCATGGTTCAGTGTGTACGACATTCTGTCTTACCGCGTCTGAAAAAAGACGCAGGCCTGCCGTTTTTCTTTCCGTTGAAAACCAATACCAAGCCCCTCAATTGAGGGGCTTTTTTTTGCCCAGGCGTCAGGAGATAAACATGGCTAACCCGCTATATCAAAAACATATCATTTCCATAAACGACCTCAGCCGCGACGATCTTAATCTGGTACTGGCGACGGCGGCGAAATTAAAAGCCAACCCGCAGCCGGAGCTTTTGAAACATAAAGTGATCGCCAGCTGCTTTTTCGAAGCCTCCACGCGTACCCGCCTGTCGTTTGAAACTTCAATGCATCGCCTGGGTGCCAGCGTAGTGGGCTTCTCCGACAGCGCCAACACGTCGCTGGGGAAAAAAGGAGAAACGTTAGCCGACACGATCTCAGTGATTAGCACTTACGTGGACGCGATTGTGATGCGCCATCCGCAAGAAGGCGCGGCACGTCTGGCGACGGAGTTTTCCGGTCAGGTGCCGGTGCTCAATGCGGGCGACGGTTCGAATCAGCATCCGACGCAAACCCTGTTGGATCTGTTCACCATCCAGGAAACGCAGGGCCGTCTGGATAACCTGCATATCGCGATGGTCGGCGATCTGAAATATGGCCGCACCGTGCATTCGCTAACCCAGGCGCTGGCGAAATTTAGCGGCAACCGTTTTTATTTTATCGCGCCGGACGCGCTGGCGATGCCGCAGTACATTCTGGATATGCTGGATGAAAAAGGGATGGCCTGGAGCCTGCATGGTTCTATTGAAGAGGTCATGGCCGACGTCGACATCCTCTATATGACTCGCGTACAGAAAGAGCGTCTCGACCCGTCGGAGTACGCCAATGTGAAGGCGCAGTTTGTTCTGCGCGCCAGCGACCTGAACGGCGCGCGTGAAAATATGAAAGTACTGCACCCGCTGCCGCGGATTGATGAAATCACCACGGATGTGGATAAAACGCCACACGCCTGGTACTTCCAACAGGCGGGCAACGGTATTTTCGCTCGCCAGGCGTTACTGGCATTGGTACTGAATAGCGAACTGAGTCTGTAAGGGAGAAAAGCGATGACACACGATAACAAACTGCAGGTTGAAGCCATTAAATGCGGCACCGTGATTGACCATATCCCTGCGCAGGTAGGCTTTAAACTGCTGAGTCTGTTTAAATTGACCGAGACCGATCAGCGAATCACTATCGGTCTGAATCTCCCGTCTGGCGAGATGGGGCGTAAAGACTTAATCAAAATAGAAAACACCTTCCTCACCGATGAGCAGATTAACCAACTTGCTCTGTACGCGCCGCAGGCCACCGTTAACCGCATCGACAACTACGACGTAGTCGGGAAATCACGCCCCAGCCTGCCAGAGCGTATTAATAATGTGCTGGTTTGCCCGAACAGCAACTGCATCAGCCACGCGGAACCGGTATCCTCCAGCTTTGCAGTGAAAAAACGCGCCAATGATATCGCCCTCAAATGCAAATACTGTGAAAAAGAGTTTTCGCATTATGTGGTGCTGGCCAACTAATTTGGGTTGGTTATGAGATCCCGACTCCCTATAATGAGCGGGGACATTCTATTACCGCTGTAATTCAGGAGAAATCATGAGCAAAACTATTGCGACGGAAAATGCACCAGCAGCAATCGGCCCATACGTACAGGGCGTTGACCTGGGTAGCATGGTAATCACTTCCGGTCAGATCCCGGTCGATCCGAAAACCGGTGCCGTAGCGGAAGACGTATCCGCTCAGGCACGTCAGTCGCTGGAAAACGTTAAAGCTATCGTGGAAGCCGCTGGCCTGAAAGTAGGCGACATTGTGAAAACGACCGTATTCGTGAAAGACCTGAACGATTTCGCGACCGTCAACGCCACCTACGAAGCCTTCTTCACCGAGCACAACGCCACCTTCCCGGCGCGTTCCTGCGTGGAAGTTGCCCGTCTGCCGAAAGACGTGAAAATTGAGATTGAAGCGATCGCTGTTCGTCGCTAAGCGCCGGACGTTATCCCCGCCGGGCGGCGCAAGTTTGCCCGGTTCGGGGCACCAACAGCCATGGAGAGGCGGCAATGGTAAGATCGCGTTTTACCGAGGAACAAATAGCCGATTTTCTGCAACAGTCGAAAAACGGCGTACCGAATAAGGCGTTGTGCGAAGAATATGGATTTAGCAACAGCACGCTCCGTCGCTGGCAAGAGAAGCATGCTGAAAGCGTACGCCAGGAATTAAAACAGATAGAATCTACCGCGAAGATAGTCTTTTTATGCTTCATTGTCGCAGCCATATTGCTTACCCTTATGTTTCCTAAACCCACTGCCGCCTTAGCGATTCCTCCTTACTTAGTTTATTGCATTAGCTATATTCGCCGCTTTCGTCGCATATCTGCAAAACATATCCGGCGGTGGGACATCTCCTCCTCTCGTTCTGGCTCGGGGGCAGAGAATGTATTTTACAAACTTAGCTGGACATTCCTCTTTTTTATGCCTGCATATAGCATTCTACAGTTGCTTGAATAAGCCCTGAAATTTAAAGATAAAGCCGATCGCGTTAAACTTGTCGAGCTTTACGGGCATCTGGCCTGGTTAGCGATATCGGGGATTAAGCACGCTGGCGAATCCCCGACGAAAGTGTTTACTGCCAGCCATAACGTCGGCTGTAAAACCCTTTCACTAACTGGGTTAACGTCATATAGCCCGCCAGAATAGCAATCAGCCACGGGAAATAGCTTAACGGCAGCGCCTGCAACTGCAGGTAAGACGCCAGCGGCGAAAACGGCAACGAGACTCCCACCACCATCACCAACAATGTCATCGCCATCAGCGGCCAGGCGGCGCGACTTTGAATAAACGGCAGACGACGGGTACGGATCATATGCACAATCAGCGTTTGCGACAGTAATCCCACCACAAACCAGCCGGACTGGAACAAGGTTTGCGTTTCTGGCGTATTCGCATGAAATACCCACCACATCAGACAAAAGGTCAAAATGTCGAAAATCGAGCTGATCGGACCGAAAAAGACCATAAAGCGCCCCAAATCAGCCGGATTCCAGCGCTGCGGCTTTTGAATTTGTTCTTCATCGACATTATCAAACGGAATCGCCACCTGGGATACATCGTACAGCAGGTTTTGAATCAGCAAGTGCAGCGGCAGCATTGGCAGGAACGGCAAAAAGGCACTCGCCACCAGCACGCTAAACACGTTACCGAAATTTGAGCTGGCCGTCATCTTGATATATTTCAACATATTAGAAAAAGTACGACGACCTTCAATGACGCCTTCTTCCAGCACCATCAGGCTCTTTTCCAGCAGGATAATATCGGCCGCCTCACGGGCGATGTCCACCGCGCCATCTACCGAGATACCAATATCCGCCGCCCGCAACGCCGGAGCATCGTTAATCCCGTCGCCCATAAAACCGACCACATGCCCCTCGCGTTTGAGCAAAGTGACGATGCGCTCTTTATGCATCGGCGTCAGACGCGCAAACAACGTCGTACGGGCGGCCAGCGCCGCCAGCGCGTCGTCGCTTAACCCTTCAATATCACTGCCAATAACGACATCGCCCGCATCCAGCCCAACCTCATGGCAAACTTTCGCCGCTACCAGCTCGCTGTCGCCGGTGAGAATTTTCACCGTAATTCCGCTCGCCTTCAGCGCTTTCAGCGCCGGCGCGGTGGTCTCTTTCGGCGGATCGAGAAAAGCGATATACCCTTCCAGGATCAGGTCAGATTCATCGATACGCTGGTAATCGCCCTCACGCGCAGGCAGGTATTTGGTCGCGACGGCGACCACGCGTAGCCCCTGACGGTTCAGCGTGTCGGTAACGCGTTTCACCCGGCGCAGCATATTGTCGTCCAGCGGCACAATATCGCCGTTGTGGCGCACCTGAGTACACACGTTCAGGATCTCCTGTAACGCGCCTTTGCAGACCAGTTGATGCACGTTCGAATCTTCGGCGACCACCACCGACATCCGGCGACGCTCAAAATCAAACGGGATCTCATCGATTTTCTGCCAGCGTCCGGAGAGCTGACGCGCGGCGGTTTCGTCTACTCCCTCCAGGACCGCCGTATCCAGTAAATTTTTTAGACCGGTCTGATAATGGCTGTTCAGCCAGGCGCAATGCAGTACATGCTCGCTGGGCTTACCAGAAATATCCGTATGATTTTCCAGCACAATTTTGTCCTGCGTCAATGTGCCGGTTTTATCGGTGCACAGAATATCCATCGCGCCGAAGTTCTGAATCGCATCAAGGTGCTTCACGATAACTTTCTGTTTCGAGAGCTTCACCGCCCCGCGCGCGAGGGTAGAGGTGACGATCATCGGCAACATTTCCGGGGTGAGTCCTACCGCGACCGAGAGCGCAAATAGCGCCGCTTCCCACCAGTCACCTTTCGTGTAACCATTAATAATCAGTACTACCGGCGCCATGACCAGCATAAAGCGGATCAGCAACATACTGACGCGGCTAATTCCTTTCTGGAAAGCGTTCTGCTCGTTATCTTGTTCCGACACGCGCCCCGCCAATTGACCAAACCAGGTGTCGGCGCCGGTCGCCATCACCACGGCCTGCGCCGTTCCGCTCACGACGTTCGTCCCCATAAAGCACAGCGTGTCGCACTCAAGCGGGTTATTTTGCCGGGGCTCACGCGTCGTGGCGACTTTCTCGACCGGCAGAGATTCGCCGGTCAGCGACGCCTAGGCGACAAACAGATCGCGCGCCTGGATAATCCGTAAATCCGCCGGGATCATATCCCCCGCCGCCAGTTTAATAATATCGCCGGGCACCAGTTGATCGATGGGTAATTCCAGCCAGGCGTTTTCGCCATTTTCATTAATAACCCTCAGTACGGTAGCGGTATTGCTCACCATCGCTTTTAGCGCGTCCGCCGCTTTCGTCGAGCGCGCTTCCTGCACAAAATTCAGCAGTGTTGAGATACCGACCATCAGGGCGATAACGCCTGCGGCAAACAGATCCTCCGTGGCATAAGAAATGCCGCCAAGAATCGTGAGTAAGATGTTGAAAGGATTGCGATAACATACCCACAGATGCACCCACCACGGCGAGGGTTTCTGTGCCGGAAGGCGGTTTTCGCCATGCTTTTCACGCGCGCGCGTCACTTCGGCGGCGTTTAATCCCTCCGGGTGCGTATCAAAAACGCGCCAGAGAGTCTCCTGCTCCATTGCCGCGACTTTCAGACAGCGCTCGCTCAGCGAAGGCGGGATAGTCGCATTTACCGCGGTCTGCGCGCCGGGCAGCGGATCGCGGTGAACCAGACGATAAGGCAAATGACGATTAAGCCGGGCAAAAAGCTGGCGGGTAATGGTTTTTAGCATAGGTAATCCCTCCGCGCCGAAGTCAGGCGCAGAAAATTCTTCAGGCGCGGCAAAGCTTTGCCCGATGAGCAATGTTTAAATAAAAACAGGGACGTTATTGTGTCACTGTCTTACACACCGGTAAGACAGCAGAGGCAGGCTTACCGGAAAAGGAAAGTTCTCCATCGCGGGAGAGGGGTGGGTTCAGGGTCCATGTCGCCTCCGGTAAGTAAATAATTTGCGCCGCGGATTATACGCATAAATCCATAAGTTTTGTGGCAATTATGGCGGTATCATACCGTTACGTAATTAAACCAACGATAAACCAGACTTTGCCCATTGCCCTTCGCTTGAGTAAAGTTACTCTTTTTATCACCATCAGCGTCACGCCACGGGAAAACAGGATGCAAAACCGGCTCACTATCAAAGACATCGCCCGCCTGAGCGGCGTAGGGAAATCAACCGTTTCCCGCGTGCTTAACAATGAAAGCGGCGTAAGCGAACGTACCCGCGAGCGTGTCGAAGCGGTGATGAATCAACACGGTTTCTCCCCGTCCCGCTCCGCCCGCGCGATGCGGGGACAAAGTGATAAAGTGGTCGCTATTATCGTCACTCGCCTTGATTCGTTGTCTGAAAACCTCGCGGTTCAGACCATGCTGCCTGCGTTTTACGAACAGGGCTACGACCCTATTATGATGGAAAGTCAGTTCTCTCCGACGCTGGTAATGGAACATCTGGGCATGCTCAGACGACGTAACATTGATGGCGTGGTGCTGTTTGGCTTTACCGGCATCACAGAAGAGTTGATCTCCCCCTGGAAAGCTTCGCTGGTGCTGCTGGCAAGAGATGCGCAAGGTTTTGCCTCCGTCTGTTACGACGACGAGGGCGCGATTCATATCCTTATGCAGCGGCTGTATGAGCAGGGACACCGCAACATTAGCTTTCTGGGCGTTCCCCATAGCGATATTACCACCGGCAAACGTCGGCATGACGCATACCTGGCGTTTTGCAAAAAACATAAACTTCATCCCGTCGCCGCCCTGCCCGGTCTTGCCATGAAGCAGGGCTATGAGCATACGGCAAGTGTCATCATGCCGGATACCACCGCGTTAGTCTGCGCCACCGATACGCTGGCGTTGGGCGCCAGTAAGTATTTACAGGAGCAACGTATTGAAACGCTGCAACTGGCAAGCGTCGGGAACACGCCGCTGATAAAATTCCTGCACCCGGAGATCGTCACTGTCGATCCTGGCTATGCTGAAGCCGGACGGCAGGCGGCTTCGCAGCTGATCGAACAGATCAATGGCCGCTGCGATCCGCGCCGGATCGTCATTCCTTCTACCCTCGCCTGAGTGACTGATTAAACGGAATACCACGAGTAATTTGTGATCTTCGCCGTGTTTCGGGAACGTTCCCATTTTTAAACCAACGTTGAAGAGCTACTCTTGCGCCAACCCATAACTTACCTCCTCTGCCATGAGGCTTTACGATGAGCAAAGTAAAACAAGCCGATATCGACCGGCTGATTGACCTGGTTGGCGGGCGCGACAACATCGCCGCGGTGAGCCACTGCATTACTCGCCTGCGCTTTGTGCTCCACCAGCCCGCGAACGCCCGACCAAAAGAGATCGAACAATTGCCGATGGTTAAAGGCTGTTTCACCAACGCCGGGCAGTTTCAGGTGGTGATTGGCACCGACGTTGGCGATTACTATAACGCGCTGCTGGAGACCACCGGCAAAGCGTATGCTGATAAAGAGCAGGCCAAAAAAGCCGCTCGCCAGAACATGAAGTGGCATGAGCAGTTAATTTCCCACTTTGCGGAGATCTTCTTTCCGCTACTACCGGCGTTGATCAGCGGCGGTTTGATCTTAGGCTTTCGTAACGTGATCGGCGATGTGCCGATGAGCCACGGTCAAACGCTGGCGCAGATGCATCCGGCGCTAAAAACGCTTTATGATTTTTTATGGTTGATCGGCGAAGCGATCTTTTTCTATCTGCCGGTGGGGATCTGCTGGTCGGCGGTGAAAAAAATGGGCGGCACGCCGATTCTTGGTATCGTGCTCGGCGTAACGCTGGTGTCGCCGCAGTTGATGAATGCGTATCTGCTGGGCCAGCAAACGCCGGACGTCTGGAACTTCGGCGTATTTAGTATTGAGAAAATAGGCTACCAGGCGCAGGTTATCCCGGCGCTACTGGCAGGACTGGCGCTTGGGTTTATTGAAACGCGGTTGAAACGCATCGTGCCGGATTATCTCTACCTGGTCGTCGTCCCGGTGTGTTCGTTGATACTGGCCGTCTTTCTCGCCCACGCCTTTATTGGCCCCTTTGGTCGTATGATCGGCGACGGCGTGGCCTTTGCGGTACGTTATCTGATGACCGGCAGTTTCGCCCCGATAGGCGCGGCGCTGTTCGGCTTCCTGTATGCCCCGCTGGTCATTACCGGCGTCCACCAGACCACGCTCGCTATCGATATGCAGATGGTTCAGAGCATGGGCGGTACGCCAGTCTGGCCGCTGATTGCGCTGTCGAATATCGCGCAAGCCTCCGCCGTGGTGGGCATCATCATCTCCAGCCGTAAACACAATGAACGTGAAATTTCCGTTCCGGCGGCGATCTCCGCCTATCTGGGGGTGACCGAACCGGCAATGTACGGCATCAACATCAAATATCGCTTCCCGATGCTGTGCGCGATGATCGGCTCTGGCCTTGCCGGTCTGCTCTGTGGTCTGAATGGCGTAATGGCAAACGGCATCGGCGTTGGCGGCCTGCCGGGCATTCTCTCTATCCAGCCGACTTACTGGCAGGTGTTTGCGATGGCGATGGTTATCGCGATCGTTATCCCGGTGATTCTGACCACCTTTATCTATCAGCGTAAGCATCGTCAGGGCACATTACAAATTGTCTAATTCTTCTTCGGGGCGCAGTTGCGTCCCAACGTACTTGCAGGAAACTACAATGACTATCCCCCTCTGGTGGCAAAACGGCGTTATTTATCAGATCTACCCGAAAAGTTTTCAGGACACGACCGGCAGCGGCACCGGCGATTTACGCGGCGTCACGCAGCGCCTTGACTATCTACAGCGACTCGGCGTGGACGCCATCTGGCTCACGCCGTTTTATATCTCGCCGCAGGTGGATAACGGTTATGACGTCGCAAATTATACGGCTATCGACCCGACCTACGGCACGCTGGATGATTTTGACGAGCTGGTCGCGCAGGCGAAAGCACGCGGCATTCGCATCATCCTGGATATGGTGTTTAACCATACTTCTACCCAGCACACCTGGTTTCGCGAAGCGCTGAACAAAGAGAGCCCATACCGTCAGTTTTACATCTGGCGCGACGGCACGCCGGATGTCTGCCCGAATAACTGGCAATCCAAATTTGGCGGCAGCGCCTGGCGCTGGCATAGCCAGAGCGAACAATATTATTTACACCTTTTCGCGCCTGAACAGGCCGACCTGAACTGGGAAAACCCCGCCGTACGCGCCGAGCTGAAAAAGGTTTGTGAATTCTGGGCCGATCGCGGCGTGGATGGCCTACGTCTGGACGTGGTGAACCTGATCGCCAAAGATCAGGATTTTCCTGACGATCCGACGGGCGACGGACGCCGCTTTTATACCGACGGGCCGCGCGCGCATACGTTTTTACGCGAAATGAACCGTGACGTTTTTACGCCGCGTAATCTGATGACGGTAGGCGAAATGTCCTCTACCACGCTGGAAAACTGCCAGCAATATGCCGCGCTTAGCGGCGACGAACTCTCAATGACCTTCAATTTTCATCATCTGAAGGTGGATTACCCCAATGGCGAAAAGTGGACGCTGGCAAAACCTGATTATGTGGCGCTGAAAGCGTTGTTCCGCCACTGGCAACAGGGGATGCATAACGTCGCCTGGAACGCGTTATTCTGGTGTAATCACGATCAGCCGCGCATCGTTTCCCGCTTTGGCGACGAGGGGGAATACCGGGTTCCAGCCGCGAAAATGCTGGCGATGGCGCTGCACGGTATGCAAGGGACGCCTTATATCTATCAGGGCGAAGAAATCGGCATGACCAACCCACACTTTACCCGCATCACCGATTATCGCGACGTGGAAAGTCATAATATGTTTGCCGCGCTACGCGCCGCCGGACGCGACCCCGACGAACTACTGGCTATCCTGGCCAGTAAATCCCGCGACAACAGCCGCACGCCGATGCAGTGGGACAACGGTAAAAACGCCGGTTTCACCCAGGGCGAGCCGTGGATAAGCCTGTGCGATAATTATACGGAGGTTAATGTCGCGGCGGCATTACGCGATGAAAACTCGGTGTTTTACACCTATCAAAAGCTGATTGCGCTACGTAAAACCCAGCCTGTATTGATCTGGGGCGATTATCAGGATCTCCTCCCGGATAGCCCATCAGTATGGTGTTATCGCCGCCAGTGGCAGGGGCAAATCCTGCTGGTTGTCGCCAATCTGAGTAACCAGTGCCAGGAGTGGCATCCACCGCATATCAAAGGACAGTGGCAGGCGCTACTGCATAATTATGGCGAGGTCGCCAGCCAGCCAGCTGCGATGACGCTGCGCCCATTTGAAGCCATCTGGTGGTTACAACGCTAACGCGACGTCCTTATACGGATAAACGCCACAAACCTATTGACACGGGCTGTGGCGTTGCTCCAGGTTACTGACTGTTTTTGTTGAATAATTAATCAGATTTTTCTTGCTATCTTTTACAAACGCTACAGCGCCCGCCATCTGTACGCTCTGATTTTTACCTTGTTCTACATCAATAAAATTGCAAACATCCTTGATGCAAATCACTACATATAGACTTTAAAATGCACACCGACCCAATATGTTGTATTAATTGACTACAATTGCTACAACATCCGTTCACTCGACACAAGGTGAATTGTGGATAACCTGGGTCAGGATTGCGGGAAGTCGTTGGAAAAGAGATGAATAAACCTGTTATGGCTTCCCCGGCCTCTGTGGATAACCTGTTCTTACAAATATGGAGTGATCATGACACCGCATGTGATGAAACGAGATGGCTGTAAAGTGCCATTCAAATCAGAGCGCATTAAGGAAGCCATTCTACGTGCAGCTAAAGCAGCGGGAGTCGATGACGCAGATTACTGTGCCACCGTCGCAGAAGTCGTTAGCAGCCAAATGAACGCGCGCAGTCAGGTGGATATTAACGAGATCCAAACTGCGGTTGAAAACCAACTGATGTCCGGCCCGTACAAACAGCTTGCCCGCGCCTACATCGAATACCGTCACGATCGCGACATTCAGCGTGAAAAGCGTGGTCGTCTGAACCAGGAAATTCGCGGCCTGGTAGAGCAAACCAACTCCGCGTTGCTCAATGAAAACGCCAACAAAGACAGTAAAGTCATTCCCACCCAGCGCGATTTGCTGGCCGGGATTGTCGCCAAACACTATGCCCGCCAGCACCTGTTGCCGCGTGACGTAGTACAAGCGCATGAGCGCGGCGATATCCACTATCACGATCTCGACTATTCGCCGTTCTTCCCGATGTTCAACTGTATGTTGATCGACCTGAAAGGCATGTTGACCCAGGGCTTTAAGATGGGTAACGCCGAGATCGAACCGCCAAAATCTATCTCTACCGCCACTGCCGTTACCGCGCAGATTATCGCGCAGGTCGCCAGCCATATTTATGGCGGCACCACCATTAACCGTATCGACGAAGTGCTGGCGCCGTTTGTCACCGAAAGCTATAACAAGCACCGCAAAACCGCCGATGAGTGGCAGATCCCGGATGCCGAAGGGTATGCGCGTTCTCGCACCGAAAAAGAGTGCTACGACGCCTTCCAGTCGCTGGAATACGAAGTTAACACGCTGCACACCGCTAACGGCCAGACGCCTTTCGTGACCTTTGGTTTTGGCCTCGGCACCAGTTGGGAGTCGCGTCTGATCCAGGCGTCTATTTTGCGTAACCGTATCGCCGGTCTGGGTAAAAATCGCAAAACCGCCGTGTTCCCGAAACTGGTCTTCGCTATCCGCGACGGTTTGAACCACAAGTTTGGCGATCCGAACTACGACATTAAACAACTGGCGCTGGAGTGCGCGAGCAAGCGCATGTATCCGGACATTCTCAACTACGATCAGGTGGTCAAAGTCACCGGTTCGTTCAAAACGCCAATGGGCTGCCGCAGCTTCCTCGGCGTGTGGGAGAACGAAAACGGCGAGCAGATCCACGACGGGCGTAACAACCTGGGCGTGATTAGCCTTAACCTGCCGCGCATCGCGCTGGAAGCAAAAGGCGACGAAACCACATTCTGGAAACTGCTGGATGAACGTCTGGCGCTGGCGCGGAAGGCGCTGATGACCCGTATCGCCCGCCTTGAAGGCGTGAAAGCCCGCGTCGCGCCTATCCTGTATATGGAAGGCGCCTGCGGCGTGCGGCTGAAAGCGGACGACGACGTGTCTGAAATCTTTAAAAATGGTCGTGCGTCCATCTCTCTGGGCTACATTGGTATCCATGAAACCATTAACGCGCTGTTTGGCGGCGAACACCTGTACGACAGCGAGCAACTTCGCGCTAAAGGCATCGCGATTGTGGAGCGTCTGCGCCAGGCCGTGGATCAGTGGAAAGACGAGACCGGCTACGGCTTTAGCCTGTACAGCACGCCAAGTGAAAACCTCTGTGACCGCTTCTGCCGTCTGGATACCGCCGAGTTCGGCGTGGTGCCGGGCGTAACCGATAAAGGTTACTACACCAACAGCTTCCACCTCGACGTGGAGAAGAAGGTCAACCCGTACGACAAAATCGATTTCGAAGCGCCGTATCCGCCGCTGGCGAACGGGGGTTTCATTTGCTACGGCGAATACCCGAACATTCAGCACAACCTGAAAGCGCTGGAAGATGTCTGGGATTACAGCTATCAGCATGTACCCTATTACGGCACCAACACGCCGATCGATGAATGCTACGAGTGCGGCTTTACCGGCGAGTTCGAATGTACCAGTAAAGGTTTCACCTGCCCGAAATGCGGCAACCACGATGCCGCGCGCGTCTCGGTCACCCGCCGCGTGTGCGGTTATTTAGGCAGCCCGGACGCACGCCCGTTTAACGCCGGTAAGCAGGAAGAAGTGAAGCGCCGCGTGAAGCATTTAGGCAACGGGCAGATAGGTTAATCCTCCGTTTGCAATGCGTAAATGCCGGATGGCGGTGTAAACACCTTATCCGGCCTACAACCGCTGGCTATAGTTCCAATTTCATGAGTTTCCTCTAAGCAGTTGGTGTTGTAGCAAGGCGGCAAACGAACGAATCCCAGGGAGCTTACATAAGTAAGTGACCTGGGTAAGTGAGAGCGGCCAACGCCGCTACAGCGCCAAATGCAACGAGGAAACATGAACTTTCATCAATACTACCCCGTCGATATCGTTAACGGCCCCGGCACCCGCTGCACCCTGTTTGTGTCAGGGTGCGTGCACGAATGCCCTGGCTGCTATAACAAAAGCACCTGGCGGCTCAATTCCGGCCAGCCGTTTACCAAAGAGATGGAAGATAAGATCATTGCCGATCTGAACGACACGCGCATTCACCGTCAGGGGATCTCGCTGTCGGGCGGCGATCCGCTGCATCCGCAAAACGTACCGGATATCCTGGCACTGGTACAACGCATCCACGCGGAGTGCCCGGGGAAAGATATCTGGGTGTGGACCGGCTACAAGCTCGATGAACTCAACGCCGCACAGATGCAGGTAGTCGATCTCATCAACGTGCTGGTCGATGGCAAATTTGTGCAGGCTCTGAAAGACCCGGCGCTTATCTGGCGCGGTAGCAGCAACCAGGTAGTGCATCATTTGCGTTGATCGCTAAAGCCGTTTGTTTGCATCGTGATAGACGGCTGAATGTTCTCGCTTGCCGACCGCAACAACAAACACAATCACAACGTCATCCCGAACCTGGTACACCAGACGATAACCGGACGATTTAAGCTTAATTTTATAGCAGTCAGGAAGACCGTTTAAACGGGCAGAGTCGATTCTGGGGTTCAATAGCACATCAGCCAACTTTTTCTTAAGCTGAGCCTTCACCGTATCGCCCAGCTTATGCCACTCTTTTAAGGCCCTCGGGTCGAATTCCAGTTCATAAGTCATCCAGACTAACCTTGATTCCCTTTTGCGGACTAGACAGCCTCTCCCGAACTGTCTGAATCAATGCATCTTCACTGTCGCTAAGAGTGACGGTTTTCACTGGCATGCGCCCCGTTTCCGCGACGTACTGGAACAGTAATCGCACGGCTTCCGTTGGAGTAATGTTCAGTTTTTCCAGCACGGCATAAGCCTCATTTTTGAGTTTGTCATCCAGACGGACGTTCAGCGTGGCCATTATGCCTCCAGGAGAATCGAATGTGTAATGCAGTTTAGCATTACATTCGCATTACATCGAATTCTGGATAACGCCTCTCAAAAACGACTCACGCACTCCATCGCGACCGTTTTAAATTGCGTAAAATTCTGACATGCGCAGAGGCGCGTCATGGCGCGTTCGCGCAGGAAAGTGACGAAAATATCGTAGATGGCCATCGCCTCTTCATATTCACTTTTGCTGATGGCGAGTAAAAAAATAACATGCGCCGTTTCGTCACCCCAGACAATCCCCTGCGGCGCGAGCACCGTATAAACCACCGTTTTCTTCGCCAGCAGCCCCAGCGCGTGTGGCAAGGCAATCCCGTCGCCTAATAACGTACTGACGATAGCTTCACGTTCAATAACCGAATCGAGAAACGCCGCATCAACAAAGCCTTCCTCGTGCAACTGATCGCACAGCGTTTTAAACAGCGCCTGTTGATCTATTTCCCCCTCCACGATGCGAAAATGCGAGGCATCGAAATATTTATCCAGCATCCACGGACGGGTTCTGTCCACCAGCACCAGCTTACCGATCTGCTCCAATTGATAGTCGGTAGGAAAGGGTGCGATCATGATGACCGGCTTATCTTTTTCGCCGATCCGCGCTGTGGAAATCACAAAATCCTCCACAATACTGTCCCGCGCCTCATAGTCGCGTAGCGTCAGAGTGCGGGCAATCTCAATCTGCGGGTATTTCCGCGCCAGTACCGCTTCAATCATCCGCACCATCACATTACCAGCATCGCACACCAGCAGTACCTGCGGCTGCCGCTGGTAGCCAATGTTGTAACTACGTTCCAGCCCAACGCCAATATGCAGCACCAGAAAACCGATTTCGTTTTCGCTAATGGTATACGGCGTGTATTTTCCCCAACTCGATATCGCCGCCAACGTCATATCCCACGCCATCGGATAGTGCTGCTTAATATTTTCCAGTAGTGGGTTGGGGATCATGATCTGGTAGCGCACGCGGGTGATCATCGTTTTGATGTGGGTCAGCAAGTCCGCGTGAAGCTGTTTATCATTCAACAGGTTATAGTTGTACTGGGTATTAATAAAATTGAGGATATAGTGCACCAGCGCCTCTTCATCATCGGCATTAATGGCGCTGGGGGCAATCTCCTGTACCTGGCGGGCGGCAATATGCACCTTCAGCCAGCTTACTTCCGGCTCCGACAGCGGCTTGTCAGCCAGCTGTTGTAGTAGCTCCGCAATCTCATGCGCCGCATGGCGCACCTTTTCATCGACCTCCTCTGCCACGCATTCCGATAACGGATACCCCTCGCGAATACGCCGTACCGCCACCGCGCAGTATAAACGCAGAAACAGCTCGCCCTCATCGGTCAGGCGGATTTGACAATGAGAGAAAATATCCGGCAAAAGAGACTGCAGCCGTTGAGACACCTCGGTGTTCAGCGTGGTACTAACAATTAACGGATGGGAGGGCTCCTGCTGCGCCAGCGTCCATAAAAGGTCGGTCAGACAGGCGCGAATCGCCATCTCTCCGCCAAACAATTTCATGCCATGACGCGGACGCGTTTCCAGCGTCAGATGATAACGCAGCAAATGCTCGCGCACGTCCGCCATATCGTTCTGCAACGTCGCACGGCTGACAAACCATTCATCTGCTAAATCCTCCAGCTTCAGCGAGAAGGCGGAGGTTAAAAAACGCGCCAGCAAATAGTGGATCCGCTCCTGGCTGGTGCGCGGACCGCGCGCCAGCGTGGGAGATTGCTGCGTTTGCAGGGATTGATAACGTGCCGGATCATCAATTTTGAGCTGATACCCGTTGCCGCGGCTGAGAGTAAATTGCGCGCCATGCGGCGTCAGCAACATGTTCAGCGCGGCGATATCCGCCCGAACGGTACGCGTGGAGACCGACAACCGCTGCGCCAGTTCGTCCTGCGGCAGCGTCTCGTTTTGCAGCATCGCAAATAGCTGCGCTAAACGTTGGTTGGGGAATCGCACGTCTCTCTCCTCATGATTAGCCGACACGCGACCGGACGATAGCAAGTAACTGACGCACATCGTCCACACGGGTGTTGCCGCTCACCTTATCAATAATCGAACTATAAATGTGAGGAATGATTTTGCTTACACCTGCATCAAGGGCGATGTGCAGAATCTCGGCGAAGTTTTCCAGATCGATGCCGCCCGTCGGTTCCAGCCAGAAATCATGACGGGCGCAGGCCTCAGCCACCGCTTTATACTCGTCGCGACAGGTGAGCCCTCCCATCGGAAAGTATTTAATGGAGCTGCCGCCCATGTCTTTGAGTAGCGCAATCGCCGTTTCTATGGGTACGATGCCGTCCGGCGCGCGGCTGCTTAGCGGGCCGGTGGAAATTTTCACCCGTCCCGGCGTGCCGGTCGGCGAGACAAGACCGTTGACCACCGTCTCATTTTGCCCCAGCAGCGCCCGACTGGCCCCTACGCCGGTAAACACCTGGTTGACATGCTGCGGCTGTACCTGACGCGAGATTTCGCTCACCATCGACGACTGGTTAGGATCGCCTGCCCCCAGTCCGACGGAGAGCGCATTATCGATAAGCGCCGCATATTCACGCATATCTGCGACTGCGCTTGCCACATCCGGATAGTTTTTGGAGAGCACGCCAACCAGCACATGACCTTCCGCCGCCGCGTAGATTTCCCGGGCGTTATCTTTCGAACCGGCCAGTACGTTCAGGCAAACGCGATCGCGGTAAAAGTTAGGGGTCAGTTTCATGCTTTTTTCTCCTGATTAATCACCTCACTAATACGACGCGCCACAATCGCTAACTGCGCGCGATCGACGCTGCGGACATCCGCTTCAATAATCCCTTCGTTGGCTTTGTATCCGCGAAAGTAAATCGCGTATTCCCCTTGCTTCAGCGCGTCTACCAGTTCGCCTGTGGCGATGCCGGTAACGGCTTCATCAAACTTAATTTCCGTGCGCGCGATGTCGCGTCCGGCGCTGTCCCACACCACGCGGGCGCTGACGCCGTTAAACGTGTTCAACGTGTCGATAAAGGGCGCCATTTTTTCTACCATCTCCGCGCCGCTCTCTTTTTGCGCCCGCAGGTACAATTCAATGGCGCAGGTCAGGCCAACAATTCCTTCTTTGCCGACCTTCATCGCCCGACCAATGCCCGCTGACTGACGTTTTACC
Organism: Salmonella sp. 32100201201700099SM; assembly: GCF_017572645.1. NCBI lineage: Bacteria > Pseudomonadati > Pseudomonadota > Gammaproteobacteria > Enterobacterales > Enterobacteriaceae > Salmonella > Salmonella sp. 32100201201700099SM. Next base: position 246,031 of record NZ_JAGERQ010000002.1, on the reverse strand, counting down.
CACTCAACATACTGCGTTTTGCCAATCACCAGCCCGCTGGTCGGCCCTTCAATCGCTTTCGCGCCGCTATAGATAACGAGATCTGCGCCCACGCGGTAGTAGCACTGCAAATCTTCCTCCGCCGCCGCGTCCACAATCAGCGGGAGATTATGCGTGCGCGCCACCACCGCAGCCTGCTCCACGCTGAGCATACTTTTCTGTACGCAGTGGTGAGATTTGATATAGAGAATAGCCGCCGTGCGCGGCGTAATGGCCGCCGCCAACTGCGCGGCGGAACATTCGTTGGCGTAACCGGCTTCCACCAGTTTGCCGCCGCCCAGCGCCACCATCGTTCCCACCGGCGCGCCAAAGTTGACGTTGTGGCCCTTTGGCAGGACGATTTCGTTATTTTCAATCGGTGTAACGTGCAGATTTTCCAGCAGCCAGTCGCTGTCCTGAACCAGTACCGCGGCAACCGACTGGGCAAGGCCCGCACTGGCGCAGGAGACTACCGTCGCCCCTTCCACCTCCAGCAATTTCGCAATGTACTCACCGGTTTTATTCACCAGATCTTTCATCTCGAAATACTGATTCATTCCGGCCATCGCCGCGTCTATCACTTCCGGGCGCGGCGTAGAGACGCCGAGCGCCGTCATACGTCCGGAGGCGTTAATCACCTGTTTTAATTGATACTTCTCAAAAATCGAAGGCATGTTCCGCGCTCCCTTGTTCGGTCATATAGCCCTTGCCTGCGCGTATCGCGGCAAGCGGCGTCAGCAATTCTTCAGCCTGTAAGCTGTCGTTTTCCGCGTCTACCAACACGGTGGGCTGGCGTTTAAGCGTAAAGAGGGTCAGGTCGGCATCCAGACCAGGCTGAAGACGACCTTTGGTTTTCAGATTCAGGCTATCGGCGGCATTGGCCGTCACGCACGCAATGACCTGCGGCAGCGACATGCCGATGGCGAGGAATTTCGACATCACATTAGCCAGCGAATGCACCGGGCCATTGATGCGGTTATGGCAGTAGATATCGGAACTGATGGTATGCGGTAAAATCCCCAAGCTAATGGCGCGTTTCGCCACCGCAAAGCTCAGGCTGGCGGTGCCATGCCCGATGTCCAGACGCACGCCGCGCGCCAGCGCTCGTGTCACCGAGGCGCGCAGCTCGCCTTCCGGCGTCAGAATACGGTTCGGCTTACCGTTGTAACAGTGGGTAATGATATCGCCCGCCGTCAGACGCTCCGCTATTTCGTCCAGATCCGGCGGGTTATTGCCAATATGCACCATCAGCGGCAGGTTGCCGTTTTCTTGCTGCATGGCTTTAGCGCGTTCCAGCGGCGTGATGCCGTTAACGCCTACCACGCTGCTGCTCATCCGCGCCTTGAGGCCGACGATAAAATCCGGGTGGCGTTTTACCGCCTGCCGGACCGCATCGGCGTCAATATTGGCCATGTTAGCCAGCTCGTTTTGGGCAATAAGCCCAACGCGTGAAACATTCAGCAGCGCATAAACCTCGGTGGTCGCCTGACGGGTCAGAGCATAGAAATCATCAATATCGTCTGCGCCAGTGCTGCCTGCATCAATCACCGTCGTCACCCCCGTCGCGATGCCGATGCTATCCGGCTCATCGAAATAAATCGGCGATTTTGGGTAACAGTGGACGTGCGAATCAATCCAACCCGCGCTGGCGTAACACTCGCCGCGCAGGTCAATGGTTTTCAGCGCCGGATCATCAACGTCGCCCAACGCCGCGATTTTGCCATCTTGCAGGGCAATATTAGTCAGCGTGTCATCGACCAGACGCGCATGGCGCAGGAGTAAATCAAACATCGTTCTCTCCTTTGCCGGATGGCGGCGCAACTGCCTTATCCGGCCTACAAATCAACAGTTAGCTAATCGCAACCGGGAAGATGGAACCGAGGATCATCGCGCCTAAAATCGCGCCGCCGGTAATCGGCTTCTGCCAGATATAAAACAGCAGCGCGCCCACCAGAGAGCCCAGACCAATAGGAATCGATGCCGTCATGGCGCTGAGGATAATCAACGGCCCCAGAAAACGGCCTGAAGTGTTACCGGCCCCCATCATGACGTCCGCCCCGTACGTGGAGTCGCTCTGATTAATAGTGAACTTACGCGCCAGAATAATGATGTAGCCAATCGCCAGGCCAATCACCAGACCGGTTATCAGCGAAGCGATAAAGTTCGCCACCGGGAAGACAAAGCCAGCCCCCAGCAGTAACGCCGGAACCCCTAAGCCCACGCCAGTCTGAATTGCCCCGCCGATATCCAGAATCCCGACCAGCGAACCTTCGATAATGCGGGCAAATAAAAAGCTGGCGCCGAAAGCGGCGACCGTGCCGTAGACGCCGGTATCCATCCCCGCTTTCAACATCGCCACAAAAGCGACTTCGTTAAATGCGCCGATACCGTACAGATAGTACATATGCGTCCCGGCGAAAACGCCGGAGGAGAGCAGGCCAACAAAGATCGGGAACGACCAGTCGGCATACCAAAAACCTTTATTCTCTTCCATTGTGGCCTCCGTTATTTGCCGCTGAGCGAGTTGTGGATCAGTTCAAGCCAGTTCGGTACCGTCATGTTGAAAGACTCGATCATTTTCATGTCGAAGCCGCGGAAGAAGCCGCTCAACACAAACAGCAAAACGATGGCGACCATCATCACTTTGGTGACATGGTTCCAGCCGCTCTCTTCTACGCCTTTACCGATCAAAATACCCAGTACCAGCCCCGGTACGGCGTTCCCCATGATGAGCTGCGCCGCGCCGCCGAAAACGGTGGCCCAGAAACCCGATTTTTTACCAGCGTCGATCGCCGCTAACCAGAAGATCACAGGCATGACGATGTTGACCAGCAGGTTTGCCGCCGGTACCAGCACCTTAACCGCCGTCACCTGTAGCGCTTCTGGCACGGATGAGGCGGTCAGGTTAAGGAACGTCACGACGATCATGCCGATGACGGCGCAGGCGATCGCCATTTTTTTCGGGTCGTGCAGCGTCTCGCCGACGTTACGGTTTTTGATCATTAGCGCCGCCGCGCCCCAGTTAGGGATGATGCGGTGATCGACATCCTGGGTGAACGATCCGGCCGCCACAGACGACGCCCAGGCGTTAAAGAAGAAACCCAGTCCAAAGGAGAAGTGAGATGCCGGGTCGCCTTCACAAGAGTTGAGTTCGCCCAACGTACGGAACGCACCCATCCCCTGCGTGGTTGGCGCGTGAAACATGCGTGCAGCCCCAGCGCCCACCCCTACGCCGACCAGCGCGCCGATAATGAGCGATTTAATTAGTATTATCAGGAACATAACTATGCCTTTTTAATAAAAATCAGCGTTTCGCGACGAAATCCACCCTGTCGAGATTGATGGCGGTCACGTTGACGGTCACATCCAGCTCCACGCTGTAAGTGCGTCGTTCCCGGCGCAAAAAGAAAAACAGAAAGGCCTCTTTACGCACCGACTCATGCGCCTGAACAATCCGCACATCCTGTGGCTCAATACGCAGTAAGATATACGGCGACTCTCTCATCACCGCCGACTGAACATGGTTCAGCGCATCGGCAAAGGCGCGTGCTTTGGCGTCGCCCTTGCCTTTTACTCTCACCGTGGTGGTGAATTGCTCTTTCATCATCAGGCGCCGTATTTCTTTTGCCACGCCTGCACCAGGCGCTCGCCGAGCTCTTCTTTATCCATAAAGCCGAAACCCAACACGTTGCAGCCTTCATTGATAGCGGTGACGCCTTCATCCACTGACCGCATTCCATATTTGGCTTTGTAGCCATGCTTGTTTTGCGCGGTGATAGCGCCCGCGCCGCCGCTGCCGCAAAATGAAATGCCGAAAGTGGCGTTTTCCGCTTTCATCACATCGCCCAGCTTCATGTCTGCCGCGACGCCCGGTACGACGACCGCGCGACCGCCCGCTTTTTCCACGCCTGCCGCCACTTTCTGGCCTTTACCCAGGCGATCGCCAATCACGACGGTAATCTGTTCCATTTTTTGCTCCTTAGAGGTTGTCTTTCGCGACTTCAAAATGTACCGATAATAGCCAGGCTTCTTCGTCAGGAAGGTTGCCAAACGCCGCCACGATTTCGCGGGCGAGCGCCATTGATTCGGCTGAGATTTCATCAAACAAGCTGGCATCGACTTCCGGTAAAGGCTCGCCGGTAATTGACCGGTGCGCCATCGCGCGAACGTGCGAGGTCAGCATTTGCGTCTGTACCGCATTGGGGACAATGTGATGTCGCCCCAGCAGGCCATCCACCTGCGTTAACACCTGTTCAGCCAGTTCGTTAATTCGCTCACCGGCATCGTGTTTTACTGCTCCGTTATCCACGCGTCTCACCCCATTAATGGCAATGAGATAAAACTAGCGGTAAGGGTTAAAAGTTTGTAGCGAGTTATTTTCCACCTCGAAGTGGAAACGCGAGTGGGATAGGTGATCTGCGCCACAGAAAAAGCGGCATTGATGAATTATCGCCGGGAAAGTGTGAGATCTATCGCGGCATAAAGAGGAAATGGCGAAACAATGACGTTGTCGTATAAAGTGAGAAAGTGTGATGGGTATTACATTTTGCCGGATGGCGACCTGCGGATAAAGCGAAGCCGCCATCCCACAAAAATTAACGATACTTCTTATGATACGTATTGCGGGTGGTTTTTAGCGCTTCCGCCGCCGCTTTCGCTTCTTTAACGTTACCTTCGTTCGCCAGCTTCAGCGCGCCATCAATTTGGCCGACCAGAATGTCAAAACCGTGACGAAAATCCTTCATTTCCGGGCTATCCGGCGCTTTATCTTCCAGCTTTGGCGGCGTAGCTTTTTGAGCATCCAGCGCGGCCGCGCGCATTTTAGTTAATGCCGCTTTCAGCTCAGGGGCACTATCCGTTTTCTCAACAACTTTCAGGTTATCATTGAGAATATCCATATTATCTTCAAGATCGGCAGCAAAAACAGCCGAACCGAATACCAGCGATGACACAGCAAGAATAGCTAACAGGCTTTTACGCATTGCTCACTTCCTTTTTATTATTAACGATAAGTGTAATACTCTGAATAATTCGAGTTGCAGGCAGCCAACGCGCCTGCAGCCTGAAGTATGACGGGTATTATTGTCCGGCGATTTTCATCTCCGGTAACAATACCGAACCACATTGTATATTACTGCGCGTTTCAATATCATCGCCTACGGTGACAATATTACGCCACATCTCTTTTAAATTACCGGCAATGGTAATTTCACTTACCGGGTACTGGATTTCACCATTTTCAACCCAGAATCCCGCAGCGCCGCGGGAGTAGTCGCCGGTAATACCGCTGACGCCCTGGCCCATCAGTTCCGTCACCACCAGGCCGGTGCCCATCTCTTTCAGTAACTGCTCAAAGTTCAGCCCCTGCCCGGCGATACGCCAGTTATGAATGCCGCCAGCATGACCGGTACTTTTCAGCCCCAGTTTGCGGGCGGAATAGTTGGTCAGCAACCATTGCGTCAGTACGCCATCCTTCACAATGTCCCGGCGCTCCGTACGCACGCCTTCGCTGTCGAACGGTGAAGACGCCAGCCCTTTTAGCAGATGCGGGTGTTCTTCGATGGTTAACCATTCCGGCAGAATTTGTTTGCCCAGCGAGTCGAGCAGAAAAGTGGATTTACGGTATACCGCGCCGCCGGCAATCGCCCCGACCAGATGACCAAATAGCCCTGTCGCCACTTCATTGGCGAAAATGACCGGCGCTTTCATGGTGGAGAGCTTGCGCGGCGACAGGCGGGATAAGGTACGGCGCGCGCACTCGGCCCCGACCCATTCCGGCGCTTGCAGATCCGCCATTGCCCGGCCGATGGTGTAAGCGTAATCACGCTCCATATCGCCGTTCTCTTCGGCGATGACGCAGCTTGAGAGCGAATGGCGCGTGGAGCAATATCCCTGCAACATACCGTGGCTGTTGCCGAACACTTTAATGCCGTAATGGCTGTTAAAGCTACCGCCTTCGGTATTGGTGATGCGTTTATCCGCCTTTAGAGAAGCCTGTTCCGCACGCGCGGCCAGTTCAATGGCTTCGTCTGGCGTAACCTCTGCCGGGTGGAACAAATCCAGATCCGGCGCGTCAAACGCCAGCAGTTCTTTGTCCGCCACGCCTGCGCACGGGTCCGGCGACGTGTAACGCGCGATATCCAGCGCGGCCTGCACGGTACGGGCAATCGCCTGCGGGCTTAAATCCGTCGAAGAGGCGCTGCCTTTGCGGTTCTGGTGATACACCGTAATGCCCAGCGCGCCGTCGCTATTAAATTCGACATTCTCTACTTCACCATAACGGGTGCTGACGCTAATGCCGGTGGTCTTGCTGACGGCGACTTCCGCCCCATCCGATTTGCCTGAGGCTAACTCCAGCGCTGTCGAAACTGCTTCTTCCAGAATCTTACGCTGCGCTTCAACTTGTGAGATTACTTTCATTGCAAATGCCATAATGTAGAGAGAGTTTCTCTGAAGTCTAACAGAGAACCGTTTTTCAGTGCGCATCTTAACTGGTAACATTAGCCTCTTTTTTTAAGGAGCCTGACATGACAAAGCAGCCCGAAGACTGGCTCGACGACGTTCCCGGTGATGACATAGAAGACGAAGACGATGAAATTATCTGGGTCAGTAAAAGTGAAATTAAACGCGATGCCGAGGAATTAAAACGCCTGGGCGCGGAACTGGTGGATCTGGGGAAAAACGCGCTGGATAAGATCCCGCTGGACACCGATCTGCGCGACGCCATTGAACTGGCCCAGCGTATCAAAATGGAAGGACGCCGCCGCCAGTTGCAGCTTATCGGAAAAATGCTGCGCCAACGCGACGTTGAACCTATTCGCCAGGCGCTGGACAAGCTGAAAAACCGCCATAATCAGCAGGTGGTGCTGTTTCACAAGCTTGAGCATCTGCGCGATCGTCTGATCGTCGAAGGCGATGACGCGGTAGCCGAAGTACTGACCCTGTGGCCGCACGCCGATCGTCAACAGCTTCGTTCATTGATCCGCAATGCGAAGAAAGAGAAAGAAGGCAACAAACCGCCGAAATCAGCGCGTCAGATCTTCCAGTATCTGCGCGAGCTGGCGGAAAACGAAGGGTAATTTTACATGTTGATAGCGTCTGCCGGATGGCGGCGCTAACGCCTTATCCGGCCTACGGGAATGTACGTATTGTAGGCCCGGTAAGCGCAGCGCCACCGGGCATTTTTTACCCCACAACCAGTGCTTTTTTCGCCAGCCCATCCAGCAATTTCTGATGGATGCCGCCGAAACCGCCGTTGCTCATCACCAGGATGTGATCGCCAGGCTGTGCGGTTTTCACCACCATATCCGCCAGCGTATCGACATCTCCACTCCAGTGAGCAGGCTGTACGCAGGCGTCCGCCACTTCTGAAACCTGCCACGGAATATGCGGCGGCTGCAGCAGGAACACTTCATCCGCACGCCCTAACGACGGCGCCAGGTCATCCTTGCATAACCCCATCTTCATCGTGTTAGAACGCGGCTCCAGTACCGCGATAATGCGCGCGGTGCCGCCCACTTTACCGCGCAGCGCCGCATCCGGCCTACGGGAATGTACGTATTGTAGGCCCGGTAAGCGCAGCGCCACCGGGCATTTTTTACCCCACAACCAGTGCTTTTTTCGCCAGCCCATCCAGCAATTTCTGATGGATGCCGCCGAAACCGCCGTTGCTCATCACCAGGATGTGATCGCCAGGCTGTGCGGTTTTCACCACCATATCCGCCAGCGTATCGACATCTCCACTCCAGTGAGCAGGCTGTACGCAGGCGTCCGCCACTTCTGAAACCTGCCACGGAATATGCGGCGGCTGCAGCAGGAACACTTCATCCGCACGCCCTAACGACGGCGCCAGGTCATCCTTGCATAACCCCATCTTCATCGTGTTAGAACGCGGCTCCAGTACCGCGATAATGCGCGCGGTGCCGCCCACTTTACCGCGCAGCGCCGCCAGCGTGGCCAGAATTGCCGTAGGATGGTGAGCAAAATCGTCATACACCGTCACGCCGTTCGCTTCACCGCGTAGCTCCAGACGGCGGCGGGCGTTAATAAATGACCCCAGCGCGCTGGCTGCTTCTGCGGGCGCGACGCCCACGTGGCGCGCGGCGGCAATCGCCATCAGACCGTTGTGCATGTTATGTTCGCCGACCAGGCCCCATTTCACATCGCCGACTTTTTCGCCGTCCAGCCACACTTCCCACTCGGAAGCATCCGTAGTCAGCTTCTTCGCCTGCCAGTGTCCCTGCTCGCCCACCAGCTCCTGCTCGCCCACCAGCTCCTGCTCGCTCCAGCAGCCCAGCGCCATGGTCTGTTTCAGGTTGATGTCGTTTTCCGGCCAGATGATGCGCCCCTGCCCCGGCACGATGCGCACCAGGTGGTGGAACTGCTTCTGGATCGCTTTCAGATCGTCGAAGATGTCGGCATGATCAAACTCAAGGTTGTTGAGGATCAGCGTCCGCGGGCAGTAATGCACAAATTTAGAACGTTTATCAAAGAACGCGCAGTCGTACTCATCCGCTTCGATAACAAAGAATGGGCTCTCGCCCAGGCGTGCGGAAACCTCAAAATTGCCCGGTACGCCGCCGATCACGAAGCCCGGTTTGTACCCGCACGCTTCCAGTATCCAGGTCGCCATGCCTGCGGTCGTGGTTTTACCGTGGGTACCGGCGACCGCCAGTACCCAGCGGTCGCGCAACACAAAGTCATGCAGCCACTGTGGACCAGACATAAAGGGAATGTTTTTTTCCAGCACCGCTTCCACGCACGGATTCCCGCGCGTCATCGCATTGCCGATAATCACCAGATCCGGCTGCGGATCGAGCTGGCTGGCGTCATAACCCTGGATCAGATCAATGCCTTGCTTCTCAAGTAAGGTACTCATCGGCGGATACACATTGGCGTCCGAACCCGTTACTTCATGACCAAGCGAGCGAGCCAGCATCGCCAGCCCCCCCATGAAAGTGCCACAAATTCCCAAAATATGAATGCGCATACGTCACTATCCTTTTTTTATCTGCGAGCCATTTTACGCACATGTCTGGCAAGTGAGAAACGCATTTCAGGTAAATCTGTACTTTGCTGGCGCGATTCACCTGAGCGCATCATCTGAAATGTTTGTTAAGATTGTTACGGTCGCTTTACTCCAATCAATTGCAGGGAAAGTGTTATGAAAACGTTAGGTGAATTTATTGTCGAAAAGCAGCACGAGTTCTCTCAGGCTACCGGTGAGCTCACTGCTTTGCTGTCGGCAATAAAATTGGGCGCCAAGATCATCCACCGCGATATCAACAAGGCCGGTCTGGTCGATATCCTGGGTGCCAGCGGTGCTGAGAACGTACAGGGCGAGGTTCAGCAGAAACTCGATCTGTTCGCGAACGAGAAACTGAAAGCTGCACTAAAAGCGCGCGATATTGTAGCGGGCATCGCATCGGAAGAAGAGGACGAAATTGTCGTCTTTGAAGGCTGCGAACACGCGAAATATGTGGTGCTGATGGACCCTCTGGATGGCTCTTCTAACATCGACGTTAACGTCTCTGTCGGTACGATTTTCTCGATTTATCGCCGCGTGACGCCCGTCGGCACGCCGGTCACCGAAGAAGATTTCCTGCAACCCGGCAACAAACAGGTCGCTGCGGGATATGTCGTGTATGGCTCGTCCACCATGCTGGTTTACACCACCGGCTGCGGCGTACACGCTTTCACCTACGATCCGTCGTTGGGCGTGTTCTGTCTGTGCCAGGAACGTATGCGTTTCCCGGAAAAGGGTAAAACCTACTCCATTAACGAAGGCAACTACATTAAGTTCCCGAATGGCGTGAAGAAGTACATCAAATTCTGCCAGGAAGAGGATAGTTCAACAAGTCGCCCTTATACCTCACGTTACATTGGCTCTCTGGTGGCCGATTTCCACCGCAACCTGCTGAAAGGCGGCATCTATCTCTACCCCAGCACCGCCAGCCATCCGCAGGGGAAACTGCGTCTGCTGTATGAATGCAACCCGATGGCGTTCCTCGCGGAACAGGCCGGTGGCAAAGCAAGCGATGGTAAAGAACGTATTCTGGATATCATTCCGGAAAGCCTGCACCAGCGCCGCTCGTTCTTCGTCGGCAACCGCCATATGGTTGACGATGTGGAACGCTTTATCCGCGAATACCCGGACGCGTAATCTTTACCACCATGCGGAATAACGCATGAAGCCGCCATTGGGCAATAAGATGTCCGATGGCGGCGTTGCCTTATCAGGCCCGTGATTTTTTCGGTTCTTAACCTTTGTCGTTTATGCTCCGCAACGACGCGCCAGATGAGGCGGAAACGAAAACAAGCGAAGACTTTCGGCGTGAGTTGGCTATAATACTCGCCACTTGTTTGTCATAAATTCAAAGGAAACAGACATGAGCTTACTCAACGTCCCGGCGGGTAAAGAACTGCCGGAAGATATCTACGTCGTTATCGAGATCCCGGCTAACGCAGATCCGATCAAATACGAAGTTGACAAAGAGAGCGGCGCGCTGTTCGTTGACCGCTTCATGTCCACCGCGATGTTCTATCCGTGCAACTACGGTTACATCAACCATACCCTGTCTCTGGACGGCGACCCGGTAGACGTTCTGGTCCCGACGCCGTACCCGCTGCAGCCAGGCGCCGTCATCCGTTGCCGTCCGGTTGGCGTACTGAAAATGACCGACGAATCCGGTGAAGATGCGAAACTGGTTGCCGTACCGCACACCAAACTGAGCAAAGAGTACGATCACATTAAAGATGTGAACGATCTGCCGGAACTGCTGAAAGCGCAGATCACTCATTTCTTCGAGCATTATAAAGATCTCGAAAAAGGCAAATGGGTGAAAGTTGACGGTTGGGACAACGCCGAAGCGGCTAAAGCGGAAATCGTTGCCTCTTTCGAGCGCGCAGCGAAGAAATAAGTTCGCTTTTACATAATCGTCAAGATAAAGGCTCTCATAGTAATGAGGGCCTTTTTATTGGCTAATGAATAGAACACAATTTTTATCATTATTAGTTTAACATTCACAGAATGAATAAGACTTTACCTTATTTTTTATTAAAAAGGGTTGAATACGCTCACGTTTTCTCTAAAAAGCTTAAGATAATAATTGTTTTGTGAATGCCCCCAGACTCCCATGGACTTACGCCCTAAATATTAGCAAGCGCTAAATTCTTATTTAGTGCATAAGCCCGATTACCTTTTTAATAAGGTATCCTAAGCTCTCCCTACCAATAACTGTATTTTCAATCCAACATAACATCCGCTCAAAACACACTTTTTAATATATTTTCAAGGGCTGCCATAATTATTTACTATTTTAAGAGATTATGATGAAAAATGATATATTAATTACCGGTGGACATATCATCGATCCCGCTCGTAATATTAATGAGATTAACAAGTTACGCATCATTAACGATATTATCGTTGATGCCGATAAATATCCTGTAACTTCGGAGACCCGGATTATCCATGCCGACGGCATGATCGTCACTCCCGGTCTTATCGATTATCACGCGCATGTTTTTTATGATGCGACGGAAGGCGGCGTCAGGCCTGATATGTACATGCCGCCGAATGGCGTCACCACCGTCGTGGATGCAGGTTCTGCCGGTACGGCAAACTTTGATGCCTTCTACCGAACGGTGATTTGCGCCAGCAAAGTTCGAATCAAAGCGTTTCTGACCGTGTCGCCGCCGGGCCAAATCTGGTCACAAGAAAATTATGATCCTGACAATATTGATGAAAATAAGATCCACGCGCTGTTTCGCCAGTATCGCAACGTTCTTCAGGGATTAAAACTCAAGGTTCAGACTGAGGACATTGCTGAATATGGCTTAAAACCGCTGACTGAATCCCTTCGTATTGCCAACGATTTAAGGTGCCCCGTAGCAATACACTCGACTCATCCCGTCGTTCCCATGAAAGAACTTGTCTCCTTGCTACGCCGCGGCGATATTATCGCTCATGCGTTTCACGGCAAAGGTAGCACCATTCTTACTGATGAAGGCGCGGTCTTAGCCGAAGTCCGTCATGCAAGAGAACGAGGCGTTATATTTGATGCCGCCAATGGTCGCAGCCATTTTTCAATGAACACGGCACGCCGGGCCATCGCCAATGGCTTTCTTCCGGATATCATCAGTAGCGATCTCTCAACCATCACTAAACTCGCCTGGCCTGTTTACGCCTTACCATGGATTTTATCGAAATATTTAGCACTCGGCGTCACGCTTGCCGATGTCATTAACGCCTGTACCCATACCCCAGCAGTTTTAATGGGTATGGCAGCAGAAATTGGTACGCTGGCCCCTGGGGCATTTGCCGATATCGCCATCTTTAAATTAAAAAACAGGCATGTTGAATTTGCCGATATTCATGGTGAAACGCTCACGGGGACGCATGTGCTGGTACCACAAATGACCATAAAATCCGGTGAAATATTATTTCGTCAAATTGATTTTGGCACGCGGCCAAACGGAGTTGAAAAATGACCTCAATGCAAAAATGGCTACGGATCGGCGCGACATTAATGTTCGGCCTTTTTGTTGCTTATCTTGACCGTTCTAATCTTTCCGTTACGTTACCTACGATTACACACGACCTGAATATTGATGGCGCAACAGCCAGCATTGTATTAACCATATTTCTTATTGGCTATGCCTTTTCAAATATTTTTGGCGGCGTATTTACCCAGCGATACGATCCGAAAAAAATAGTCATTCTGATGGTGCTAATCTGGTCGATTGCGACCGTTTTTGTCGGATTTACCTCGTCAGTGTACGTTATTTTGATTTGTCGGCTGGTGCTTGGCATTACCGAAGGCATTTATTGGCCGCAGCAGTCCCGCTTCGCCAGCGACTGGTTTTCAGACAAAGAACGGACGCAGGCGAACAGCATTATCCAGTATTATGGACAGTTCCTGGCATTAGGCCTGGGATTTATGATTTTGTCCCCGCTGGATGCTGCCTTCGGTTGGCGAAATGTTTTTATTATCACTGGTGTGATCGGCATTGTTGTTGTGGTTCCACTTTATATAACAATGCTGAAAAAACAGGAAGAAGCGCCTTATTATCGTGCGCCGGCGCCAACAGAGAAAACTAAACTTACTCTGGAATCGCTGGGCGGAACTCCCTTCCTACTCCTTATTTTTACCTACATCACTCAAGGGATGTTGTTCTGGGGAATTACGTTATGGATCCCCATGGTTGTCAATTCTCTCGGCTATACCGGATTCAGTAAAGCATTGGTCAGTTCTCTGCCTTATCTGACTGCGGTTATACTGGCAATCCCCATCTCATGGATCAGTGATAAGACACAAAAACGTGTACTTATTGCTTCATTGGGCCTACTAATCCCCGGCGTGATGTTATTTCTCCTGCCATTTGTCGATGCGCCGGGCTTTAAAATCACGCTCATTACCCTGGCGATGGGTTATTATGCCGCCAGCTTTACCCCCAATATCTGGTCGATTATCCAGTCGAACGTTAAACCCCATGCGATTGGCCCAGCCTCCGGTATTATTAATGGCATCGGCGCCGGCGGCGGCGGTACGTTGGCAGGCCTAATGGTCGGCTATTTTTACCGGACAACCGGCAGCTATATGCAGGGATTTATGGTTCTCGGATGCATTGTTATCCTGGGCGGCGCGTCATTATTGATCTACGGCAGAATAAGAGCTCACCATGCCCGGCGTTAACGCCATCAGCCAGAATGTAAAAAACAACGCCACCCGAGGGTGGCGTGTTCAGTTCAGGGCTGGTTTCTGTCTAACCAGTCACCGCTTTCAATCAGAGTTAACCCATCAACAGGACGTTGATATACATACATCCATGCGCTGCCGTAAGGCGTCTGGATTAACTGGCGTGCGTATTCACCGCCCCTGGTGCGCAAAGCATCAAGTTCGGCCAGCGTGGCGTTATCAATTCGATAAACTTCACCGTATACCGCTCCGTTTCCCGGAACTGCGCCTGGATAGTGGCCCAGACTATACAACTGGTAGTTATCGATACGGTAATCGCCAAGCAATTGGGCATTGGTCATCCAGTGACTGTTGCCTTGTTTCTGTCGTAAACTGCCATAGACAAATATTCGCATTGCTAAAACTCAAACTGATAGAGCAAATCAAGTGCCTGATCTACGCCAGACACTGCTTCCAGATATAGCTTAGGCATCAGGCGATAACGTAACGTGAGCGTCGCCAGAGAGTCAAATATCCCTACACCATACTTCACCTGTAGACCCGGCAGTACATAGCCGCTGACCACAACCTGGGACGAATCGCCCACCCCTTGCGTGTCCAGCGCCAGATTACTTACACCGAATGTCTCTCCGATTTTACCCACAACCTGACCACTTTGCGCAACCCCCAGGCCAATAAGCATGGAAGTCATTGCTGCGCTATCACTCTGATTGCTGTCCAACCCCTGCCCACGCAGCAGATAAGAAAGCGCTTCAGCCTGCGGCATCGCCGGATCGGAGAAGATTTCCGCTTTGGGTTCATCAGCTGTGCCTGTGACGCGCACGCCCGCAATGACATCGTCTTCGGTGGCGTCAGGGTTACGGATCGCTTCGATATTGAGCAGCGGCTGATCCGGCGGGCCGGAGAACAGCAGCTCGCCTTTACGAACAAGCAGGTCCTGGCCGTAGGCGCGGAATCGGCCGTCAGGAATATTGATTTGACCATTTAGCCCCAGCCCCTGCTTATCCTGCGCGACTTTCAAATCGCCGGTCAAACGCGCTTTAAGCCCGAAGGCGTCGATACGCACGTTGTTGCCGACGTGAACCGTCAGATTACTGTTGATGGGAATAGACGCGGTCTGCGGCGTTTCTGGTTGCAGGTCATTATTGAGCATAACCACATCGCTGGAGACGCCAACCGCACTCTCTGGCAGGTCGTGCACCACAATTCGCGCCCACGGAACGTCCACACGCCCATCCAACGTGAACAGCGAAGGCGTCGCGTCAAAGACCACATCCGGCGAGACATCCAGGCGCACCATCGGCGGAACGGTAATCCGCACCCGGCTGCCTTTCGCCGTCACCCGCGCGCGCCAGTTGTCAATCTGGCTCCAGTCGGCGTTACCGTTCAGGTTAATTTGCCCTTGTTGTGTTCGCACGATACCGGCGAGCGTCGAACGCGTACCGCTAAAGTTCATGGTGAGCTGGCTCGGCTGCATCTCAAACGGCATAAAATTACCGTCAATATCCAGCGCGCTAAGCTGCAACTGACCAAACAACTGCGGGCTTTGTACATCGCCGCCCAGGCGTAGTCTGGCGTTTAACATTCCCGCCGCTTTTTCGCCGCGCGAAAAGACAGGGTTGACCATCGCCAGATTGAGATTGCGCATGTTGACGTTACCGCCGAGATTGCGCCGCCCCTGAGGATCGGTTACCTGCACCTGGCCATCGAATTGACCATTGTTCGTCAGGCGAATCAGCCATCCCAGCTCGGCGCGATTATTGTGCAGATCGGCGCTGAGGTTCAGCGTCTCAAACGCGACCGGTAACGGCGCGTCATTGACGGTCTGCGTGACCTTCACATTACGACCGGAAAGCGTGACCTTCCCCTGCGGCAATCCCTCCTGGGTGGTGTCCCACGACACGTCCGCTTTCCCGCTAAAGATCCCGCTGGCCTGAGTGGTATCAGGCATAAATGGCTTCAGCATCGCCAGATCAAAGCGGTTGAGATTGACCACCGCCCGTCCTGCGGCGCCCGCATCAATGGTTTGCGGTACGCACAGCTCGGCGTTCGGGTTCAGCCAACAATGCGGCCCGATACTGATTTTCTGTTCTTTATTACGGTAGTCCAGCGCAATCGCGCGGGTCAACGACCATGGCCCCACTGGCGTCTGGAAACGGGTGTCGCTTAACGTCCCTTTCCAGCGCGCCGCCTCGCGATCAAAACTGCCTGTCAGGGAGAGTTGACCGGATACCGGTTCTCCCTGAACACGGAGCTGTAGCTGATGCTGCTTCTCGCTGCCTTTGGCGTCAAGCGTCACCAGATTGATGTTAACGTCGGGCTGCGAAATCCGCTCTACGCGAACGTTGAGATGGCCCGCTATCTGATCGGTGGATTTAATATCGCCCTCAATGCGCGCCTGGGCGACAGACAGCTCCTGCCAGCGCAAGCCGCGGGCGGTGATATCCGCCAACAACTGCGGCGCTTCTACCGTACCGCGGACTTTAACGATTCCTTTTGCCATGCCGCCCAGCCCTGGCAGCGCATTATCCAGCCCTGGCGCATCGATGGCGGCGTCAAGATTCAGCTCCTTAACGCCAAGCTCGCCTTTTATATCGGCGCTGTTTGGGCCCAGCGCAAGGTGCAGCCCCGGGATCGTCCACTGCATGTAGCTGTTGCCCTTTAGCGTCCCGTTGACGTTAACGCTGTTCTGCTTCACATTGCCGGTCAGCTTGAGTTCCGGGACATCCATCTGCCAGGTGCCGCCGTAGAGGCTGCCTTTGGTTTTCATGACGCCGTTAAGCTTCGCGGGCCAGTCCGGGATCTCTTTAGCGGTATTGATGCCATTCATCGTCAGTTCGCTACGCCAGCTAATCGCCTGCTGCCAGTCCACCAGCGCTTTCAGTTCGGTTTTTCCCTCCAGAGCGGCGACGGTGAGTTTATCGAGATTAATCTGCCGCTCATTCCCTTTAGCATCCAGCGTAATGGTCGCCGGCGGAATATCTTGTCCTTTCACGGCGGTTCGCATCGACAACGTATAGTCGGTCATCTTACCGCTCAGTTTGAGCTTCAGATCGTCAGCCTGGAACTGGGTATCACCCGTCAATGGCCAGGCAATGCGTTGGCTGACGACTTCAAGATTGAGCGGTAAACCGGCCTCCGCCAGCCGCGTCTGGGCGCGAAGCGCGACATCCATCGGCCCGGAAAGGTTCACCCCGACCTCCAGTTGTTCGCGTAACGCGCCGCCGACCTTGAGTTTTATCTTTTCACCCTTTAGCGGATCGATATTCAGCGTACTGTTGAGCGTAATATCAACCGGCCAGTTATTGGCGAGCTGCGCCGTACCGGAGGCTTTCACCGTGCCCTGGTTGGCGTCGATATCCAGAGTATCCAGCTTCATATTACCGTCGATACTGCTGACTTTAAGCAGCATCGTGCGCACCGTCAGATCGGTATCGCCGGTGATGCGTAGCTGCTCGCCGCGAAATGACTCGATATTCAGATTGAGCGGCAGGTGAACATCGGTCATCTCCGGCATTACCGGTTTTGCAAACAGATCTTTTAGCGTTTCGCCAAGCGGCTTTTCATCCGGTTGAGGTTTCTCGATTTTGGGTTCAACCACCTCTTCCTGCGCCACCTCAGCGACCTTCGGCAGCGCGATCAGCAGTCCCTGAAGCCGCGTCGGTTTCAGGGTCAGGTTTTTCTCCTGCCATGCCAGCCCGGAGGTAAAATCCAACACCGAAACGGTAGTGTCATCAATCTTGATATTGATGTTATTCAACGCCACGCGCGACAGCGTGATGGGCCATGGGGTGGAGAGGTTCAGCGGTCCGCTTTCTTCCTCTTCTTGCGCCGGTTCGGAAGGCGGCATTTTTTTGCTGTCGATAGCGACATTGATGTCTTTTAGCGCCAGATCATTGACGCACAGGCTACTGCGCCACAGGCAATCAAGCCCGACGGCCAGATGAATTTCGCCCGCATTCACCGCAACGCCCGGCTGCTCATAGCGGATATTTTTTAACGATAAGTCCCGCCAGCCGCCGGTGACCTGCCCAATCTCCAGCCCCGGCACCCAGCGGTTCGCCGCACTGAATACCAGATGCAGCCCCGTCGTCGTCCCGACCAGAAACGCAACGCTCGCCAGTAACACCACAATGAAAATCAACACGCCGAGGCTTATTTTCTTCCATAAACTCATAATTCAGGCCCCAGACCGATATAAAACTGTAAACCGTGTTCGTCTTTGTCGCCGACCGGTACGGCAAAATCGAGTTTGACAGGCCCAACCGGCGACGCCCAGCGCACGCCGACCCCGGTCCCGGTTTTGAAATCGCTACGGCGAATATCACTAACCGCCTCGCCGCTATCGACAAACACCGCCCCCCACCATTTGCCGGTGACGTTATACTGGTACTCCAGCGATCCGGTTGCCAGTTTTGAGGCGCCTTTAAGATTGCCGTCGCTATCTTTAGGCGAAATAGATTTGTATTTATAGCCGCGAATACTGCGGTCGCCCCCGGCGAAGAAACGTAAATCCGGCGGAACTTTGTCGAAATCACCGGTTTCTATCCAGCCCAAATTGGCGCGCATCACAAAACGGTGGCGATCGTACAAAGTCCGAATCCAGACGTTTTGCGCCTGCAGTACGGAGAAATCCACGTCGGAGCCCCAGGCCGTATTCGAATAGTCTACCGAGTAGCGCTGCGAATCGCCCCAGGTTGGCATCAGTCCCCCTCGCGAGCGGGTTCGGCTGATCATCACGCCCGGGTAGAACAGCATGGTGGTATTGGTGACGTTCCCCTGGGTAAAGTGGTCGAAACTCCAGCGCAGGTTAATCGCCCGCTGCCAACCGCTGGAAAGGTCCCAGTAACGCGACACGGCAAGCGTGGTCGAGTCCTGCTCCGTATCATTCAAATCGGTACGTTTAAAACCGCCCTGTACCAGATAGTATTGCTCCAGCGGGTTTTTCAGCAGCGGCATTTTATAACTAAAATCCAGCACCTGTTCCGGCGCAGAAATACTGGTGCTGGTGGTCAGGCTATGACCGTAGGAGTTCATCCACGGTTTTTTCCACGACGCTTTCACGCGCGGCCCGACGTCGGTGGAGTACCCCACCCCGGTTTCAATCGTGTTTTCGGTTCGCGGTGATACCACGCCTTTTAACGGCAGAATTTTTGTTTTACGCGATTTCTCCAATTCCGGCGCCACCACAACAGAATTAAACCATCCGGTAGCGGAAAGCCGGCGGTTTAGTTCCGCCAAATCTTTCGATTCGTACTCATCACCCTCTTTAAACGGCAACAGATTTTGTAAATATTCATCACGAATCTGCGAACCTTCGAAGGTGACAGGCCCGAAGCGATAGCGCTCACCGCTATCATAATCAATATCCCAAAACGCCTGATGACGGCCCAGAGCAATTCCCAACTGACTTTTAATGAATTCGCTGTCGAAATAGCCTTTGCGTAGCGACACGCTGGTTAACGACTTTTTAAAATTGTCATAGTCCCCCTGGTTGAGCACCGTGCCGATTGCCGGACGCGTTTTCAGTAAGGCCAGATAATCTTTGTCCGTACGCGCGCCGCCGCGTAAAATGACTTCTGTACCGCCAATCAACACCGGCTGGCCGGGCGTAACCCTGGCGATTAATACCTGCCGTCCTTTCGCAGGCGGTGGAAGCAAGTCGAATTTGATAGTGGGTTCGTAATAGCCTAACGCTTTAAGCCCTTCGCGAATCGCATCATCAACTCGGGCGCGAAAGCGCCGATCCGGCGTCACCTCATCGCTCTGAATCGTAGAGAGCTGTGCGCGAACGTTTTTTTCCAGCTCTCCGGATAGCCCTTCGACTTTCAGACGAACATTTGCGGCTACCGCAGAACTGCTCAGGCACAGTAAGCTAACCCAACATAACTGACGGATATGTGGCACATTTTCTCCTGAATATCCCCTATTCCCACCCCTGGAAAAAATCACACTACCGCTCCGCGGCTTAACATAAAATCAACAATTTCGATTGAAAAGCAGACGACTGCCCAAATATTTCTTATGGTTAAATCCAGATACATTAATGTTGTTATTGTGTGCAAAGATGCGTCTCGTTACAACCTTAACGCCAATTAACGCTTTCGGGAGAATAGTTCATGAGTTTATTTGATAAAAAACATCTGGTTACTCAAGCAGATGCGTTACCAGGACGCAACACCCCGATGCCGATCGCCACTCTGCATGCGGTAAATGAACACTCTATGACCAATGTCCCTGCCGGGATGGAGATCGCCTACTTCGCGATGGGCTGTTTCTGGGGCGTAGAACGTTTATTCTGGCAATTGCCCGGCGTATATAGCACCGCAGCAGGGTATGCGGGCGGTTACACGCCTAATCCAACCTACCGGGAAGTCTGCTCCGGGCAGACCGGTCATGCCGAAGCGGTACGGATAGTGTACGATCCTGCCGTTATCCGTTATGAGCAGCTTTTACAGACCTTCTGGGAAAATCACGATCCGACGCAGGGGATGCAACAGGGTAACGATCACGGTACGCAATACCGTTCTGCGATTTATCCCTTAACGCCGGAACAGAATGCCGCCGCTCACGCCAGTCGCGAGCGCTTTCAGTCGGCAATGGCCGCCGCCGGAGACCATCGCCCTATTACCACGGAAATCGCCCATGCGACGCCGTTTTACTACGCCGAGGATGAACACCAACAGTATCTGCACAAAAATCCATACGGTTACTGCGGGATTGGCGGGATCGGCGTTTGCCTGCCGCCTGACGCGTGACGCGTGACGACGCAGGCGTAGGGGGAACTTGTCGGAGTTGAAAATGAACCCTCTGGCGACTTTACAGTAGCTTACGCTATACTAGCCCTGAACTTATCGGCTCACTGCTACGAGCCGGTTTTCATTAAACGTTACCACACGGATTTATAAACTTCCCTTCCGAGGATCTGGCGTTTCGCCGGATAAGATATGTTAAACAGTATATTCATTATATTCTGCCTGATCGCTGTAAGTGCGTTCTTCTCCATCTCCGAGATCTCGCTTGCCGCATCACGTAAGATTAAACTTAAGTTATTAGCTGATGAAGGCAGTATCAACGCACAACGCGTATTGAAAATGCAGGAAAATCCCGGCATGTTTTTCACCGTTGTGCAAATTGGCCTGAACGCCGTCGCTATTCTTGGCGGTATCGTCGGCGATGCGGCATTTTCGCCCGCCTTTTCCGCCCTTTTCTCGCACTATATGTCGCCAGAACTCTCCGAGCAGTTGAGCTTTATTCTCTCTTTCTCGCTGGTGACGGGGCTGTTTATCCTGTTCGCGGATTTAACCCCGAAACGCATCGGTATGATTGCGCCAGAAGCTGTGGCTTTGCGTATCATCAACCCGATGCGCTTCTGCCTGTTCGTTTTTCGCCCGCTGGTGTGGCTGTTTAACGGCATGGCAAACAACATCTTCCGCCTGTTCAAAATTCCAATGGTGCGGAAAGACGACATTACTTCTGATGATATTTACGCGGTGGTGGAAGCCGGCGCGCTGGCGGGCGTCTTGCGCAAGCAAGAGCACGAACTGATTGAAAATGTGTTTGAACTTGAATCCCGCACCGTACCGTCTTCTATGACGTCGCGCGAAAGTATCATCTGGTTTGATCTACACGAAGACGAACAAAGCCTGAAGAAAAAGGTAGCCGAACATCCGCACTCAAAATTTTTGGTGTGTAATGAAGATATCGACCACATCATCGGCTATGTAGATTCCAAAGATCTGCTGAACCGCGTGCTGGCGAACCAAAGTATGGCGCTGAATAGCGGCGTGCAAATTCGCAATACCTTGATTGTGCCGGATACGCTGACCCTTTCTGAGGCGCTGGAAAGTTTCAAAACGGCGGGCGAAGATTTCGCGGTCATTATGAATGAATACGCGCTGGTCGTCGGTATCATTACGCTGAACGATGTGATGACCACGCTAATGGGTGACCTGGTCGGCCAGGGACTGGAAGAGCAAATTGTGGCGCGCGATGAAAATTCCTGGCTGGTTGACGGCGGCACGCCGATTGACGACGTCATGCGCGTGCTGGATATCGATGAGTTTCCGCAATCCGGCAACTATGAAACCATTGGCGGCTTTATGATGTTTATGCTGCGCAAGATCCCAAAACGTACTGATTCGGTGAAGTTTTCCGGCTACAAATTTGAAGTGGTGGATATCGACAACTACCGTATCGATCAGTTGCTGGTGACGCGTCTCGACAATAAAAGCAACGTACCGGCGCCGAAACTGCCCGATGCGCAAGGTAAAGAAGACAGCGCGGCCTGAAATCCGTTTGCCAGAAACATCAACGGCTCCTGATTCAGGAGCCGTTTTTTTGTTGTCTATGGAAAACCCCCAGCTAGGCTGGGGGTTCCGGAAAGCTTTCAGCTTTAAGCCAGTTATTAAAACCCCTTTTGATTTGTTAAAACATCTTGCGGTCTGGCAACTGCAAAAGTTCAACAAGAAATCAAAAGGGGGTCCCAATGGGGGACGAAAAGAGCTTAGCGCACACCCGATGGAACTGTAAATATCACATAGTTTTCGCGACCAAATACCGAAGACAAGCGTTCTATGGAGAGAAGCGTAGGGCAGTAGGCAGCATATTAAGAAAATTGTGTGAATGGAAAAACGTACGAATTCTGGAAGCAGAATGTTGTGCAGATCATATTCACATGCTTCTGGAGATCCCGCCGAAGATGAGTGTGTCGAGTTTCATGGGATATCTGAAGGGTAAAAGTAGTCTGATGCTTTACGAGCAGTTTGGGGATCTAAAATTCAAATACAGGAACAGGGAGTTCTGGTGCAGAGGGTACTATGTCGATACGGTGGGTAAGAACACGGCGAAGATACAGGACTACATAAAGCACCAGCTTGAAGAGGATAAAATGGGTGAGCAATTATCGATCCCTTATCCGGGCAGCCCGTTTACGGGCCGTAAGTAACGAAGTTTGATGCAAATGTCAGATCGTATGCGCCTGTTAGGGCGCGGCTGGTAAGAGAGCCTTACAGGCGCATCTGAAAAACCTCCGGCTATGCCGGAGGATATTTATTTTACTTTTTTAACCTACTGCATAGCACTTTTGGTTACGCCATCTCAGTTTGCAGACGCATAACCTGACGGTTAACTTCAGACATCACAGACAAGTGCTGCTTGTCTCTCACTTTTGGGATAAGAATCTTACCCTTATCGAACTCAAAAGCGCCAACATCCTTGATATATAACCGTCCACGGAACAGGATCTTCACGTACTTCGCCACCTGTAGCGGGTTGTAGCGTTGGAAAATTTTCATTGTTGTCTCCTGCAGAGTATTACGCCCTTGCGGTGCCACAATCGGCCCAACAGTTTTAAGGCGCAAATTTTAATGCCATATGACTATAGACCATATCTACGTCGTTTCCAGTGTGCATAAGTATATTTACCTTTTGATTACAGTTATTCAGAATTATCTAAACATCAGCTCATTTTTCTCAGTATATGCCTTCATTTTTCACAGGAAGTGTGCACCCGCCCACAAACTGGCATCCCCTTTGTGGGAAAAAGCATCAATCGCACATATGATTAACTGTCGGCCCAAAGTGGTCGGATCACCTGCAAAAAAATAAAGAAGGAATGACCATGACCCTACGTAAAATTCTGGCGATGTCGTGTCTGCTACTCCCCATAATGGCTTGTGCGCATAACCTTGAAGATAACCAACGGGTGCCGCCGGTAGGCATTGCCGATCGTGGCGAACTGACGTTGAATAAAGATGAGTTTAGTTATAAAAACTGGAATAGCGCGCAGCTGGCGGGAAAAGTGCGCGTCCTGCTGCACATTGCGGGTCGAACGTCAGCGAAGGAAAAAAACGCCACGCTGATTGAAGCGATTAAATCAGCCAAGCTCCCGCATGACAGATACCAGACGACCACAATTGTGAACACCGATGATGCAATCCCAGGCTCCGGTATGTTCGTGCGTAGCAGTATAGAAAGTAATAAAAAGCTCTACCCGTGGTCGCAATTTATTGTCGACAGCAATGGCGTGGCGCGTAACGCCTGGCAATTAAAAGAAGAGGGGTCCGCCGTCATCGTGCTTGACAAAGACGGTCGGGTTCAATGGGTGAAAGATGGCGCGTTAACCCAGCAAGAGGTACAGCAGGTGGTCGACCTGCTGCATAAGCTCCTCAGTAAATAGTCACCCGGAAGCCGGGGTTAAGGAACGATTCACGAGGGGTATAGTCCAGCGTTTTTCCCTGCCAGTCGTGAACGTGCGCCCCGGCTGCAACGGCAATGGCATGACCTGCGGCAGTATCCCAGACGCTGGTCGGCCCAAATCTGGGGTAAAGCTGCGCCTGTCCTTCCGCCACAAGACAGAATTTCAGCGAGGAACCAATAGAGGTGGTCTGATGTTCGCCAAGCTGTTGGAGATATTCGGTGAGTTCATCATCCGTATGCGAACGGCTAATCACCACCAGCGGCGGGCGGGCATCCCGCACCTGAATCTGCTTACGCACCCCGCACTCCTCTTTCCAGGCCTTACCTTCCGCCGCGTAGTACATCACTTTCAGCACCGGCGCATAGACAACGCCCAACACCGGCTTGCCCTGCTCAATCAGCGCGATATTGACCGTGAATTCTCCATTGCGCTTGATGAATTCTTTGGTGCCGTCGAGCGGATCGACCAGCCAGTAACGCTGCCAGTGCTGGCGCACTTCCCAGGCGGGCGGATCTTCTTCTGAAAGCACCGGAATATCCGGCGTGAGCGTGCGTAACCCTTCGAGAATCACGGTATGTGCGGCGATATCCGCCGCAGTGACTGGAGAATCGTCCTGCTTGCGGGCGTACTCCATCGGTTTGGCTCCATCATAAACCTGCATAATGGCATCGCCCGCGTTCCGTGCAAGCTGGCATACTTGTTCTAACATTCTCCACCTCTTTATGACGGGGGCGTTAACTCGTTGTTTTACTTATACCCGATCGTTAAGGGTTCCGCCAACTGTGATACCGTCAGCGGTTTTGATAATAGCTTTCATGGCATGATTCACCTTTCTGTGAACACTCGCAAAAAATCGGCCGGATGGGACGGTTTCGCCTTCTTCTGGCGACGGTCGGAACGATACCGGTTTCACTGTTTATCATCGCTATTTTTCACTATCCGGCTTTTCTATTGCGTTCTTAAAAGGTGCCTCTGATGATTAAGTTTAGTGCAACGCTTCTGGCTACGCTGATCGCCGCCAGCGTGAATGCGGCCACCGTCGATCTCCGTATCATGGAAACTACTGATTTACATAGCAACATGATGGATTTCGATTATTACAAGGATACCGCAACCGAAAAATTCGGATTGGTACGTACCGCAAGTTTGATTCATGCCGCCCGAAATGAAGTCAAAAACAGCGTGCTGGTGGATAACGGCGACCTGATTCAGGGGAGCCCTCTGGGCGATTATATGGCGGCAAAAGGGCTCAAAGACGGTGATGTTCACCCGGTCTATAAAGCGCTCAATACTCTGGATTACGCGGTTGGAAACCTCGGCAACCATGAGTTTAATTATGGTCTGGACTATCTGCATAACGCGCTGGCCGGCGCGAAATTCCCTTATGTTAACGCCAATATTATCGACGTTAAAACCCAAAAGCCGCTCTTTACGCCTTATCTGATTAAAGAGACGAGCGTTATTGATAAAGACGGCCACCCGCACACTCTGAAAATCGGCTATATCGGCTTTGTTCCGCCGCAAATCATGATTTGGGATAAAGCGAATCTGAGCGGCAAAGTTACCGTCAATGACATTACGGAAACCGCCCGGAAATATGTGCCCGAAATGCGCGAGAAAGGCGCTGATATCGTGGTAGTCATTGCTCACTCAGGCCTTTCTGCCGATCCGTACCACAGCATGGCGGAAAACTCGGTTTATTACCTCAGCGAAGTTCCCGGCGTCGACGCGATTATGTTTGGTCACGCCCACGCCGTCTTCCCCGGTAAAGATTTTGCCGACATCAAAGGCGCGGATATCGCCAAAGGTACGCTTAACGGCATTCCTGCGGTAATGCCAGGCATGTGGGGCGACCATCTGGGAGTGGTCGATCTGGTGCTCAATAACGACAGCGGCAAATGGCAGGTTACGCAGGCGAAAGCGGAAGCGCGGCCTATTTACGACGCCGCCGCTAAAAAGTCGCTGGCGGCGGAAGACAGTAAGCTGGTCGGTATTCTGAAAGCCGATCACAATGCCACCCGCGAGTTTGTCAGCAAGCCCATCGGTAAATCCGCCGATAATATGTACAGTTATCTTGCTCTGGTGCAGGACGATCCTACCGTACAGGTGGTGAATAACGCGCAAAAAGCGTATGTGGAACACTTTATTCAGGGCGATCCGGATCTGGCGAAACTGCCGGTGCTGTCCGCCGCCGCGCCGTTTAAAGTTGGCGGGCGTAAGAACGATCCTGCCAGCTTTGTCGAGGTGGAAAAAGGCCAGCTGACCTTCCGTAACGCCGCGGATCTTTATCTCTATCCGAATACGCTGGTAGTGGTGAAAGCCAGCGGCAAGGAGGTAAAAGAGTGGCTGGAATGTTCTGCCGGACAGTTTAATCAGATTGATATTCACAGCAACAAACCGCAATCGTTGATCAATTGGGATGGCTTTCGCACCTATAATTTCGATGTCATTGACGGTGTGAATTATCAAATCGATGTGTCACAGCCCGCCCGCTATGATGGCGAATGCCAGATGGTGAATCCGCAGGCGGAACGTATTAAAAACCTGACCTTTAACGGTAAGCCTGTCGACCCGAACGCTACGTTCCTGGTCGCCACGAATAACTATCGCGCTTACGGCGGCAAGTTTGCCGGCACGGGCGACAGCCATATCGCCTTTGCGTCTCCGGATGAAAATCGCGCCGTGCTGGCGGCATGGATTGGCGCAGAGTCAAAACGCGCGGGCGAAATCCATCCGGCGGCGGATAATAACTGGCGTCTGGCGCCAATCCACAGCGATACGGCGCTGGATATCCGCTTTGAAACATCGCCAGGCGATAAAGCCGCGGCCTTCATTAAAGAGAAAGGGCAGTATCCGATGAAAAAGGTTGGTGTCGATGATATCGGTTTTGCCATTTATCAGGTGGATTTGAGCAAGTAACGTGAGTCCCGTATGGCGCTGCGTTTATTCGGCCTGACTGGCAGGCCGAATAAAGCGCTAGCCGCCATCTGATAAACGCTCCCGCTGCGCCAATACCTGGGGCAAATTCAGTTCTATCCAGTCCGCCAGCGCGGCGACTTTATCACTCACCTGCTCGCCAAGCGGCGTCAGGCTGTACTCCACATGCGGCGGAACAACTGGATATGACACCCGGTTAAGAAATCCGTCCTGTTCAAGCGCCTGTAACGACTGCGCCAGCATCTTTTCACTCACGCCTCCCATCTTGCGGCGCAGGTCGCTAAAACGGTGTGTACCGTCGCGTAACGCGACCAGAATCAGTACGCCCCAGCGACTGGTGACATGTTTTAACACCTCACGGGACGGGCACTGTTCAGCAAAGAGATTACCTTCACGCAACTGCCGGGAAAGAGTATGAGCGCGCATTGATACTTACCTTTTTGTACGTACTTACTAAAAGTAAGTTTAGGTGGTAGCGTAATAAAACACAAGACCAACACTGAGGAGTTCACCATGATTGCTATCACTGGCGCAACAGGCCAACTGGGCCAACACGTTATTGAAAACCTGCTAAAAACGACGCCCGCCAGTCACCTTGTCGCGATCGTCCGTAACCCGAAAAAAGCCGCCCCGCTCAGTCAGCGCGGGATTGCCGTTCGCCAGGCGGATTACGCTAACGAAGCTGCGCTGACCACCGCCTTACAGGGCGTTGATAAACTGCTGCTCATTTCATCCAGCGAAGTGGGACAACGCACCGCGCAGCACCGCAACGTCATTCAGGCCGCCATTGCCGCGAAGGTGAAATTCATCGCCTATACCAGCCTGCTACATGCGGATAAATCGCCGCTGGCGCTCGCCGATGAACATATTGAAACGGAAAAGATGCTGGCTGAGTCAGGTATTCCTCACACGCTATTACGTAACGGCTGGTATACGGAAAACTACCTGGCGAGCGTCCCTGCCGCGCTGAAGCATGGCGTCTTTATTGGCGCGGCGGGAGAAGGGAAAATCGCCTCCGCAATGCGCGCTGACTATGCCGCCGCCGCCGCGCGCGTCATCCGTGAAGAGGGTCACGCCGGGAATGTCTACGAGCTGGCGGGTGATAACGCCTGGACATTAAGCCAGTTGGCGGATGAACTTACTCATCAGAGCGAAAAAAAAATCGTCTACCAGAACCTGAGCGAAGTCGATTTTGCCGCCGCGCTGAAAGGCGCAGGCCTGCCTGACGGACTGGCGGATATGTTGGCCAATTCTGACGCTGGCGCGGCGAAAGGCGGTCTGTTTGATGACAGCCATACGCTGCGTAAACTCATCGGTCGCCCGACGACGGCGCTCACAGAAAGCCTTCGCTCCGTACTGTAAGTGTTAAAATTTAGTTAATTTATATGGCATCCTCATAGACCTTCTCTGATAATGACGGAACGGTTTATGAGGAGAATCTGATGATTAGCGGCGTGCTATACGCCCTGCTGGCAGGGCTAATGTGGGGATTGATTTTCGTCGGCCCGTTAATCGTGCCGGATTACCCGGCCCTCTTACAGTCAATGGGACGCTATCTGGCGCTGGGGCTGATTGCCCTGCCGATTGCCTGGTTAGGCCGCACGCGGTTACGCCAGTTGACGCGCAAAGACTGGTCCACCGCCCTGTCGCTGACCCTGATGGGCAATGTAATCTATTACGCCTGCCTCGCCAGCGCCATTCAGCGAACCGGCGCGCCGGTTTCGACGATGATCATCGGGACATTGCCGGTCGTCATTCCGCTTTTCGCTAACGTTCTCTATAGCCAACGAGACGGCAGATTATCCTGGCTACGTTTAGCGCCCGCGCTGGCGCTTATCGGTTTTGGCCTGCTGTGCGTCAATATTGCTGAACTTAGCCAGGGATTGTCCGATGTTAGCGGCTGGCGCTATGGTTCAGGCATTGTGCTGGCGCTGATTTCCGTAGCGTGCTGGGCATGGTATGCGCTGCGCAACGCCCGCTGGCTGCGGGAAAATCCCGACAAACATCCCATGATGTGGGCAACGGCGCAGGCGCTGGTTACGCTGCCGGTCTCGTTAATCGGCTATGCGGCAACCTGTCTGTGGCTGAGTATCCAGAACCCGATGTTTACCCTGCCCTTTGGCCCGCATCCCGCGCTGTTTATCGGTCTGATGATCGCCATCGCGGTGCTGTGTTCCTGGGTGGGCGCGTTGTGCTGGAATATCGCCAGCCAAAAATTGCCAACCGTGATTTTAGGGCCGCTGATTGTTTTTGAAACGTTGGCAGGACTGCTCTATACCTTCATTCTGCGCCAGGAAATCCCGCCATTCCTGACGTTAAGCGGCATTGCGCTCCTGGTGGCGGGCGTGGTTATTGCCGTGAGAGCGAAACCGGAAAAAGCGACCGTCGTTCCGGTCACGGAACGCTAATCTCATCCTGACTTAAATTATACGCACCCCGAAAGAGTTATAGCCTCGCCTTAAAGATGCATTTAAAATACAACTTATATTATTGCAAATGAGGTAACGGCTATGGCTTATCGCGATCAACCTTTAGGCGAACTGGCGCTCTCTATTCCCCGCGCATCGGCGCTGTTTCGCCAGTACGATATGGATTACTGCTGCGGCGGAAAACAGACGCTGGCGCGCGCCGCCGCTCGTCACGACGTCGATATTGACATTATTGAAGCGCAACTCGCGCAGTTGGCTGAACAGCCCATCGAAAAAGACTGGCGCGCCGTTCCGCTGGCGGACATTATTGACCATATCGTTGTGCGCTATCATGACCGACACCGCGAACAACTGCCGGAGCTTATCCTGCAGGCAACCAAAGTGGAACGCGTTCACGCGGATAAGCCAAACGTCCCACGCGGCCTGACAAAATATCTCACCGCGCTGCATGAAGAGCTTTCCAGCCATATGATGAAAGAAGAACAGATCCTGTTCCCCATGATCAAACAGGGTATGGGTCGCCAGGCAACGGGCCCGATAAGCGTAATGGAAAGCGAGCATGACGAGGCGGGAGAGCTGGTAGACGTCATCAAACACGTCACCCAAAATGTAACGCCGCCGCCAGAAGCCTGCACCACTTGGAAAGCGATGTATAACGGCATTAATGAGATGATTGATGATCTGATGGAGCACATCAGCCTGGAGAATAACGTGCTGTTCCCACGCGCGCTGGCCGGGGAATAATCCACCGCCAATAAACGATCCTGAACGTATAGACAGGATCGTTTATTCTGAATCGACTAACGCTTTTTAGCGAGAGGTGAATGCATTATTAATAACCTCATATTTCCCCTCCTCAGTGACCAGATAATAACCGCTCTTGTCGATATGCGCAGTATCCAGCGTCCGCGTCACGTTACGCCGTTGCCCGCTATCCACCAGCGTATCACCGAAGAAATAGAGATAACGATCGTCATGAGCAAAAACATCAGAAAATGAACCATCGGGATTTTTAAACCACACCAATGGTCCAATAGGGTCGATAATCTGCACGCCCCCATCGCCGATAAAATAGATCTGTTTACCCACCAAATTAGCGCCAGCTTTCAGCTGTACCTGCGGATCAGGCAAGCGGGTGATGGTTAATACCCTGTCGACCGGAGAGACATACTTCACCTAGTACAATAGATCTTTGTACTGTGCTACCGTCCAATTGTAATGAATGGGATGGAAATATTCTGGATCAACATTGGGAATAGTCGCTATTCGGCAGTCATCGCCTCGGCGCGATGCCTCTCGCGTCATCCATGTCACCTTATCCCGCTGTACATTAAACGTATTGAGACAGTCTTTGCCGAAGTAATAGCGTTTTACGCCTGCTTTGTCGCGATAGAGTAACTGCACGCCAGCGACCCAGCGCACAACATGAAAAGAGTTCGGATCGGCATCAATTGCCACACCATTAACAAAAACCTGCGTGGCGGTACGTAGAATAGTGTCCCACGGGCCAGGATTAGATGTAGTATCGCAGCTGGTCGGCGAAAACAGAATATTACGCTGCTCCCAGGATTTAACGCCCAGGATGGAATATCCCTGCGCACTAGCCAGCCAGCGTCCCTGAAAGTAGAGGTTGCGCCTGTCTTTAAGCACATCGCCGGAGTCGTTTAATTTGATGTTGCCACCAACCTGCTGCAACGAATCTATATCGACCCTTTTTTCACCATGATTATCATCTGTGCGCTCGCCGTCGAAGTAAAGACTATCTTTATCAGCGGCAAAGCGTCCATACGCCCGAAAAGTCGCTGCATCCACTGGCGGCTTACCCGGTGGATTTTGTACGATTTTCCCAGCCCATAAAATATGCTGGCCGTCGGTTAGCCAATAAAACTGCCAGAAATCATTTTTTATTAGCGATGAAAAAGCGGCGACATGAACAAAATCATTACTCATTTTTCCACGGTCATTATATTCATTAACAATGCGGTCAGGAACGTGCCGTAGTTGACTAAATTTTACCTCTCGAATTTCAATATCTTTAAAATTAATACCATAATCATAATCTTCTTCAACTACATATTTCGTTCCCTGCCCCCACGGCTGATAGTGAAACAAAGCATATGGAATGTCGGAACAGGCCAGAGCTAACACTGGTGCCAGCATTAATAAAATCGATAAACAGAACTGTTTTATTCTCAACATTGCGCCATCCTGCGCTAGTGGTAATCAGAGGGAAGCAAAGAGATAACGTCAGTGGGCGCTGGTGATACCGTCGTCCACTCTGTTAATATCGGGTTATAGCGCTGCCATTGATCACGTGAGATCTGGCGATATAATTGCCCATCCGCGGACAAAGCCAGATGGTAGTAATTATAGGTAACTCTATCTATTTTCAGCGCCGGAAGTTTTTCCTGCGACGTAAAAATGCGCAGTACCCCCTCGCCCAACGCATTCGTGCTCACCTGATAAATACGATCCTTATACCAACCGGTGTTCCCGTTCAGACGAAAAAAATGCTCCGGATCGACACCCGGCAGGGTTTCCACTTTACAACTGCTCCCGGCGTTGGTTGCCTCATGCTTCAGCCATGTCACCTCACGCAGGCCAATATTAAAATAGCCGCAGTACCGACTGGAATTATCAATCTCATAGTCATGCTTACCGGTTTTATCACGATAAATTAGTACCTCGCCAGGCATCCAGCGAATGATTTGAAACGTATTAGCATCAGCGGTAATGGGTATGCCGTTCACAATCACCCGTTGCGCCGTCGTCACAATAAACTCCCTTGCCGAAGTGGAATCCAGCCTCAACACGCGAAACCCATCGGCCCGCCCCAGCCAGCGGCCTTCATAATAGAGATTATTTTTATCCCGCAGCAGATTCCAGATTTTCGTCTCTGCCAGAGTTGCCATATCCACACGTTTTTCACCCGCATTGCTATCACGACGTTTACCATCAAAATAGAGACCGTGTTTATCGGCGGCAAAGGCGCCAAAAGACTGAAAGCTGGCAACATCAACGGCAGGCTCATCCCCGGTATTCTGGACGATTTTGCCTGCCCACAGGATAAAGTGCCCATCGCTGAGATAAGCGTGCTGACAAATATGATTGTCGTCGCAGTTATGGCTGTCGGGATTGATTTCTATTAACGGGCGAGGGTCTTGCGGGTGAGATAAATCGGCAATACGCCGTAAATGCGAATAGCTAACGTCAGGCAGTCGGGAGAGAATTTGCGGTTCGTCGTCGGCGGTATAAAAAACGCCGTCCTTATCCTGCTGATACTGAAAATCTGCGAACGCGGGAACGGGCAGCAGCAAAAGCGTAGCGCTTAAAATCCAGCGTCGAATGGTCATAATTACAGTTTGAAATAGGAGATTAATTTGTTACTTAAACCACTTTTTCAACGTATTATCCAGCGCGAGCCGCCATTATAGGAATTCATCAAGGCGGCACTTACCGTCAGCCTGCAATTTACAGCTGCCCTTCCTGAAGAAACGTTTTTCGCGTCATTGCATCAGCGGACAAACACCCATTTCCTGAGCTTTTCATCTCCATACGCTATCAAATGTGGCGAGAAAAATAGCTCGTTAAGGAGCGGGAAGCGACAAAATGGGGCGTAAAAATGAAGAAAGCGCCCCGGCGGGTACGTTATGCGCATACCCCCTCGCCTAAGCGAGAGGGATAAATCCGTCATTTAGCCAGTTTGTTCTTACGCAGGAACAGCCAGCCCAGACCCAACGCGATAAACCACAGCGGCGTCACGATCAGCGCCTGGCGCGTATCATCTTCCAGCGTCAGCAATACCAGCACGAACGCAAAGAACGCCATGCAGACCCAGCACATCAGCTTACCGAGCGGCATCTTATAGATGGATTTTTCATGCAGGTGGGGACGCTTTTTGCGGTACACCAGGTATGAACACAGAATGATGGTCCAGACAAACATAAACAGGATGGCCGAAACCGTAGTGATCATGGTGAATGCGCCAATCACGCTCGGGTTGACCATCAGCATAACCACGCCGCCCAGCAGGCAGATACAGGAGAAGGTCAGGCCTTTCGCCGGTACCGCGCGTTTCGATAGCTTAGCGAACGCTTTTGGCGCCACGCCTTCTTGCGCCAGGCCAAACAGCATACGGCTGGTCGAGAAGACGCCGCTGTTGGCGGAAGACGCCGCCGAGGTCAGCACAACAAAGTTGATCACGCTCGC
The DNA here is from genome assembly GCF_017572645.1 of Salmonella sp. 32100201201700099SM. NCBI lineage: Bacteria > Pseudomonadati > Pseudomonadota > Gammaproteobacteria > Enterobacterales > Enterobacteriaceae > Salmonella > Salmonella sp. 32100201201700099SM. The sequence goes on along the minus strand of NZ_JAGERQ010000002.1, from coordinate 212,537 downwards.
GGCGGCAGGCAGACCCACCAGTACAAACAGCTCAACAAACGGGCTCTTATCCGGTACGACTGAACTCCACGGCGTTACCGACATAATGACAATCAGCGCAAAGACGTAGAACATGATGATACGGATCGGTATTGAGTTGATCGCGCGCGGCAGCGATTTTTCCGGATCTTTAGTTTCTGCGGCGGTAGTACCGACCAGCTCAATGCCCACGAAGGCGAACACCGCAATCTGGAAACCGGCAAAGAACCCGCTAATACCTTTCGGGAACCAGCCGCCGTCATTCCACAGATGCGCGAAAGACGCTTCAACGCCGGTCGGCGATTTAAAGTGCATCGCAATCATCACCAACCCGACCACAATCAACGCCACGATGGCGACGATTTTGACCATAGCAAACCAAAATTCCATTTCACCAAACATTTTAACGGTGGCGAGGTTGAGGCTTAGCAGCAGGACCACTACCGCCAGCGAGGCGACCCAATCGGAAAGGCCGGGAAACCAGAACTGCGCGTAGGCGGTAATCGCCACCACGTCAGCCATACCGGTCACTACCCAGCAAAACCAGTACGTCCAGCCGGTGAAATATCCCGCCCAGGGGCCAAGCAGGTCGGAAGCAAAATCGCTAAACGATTTATATTCCAGATTCGAGAGCAGCAATTCCCCCATGGCGCGCATCACGAAAAAAAGCATAAAACCGATGATCATATACACAAAAATGATCGACGGTCCGGCGAGACTGATCGTTTTACCCGATCCCATAAACAGACCGGTACCAATAGCGCCGCCAATAGCGATAAGCTGTATATGACGGTTTGTAAGATTGCGCCGTAGCGACTGTTCAGCCGGAGCCTGTTCGTCGGCTGCGACTTTTACCTGATCTACCATGTTTTTCTTCCTGTACCTGTCTGTGTTGTGCGGGCTCTACGGCCTTTGGTCTATGATACGACGATCCTGTTATCAGAACTCATCGATATTAGGTAAGAATCGGCGGGATGAATACTAAGATTCAAATACAATGTTAATTTTATGTTTAAAATGAGTGTTATATCACTTTGATAATGCGAATTAGCTCACAAAAATACACGTAACGACGCCATTTGCAAAATAAAATATTGGCATCTGCTGAAGTCAGGGTTGCCGGATAAGGCGTTTACGCCATCATCCGGCAAACCCGGGGCGCTTACAGAATTTCCAGCAGTTCCACCTCAAACACCAGGGTGCTGAATGGCGGAATAGATGCCCCGGCCCCACGCTCGCCATAGGCCAGCTCCTGTGGGATAGTCAGTTCCCATTTGGAACCTACCGGCATCAGAGTCAGCGCTTCAATCCAGCCGGCGATCACGCCATTTACCGGGAATTCAGCCGGTTCGCCGCGCGCGACGGAGCTGTCAAATACGGTGCCATCAATAAGCTTACCGGTGTAATGCACGCGTACGCGGTCGGTACGCGCCGGAATCGCGCCTTCGCCCTGCGTCAGAACGCGGAACTGTAAACCAGATTCAGTACTGTTCACACCGTCTTTTTCGCGGTTTTCTTCCAGGTATTTCACGCCTTCGGCCGCCATTGCTTTGAAACGCTCACGACGCACCGCGTCCGCACGCTCATGAATTTCACGCAGCGCACGATGCACCACATCAACAGGAACCGCCGGGTGTTTACCTTCCAGCGCATCAGCAATGCCTGCAACCAGCGCTTCAGGCAACAGCCCTTCAAGACCGGATTCGCTGAGCTGCTGCCCTACCTGCAAACCAATGCCGTAGCTCGCTTGCGCTTCAATAGTGTCAAAAGTCGGGGTGGCCATTATTTTTCCTTCATCGGATATCAAAAAAGTAGCGGGCAGCATAACAGCCACGCTTCTTCTGGTAAAACTTTGTCTCAGGGAGGATGACAAATCGCAGGGAAAAAGAAACAATAGATTATCCGTATTGATGTCACGAAAGCGGATAGCACTACCAGTATCATAGCGTTAGCCATCTATACTCTATGATTAAGGAACGAGATGCGGAGCAGGAGGTAAACCATGCCCGGGCGCTTTGAATTAAAACCAACCCTGGCGAAAATCTGGCACGCGCCGGATAATTTTCGCATCATGGAGCCGCTGCCGCCTATGCATCGTCGTGGCATTATCATTGCCGCTATCGTGCTGGTGATCGGCTTCCTGCTGCCCGCCAGCGAGACCAGCGACTCGCCTGTCGTCACGCGGGAAGCGCAATTGGATCTGCAATCGCAATCACAGCCGCCGACGGAGGCCCAGCTTCAGGCGCAACTGGTCGCGCCGCAAAACGATCCGGATCAGGTGGCGCCCGTTGCGCCGGAACCTATCCAGGAAGGCCAGCCGGAAGAACAAAACCAGCCGCAGACGCAGCCTTTCCAGCAGGATAGCGGCATCGGTCAACAATGGCGCTCGTACCGGGTAGAGCCTGGTAAAACTCTGGCGCAACTATTCCGTGACCACAGACTGCCCCCGACAGACGTTTATGCAATGGCGCAGGTAGAAGGCGCTGGCAAGCCGCTGAGTAATCTCAAAAATGGTCAAATGATTAAAATTCGCCAGAATGCCAGCGGGGTGGTGACAGGTTTAACGATAGATGGCGATAACGGTCAACAGGTGCTGTTTACGCGTCAGCCTGACGGCAGTTTTATTCGCGCACAGTAACGCCGGCTGCGCCTTACCCCGTCTATACCCTATTCGTTCAGGTGAAGCATTACCGCTTCACCTTATTCACCCACCAAATCCCCGAACACACCAGCACCAGCGCAATCATGTATTTCCACTCCAATATATTCTCGCCGAGAAAAATAGCCGAAAGAGCCGCGCCAGAAACCGGGATCAGAAAGTTAAACGGCGCAATCATCCCCACGCGATTATATTTGAGTAAAATGCTCCATAGCGCAAAAGCGACCGACGAGAGCAGCGTCAGGTAGACTAAAATCGCCACCGACGAGAAGCCATGTATCGTCAGCGTACCGCCAAAAACGTAACCGCCAATGACCAGTACCAGACCGCCAATCCCCAATTGATAGCCAGTCATGACCATCGGATCCACCGTCTGCGAGAGACGTTTGCCATACAATGTGGCCGCAGAAAGAATAAACGCCGCCAGCACCACGGAGCCTTCTCCCGGCAGATTAAAGCTGAAATCCAGGCCGTTGCTGACGTTCACCACCATGACGCCCGCAAAGCCCAGAATACAGCCGAGCGTTTTGTTGTAGTTCAATCGGTCGTTCTGATAAATAAAGTGCGCCAGCAATACGCTGAAGAATGTGCCTGTCGCGTTCATGATTGAGCCTTTCACGCCGGAGGTGAACGCAAGGCCGATATAGAAAAAGAGATATTGCAGCGACGTCTGGGTCAGACCCAGTAACGTTAACTGAGCAAACTGGCGCGGACGAAACCGACCAATCGGTTTACGCTGAAGCAGCGCGAACAGTAGTAGCAACCCACCCGCAAACAAAAAACGATAACCAGCAAAAACAATTTTAGAAGGGATATCGTCGGTGGCTATCTGAAAGAGGTCATAACCGCTTTTGATGGCTGGATAAGCGCTGCCCCATAGCAGGCAACAAAATGCGGCACACACATAAACGACGTTTTTGCGGGCAAACGGGGAGGCCTGGCGTTGGGTATCCATTCTTTCACCAAGAAATTAAAATAATGTTTTATTTTTGATTATCGCGAAAAGAGGGGGAGATAGCCAGTCGAAAAGCGATGGAGTTAAAAAAGCAAAACGCCGGCGCTGGGCCGACGTTTTGTTGCTAGCAAAAACGAGAATGACTGATTACTCAGCAACCACGTTGATGATAACTTTTGCGAATACTTCGCTGTGAACCTGGAAGTTCACTTCGTGTTCGCCAGTGGTACGCAGAACGCCGTTCGGCAGACGAACTTCGCTCTTAGCCACGTCAACGCCAGCTGCAGTCACAGCGTCAGCGATGTCGCGAGTACCGATGGAACCGAACAGTTTACCTTCGTCGCCTGCTTTAGACGCGATAGTAACGGTTTCCAGGGCGTTGATTTTCTCTGCGCGTGCATTTGCAGCAGCCAGAACGTCAGCCAGTTTAGCTTCCAGTTCAGCGCGACGTGCTTCGAAGTATTCAACGTTTTTCTTGGTAGCCGGAACAGCTTTACCCTGTGGTACCAAGAAGTTACGAGCATAGCCCGCTTTAACGTTAACCTGATCACCCAGGCTACCCAGGTTTGCTACTTTATCAAGCAGAATAACTTGCATTACCTTATCCTCTCAAAGTCGTATTAATGGACCGTGACCGATTACTGATGGCGATCAGTGTACGGCAGCAGAGACAGGTAGCGAGCGCGTTTGATAGCGCGAGCCAGCTGACGCTGGTATTTTGCACGGGTACCGGTGATACGGCTTGGGACAATCTTACCGCTTTCGGTGATGTAGTTTTTCAGCGTAGCGATATCTTTATAGTCGATCTCTTGAACGCCTTCCGCGGTGAAACGGCAGAACTTGCGACGACGGAAATAACGTGCCATATGGCTAGTCTCCAGAATCTATCAATTCAATCTGCTCGGCATGCAGAACCATTTTGCTCAGACCGTTCTTTGCCTTGTGGCAAGAGATAAACCCCTGAACGGTTATGCGGCTGCCGACCGTTATACTGTGAGTAATGGCCTGGTTTTCGTGTCCGCTAACAATAACGGGCATTTGGCACCACGCCTGCCGGTGAAAGCCGGCTTCCTCTTGCACAGAACGATGCTCAAGCACGAACTGGCAATGCGGAATTCCTGATGGACTGACCTTTCGAAGGGGGGCCCTGCACACGGTGCCGGACAACGCCAGACGGTTGGTCATCAGAAATTACTCTTCAGAATCCCCAGCTTCAGCATCATCTGCGGTTTCGTTAGCGAAATCATCGCGACGCTCACGGCGCTCGTCTTTCGCTTTAACCATCGGAGATGCTTCGGTAACAGCGTGCTTAGTACGCATAACCATGCTGCGGATAACGGCATCGTTGAAGCGGAAGGTAGTTTCCAGCTCATCGATCACTTCCTGCGGCGCTTCAACGTTCATCAGAACGTAGTGCGCTTTGTGCAGTTTGTTGATCGGGTAAGCCAGCTGACGGCGGCCCCAGTCTTCCAGACGGTGGATCTTGCCTTCTGCGCCAGTGATGGCGGCAGAGTAACGCTCGATCATGCCCGGAACCTGTTCGCTCTGGTCAGGATGGACCATAAAAACGATTTCGTAATGACGCATCGAATTGCTCCTTACGGATTATTCAGCCTCCTGTCTGGGTCAGCCGCGGCCCATGGAGGCAAGGAACGTGTTAAAGGTCGGCTGAAAAATGACGCGTTATAATACTGGCGCCTGCGGGCAAACTCAAGGTGATTGTACAATTATTTATCGTGCCGAACGTAACGCCTGTCCCGTCGCATTTTGCTGCTGAGATATTAACTTCATATCGCATGCCACTATAAACGGCCTGTTCCGACAGAGAAATTGGCACTGTGGTCAGCGCACTTTTTTGCCACACAGAATTTCTTAAACATGGCGGCATACATCAACGGGTTGTTAATCAGGTAAAAAACGATAATGCGATAATTTTTTGAACAACAGCATCAGAAAAGGTCGCCATCTCTGCGGCAGGTTATGGTTAAAATTAAACCAGAAGCGATTCACTAAAGGGGGATATCGCCAACCAGACCGCGCTGCTGAGGAGGTACTCTATGCGAGCCCGGATAATGTTATTTCTGGCTGCGCTTTTGCCTGGCATAACGGCAACGGCAGCCATCGAGTTAAATAATCACCAGGTCAGAAATATGGATGATGTGCGCAGCTTAGGCGTGATCTACATCAACCATAACTTCGCCACGGAAAGTGAAGCCAATCTGGCGCTGAATGAAGAGGCCGACGTGCGAAACGCAATGTATTATCACGTCATACTTATCCGGGAACCGGGTAGCAATGGCAATATACACGCCAGCGCGAATATTTATCGCTAGCATCAGGAAAACCAACGAAAAAGCCATAGTTGATTTGCCCCCTGAACAGGGGGCTTTTTTCGCGGAAAGATGGCTCCGGAATTAGACCTGTGACATCCCGATAATATTCACATTCCGGAGCTCATACTTCACTTCTGCCCGTAATACGCATTCGGGCCATGCTTACGCATGAAGTGCTTGTTCATCAGATAATCGTCGATGGGGTTGAGGCCAGGGTTAATACCGCGCGCAATCCACGCCATTCGCGCCACTTCCTCCATGACCACCGCGTTATGTACCGCATCGTGCGCATCTTTCCCCCAGGCGAACGGCCCGTGTTGATACACGACAATGCCTGGCGTATGCAGCGGTTCCACCTCGCCCAGCGTTTCGATGATCACCTTACCAGTGTTCAGCTCGTACTCGCCCTGCACTTCTTCTTCGCTTAACGCCCTGGTACAAGGAATATCGCCAAAGAAATAGTCCGCGTGCGTGGTACCGAGCGCCGGAATAGCCATCCCCGCCTGCGCCCATGCCGTGGCGTGGGTTGAATGGGTATGAACGACGCCGCCAAGCGACGGATAGCGTTGATACAGCGCCAGATGGGTAGCGGTATCGGAAGAAGGACGATAACGTCCCTCCACCACTTTGCCATCCATATCCACCACCACCATGTCATCTACCTTCATGGTTTCATAGGCGACACCGCTTGGCTTAATCACCACCAGCCCGCGTTCGCGATCGATAGCGCTGACGTTGCCCCAAGTAAACGTCACCAGTCCATAACGGGGCAAATCCATGTTAGCGTCAAATACCTGCTGCTTGAGCTTTTGCATTATGCCGCCTCCACCATGCCTGCTTTGGCCATGCGCGCTTTCACCCAGTCACGCGCTTTCGCTACCTCTGCCGCCGGGTTCTCTGCTGTTTCGCTCCACATCTCAATCAGATAGGGCCCGCAATAGCCACTCTGTTTGAGCGTTTCGAAGCAGCGTTCGAAATCGACAACGCCTTCGCCAAACGGCACATTTTTGAACACGCCGGGTTTAGTATCTTTGACGTGTACCGCGACGATATGCCCGCTTCCCGCCTGTAGCTCCATCTGTACGTCGTTATCCCAGGCAGACAGATTGCCGATATCCGGATAGAGCTGGAACCACGGGTTATTGAGGTAGTGAGCATAGCCCAGCGCTTTACTGATGGAATTCATCAGCGGGTAGTCCATGATCTCCATCGCCAGCGTCACCTGGGCGCGGCTGGCCATATCAACGCTCTCTTTTAACCCATCGCGGAAGCGGCAACGCGTTTCGTCGTTGGCCTGCTGATAGTAAACGTCGTACCCCGCCAGTTGAATGACGCGAATCCCGACGTCCTGCGCAAACTGAATCGCTTTACGCATAATCTCCAGCCCCTGCGCCCGTACCGCGTCATCTTCGCTACCGAGCGGAAAACGACGATGCGCGCTCAGACACATGGACGGCACACGCACGCCGGTTTCAGCAACCGCGCTCACCAGCGCCAGGCGCTGCTCGCGACTCCAGTCGAGCCGCGCCAGTCGGGCGTCGGTCTCGTCCACCGACATTTCAACGAAGTCAAAACCCAGCGTTTTCGCCAGCCGCAGGCGCTCCAGCCAGCACTCCCCGGCAGGGAGCGCTTTTTCATAGATGCCGAGCGGAATTTGTTTCGACAGCATAGCCGCTCCTTAGCCCCACAGTTGGGCAATGGAGCGTTTGAACTGCCGTGCGGCTTCTACCGGCGATTCGGCATCGCGAATGCTGCGCCCCGCGATAAAGACATGGATCGGAATGCCTTTGAACAGCGGCAGGTCTTCCAGCGCCAGTCCGCCGGTCACGGTCACTTTAAAGCCCATATCGGAGAGCCGCTTAATCGCGGTAATATCCGCCTCGCCCCACGCCACGCCTGCCGCCTGCGCGTCACGGCTGCGGTGATAAACCACTTGCTGAATACCCGCATCACGCCACTGCTGCGCCTGTTCCCAGGTCCAGTAACCGGTCAGCTCGATCTGCACGTCGCCGTTGAACTCTTTCGCCACATCCAGCGCGCCTTTTGCGGTGTTGATATCCGCACAGCAAATCACGGTCACCCAGTCCGCGTTGGCTTCGAAACACATACGGGAGAGGATTTTACCGGCATCGGCAATTTTGGCGTCCGCCAGCACGATTTTGTGCGGGTAAAGCGCTTTCAGGTCGCGAACGGCGCGCACGCCTTCGCCAACGCACAGAATGGTGCCCACTTCAATAATATCCACCTCTTCGGCAATCAGGCGGGTGGTTTCATAGGCGCTATCCATAGTCTGGTTGTCCAGCGCGACCTGCAACATTGGTAATGACATGTTCAATTCCTTCTTAAGCTGCCGCGTTGGTGCGGTCAATGAGATCCAGGACTTCCTGCGCGGTGCGGCAGGCGCGTAAACGGTCAAAATTAGCTTCGTCTTCAAACAGGTTGACGATCTGCATGATGCCCACTTCCTGGTTAGTGTTGGCATCGACCGCCGCCATGGTGATCAGAATATCGACCGGATCGTTATCTTCGTGGTTGAACTCCAGCGGCTTTTTCAGCGTCACCAGTGAGAAACCGGTTTTCTTCACGCCCTCTTCCGGACGCCCGTGCGGCATTGCCAGCCCCGGAGCGATAACGAAATAAGGGCCGAACTGTTCCACGCCATCGAGAATCGCCTGGTAGTAACGCGGCTCGACAACGTCCGCCGCCACCAGCAAATCCACACCAATTTTTACGGCTTCCTGCCAGGTATTAGCTTCAGCCTGCAAGCGGATAGAATTATTCTCCGCCAGCGAATCACGTAATTTCATGTTGCGTCCTTACTTCACGTCCTGTGGAAAATGCGCTTTGATCACTTCCAGCAATTTCGGGCCGAAGTCTGCGGGCGATAGCATGTTGCGCACGCCAACCACATATTTGTTGCCCGTCACGGTGATTTCGCCTGCAATATGGGTAGAAGCGATGATGATATCCGCGCCGCTCAACTCGCTTTTGTACTCGCCAACCGCGCAGCTGTTTACCGTGTGGTCAATGTTTGATTGGGTTAAAAACTGGTCCACTTTCATTTTCATGATCATGGAACTGCCCTGTCCGTTGCCACACACAGCCAGAATACGTACGGTCATAATCAAAACTCCTTATTAAGCAGACTGTTCTGCCAGTTGTTTTTCTGCATCTTCTTCTGCGCGCAGTGCGCGGCCAGCGAAGAACATATAAGCCAGTGCAATTACAATGATGACGGCCATAAAGGCGATACCGATGGAGAAGAAGCCCTGCATCATCGGCGGCGCCAGAATCGACCAGTCCGCCATACCCATCCAGGCACTCATACCGGTGAGTTTCACCGCCCAGACGCAACCAAAGATTTCAATCATCCCCATCACCAGACAAATTTTCAGCGCCGCACGCCAGCCGCCGAAGTGGTTAGCGAACACGCCGATAGTGGCGTTAGAGAAGAACATCGGGATAAAGCCAGGAATAATCAGGATCGAGGAGCCGCAGGCAACCAGGACGCCAACCGCAATCAGCTGACCGATAGTGCCCCACATAAAGCCCCAGACTACGGCGTTCGGCGCGAAGCTATAGATAGCCGCACAGTCAATCGCCAGAACCGCACCTGGGATCAGGCGCTGGGAGATACCGTTAAACGCTTCAGAGAGTTCCGCCACAAACATGCGCACGCCCTGAGTGATGATGAAGATCGCCACCGCAAAGGAGAAACCGGTTTGCAGGATGTAGACCGTCCAGTGCACTTTGCCCGCCATCGCCTGCACGGTGTCGATACCGAAGGAGAGCAGAATGGCACCAAAGAAGATGGTCATTACAATCGCCGTAGAGACGATGTTGTCGTGGAAAATATTCAGCCAGCCCGGCAATTTGAGGTCTTCAACGCTTTCCTCTTTTTTGCCGAGGAACGGCGCGACTTTATAGGCAATCCAGGAAGCAAACTGCTGCTGGTGACCGATGGAGAAACCGCAGCCGTCCGTCACTTCCTGGGTGGGCTTATACATCATGTTGGAAGTGATGCCCCAGTACAGGGAAACCAGTATCGCCGTGCAGATAATGGTGGTCCACATGGAATAGCCGAAGATATAGAAAGAGACCGCAATCAGCCCCGCCTGCTGGAACATGATGTGCCCGGTCAACATGATGGTGCGAATACCGGTAATGCGTCGCAATAAGACGTAACAAATATTCAGCGCCAGCGCGAGCAACACCGCGTAGCCTACCCAACTATACGCATCGCCCATCCGTTCGATCGTTGCCATCATCGAAGCATAGGTATCGGAAATCGCGCCGTTGATACCGTAAACCTCAGACATTTTCGCCACCACCGGTTTAAAGGTGCTGGTCAGAATGCCGGACCCGGCCTGTAGCAGCATAAAGCCAATGATGGTTTTGATCGTCCCTTTGATGATCACGCTGACGCTTTTGCGCAACAGGATATAGCCCAGGCAGGTCACAATACCCAGTAATAGCGGGGCATTGGTCATTACCTGATTAAAGAAAATGGTAAAGATGTTGTAGAGGATCTCCATAACGATCTCCGGCAGATAAGGTTGCTGAGTCACAGGCGCTCAGGATAATGTCCCTTCACTTTAATTTTCAAAAGTAATCATAACAGGATTAAATTTGATTAAATGTGACGTAGCGCGCAAATAATTAGCACACTTAATACATGGTTTACTTATAGGTAACTCATTTTTTCATTAAAATAAGTAAAATCATAAAGATGCCAACATTCACATGACGCCAGACAAGATTAAATCTTCTCCTGACTGCGTTCTCTCCTGCCAAAAAGTCAAAAAATAGCCCATTGCCTTCTTGAGAAAATAGTGTCAGGATTAATCAAAACAAATCACGTTTTGAACCATTTTGAACAAACATGAAGGTAAATGCGATGAGTAAAGTACAAAGCATCACGCGTGAATCATGGATTCTGAGCACGTTTCCGGAGTGGGGAAGCTGGCTGAACGAAGAGATTGAACAAGAGCAGGTCGCGCCGGGTACGTTCGCTATGTGGTGGCTGGGCTGTACCGGGATCTGGCTAAAATCTGAAGGCGGCACTAACGTATGCGTCGATTTCTGGTGCGGTACCGGTAAACAGAGCCACGGTAATCCGTTGATGAAAACCGGCCACCAGATGCAGCGTATGGCTGGCGTCAAAAAATTACAGCCTAACCTGCGCACCACGCCGTTTGTTCTCGATCCTTTCGCTATCCGTCAGATTGACGCCGTCCTGGCGACCCACGACCATAACGATCACATTGACGTCAATGTCGCGGCTGCCGTAATGCAGAATTGCGCCGATGATGTTCCGTTTATCGGCCCGCAGACCTGCGTGGATTTATGGGTTGGCTGGGGCGTGCCGAAAGAACGCTGCATCGTGGTAAAACCGGGCGATGTCGTAAAAGTGAAAGATATTGAAATTCACGCGCTTGATGCCTTTGACCGCACCGCATTAATCACCCTGCCCGCCGATCAGAAAGCCGCTGGCGTACTGCCGGACGGCATGGATGTACGCGCGGTTAACTATCTGTTTAAAACGCCGGGCGGCAATCTCTATCACAGCGGCGATTCTCACTATTCCAACTATTACGCGAAACACGGCAACGAACATCAAATTGATGTCGCGCTTGGTTCCTATGGCGAAAACCCGCGCGGTATTACGGACAAAATGACCAGCGCGGATATTCTACGCATGGCGGAGTCGCTGAACACCAAAGTGGTGATCCCGTTCCATCACGATATCTGGTCGAACTTCCAGGCCGATCCACAGGAGATCCGCGTGTTATGGGAAATGAAGAAAGATCGCCTGAAGTATGGTTTTAAACCGTTTATCTGGCAGGTTGGCGGCAAGTTTACCTGGCCGTTGGATAAAGACAATTTCGAATACCACTATCCGCGTGGTTTTGACGATTGCTTTACCATTGAACCCGATCTACCATTCAAATCCTTCCTGTGAGTCGATATCATGCCGGGATTACCCGGCATTTTTTCCATTTACTTTAGTATTTCCAGGCTATTTCAAATATCATCTTTTCAAATCAATTTGTATCGGAATAGCTCATGACTGAAGCACAAAGACATCAAATACTGCTGGATATGCTGGCACAGTTGGGCTTTGTTACCGTCGAAAACGTGATTGAGCGTCTGGGAATCTCCCCGGCGACGGCGCGCCGCGACATCAACAAGCTCGACGAAAGCGGAAAACTTAAAAAAGTGCGCAACGGCGCAGAGGCCATTACCCAACAGCGGCCCCGCTGGACGCCGATGAATCTGCACCAGGCGCAAAACCACGATGAAAAAGTACGCATCGCGAAAGCGGCGTCGCAGCTGGTAAACCCGGGTGAGAGCGTAGTGATTAACTGCGGCTCCACCGCTTTCCTGCTGGGGCGCGAAATGTGCGGGAAGCCGGTACAGATCATTACCAACTATCTGCCGCTGGCGAATTATCTGATCGATCAAGAGCATGACAGCGTGATTATCATGGGGGGTCAGTACAACAAAAGCCAGTCGATTACCCTAAGCCCGCAGGGAAGTGAAAACAGTCTCTATGCTGGCCACTGGATGTTTACCAGCGGAAAGGGCTTAACTGCGGATGGCCTGTACAAAACCGATATGCTAACCGCCATGGCGGAACAAAAAATGCTCAGCGTCGTCGGGAAACTGGTCGCGCTGGTCGATAGCAGTAAAATTGGCGAGCGCGCGGGAATGCTGTTCAGCCGCGCCGATCAGATCGCTATGCTGATTACCGGCAAAAATGCCAATCCGCAGGTTTTGCAACAGCTTGAAGCCCAGGGTGTAAGCATACTCCGCGTTTAAAGATGCTGTCGGAAAAACGCTACCGTCGCCGACAACGCTTCTGGCGTAATGCGATGCCGCACGCCTGCGGCCCATAAACAGGTCACATGCTTATCCAGCTTCGCCCCGGCGAGTGCCTGCTGGAGCCGGAAGGTTTCGATAGCAGGCACCACGTCATCCTCCTGACCATGCCACAACAGAAGCGGCCTGTCGGCCAGTCGCTCTAACTGGTGTGTGACTTCCCATTCACGTAGCGGCGCAATGATATTGTCGAATTCCGCCTGCTGTGCCGGGTTCTGCGGGGATAACGGCGGGAAAAGCGTCCGGGCGAGCCCGGTAAAATAGCCCGACCCCATTAAACTGGCCCCGCATTTTACCCCTCGGTGACGCGTCATAATGCCCAGCGCCGTCATACCGCCCATGGATGCGCCTCCCACCGCCAACCGCCCGTCAAGTAGCCAGTTTTCCGCCTGAATCGCCGCACGTAACGTCGTAAATTCCTGCATGTTTTGGTGCAGAATCTGCCAGAATCGGTGTATTCGTCCCTGTGAGTCGCCGCCGAAGCGAGCGCCATGCTCCGGCGCATCCGGCATGACTACCCGGAATCCTGCCTGTGCCAGGGCAACGGCAAAATAACTATAAACCAGGCTGGAGGAGGTGAAGCCATGATAGAACACCACACAGGGAAGCGGCACGGCGCGTTTCCCTTCCGGGAAGGCATGTAGTACGACGCCTCCGGCTAATTGTCGTGTTTCAATCGCTATCATTATTCTCTCCTTTTTATCCGGTATGCCACGGAGAAATACTTAACGCAAGTTTATGGATAGCGCAATAATTCATAATGTTTGAGAACTGGGTTACGCTTTCGCAACGTTTTCATTCGAAAATCGCGTGACAGGTAACACTTCGGGAACATTCCCCCTAAAGGGAAATCAATAAGGCATTACACTATGATTATCAGGAAACGAGATAGAGTTATGCGTCGGTTTGCTTCATTGATAGCAGCGCTGTTATTAAGCGCGTGTAGCGTGCTGCAGGGTACGCCGCAACCTGCGCCGCCTGTCGCCGATCACCCGCAGGAAATCCGTCGCGATCAAACGCAAGGACTACAGCGGATGGGGACCGTAAGCGCGCTGGTTCGGGGCTCCCCGGATGATGCAATAGATGAAATCAGAGCGAAAGCCGCCGCTGCGAAAGCCGATTATTACGTTATCTTAATGGTTGATGAAACGGTTGTAACCGGCCAGTGGTATTCACAAGCCATTTTGTATCGTCAATAACAGTAGATTGATTTTTAGTCAGTTTTACATTGCTTTGCGTCCCTATGCGTTTACCTGTGCACAATAAACAAACAGGTTTACCGTGATGGAGCGTCCTGTTAAATGCGGGGTATGTAATAAGGAGCTGACGATGAAACAAGAACTTGCCTTATCCTCACTGCTGCTTTCTGCCGGACTGGTGAGTACGACGGCACAGTCTGCCGAATTCGCCAGTGCTGACTGCGTAACGGGTCTGAATGAAATCGGCCTGATCTCGGTCAGTAATGTTGCAGGAAACCCACAGGATGTAGAGCGGATTATCGCCCTCAAAGCCGATGAACAGGGTGCGTCCTGGTACAGAATTATTCAAATGTATGAAGAACAACAGTCGGATAACTGGCGCGTACAGGCGATACTCTATGCCTGATGCCGCATGGCGACGCCAGCGTCTTATCCGGCCTGAAGGATGGCATGTACTACAGGCCAAACGTTACCGCAGTCCCCCGGTCGCCCTTAACAGTAAATCATTTTGCACCTGGGCAGGCAGCGGCATTTCGCCGCGTGTATCCAGCATCATCTGACACCACGCTTGCGCCAGCGGCGGCGAGGCATGACGCAGCATTTCCGCTCCGCATCCCAGCAAGAAAAGCTGCTGCGTAATCTCTCTGCCCATTGCTTCGTCCGGTTTGCGTAAACGTTGCTGTAGCTGACGTACCGCGCGGTCGTAATGGCGATCCTGGCCTTTGACTTCCGTAAAAACCTCACTCAATACGTCATAGACGCCGTGTTGTTTTGTCAGCACCCGAAGTACATCCAGACACATGATATTGCCGGAACCTTCCCAGATACTGTTCACCGGCATTTCACGGTACAGGCGCGGGAGTTCGCTCTCTTCGCAATACCCCATCCCGCCGAGAACCTCCATCGCCTCAGCCACAAAAGGGATTCCCTGCTTACAGATGGCGAATTTCGCCGCTGGCGTGAATAATCGCGCCCATAATGCCTCTTTCGCCTCGCGACGTTGCTCCCAGGCGCGCGCCAGCCGAAACAAAAGCGCCGTCTGCCCCTCCAGGCATAGCGCCATACGACTTAAGGTTTGTCGCATCAACGGTTGATCGATCAGCGGCTTACCAAAAGCCTGACGCTGATGAGCATGGTAAATGGCGACTGAAAATGCGCGCCGCATTAAGCCATGACTCCCGAGCGCGCAGTCAAGACGCGTCATACCGCCCATCTTTAAGATATGCCGAATCCCTTCGCCCTCTTCTCCCAGCCGCCAGCCGCTCCGCGTGGGTCGTATTACTGAGTACGTCAGATCCGCCCTGCTTTTCCGTCATTCCCATGCCGATGAGCAGGCCCCGTTTTTGCCCGCCCGGCAGCAAATGCGAATCGTAGCGATCGCTGCGCAGCGGCGCCAGCCAGTCATGGAAAGTGGTGGGAAGCATCTGCAATAGCAACGGTGTCGCGGCAAAGGTCATCGTGACAGGACAGAGTGTTCCCGCTTCTACCTGAGCATGTAATACAAAACGCGCCGCCCGGACGACAAAACTTCCCGCCCTTGCCTCTTCCTCCCAGGCCAGGTTATGTACCCGATTAGCGCAAAGTCCCTGCATCAACAGGTGCCAGGCGGGATGAAAGCGAACGTCATCCAGACGCTGTCCCTGGGGATCGTAACGCAGCAACTCAGGAGGATGCGCGTTCGCCAGACGACCCAGCTCCAGTGATTCCGCCGTTCCCAGTTGTTGGCCAATGCTGGCGAGAAGATCGCTATCCCATCCCGCGCCTTCCCGGGAAACCGCTTCACACAGCGCGCCATCAGACAGGAATAAGTTACTGTTATTGAGCGGAGCAGGTTGATTAAAGACGGTATGTGTTTGCCAGGACATGGTGTCTCCCTCCTTCAATAGCGCTGAAGTCAAGTATGGTCATGACTGCGCCATTGACGCCGGAGCAAGATCACAAAAGTATGATTAACCGGCAATATAATGTGGGACGAAACGGGAAGTGTCTTTGGTAATTAGCGTATTGTCCTCGCGAATCCCCATCCCGGAGGCTTCATCGTCAATGATCCAACTGCCAATCAGCGTATAGCTATCGCCAAAGCGCGGCAAAGGCTGAAACGCCTGGTAAATCATCGGCTCGTCAGCGTAGTCGCCGTCGGCATGATCGATAACATTTTGCCGCTCGTCGAAAATCGTGACGTTGCCGCCTTCACGTGAATAAATAGGCTTCCGCACGCTGCTTTCGCCTGGCGCTGCGAGCGATTTTTCGCCCTCAAACCAGGCCGGCAGAAGATTCGGATGGCCAGGGAAAAAGCGCCACAATAACGGCAACAGCCCTTTGTTACTCAGAATACTTTTCCACAATGGCTCAATCCATTGCTCACGACGTTTTCGCAACAGCGGGCCGTTGTCATCGCGCATCATCCATTCCAGCGGGTAGAGCTTAAAGGCGCGGCGAATCACGTTATCGTCCAGATCGGTCAGCACGCCGCCTACGCCAAGCCCCAGTTCTTCAATATAGATAAATCGCGTTTCCTGCCCCGCCTGCTGCGCGCAATCCTGAAAGTACAGCACCGTCGTGCGATCTTCGTCGGTATCTTCACAACAGCAAAAGTAGAGCGGTTCCCGACTGTACAGCTCGCTGAAGCGGGCGATCAGCCGCTCCTGTATCGCGTTGTATTGATCGGCATCACGCGGGATGGCGCCGCTACGACGGGCATCCTCCAGCCATAGCCATTGAAAGTAGGAGGACTCATAGAGCGACGTCGGCGTATCCGCATTGTATTCCAGCAATTTAACCGGATCTTTGCCGCACCAGACGAAATCCATCCGCCCGTAAAGCGAAGGATCGCGGCTGCGCCAACTTTCGGCGATGACATCCCAGTACAATGGCGGGATCGCCAGCTGCTGCATGATCTGCTCATCCCGGACGGCCCGCTCGACAATCTCCAGACACATCTGATGAAGCTCTGCGGTCGGTTTTTCGATCTGTTCTTCAATTTGCCGTAATGTAAAACGGTAGGCCCGGCTTTCATCCCAGTAAATTTCGTTATCGATAACATGAAAGTCAAAACCGTGATCGCAGGCGATCTTATCCAGATCCCGACGTATCGGTACGTTGTGTCGTAGCATGGTTAGCCTCCCCAGTGCCCGCGGGCGCTGGAAGAACGGCCATAGCCGCCGCGGGAGACGGTGGACGCTTTCCGTGTGATATAACCAGGGCTGGTCACGGTATCGCTTTTCCCTGTGCCGCTGCGCCACGCATAGTCGCCGGATGTGGTGCGCCAGACGGGACGGGAGACGTAAGATGAACCGCCGCTGCTATAGATGTATTGTTCATCACGGTTCTGACGAATCGCGCGGCTGAGTAAAAAGCCGCTTAATACCGGAACCCAGCTCCGCTCGGTGATATCAAAGTAGCAATCGCCAAACTGCGACTGACAGCGCTCCTGCGTCAATTGCTTAGGCACATTAGCGTAAAATTCTGTTTTCGCATTATTCCAGCCGTCAGCGCAAACGCTGGCGCTATTGCCATCGTCAATACAGTCGTTCACCGTGGCGTAAAACGTCCCATCGCCGTCGTTGTCACTATTGCTGCCGTCACCGTACCCTTTCAGGAGAAAAAAGGCCGCTCCGCCCATAATCGCCAGCGTCAGGTATTTTGGCGTGTAGCGATTTCGTTGCCGCTCAAAGGGATTGACCGGTTCGGCTATCCGTCTTATTGCCGAATGGCCTACGCCGGATGTGCTTCTGGATTTTCGTTTTTTTGCCATGATCTTCCGTTACCATGTCATACAGGCAGCGTTAAAAATACCGCCAGCCAGCGCTGCGGTTCCCATAAATAGCCCCGCCGCCACGTTGTGATGAATAATTTTTTCGCTCAGCGTAGGCATGTATAACCTTACGCAACCATAAATCAGCAGTTGAATCACCAGCGCAATGCCGCCCCAGGCAAAATAGTCCGGGATACTGACCGAGTTTATCGCCGCGCTGGATAAGGGGATGACATAACCCAGCAACGTACCACTAAAGGCCAGCGATGCCGCAGTATTGTTATTTTTTATCAACTGCCATTCATTATGCGGCGTTATCTTTGAGTAAATAAAAAGAAATACAATGACCATTGCCGCGCCAATAAAAAAATAGGCGCAGAAAGCCAGTAATGCGTCCAGTATATGCATAATTTCCCTGTATGTGCTTAACCAATAACCGTCAGTGAAGTGAGCGGGATATCCACGCCGAGGGCGCGTGAAAACACCCATTCAGGCTCACCGCGCTCATTAAATGATTCTTCCCCGTTCAATAGAAGATACTCCCAGGCGTCATCCGTCACCTGGCGCTGGAAGCCCATCGTAAAATTGTGAACGTCCCATTTCTCTGCCTGCTGATTTTCAACCTTTTCCAGCATGTAGACAGGTTCAATATTGCCCGGCTCTTCATGGTTAAAAAAGCGCTGCCAGCGCCGTTCTTGCCAGTTGAGCGTCATCGGCCCTATTGCCGCTGGCGCAATGGCTGAACGCCAGTGACGTTCCTCGTTAATACCGAAACTTTCCTCATATACAAAAAGTTTGATGTCATCAATGTCGTCAACATCCGTGCCGCCAGTGGTGTTAATTTGTAGAAACTCATCGCCAGAGGTGTAGTAGCGAAAAATCTGACTGCCGCCGCCTAAATCTATGCGACTCGCTGCCGCGACAGTGTATTTTTCACCCGGTAGCGCCACCAGCAACGACGACTCCAGTAGCCGAAATGCCAGCGTATCCAGCGTGAAACCGGCGTTAAGATGTAATTCTAATGGTCCGCGAATCGGCGCTGGCGCGCTTGTTTTACCGAGCAAACGCTGAAAAAATTGCATCATAGGGGAACCTCTATCTCTTGCCATGCGACCTCTTCAGCCAGAATGCGATTGTCGTTGGGCATAATGCCATTTGAGATCGCGCATTCATGTGCCGTCTCGTATGAAAGCGACGAAGCTCAGCACGGTAGAGCGCTTTCGCGCTACCGATAACAAAGCAGATACTGCCCGATAAACAGGCCCAGCAAAGCGGGCCAGGTCAGTCTGGACAAATGACGCTGGCAGGTTTTGACCATCCACGTAAAGAGCATTATTCGCCTTGTTGACGCTGTAAACGCGCCAACACATCCTGAGCATTGCTTTTATTAGTTGCGCCAATACCCGCCTGCGCCAGTTTTTCATCCAGGTCGCGTCCATCGGCGACTTTTTCCAGCTGCGCGGCGGCATCCAGCCGGGCCTGGCGTTCAGCCTGACGCGTTTGTAAACGTTTAAGCGACTCCGCCGCCGTAGACACATTCGACGCGGCTCCGACGGTCGAAGTCGTCACCGCCTGCTGCGCGCGCTGCATGGCTTCTGTCGCCTTAACCACTTCAAGTTGCTGCTCAAACTGCGCAATCCGCTGGCCTGTCGCCGTTACGGCCTTCTCCACCGCATCACGAGAGGCTTCCAGATTAGTCAGCACCTGTTCTTCGGCAAGAATGGCATTTTCCAGACGGGCTATTTCTTCCGCCACTTCGTTGAGTAAAGCGGCGTCGACATTCTTACTCATTGCCGCCAACGCCCGCGTTTCAAGGCTGACTTTACGCGCACGTAAATCATTCAGCTTGTCATGGCTTAGCTTCACCCGCGCCAATAAATCCACTCTGGATTTACCCGCTTTATCCAGCTCGGCTTTTGCGTCGCGAATATGCTGCTCCAGCATACGTACACCCTGTGCTTCATCAATGGCCTCTTCTGCCTGAGCAACGAATGATTTACCTAACGTGAACAAACTTTTTAAAATTCCCATGTAAGCCGCCTGTATTATTCCTGTGAATAGACTTGTGTTATTTCAGCGATATCCAACGCATTTTCTACAAGCGTGGTGATTTCCAGCGTCACGTCGGCAAGCGACGAATTTAACGACAACGCGCCAAAAGCGACATAATATTCCTCCTGTTTTACCTGGGTAATACAGACCGAAGACAGCGGTAAAACCTTCTGATTTCTCAGTAAGAAAAGATTAAATTCCGCGGTATCTCTAATCGTATTTACCGGACAGATATAAGTCTCGATAACTATTTGTTGCGAGGTAAATAAAACCGCCAGTGGTAAATCGCCATAATCATTCATTTTTATTATTAATGAAGATTCATTATTTTCTATATCAATATCTAATTCGGCGATGTTGTTTAATGCATCCGCCAGCGTCCGTGGAGTCCATGCCATATTTTTATCTCTATCTCATTTTTATAAATAAAAGAAATTACAGGGTAGGTTTTTCTTTTTATATTACCAGCCAGAGATAAAAAAAAACCATCCGATTATGGATGGTTTTTTCTTAAAAAATACTATTAGCGTCAGGTTCGCTGGCGAACGGCTTCAAACAGACAAATCCCGGTCGCAACAGAGACATTCAGCGACGACACGCTACCGGCCATAGGAATGCTGATCAGCTCATCGCAGTGCTCACGGGTCAGACGACGCATACCTTCACCTTCTGCGCCCATGACCAGCGCCATGCGGCCAGGCATTTTGCTCTGATACAGCGTATGGTCAGCCTCGCCCGCCGTTCCGACAATCCAGATATTCTCTTCCTGCAACATGCGCATCGTGCGCGCCAGGTTGGTGACACGGATCAATGGCACGCTTTCTGCTGCGCCGCAGGCGACTTTCTTCGCCGTCGCGTTAAGTTGCGCGGAGCGGTCTTTCGGCACGATTACCGCATGTACGCCTGCGGCATCGGCGCTGCGCAGACAGGCGCCAAGATTATGCGGATCGGTGACGCCATCGAGGATCAACAAAAAGGGGCGATCGTGTAATGCGATCAGATCCGGCAGATCGTTTTCCTGATACTGCCGGCCTGGTTTCACACGAGCGATAATGCCCTGATGCACGGCACCGTCGCTTTTCTCGTCGAGATATTGGCGGTTTGCCAGCTGGATAACCACGCCCTGGGACTCAAGGGCGTGAATCAGCGGCAACAGACGTTTATCTTCACGGCCTTTTAAAATAAAGACTTCCTGAAAACGTTCAGGGGCGCGCTCCAGCAGGGCCTGCACTGCGTGGATGCCGTAAATCATTTCGCTCATTAATGTACTCATTGTTTACGTTTTGCCGGGGGCGCTACGCTTGCCCGGCCTACAGATAATTCACCCTCTTCTGTTTGAAGAGGGTATTGCTCACTCTGCCGCTTTTTTCTTCGCCGCACGCTTCGCTTTGGTCGCTGCGGCTATTTTCTGCGTTTTAGCCGATGGCTTTTTTGCTTTTCTCGCGTCTTTTTTCGCTGCTTTCGGCTTCGCTTTTTTCTCGCCGCGGAAGGCGCTATCAGGCTCGAAGTTAACTTTTTTACCTACCTGACGACGTTTACCGGCGTTTTTACTTTCACCTTTTTTCGCTTTTTCACGCGCCGTTTTGCCGACGTTACGCGGTGCGCGCTCGCTGGAAATCAAGCTAAAGTCAATTTTCCGTTCGTCCATATTCACCGCTTCGACGCGTACCTCGACCCGGTCGCCCAGGCGATATGTCTGCCCGCCGGATTCGCCAATCAGACGTTGCCCTACCTGATCGAAGCGATAGTAATCATTATCCAGTGAGGAAACGTGTACCAGCCCATCGATAAACAGTTCATCAAGACGGACAAAGAAGCCGAAACCGGTGACGCTGGCAATCACGCCCTTAAAGACGTTGCCTACCTGATCCAGCATAAAGTCACATTTCAGCCAGTCGGAGACATCACGCGTCGCTTCATCAGCGCGGCGTTCCGCCATCGAACAGTGCTGGCCGAGCTGCAACATCTCTTCCATCGAGTAGTGATAACCGCCCGTTTCTGTGGTGTTGCCCTTGTTCCCTTGCTCTTTAGCCAGCAGGTACTTAATGGCGCGGTGCAAAGAAAGATCCGGATAGCGGCGAATCGGCGAGGTAAAGTGCGCATAAGACTGCAACGCCAGGCCAAAGTGCCCGCGGTTTTCCGGATCGTAAATCGCCTGCTTCATTGAACGCAGCAGCATAGTTTGCAGCATTTCGGCGTCCGGCCTGTCGGCAATCGATTCAAGCAGTTCGGCATAATCGCGCGGTTCCGGTTTATTTCCGCCCGGCAGCTCCAACCCCAGCTCCGCCAGTACGGAGCGGAATGAGGTGATCGCTTCGGTGGTGGGCTTATCATGAATACGGAATAGCGCCGGCTCTTTAGCTTTTTCGACAAAGCGCGCCGCCGAGATATTCGCCATGATCATGCACTCTTCGATAAGCTTATGCGCGTCATTACGCTGGGTCTGTTCGATACGCTCAATGCGACGTTCGGCGTTAAAGATAAACTTCGCCTCTTCGCTCTCAAACGAGATCCCCCCGCGCTCTTCACGCGCTTTATCCAGCACTTTGTAGAGGTTGTGCAGCTCTTCAATATGCTTCACCAGCGGCGCATATTGTTCACGCAGATCCTGATCGCCCTGCAGCATATGCCAGACTTTGGTATAGGTCAGACGCGCATGGGAGCTCATCACCGCTTCATAGAATTTGTAGCCGGTCAGCCGACCTTTCGCCGAGATGGTCATTTCACAGACCATACACAGCCTGTCAACCTGCGGGTTTAGCGAACACAGACCGTTGGAGAGCACCTCCGGCAACATTGGGACAACCTGTGACGGGAAGTAAACCGACGTGCCGCGATTGCGCGCCTCGCGATCCAGCGGCGTTGGCGGCCGTACATAATAGCTCACATCAGCAATAGCGACCCACAAACGCCAGCCGCCGCCGCGTTTTTTCTCACAGTAAACCGCGTCGTCAAAGTCACGGGCATCTTCGCCATCAATAGTGACCAGCGGCAAATCGCGCAGATCGACACGACCGACTTTCGCCTCTTCCGGCACCTCTTCTTTCAGCCCGGCGACCTGCTGCTCTACCGCCTGCGGCCAGATGTAAGGTATTTCATGGGTACGCAGCGCCATATCAACCGCCATACCGGTGCCCATATTGTCGCCCAGCACTTCGACGATTTTCCCTACCGCTTTAGTACGGCGAGTTGGACGTTGGGTCAGTTCAACCACGACCACGAACCCCATCCGCGCGCCCATGACGTCTTCTGGCGGGATAAGAATGTCGAAGCTGAGACGGCTGTCGTCCGGCACCACAAAGCCGACGCCCGCATCGGTGAAATAACGCCCGACTATCTGACTGGTTTTCGGTACCAGTACACGGACGATACGCGCTTCGCGGCGACCTTTACGATCGGCGCCCAGCGGCTGCGCCAGCACCTGATCGCCATGAATACAGGTTTTCATCTGCTCGCTGGAAAGATACAGATCGTCTTTGCGGCCTTCGACACGTAAGAAACCGTAACCGTCACGATGACCGATCACGGTGCCTTTCAGCAGGTCGAGGCGTTCCGGCAGCGCATAGCACTGGCGGCGGGTAAAGACCAGTTGTCCGTCGCGCTCCATCGCGCGCAGGCGGCGACGCAAGGCTTCAAGCTGCTCTTCGCCTTCAATATTCAGTTCTACGGCCAGTTCTTCGCGACTGGCCGGTTTTTCACGTTTCGTTAAATGTTCGAGGATAAATTCCCGGCTCGGGATAGGATTCGCGTATTTTTCTGCTTCGCGTTCCTGGAAAGGATCTTGTGACATTGAGGTTCCTCCATTGTCATCTCTAATGAAGTTTACTTCACTCCACCAGTAATAATTTATAAAGCGGTTGATTCTCTTCAACCAAATCGGCAAGCGTGTAGTTATCCAGCTCCTTGAGAAAACTCTGCACGGCCTTAGAAAGCGCCTGTTTCAGACGACAGGCAGGGGTGATGTGGCAAAATTCGCTGCTACAGTTGACCAGTGATAAGGGTTCCAGCTCACGCACCACATCGCCAATACAAATAGTATTAGCCGGTTTACCCAGGCGGATACCGCCATTTTTTCCCCGAACGGCGGTGACAAAGCCCGCCCGGCTAAGCTGATTGATAATTTTGACCATATGATTACGGGACACGCCGTAGACTTCTGTCACCTCAGAAATGCTGGTCATTCGTCCATCTGGTAACGACGCCATATAGATTAGCGCACGTAAGCCGTAATCGGTGAAACTCGTTAACTGCACATCAACCTCAGGAAAAGGGAAAACGGGAAAAATACATTTATATTGATGATAAACCAGCCACAAGCTGTGTCGCTAATTTATTTCAGTTCGGGGAAGGAAAAAAGCGAGGATTTAACACTGTGTCGGATAGCGTAATGGCTTACCCGACACAGCAATGTATCACACTGTTAGCCCGGCAAGCAAAATATCTGCCAGGCGTACCAGATTTACGCGTCGAACGGGTCGCGCAGAATCATCGTCTCAGTACGATCGGGGCCGGTAGAAATAATATCAATCGGCACGCCGGTCAGTTCTTCAATACGCTTGATGTAGTTCAGTGCCGCCTGCGGCAGACCGCTACGATCTTTCACGCCGAAGGTGGATTCAGACCAGCCCGGCATGGTTTCGTAAATCGGCTCTACACCTTTCCAGTCGTCAGCTGCCAGCGGAGTGGTAGTCACTTCGCGGCCATCCGGCATACGATAAGCCACGCAGAGTTTCACCTCTTTCAGGCCATCCAGCACGTCCAGTTTGGTCAGGCAGAAGCCAGACAGGGAGTTCAGCTGTACCGCACGACGAACGGCAACGGTGTCCAGCCAGCCGGTACGACGACGACGGCCGGTAGTGGCGCCGTATTCGTTACCCTGCTTGCAGAGGAACTCGCCGGTTTCATCAAACAGTTCAGTCGGGAACGGACCTGCACCTACACGAGTGGAGTAAGCTTTGAGGATACCCAGAACGTAATCAACATAACGCGGGCCCAGGCCGGAACCGGTCGCCACGCCACCTGCTGTGGTGTTAGAAGAAGTTACGTACGGATAAGTACCGTGGTCGATATCCAGCAGGGTACCCTGCGCACCTTCAAACATGACGAAATCGCCACGCTGACGCGCCTGGTCGAGCAGGTCCGAAACGTCAACAACCATAGAAGTCAGGATGTCGGCAACAGCCATCGTATCATCCAGAACTTTCTGGTAATCAACCGCTTCAACTTTGTAGTAGTTAACCAACTGGAAGTTGTGATATTCCATCACTTCTTTCAGTTTTTCAGCGAAGGTTTCTTTGTCGAAAAGGTCACCAACACGCAGACCGCGACGTGCCACTTTATCTTCATAAGCAGGCCCGATTCCACGCCCGGTGGTGCCGATCGCTTTCGCGCCACGCGCTTTCTCACGCGCGTTATCCAGCGCAACGTGATAATCAAGGATCAGCGGACAGGCTTCAGACAGCAGCAGACGCTCACGAACGGGGATGCCACGGTCTTCCAGTTCTTTCATCTCTTTCATCAGCGCGCTCGGAGACAGCACAACACCGTTACCGATGATGCTGGTTACATTCTCGCGAAGAATACCTGATGGAATAAGATGGAGAACGGTTTTTTCACCGTTGATTACGAGAGTATGGCCTGCGTTGTGACCGCCCTGGTAGCGTACAACATATTTAGCCCGTTCAGTCAGAAGATCGACGATCTTTCCTTTACCTTCGTCACCCCATTGGGTGCCCAGTACGACGACGTTGTTACCCATTTTTCAAAATCACCGTTTGCTTAAAAATGGATTCTACCATCGCTTTTTCAGATATACAGCACTTTTTGCACTCAATCTGCGGCAAATCCGACCACTTTTTGCTCAGCCAATCGTTTTCCTCAACATGTAGTAGACCACAACTCCCGCGACCACAAGTCCGCCGCCAAAACGACGTAAAACATTTTCCGGCAGTTGCGCCAGTGCCGAAACCATTTTTTTCCATGCGCCGGGATACAGCATCGGTCCCAGCCCTTCGAGGACTAATACCAGAGCAAGCGCCAACCAGATTGTTGAATTCATTTATCGCCCTTATAAAAGAAAACCACCGGCATCCTTTGGATGCGGTGGTTTTGCTGGTCTAAAACCGCTGACGCTATTTTAGCGTGTCGTCGAACTCGGTGTCTTCATGTAGCGGAAGAAATCGCTGTCCGGGCTCAGTACCATCACGTCCTGATTACCTTCGAAGCTCTTCTCGTAAGCGCGCAGACTACGAATGAACGCGTAGAAATCAGGGTCCTGACTGAACGCGTCGGCAAACAGCTTCGCGGCTTCAGCATCACCTTCACCACGCATGATACGCCCCTGGCGCTCGGCTTCCGCCAGAGTTTTCGTCACCTCATAGTCAGCAGCCGCACGCAGTTTTTCCGCTTCTTCCTGACCTTGTGAGCGATGACGACGCGCGACCGCTTCACGCTCGGCGCGCATACGGTTGTAAATCGCCTCAGAAACCTCGGTCGGCAGGTTGATCTGCTTAATACGCACATCGACCACTTCGATACCCAACGCCGCCATACTGTTCGGGTTGATGACCGGCACTTTACCTTTGGTTTCCGCCGTGACGCGTTCCGCCGCTTCGGCAATCGCGTCATCCGCCGCCGGGGTCGCTACTTCATCATCGGTACCGGCTGAACCGGAGTTCAGCGCGTCGCGCACTTCC
Organism: Salmonella sp. 32100201201700099SM; assembly: GCF_017572645.1. Lineage (NCBI taxonomy): Bacteria > Pseudomonadati > Pseudomonadota > Gammaproteobacteria > Enterobacterales > Enterobacteriaceae > Salmonella > Salmonella sp. 32100201201700099SM. The sequence goes on along the minus strand of NZ_JAGERQ010000002.1, from coordinate 185,990 downwards.
AGAGTCAGACGACCACGAGAATCGGTCACGATGTCTTTTACGTCCAGGCGACCAATCTCAGAACGCAAACGGTCCGAGAATTTACGTTTTAACAGCACTTCGGCTTGCGAAATATCGCCGCCGCCGGTCGCCAGATAGTAACGGCTAAAGTCGCTGATACGCCATTTGATGTAGGAGTCGACAATCAGGTCTTTCTTCTCTTTAGTCACAAAGCGATCGGCCTGGTTATCCATCGTCTGGATACGCGCATCAAGCATTTTCACTGATTCAATAAACGGGATCTTAAAGTGCAGACCCGGCGCGTAAACCAGCGGTTTGTTCTCATCGTCACGCAGAACTTTACCAAAACGCAGCGTAATGCCGCGCTCGCCCTCTTTGACCACAAAGACGGACATGTAGAGCACTACCAGCACGATGATGATAATCGCAATAACTGACTTACGCATCGTTATTCCCCCTGACGCTGGTAGTCGTTACGCTGCGCATTCGCGCGGCGTTGGTCCATAATATCGCCCTGATTTGAGGACGACGTGTTGCTTGCTCCGCTGGCGTTAGACTTTGTGGACGGCGGCAGGCGCAGCAGGTTGCTGGCGCTATTGTCGCTCTTTGCCGCCGGCGCATTCCCGCCTTTCAGCATCTGATCTAACGGCAGCACCATTAAATTACCGCTCTTGTCGTTAACCAGTACTTTACGGGTATGGCTCAGCACTTTTTCCATCGTTTCAATATACAGACGCTCGCGCGTAATCTGCGGCGCGGCTTTATATTCCGGCAAAATCTTCGCAAACCGGGCGACTTCACCCTGCGCTTCCAGGATAGTCTGGGTTTTATAGGCGCGTGCCTCTTCCAGAATACGCTGCGCCTGACCGTTGGCGCGCGGCTGAACTTCGTTGGTATACGCTTCCGCTTCACGAATGTACTGCTGCTCGTTTTCACGTGCGGCAATCGCGTCGTCAAAGGCGGCTTTCACCTCTTCCGGCGGGCGCGCAGCCTGGAAGTTCACGTCCAGCAGGGTAATCCCCATGTTGTACGGTTTGATAGTCTCTTCCAGCTCGCGTTGGGTATCGCTACGAATAACGGTACGGCCTTCGGTCAGGATGCGATCCATCGTGTATTTACCAATGACGCCACGCAGCGCGCTGTCGGTGGCCTGACGCAGGCTATCGTCCGGGCTGGTCACGCTAAACAGATATTTCTGCGGATCGGTGACGCGGTATTGCACGTTCATTTCAACGCGCACGACGTTTTCATCAGACGTCAGCATCACGCCTGACGCCGCCAGTTCGCGCACCGCTTCGACGTTCACCGGCGTGACGTCGTCAATAAATGTCGGCTTCCAGTTCAGACCTGGCTCTACCAGATGGCTGAATTTACCAAAACGCGTCACAACGCCACGCTCGGCTTCTTTAATGGTATAAAAACCGCTGGCCGCCCAGATAATGACTACTGCCGCCGCGGCGATGGCGACAATACGGCCTCCCAGTTGCGGACGCGGGCCTTGCGATGAGCTACCGCCGCCGGAACCGGTGCCTTTACCGCCCCCAAAACCACCGAGTTTTTTACTCAGCTTACGGAAGATATCATCCAGATCGGGAGGTCCCTGATCGCGGCCACCTTTGTTTCCATTTCCCCCAGAGTTGCTGCCAGGTTTGCTGCTTCCCCACGGGTCGCGGTCCTGTCCGTTATTACCGGGCTGATTCCACGCCATGTTTGTGCTCCATATTTGTTATGCGGTGATCCCCGTTGTCTTTCGACCTCAGAGGATAAAGCGAAATTACTCCATGCTTCAGACGAACCGCCGTTACAGACATCATCTTTCAGGCTGCGTCTTGAGTGGCGGCTTTTTTACCCCAGGTCACTTAGTTGTGAGCTCCTGAGATTCTCTCAGCTACCGCCTCAATACGACCTGAATGACTTCGCGTCTAGATCACGTATTCGATCAACGCCGGTTCTTGTTTACAGAGGCGACGCCAGTCGACAATCGGCATTCGTACCTGCAGACTGACGCTACCGTCTTCCTCCATCCACTCTTTTTCTATTGCCTGAAGCTGATAAAACCGGCTTCTCAGACGCCCTTCCTGCGGCGGCAAACGCAGCGTATGCTGCGCCACCTCGCCGGAAAGACGCTCCGTCAAAGCCTGAAAAAGCTGTGGTATCCCCACGCCGCTTTGCGCTGAAAGCCAAACGCGGATGGGTTTATTCTCTTCATCTCTGTCGATACGCGGTTCAAAGTCGTCCAGCATATCGATTTTGTTCATCACCATTAAGGTGGGGATTTCGTGAGCGTCAATCTCTTCGAGAACGGTGTTTACCGCCTCGATGTTTTCCTGCACACGAACATCCGCCGCATCGACCACATGCAGCAGCAGCGTCGCCTGACGCGTCTCCTGCAGGGTAGCTTTAAAGGCAGCCACCAGATCGTGCGGTAAATGGCGGATAAAGCCTACCGTATCCGCCAGAACGGTTTCACCGACATCCGCTACATCAATACGACGTAACGTGGGGTCCAGCGTCGCAAATAGCTGATCTGCCGCATAGACCCGCGCTTCAGTGATCTGATTAAAAAGGGTGGATTTTCCGGCGTTGGTATAGCCCACCAGCGATACCGTCGGAACGTCGGCCTTGATGCGCGACTGCCGCCCCTGCTCACGTTGCTTCTCAACTTTCTCCAGGCGCGACTGAATCTGCACAATGCGATTACGCAGTAAACGACGGTCGGTTTCGAGCTGGGTTTCACCCGGACCGCGCAAACCAATCCCGCCTTTCTGACGTTCAAGGTGGGTCCAGCCACGCACCAGACGCGTAGCCAGATGGCGTAGCTGCGCCAGCTCAACCTGCAACTTACCTTCATGGGTACGCGCACGTTGGGCAAAAATATCTAAGATAAGACCGGTGCGATCGATAACCCGGCACTCGCACAAACGCTCCAGGTTCCGCTCCTGGGCTGGACTCAATGCATGATCAAACAATACGACCGCTGCGCCAGTCGCTTTCACGGCTTCCGCAATTTCAACTGCCTTACCTTCACCTACAAAGTACTTCGGGTGCGGTGCTTTACGGCTACCGGTAATCACCTGCATTGCTTCGACACCGGCGGAAGAGACCAGAGATTCAAACTCCTGGAGGTCTTCCATATCTTTGTCTTGCGAAAAATAGATGTGTACCAGTACCGCCTGCTCACCGGCATCATAACGGTCAAACAAGCGTAAACCCTCTTAATAACCAGCGGGGGCGATTATCCGACGCCCCCGACATGGATAAACAGCGCGTGAACTTATTCAGTCTCTTCGCTGTCCTGTTGCGCAGTAGAACCCTGCGCGTTGCTACCGTGATGGTAGTTATTGCTGGCGCCGCCACCGGCATTGTTGCTGTGATGGGAAACCGGGCGAGACGGGACAACAGTAGAAATCGCGTGCTTATAAACCATCTGGCTGACCGTGTTTTTCAACAGGATCACGAACTGATCAAAGGACTCGATTTGACCTTGCAGCTTAATACCATTCACCAAATAAATAGAAACTGGAACACGTTCCCGACGCAATGCGTTCAGGAACGGATCTTGTAAAGATTGCCCCTTAGCCATTCTCTTTTCCTTATATGCTTATTTGTACTTTGAACCTTTCGATTCTGAAAAATTGCGCACGATACGTCTCAATTGTACACATTCAGTCTGCGATAGCACCAACAACCTGTAATACTTCTTTTCGCGCCCGATCGGGATTCTCACTGTCAAGCCAGCGCCCCCCTTCCCAACCGCGCAACCAGGTCATCTGGCGCTTCGCCAACTGTCTTGTGGCGCAAACACCTCTATAAACCATTTCATCATATGAGATTTCGCCCTCAATGTATGACCACATCTGGCGGTATCCCACACAACGGATGGAAGGCAAGTCCGTATGCAAATCTCCTCGGGCAAAAAGCGCCCGGACTTCTGCTTCAAAACCTGAAGCCAACATCTGATGAAAACGCAGTTCAATGCGCTGATGGAGCAGTTCACGGCTCGCCGGGGCGATAGCGAACTGATGCACCTGGTACGGTAGCGCGTCTCCTGACGTTTGCGTTAGCTCCGTTAAAGTTTTACCCGAAATGAAAAAAACTTCCAGTGCCCGAGAAAGTCTTTGCGGATCATTTGGATGAATTCGCGCGGCGGCAACCGGATCTATCTCCTGAAGTTGCTGATGCAACGCCTCCCATCCAAGCTCCGCTGCTTGCTGCTCTATCCGGGATCTGACTTCCGGATCTGCTGAAGGCAGCGGCGATAACCCTTCCAGCAATGCCTTAAAATACAGCATGGTACCGCCCACTAACAGCGGGATACGCCCCGCAGAGGTGATCTCCGCCATTTGCGCTAACGCGTCGCGGCGAAAATCCGCCGCCGAATACGCCTGCGACGGGTCGCGTATATCCAGCAGTCGATGCGGCGCCGCTTTCAGCTCATCGGCATTCGGCTTAGCCGTGCCAATATCCATTCCCCGATAAATGAGGGCGGAATCAACGCTTATCAACTCTACTGGCAAAACTTTACGCAGTTCTATCGCCAGCGCCGTTTTGCCGGAGGCCGTCGGCCCCATCAAAAATATCGCCTTAGGCAGGCTCGCCTTGCTTACATCATTCATGCTTCAGGGCGTTCATCGCCGAATGTAAATCAACAGGTTGTAACAGGCCACCCGGCGGCGCTTTTACCAGCTGCGGACATAGCCGCTCAACATCCGCCAGCAGCGATATGGCCTGCGCCATCGACCACTGCGGATGTTCGCTCTGCACATTACGCGCTATCCATTGTGCAATATTGACCGTTGCAAATGTGGTCTGTTGCGCCAGGTAGCCTATCAGTTCAGGAATCAAGATTTGTAAATTTTGTTGTCGTAAGGGTAAAGGCACCGCCCGAATGGTCACATGCTGCGCATCTGACTGAAATTCAATACCCAATTCTCCCAACAAAGATTGGGCTTTTTGCAGTGCGGCTTTTTCATCGGCGCTCACTTTTAAACGCAGCGGAATCAGCAACGGCTGCGCGCAAACCGGACTTTGACCCGGTGTAAGCTGCGCCTGACGCAGCCAACGCTCCGCAACCGGCAGCGACAAGAGCTGGATAGTCCCCGCGTGTTCCAGCAACGCGCAGTCACCGCAGACTATCGTCAGTACGCGACCGAAACTCTGGCTATGTCCGTCAAGCGCAGGCGCAACCGCCTCCGGCGCGGGGCTCGTCGTCGGCGTCTGTAAAAGCGCGCGATAAACCTCGCCCTGCTGCTTCTGATAACCTGGCTGCGCGTGCGGCCAACCACCAGCGGTCTGACGCCCGCCGTTACCGCCCGATGCGCCGCCGGAATAACGCGGTGTCGCGGGCTCGCGCGCCGTAGTTGGCTCGGCGGGTACAGCAAAATGGTTGCGCCCGGCGGCGATACGGTTTTCCGGGACATGCCGCGGCGCTGGCGCAATCTCCTCCAGCGGCAGCGTCGTTTCCGTCTGCTGTTGTAGAACGCTCAGCACCCCTTGATAGATGAAGTCGTGCACCAGCCGGGATTGATGAAAACGCACTTCGTGCTTGGCGGGATGAACATTGACATCCACCTGATGCGGGTCAATCTCCAGATACAACACAAACGCAGGCTGTTGGTCCGCGCCCAGTTTATCTTCACAGGCCTGGCGAATGGCATGGTTGATCAAGCGGTCGCGCATCATGCGGCCATTCACATAGCAGTACTGGATCTCCGTTAACGCCGTGGTGGTGTGATTCGGATCGGCGACCCAGCCGCGCAGGGTCAGATCGCCATGCTGCCACTCGATCGCCAGTGCCTGTTCGAGAAACGGCGTGCCGCAGATGGCGCCTAATCGGCGCTCTTTTTGCCCGTCCTTTGCGACAGCGCGATACTGCCGTACCAATTTGCCGTTGTGCGACAGGTTAAGCGTGACGTCAAAACGGGCCAATGCAATACGACGGATGATCTCATCGATATGATTAAATTCCGTTTTTTCGGTACGCATGAATTTGCGCCGGGCGGGCGTATTATAAAAGAGATCCAGAACTTCCAGGGTGGTGCCGACCGGGTGCGCGGCGGGTTTTACCGTCACGTCCATGTCACGCCCTTCCGCATACGCCTGCCAGGCTTCCGCCTGCTCCGCCGTGCGCGACGTTAGCGTCAAACGCGAGACCGAACTGATACTCGCCAGCGCTTCGCCGCGAAATCCCAGACTGATAATCGCTTCCAGATCGTCAAGCGAGGCGATTTTACTGGTGGCATGACGGGCCAGCGCCAGCGCCAGCTCCTCTTTTTTAATGCCGCAGCCATTGTCGCGAATACGAATAAGCTTCGCGCCGCCACGCTCGATGTCGATATCAACGCGGGTGGCGCCTGCATCCAGACTATTCTCTACCAGCTCTTTAACAACCGACGCAGGGCGTTCCACCACTTCGCCAGCGGCGATTTGGTTCGCAAGCTGCGGCGGCAGAACCTGAATCGGCATGAAATCTCCTTAATTCGCGGCGGTTATGGCGCCAGGCTGGTTGGTACTGGCCGTCTGGCCTGGGCCGCCCTGCGGCGCAGACTGGATCGGATGCGCTGCAAAGTACTTACGCAACCCCCGGTATATAGCGTCAGCAATCTGCTGCTGATAGCGGTCGCTCGCCAGCAATCGCTCTTCGCCGTGATTACTGATAAAGCCCGTCTCCACCAAAATGGACGGGATATCCGGCGAACGCAGCACGCCCAGGCTCGCGTGTTCCGGGCGACGTTTATGCAGCGCCCCCACGCCGTCGAGTTGGCTTAGTACGTTCGTCGCCACATCATACCCTACCCGCTGCGAATGACCGAATTGCAAATCCAGTACCGCCTGGCTCAGGTAAGGGTCTGACTGACTGTTCGCCAGCACATCGCCAGCGCCGCCTAACAGTTCGGATTGCTTCTCATGCTGCTCAAGCCAGTTTGCCATTTCGCTGTTCGCGCGACGATTGGACAATACCCAGACGGAGGCGCCGGTGGCGTCGCGATTTGGCGCGGCATCCGCATGAATAGAGACAAGGAAGTTGGCGTTTTGCTTACGCGCCACGTCAGACCGCCCCATCACCGAAATAAAATAGTCGCCGTCACGCGTCAGCACGCCTTTAAACATCGGATCGTTATTCAGCAATGTGCGTAACTTACGCGCGATAGCGATGGTGACATTTTTCTCGCGCGTACCGCCCGGGCCTATCGCGCCGGGGTCCTGGCCTCCATGTCCGGCATCAATAGCAATCACCACTTTATCGCCAGCGCCTGCCGACGCGCGCGCCGCAGGCCGCGTAACGGTATTGCTGCTGGTTACGCCGGTCAGGCGATCATCAGAAGATTTAAACGGATTACGGGCAGGCTCCGTCGGGCGGGGCGCGCTTTCAACCCGTTTCGCGACGACAGGCGGTGGTGGCGGTGGCGGAACATCGGCATTAATGGTGAAAATGACCGTATAGTTGCCGCCGTTTTGCCGCTTCACCGCCTCGGTTTTACCATTTTCCGTCAGATCGACAAGCAACCGTAAAGATTGCGCATCTTTCGGCGTTCCGGCACGGATCGTTTTTACCAGATTGTTACCGCTAAACTGAAGCGGCAGCCCCTGAATCACGCCGGTCTGCCTGATATCCAGCGCCACGGTACGTTTACCGTCCTGTGAGTAAGCATATTCCGGCTCGCCGATAAAACTCAGCGTAATGCGCGCCTGCTGCTCGCCGTTGGAAACCTGAATATCAGAGAGACTGGCGGCGCCCGCGTGCGCGCACAGCAGGATTAAGGCTGCTATTACGGCATTTTTGATGCGATAAATCATCCCGCCACCTTTATAGCTAATCGGCTAAACGCGCCAGTAACGAATGACCCGATGAGGATACCGCGCTTACGCGAGCCTCACGCCCCTGCGTCTGGTAATCAATATGGATTTCGACGTCCGGGTCGGGGAGAACGCCTTTACCCTGTTGCGGCCACTCCACCAGACAAATGGCGTCGTTGGCGAAATAATCGCGAATGCCCATAAACTCCAGCTCCTCCGGGTCCGCAAGACGGTATAAGTCGAAGTGATATACCATCATGTTATCAAGCGCATAAGGCTCTACCAGCGTATAGGTGGGGCTTTTTACATTACCGTTATGGCCTAACGCCTGTAAAAATCCCCGGCTAAACGTCGTTTTACCGGCACCTAAATCGCCATACAGATAAATAACGGTCGCGCCATCACAGGCGTTGGCTACCCGTTGCCCCAGGTCTAGCGTCGCCTGTTCGTCAGGTAGCGGAATTACTCGATTCATCATGGTTTACGTCAATCACATCAGGGTTAACAATACGCCGCAGCGTAGTAAAAAGATCGGTCGCCAACATGCCGCGAGCGCCATAACGCGCTGCCAGTAAGTCCGCCGCCGCGCCGTGAGCCACACATCCCACACATGCCGCATCATACGGGGTAAACTTCTGTCCGAGCAATGCGCCGATGATGCCGGACAGGACATCGCCCATCCCGCCGCTCGCCATCCCCGCATTACCAGCGTCAATGATAGCCAGAGGGTGGTGTTCAGCGGCGATAATCGTTCCTGCGCCTTTTAACACGACCACGCCTCCATACCGTTTTACCAGACGCTGTGCTGAAAGTAAGCGATCACTTTCAATTTCTGCCACAGAACATCCTAACAGGCGGGCAGCCTCTCCCGGATGCGGCGTAATCACGCGATTGTGACGTTTATCAGGATTGATTGCCAGTAGGTTCAACGCATCCGCATCCCACAGCATAGGTTTACGGACGTTTTCTACTTTCTGTAAGGCTTTTTTGCCCCATTCCTGCTGTCCAAGCCCCGGGCCGATCACCACAACGTCAGCCCAGGTCAGGCTCTCTTCCAGCGACTGAGGCGTGAGTTCATGTACTATCAGTTCCGGGCGGGCCGTCAGCAACGGCGCGATGTTTTCACCGCGAGTCAGTACTCTGACCAACCCAGCCCCCGTACGCAGCGCCGCCTCGCCAGCCATCCGAATTGCGCCCGCTGTTCCCTGATCGCCGCCGATAATCGCCAGACGACCATGATCGCCCTTATGCGAGGTCGGTCGACGCGGCGTTAGCCATTGCCCCAACTGCGTCGCGTCAAAGCGCCGGAGCGGCGGCGTCTGGCTCGCCAGCCAGCCTTCCAGCCCCAACGCGTCATAATGCAGTATGCCAGTAACGTCACGTGCTTTGCCGGTCAGCAGGCCCGGTTTCAGGGCGATAAACGTGACCGTATGCGCGGCGCTTATCACCGCGCCAGGCGTGGCGCCCGTTTGCGCCAGCAGGCCTGACGGGATATCGACGGCGACAACCGGCGCAGGATGGGCGTTCGCCTGTTCAATCAGACCGGCTACCGGGTCGCGCGGCGCCTGGGCTATACCGGTGCCAAGCAGCGTGTCGATAATTAGATCCGTCGCTTCCGGCCAGATAATATCGGCAGCATGGATAATGCCGCCGGCATTCAGCCAGGCATCGCGCGCCTGCGCCGCTTCTTCAGGTAACGGTTTGTCGCTCTCCTGCGCCAGCAACGTTACGCTAATGCCCGCCGCTTGCGCTAGTCGCGCCACGACGTAACCATCGCCGCCGTTGTTGCCATGACCACACAACACCAGCCAGTGTCGGGTGTCAGGATAACTGTCACGGGCTACCCGAAATGCCGCGTCGCCAGCGCGCAGCATCAATTCATAGAGTGTGAGTCCGAAGGCATCCGCCGCATCGCGTTCCAGCCGTTTGATGTCATCGGCGAGCCAAATGGAGTGTGGTATACTTACAGGGTTTTTCTTCATGTTATGGTCCATCATGTCAAAGCCCCTCGATCTCAATCAGTTAGCGCAAAATATTAAGCAGTGGGGGCTGGAGCTGGGCTTTCAGCAGGTCGGTATTACTGATACCGATCTGCGCGCATCCGAACCTGCGCTGCAGGCGTGGCTGGACAAACAATACCACGGCGAGATGGCATGGATGGCGCGCCACGGTATGATGCGCGCCCGGCCTCATGAACTCTTACCCGGTACGCTACGTGTCATCAGCGTGCGCATGAACTATCTGCCCGCCAACGCCGCGTTTGCCAGTACGTTGAAGGATCCCACGCTGGGCTACGTTAGCCGATATGCGCTGGGGCGTGATTATCACAAGCTATTACGCAGCCGCCTTAAAAAACTGGGCGAGCAGATCCAGCAGTACTGCGGTTCGCTGAATTTTAGACCGTTTGTCGACTCTGCGCCTATTCTTGAACGCCCATTAGCGGAAAAAGCAGGACTTGGCTGGACGGGTAAACACTCACTTATCCTTAATCGGGAGGCGGGCTCATTCTTTTTCCTGGGGGAACTGCTGATTGATTTACCGCTGCCGGTCGACCAGCCGGTCGAGGAAGGTTGCGGTAAATGCGTCGCCTGTATGACCATTTGCCCGACCGGGGCGATCGTCGAACCGTATACGGTGGACGCGCGGCGCTGTATTTCTTATCTCACCATTGAGCTGGAAGGCGCTATTCCGGAAGCATTTCGCCCACTGATAGGTAACCGTATTTACGGCTGCGATGACTGCCAGCTTATCTGTCCGTGGAATCGTTACTCTCAGTTGACCGACGAAGCAGATTTTAGCCCACGCAAGGCGCTGCATAACCCAGATTTGCTTGAGTTGTTTAGCTGGAGCGAAGCGCAGTTTCTGAAAGTCACTGAAGGTTCTGCGATTCGGCGCATTGGCCATTTACGTTGGCTGCGCAATGTTGCCGTCGCGCTGGGGAATGCGCCGTGGAGTAATGCCGTCATTACGGCGTTGGAAAGCCGCAAGGGTGAGCATCCACTTCTTGATGAGCATATCGAATGGGCGATTGCGCAACAAATTGAAAAGCGCAACGCCTGCATCATTGAAGTGCAGCTACCGAAAAAACAGCGTCTGGTCAGGGTGATTGAAAAAGGGCTGGTGCGCGATGCCTGAATTATTCACAGGCTGTGTATAAAAATAAAAACACATTGCGATTCAAGAGGGAAAAAAGGAACAGTCAATAACGCTAACGTTTTGAAATCTTATTTTTTCTATATTTTTCAGTAAATTATAGAAATTCTACGCGTCAGGTATAATTTTTTGCATTCCAGGAGTAATGGGCCGCCCTGTGGATAAGTCTGTTTACAAGGATCTGACGAAAGCGGAACAAAACGTGCCCCAACGCGATATTCGTTGTGGATAATTTTACTGTAGATAAGAATTGGAGCGGGAAACGAGACTCGAACTCGCGACCCCGACCTTGGCAAGGTCGTGCTCTACCAACTGAGCTATTCCCGCATAATCTTCGTCTTTCGAACCGCTACTGCGTTGGCTGCCTTCACTCGCCTGAGTCACTTACTTCAGTAAGCTCCTGAGGACTCATTCAGTTGCCGCCTTGTCGCAATTCGAAATCCTGCGATTGGTGGTCTGTGCTTAACAAGCACTTTCAAATTTTGGAGCGGGAAACGAGACTCGAACTCGCGACCCCGACCTTGGCAAGGTCGTGCTCTACCAACTGAGCTATTCCCGCATAATCTTCGTCTTTCGAACCGCTACTGCGTTGGCTGCCTTCACTCGCCTCAGTCACTTACTTCAGTAAGCTCCTGAGGACTCATTCAGTTGCCGCCTTGTCGCAATTCGAAATCCTGCGATTGGTGGTCTGTACTTAACAAGTACTTTCAAATTTTGGAGCGGGAAACGAGACTCGAACTCGCGCCCCCGACCTTGGCAAGGTCGTGCTCTACCAACTGAGCTATTCCCGCAAATTTGTTGCTGTCGTAATTCGCATTTCTGCGTCGTTACGGGAGGCGCATTATACGAGAAATCCATTTAGCTGCAAGCCCCTGAACGCATTTTTTCGCGATTTTTGTTTGAATGCTGATTAAATCACCAAACAAGACAAAAAACGAGCAAAGCGTGCGCTATGCAACAAAAAACTTTTCACGCCACGCCTAAAGGCACAGAATCAGAATAGCACCCTGCGCCAAAAAAAGAATAGCACGGTGACCACAACATCCAATTGATATCAGGGATCAAGATGAAAAAAAAACTTATTGTCATGCTGTTAGCCAGCCTCTCCGTTCACGCTGCTTCCGTTTCCGCCAGAACATTACATTTTGGCACCTCCGCCACCTATGCGCCCTATGAGTTTGTCGATGCCGATAATAAAATTGTTGGTTTCGATATTGATGTCGCCAACGCAGTCTGCAAAGAGATGCAAGCGGAGTGCACATTCACTAACCAGAGCTTTGATAGTCTGATCCCCGGCCTACGCTTCAAAAAGTTTGATGCGGTGATCGCCGGTATGGATATGACGCCCAAACGTGAGCAGCAGGTCTCCTTTAGCCAACCCTATTACGAAGGTCTATCGGCGGTAGTCGTCACGCGTAAAGGGGCTTATCACACTTTTGCCGATCTGAAAGGCAAAAAAGTCGGTCTGGAAAACGGTACAACGCATCAGCGCTATTTGCAGGATAAACAACAAGCCATCACGCCTGTCGCCTATGACAGCTATCTAAACGCCTTTACCGATCTGAAAAACAACCGTCTTGAGGGCGTGTTTGGCGATGTCGCCGCGATTGGTAAGTGGCTAAAAAACAATCCGGATTACGCCATCATGGATGAACGCGCCAGCGATCCTGACTACTACGGAAAAGGGTTAGGCATTGCGGTACGCAAAGGCAACGACGCGCTATTGCAAGAAATTAATGCCGCGCTCGACAAGGTGAAAGCATCGCCGGAATATGCACAAATGCAGGAGAAATGGTTTACGCAGTAATTCAGTGGCGGGAGAGCTGCCGGATGAGACGCTCTGGCGTTGCCATCCGGCATGTTACGCCTCACAGCTTAATGAAATGCTCGCGGTAGTAAGCCAGCTCCGCCACCGACTCGCGAATATCATCCATCGCCTGGTGCGTGCCCTGCTTGGTAAAGCCGGCCAGAATCTCCGGCTTCCAGCGGCGCGCCAGTTCCTTGAGCGTACTGACATCCAGATAGCGATAGTGGAAGTAGGCCTCCAGTTCCGGCATATATTTAAACAGAAAACGACGATCCTGACCGATGCTGTTACCGCAAATCGGCGACTTACCCGCAGGCACCCACGTTTTCAGAAATTCAATCGTCGCCAGTTCAGCGTCTCGTTCGCCCATCGTACTTGCCTTAACGCGATCCACCAGACCGCTGCCGGTATGGGTGCGCACGTTCCAGTCATCCATTAACGCCAGTTGCGCATCGGATTGATGTACCGCAATCGTCGGCCCTTCCGCCAGAATGTTCAGGCTGGCATCCGTCACCAGCGTGGCTATCTCAATAATGCGATCGCGCTCGGGGTCCAGACCTGTCATCTCCAGATCGATCCAAATCAGGTTGTTTTCATCGGCACTCATGCTATTTTCCACCCTTCAGAGGTCACATTCACTGTGACTATATTCATCTACAATTGCGTGTATCATAGATGTTTTGCCCACTATGGGCGACCAGGAGCCAGTACGATTGAGCAAAAATAAACTCTCCAAAGGCCAGCAGCGCCGTGTGAACGCCAATCACCAGCGTCGTTTAAAAACGTCCGCGGAGAAAGCCGACTACGATGACAACCTGTTTGGCGAGCCTGCAGAAGGTATCGTCATTAGCCGTTTTGGTATGCATGCCGATGTGGAGTCTGCTGACGGCGAGGTTCACCGTTGCAATATCCGCCGCACTATCCGTTCGCTGGTGACGGGCGATCGCGTCGTCTGGCGTCCGGGCAAAGCCGCCGCAGAGGGCGTCAACGTAAAAGGCATCGTTGAAGCGGTGCATGAGCGCACCTCGGTATTGACGCGCCCGGACTTCTACGACGGCGTGAAGCCTATTGCCGCCAACATTGACCAAATCGTTATCGTCTCCGCGATTTTGCCGGAGCTGTCGCTGAATATCATCGATCGCTATCTGGTCGGCTGTGAAACCCTACAGGTTGAGCCGCTTATCGTACTCAATAAAATTGATCTGCTGGACGACGAAGGTATGGACTTCGTTAATGAGCAGATGGATATCTACCGCAATATCGGCTATCGCGTGCTGATGGTCTCCAGCCATACGCAGGATGGTCTGAAACCGCTGGAAGAAGCGTTAACCGGTCGCATCAGTATTTTTGCCGGGCAGTCCGGCGTCGGAAAATCCAGTCTGCTAAACGCTCTGCTCGGCTTACAGAACGAGATTCTGACGAACGATGTGTCGAATGTCTCCGGTCTGGGTCAACATACCACTACCGCTGCTCGTCTGTATCATTTCCCGCATGGCGGCGATGTCATTGATTCTCCCGGCGTGCGCGAGTTCGGCTTATGGCATCTGGAGCCGGAACAAATCACCCAGGGCTTTGTCGAATTTCATGACTATTTGGGACATTGCAAATACCGGGACTGCAAGCATGACGCCGATCCAGGCTGCGCCATTCGCGAAGCGGTAGAGAACGGCGCTATTGCGGAAACCCGTTTCGAAAATTATCACCGAATTCTTGAAAGTATGGCGCAGGTAAAAACGCGTAAAAACTTTTCTGATACGGACGACTGACAGATACGCTAGGCGTCGTTAGAATCGTCCACTTTTTTCAGGATACCGGTATAACTGCCGGTTCAGGAACAACAATGGCCTGGAGGCTACCTTGTTAAACTCATTTAAACTTTCGCTACAATACATTCTGCCGAAACTATGGCTCACTCGCCTGGCGGGCTGGGGCGCAAGCAAACGAGCAGGATGGCTGACAAAACTGGTTATCGATCTCTTCGTAAAGTATTACAAAGTCGATATGACTGAGGCGCAAAAACCGGATACCGCCAGCTATCGTACGTTCAATGATTTCTTTGTTCGTCCGCTGCGTGATGACGTGCGTCCGCTCAATACCGATCCTAACATCCTGGTGATGCCTGCCGACGGCGTGATAAGCCAGTTGGGTCGTATCGAAGAAGATAAAATTTTGCAGGCCAAAGGCCATAATTACAGCCTTGAGGCGTTGCTGGCGGGTAACTACCTGATGGCGGATAAGTTCCGCAACGGCACGTTTGTGACCACTTACCTCTCCCCTCGCGACTACCATCGCGTGCATATGCCATGCAACGGCATCCTGCGTGAAATGATCTACGTACCGGGCGATCTGTTCTCCGTTAACCATCTGACCGCGCAAAACGTCCCCAACCTGTTTGCCCGCAACGAGCGCGTTATCTGCCTGTTTGATACCGAGTTCGGCCCTATGGCGCAGATTCTGGTCGGCGCAACTATTGTCGGCAGTATCGAAACTGTCTGGGCGGGGACCATTACCCCGCCGCGCGAAGGCATCATCAAGCGCTGGACCTGGCCAGAAGGCGAACATGAAGGGTCTGTCGCCTTGTTGAAAGGCCAGGAGATGGGGCGCTTTAAACTGGGTTCCACGGTCATCAACTTATTTGCACCGGGGAAAGTGAATCTGATCGCGTCGCTGGCAAGCCTGTCCGTTACCAAAATTGGCCAACCGCTGGCGACGTCGACCGAAACATTCGTCGCGCCGGAGGTAGAACCTGCTCCGCTGCCGGCAGAAGAAATTAAAGCCGAACACGACGCCAGCCCGCTGGTTGACAATAAAAAAGACGACACCTAATCAAGAGAGAATGCTGACGTGCGCCTGATTATCGCTTTTCTGATGGCCTGGTGCCTCAGCACGGGGGCGTTCGCCGCAACGGCCCCCGACGCCAAACAAATCACGCAGGAACTGGAGCAGGCAAAAACGGCGAAACCCGCTCAGCCGGAAGCCGTTGAGGCGCTCCAGACTGCGTTAAACGCGCTTGAAGAGCGAAAAGGCTCGCTTGAGCGCGCGAAACAATATCAACACGTTATTGATAATTTCCCTAAGCTATCCGCCACCTTGCGCGCCCAGTTGAATAATCTGCGCGATGAACCTCGCAGCGTACCGCCAGAGATGTCCACCGAAGCGTTAAATCAGGAGATCTTGCAGGTTAGCAGCCAGCTACTGGATAAAACCCGCGAGGCGCAACAGGAGCAGGAGCGCGTCAGGGAGATCGCCGACTCGCTCAGCCAGCTTCCCCAACAGCAAAACGACGCCCGCCGCCAGCTTAATGAGATTGAGCGACGACTCGGCGCCGCAGGCGGAAGTGCCGCGCTTAGCCAGGCGCAAAGTCTCAGTATGCAGGCGGAGTCCGCCAAACTAAAAGCGTTAGTCGACGAACTGGAGTTGGCGCAACTGTCCGCCAACAACCGGCAGGAACTGGCTCGTCTGCGTTCCGAGCTGGCGGAAAAACAGAGTCAGCAATTGGATGCGTATCTTCAGGCGCTGCGCAATCAGCTCAACAGCCTGCGTCAACGTGAAGCGGAACGCGCGCTGGAAAGCACTGAGCTGCTGGCGGAAAACAGCGCCGGTTTGCCGGAAGGCATCGTCGAACAATTTAAAGTCAACCGCGAGCTGTCACAGGCGCTCAATCAACAAGCGCAGCGGATGGATCTGGTCGCCTCGCAGCAGCGACAGGCCACCAGCCAAACGTTACAGGTGCGTCAGGCGCTCAATACGCTGCGGGAGCAGTCGCAATGGCTTGGCGTGTCCAACATGCTTGGCGAAGCGCTGCGCGCGCAGGTCGCCCGTCTGCCAGAGATGCCTAAGCCGCAGCAGCTTGATACGGAAATGGCGCAGCTACGCGTTCACCGTATGCGCTATGAAGAATTACTCAATAAGCAACCGCAGCTACGGCAAATACGTCAGGCCAATGGACAACCACTGACCGCCGAGCAAAACCAGATTCTTGACGCCCAGCTTCGCACTCAGCGCGAGCTGCTCAACTCTTTGTTACAGGGCGGCGACACGCTGATCCTGGAGTTGACCAAACTGAAAGTCTCCAACAGCCAACTGGAGGATGCGCTTAAAGAGGTTAATGAAGCGACCCACCGTTATCTGTTCTGGACCGCTGACGTTAGCCCGCTATCGCTCTCCTGGCCTGTTGATTTGGTTCAGGATTTACGTCGGCTTATCTCATTAGATACGTTTAATCAGTTAGGTAAAGCCAGCATCATGATGCTGACCAGCAAAGAGACGCTACTGCCGTTATTCGGCGCGCTGGCGCTGGTCGGGTTTAGCCTCTATTCACGCCAACACTTCAACCGGTTCCTTGAGCGCTCGGCCTCGCGCGTCGGGAAAGTCACCCAGGATCACTTCTCGCTGACGCTGCGAACGGTGTTCTGGTCGATTCTGGTCGCCTCGCCGCTGCCCGTCTTGTGGGCGACGCTCGGCTATGGTCTATAGGAAGCCTGGCCGTATCCGCTGGCCGTCGCCATCGGCGATGGCGTGACGGCGACAGTACCGCTGTTGTGGGTAGTCATGATTTGCGCCGCTTTTGCCTGCCCTAATGGTCTGTTTGTGGCGCATTTCGGCTGGCCGCGAAACCGGGTAGCGAAAGCGATGCGCTACTACCTGATGAGCATTGGGCTGATCGTGCCGCTCATTATGGCAGTGATCATGTTTGATAATCTTAACGATCGGGAGTTTTCCGGCTCGTTGGGCCGCCTTTGCTTCATCCTGATATGCGGCGCGCTGGCGCTGGTCACGCTGAGTCTGAAAAAAGCGGGCATCCCGCTCTATCTTGATAAAGAAGGCAACGGCGACAACATGGTCAACAGCCTGTTGTGGAATATGTTGATGGGCGCGCCGCTTATCGCGATTCTGGCGGCGGCGGTGGGTTATCTGGCCACGGCGCAGGCGCTACTGGCGAGACTGGAAACCTCGGTCGCCATCTGGTTCCTGTTGCTGGTCATTTATCACGTCATTCGCCGCTGGATGCTGATCCAACGACGCCGACTGGCTTTTGACCGCGCCAAACATCGTCGGGCGGAAATGCTGGCGCAGCGCGCGCGCGGCGAAGAAGAACCGGCGCACTCCTCCAGCCTGGAAGGCGCGGTCGACATCGATGAAAGTGAAATCGATCTTGACGCTATTAGCGCTCAGTCGCTGCGTCTGGTTCGCTCAATTCTGATGCTTATCGCCCTGCTATCGGTAATTGTACTGTGGTCGGAAATCCACTCGGCATTCGGCTTCCTGGAGAATATTTCGCTGTGGGATGTCACCTCTACGGTGCAAGGCGTGGAAAGTCTGGAGCCGATTACCCTGGGGGCGGTGCTCATTGCGATTCTGGTCTTTATCATCACCACGCAGTTGGTGCGTAATCTGCCTGCGCTGCTGGAGCTGGCGTTATTACAGCATCTCGATTTAACGCCAGGTACCGGTTACGCCATCACGACCATCACCAAATATCTGTTAATGCTGATTGGCGGGCTGGTCGGTTTCTCGATGATCGGCATTGAGTGGTCGAAGCTACAATGGCTGGTTGCCGCGCTCGGCGTTGGGCTTGGTTTTGGCCTGCAAGAAATTTTCGCTAACTTTATCTCCGGCCTGATTATTTTGTTTGAAAAGCCGATTCGTATCGGCGATACGGTGACCATTCGCGATCTCACCGGCAGCGTGACCAAAATCAATACCCGCGCCACCACCATCAGCGACTGGGATCGTAAAGAGATTATCGTGCCGAATAAAGCCTTTATCACCGAACAGTTTATCAACTGGTCGCTGTCTGACTCCGTTACGCGCGTGGTGTTAACCATCCCGGCGCCGGCGGATGCCAATAGCGAAGAGGTGACGCAAATTCTGCTGACGGCGGCGCAGCGCTGTTCTTTGGTGCTTGATAACCCGCCGCCTGAAATCTTTCTGGTGGATCTCCAGCAGGGTATTCAAATTTTTGAACTGCGTATCTATGCCGCGGAAATGGGACACCGTATGCCATTACGCCATGAGATCCACCAATTGATTCTGGCTGGCTTCCGCGAGCACGGTATTGATATGCCGTTCCCGCCGTTCCAGATGCGTCTGGAGAGTCTCGGCGGTAAACAAACGGGGAGAACGTTAACGTCAGCGGGTAAAACCAGCCTCCCGGCGGGGAGTTTGTAGCGCATGATCCCGGCAAGAAATGCCGGATGCGCCCCGTCGGGTCTTATCCGGCCTACGGGCCGACAATTAATCTGTAGGCCCGATAAGCTTGCGCCATCGGGCATTTCATCGCAACTCACAGACATTTTCGGACTTATTATGCGTCCAGATCGGCAACAGGCAGGTTAATTTCGCTATAGCGCATTCGGAATAAATCGCCGTAACCCACCAGTTCTCCGCGAAATACGAGGCATCTTACAACATACGCGCAATAAATATCCGACACATGTTTCCACTTATCCTCATCGCGATCCCTTAACGTGCCAATAGTCATTCCTACTACCATCGCAACCTTTCGACGTGCAACATGAACGGAAGAAAGAATAACCTTTTCTATTTCAAGGATATCTTCCGGAGTAAAATTGAGTGCCCTAATCTCATCTTCCGTGATAATCGGGTCTCTCGAACTATCATTCATCACGTTCTCCATAGGGCAATAAACGCCGGATGCGACCCGTGGGGCCTTATCCGGCATACGGCCTTTACTCCGCCGCCCACTCCGGATCAGCGCTCATGCGGCTGCTGTAATTCTGATAAATTGCCATCGCCAGCAGCGAGAAGAAGATCGGGCCGCCGATCATCCACAAGGCGCTGTCCCAGTCCCCAGCTTCAATCACCGGCTGGATGATGGTAAAGACGTTGGCAAACGTCACCACCAGCACCACAACACCCGTCGCGACCAGGGTAGAGGCTTTGGTTTTAAAGAGAACAAATGGCCGCTCCAGATCCTGACGCGCTTTAAAGAAGGGAAATGCCAGCGCAAGGAACAGGTATGGCAAGGTCATTGAGACGTTCGCCATCAGCGTGAGTTTGTTATAAAACGCCGATGCGGTGTCACCGCCAAAAGAGACCAGCAAAATAAACAGACTCACCAGCACGCACTGTAGCCACATAGCGGTCGCCGGCATACCGTTAGCGTTCAGTGTTGTCATCGGCGCGGGCCACAACGCTTTTGGCGTCCCCTGAATAATGGCTTTCAGCGGTGAATAGCTCAACGTAAAAAACGCGCCGGTATAAGCCAGAAACATAGAAAGGCCGGTGATACGCGCAAACCAGACGCCCACCGTCATCGCAGCTTCCGGAGAAAGGTTTAACGCGTTACCTAATGTCGTGCCTAAACTCGACATCAGAATGTAGGTGATATTCCCTAAGTTAACGGCGCTATTACTTAATATCTGTTGCCAGTTAGTGCTGACGCCCCATAAAAAGATCGCCAAAGAATAACCAATTGAAATCACAATGGCCGCGAAGACAATGCCTTTCGCAAAATTCTTTTCCGGTTTTTCGGTTTTATCCACCAGTCCGCCGACAGCCTCAATACCGCCGTAAGCAAAAATAGCAAATACCACAAATGACAACATTGCCAGGCCGGAGTGATAACCCGGATTCGGTGACGAGGTAAAATTAATCTCTTGTGCAAAATGCCCACCATTTAATAACAAAATAGCGACACTCACTAACAATAAAACCAAATTAAGACACATTACGGCAATACCTCCGACCGCCGTAATTCGCGCAATTTTATTGATCCCTCTGGCGGCGACACACGTCACCAGAATCATCCAGCCAACGGCGAGCAGCCCGACAACCTGCGTAGGCTCAAGCCCCGCAATACGCCAGTGCTGCGTCATATCGGCGCCAAAAACAAAAGTAGAAAACGGTACCCAAATTTTTGCCGCCGTACTTACCATCCATATGACATACGATGAAAACCACATAAACGTGCCGATAAACGCGTAACGCGGCCCCACGCTATTATTCATCCACGAATAGATCCCGCCCTCTTCTTTGCGATAAGCGGAACCCATTTCAGCCATCATTAAGGCGAATGGAATAAAAAACAGCAAGGCAGAAAATATATACCACGGGATTGCGCTATACCCCATTAAATAAAACGCCGACGGGCTATTCGCAAAACCAAAAACAGAAGTAAAAATCATCAGGATAAGCCCAATAAGGCTCATCTTTTTTATCGTGTGGGTCATTCAACCATCCCTTACGCTCGAGCGCGTTTGCCAGACGCCGCTCACCGATTGACGCTGCCTTCTTTTTTACAAAGGTCAGCGATAAAAAAATCAACACAGGATTGATACCTAAATGGCATCAAAGTTCCAGCCTTATGTTGTGGCAAACAGAAGATAATTGAAAAAATATGCTACAAAATGGCGCTTATTGCGCCATTTTATCTCGCGAAAGAGTGAATTTCAGATTTACGCCCGATCGACCGTAAAAGCAATCACGTCCGCCAGGCTTTCTGCTCCCAGCGCCAGCATCACCAGACGATCAACACCCAGCGCCACGCCGGAACAATCCGGTAGACCGGCGGCCAGCGCATCCAGTAGATTTTGGTCAATCGGCTGCTGCGGCAGACCGCGCGCGGCGCGCTTACGATTGTCCTGTTCAAAGCGCTGTTGTTGCTCACGTGCGTCCGTCAGTTCGTGGAAACCATTCGCCAGCTCAATACCTTTGTAGTACACCTCAAAGCGCTCGGCGACGCGATGATCCTCGGTACTGATTTGTGCCAGCGATGCCTGACTTGCCGGAAAGTGATAAATAAAGGTCGGCTTTTCTTTACCTATATGCGGCTCAACCCCCATCGTGAACAGCAGTTGCAGCAACGTATCACGGTCTTCTTCCGTATCAGCGATATTGCTTAAATCAAGCTTTGCCGCCGCCTCACGCAGTTGCGTTTTATCTGCTGATAACGGGTCAATCTCCAGATGGCGCTGAAACGCCTGTTGATAGGAGAGACTTTCCGCAGGTTGACAATCCAGCACTTGCTGAAGCAAATCATCCACTTCATTCATCAGGCGGTACATATCGTAATGCGGGCGATACCACTCCAGCATAGTGAATTCCGGATTATGATGTCGTCCCATCTCTTCATTACGGAAACTGCGGCATAGCTGGAAAACCGGGCCGCACCCTGCCGCCAGCAGGCGTTTCATATGGTATTCCGGACTGGTCATTAAATAGAGGTTCATCCCCTGGGAATGGCCAGGACCGACGAAACGCGTTTCGAACGGGAACAGATGAATGTCTGTGACCGTCGCCTGACTCATGCAGGGCGTCTCAACCTCAAGCACTCCACGATCGGCAAAGAAACGACGGATTTCCGTCATAATCGCCGCACGTTTTAATAAATTGGGGATGGACGCGCTCGGCTGCCAGGTTGCCGTTTCGCTCATGATTCTTTCTCCAGTTTAAGACAAGGTCACGAAGTCTACTCGCAACGCGCGGGCGAAACAAATTTTGCGCAGGCGTATCGGGCGCCTTCTGGAGGGTAAAAAAAGTGATTTCAGATGGTTTAGTAATTAAATTAATCAAAATCAATGATAATTCATCCCTCTGATACGCTAAAAAAATCGAACACGTCAAATTTCCCTGACATCCCTGAGACTATACTGTTGTACCCATAAAGGAGCAGTGGAAACGCATTCATACTTCGCAGAACCCAGAGGCTTTATCTGGCTGCGCGAGGGTGAAATTACAATAATCTGGAGGAATGTCGTGCAAACCTTTCAAGCCGATCTTGCCATTATAGGCGCCGGTGGCGCGGGATTACGTGCTGCAATTGCTGCCGCACAGGCGAATCCCAATGCTAAAATCGCACTGATCTCAAAAGTGTACCCGATGCGCAGCCACACCGTCGCTGCCGAAGGGGGTTCAGCCGCTGTCGCCCAGGATCATGACAGCTTTGACTACCATTTTCACGATACGGTAGCAGGCGGAGACTGGCTGTGTGAGCAGGATGTCGTGGATTACTTTGTCCACCATTGTCCCACTGAGATGACGCAGCTGGAGCAATGGGGCTGCCCGTGGAGCCGCCGTCCGGACGGTAGCGTTAACGTGCGTCGCTTCGGTGGTATGAAAATCGAGCGTACCTGGTTCGCCGCGGATAAAACCGGCTTCCATATGCTGCATACCCTGTTCCAGACTTCCCTACAGTTCCCGCAAATCCAGCGCTTTGACGAACATTTTGTGCTGGATATTCTGGTTGATGACAACCATGCGCGCGGCCTGGTGGCAATGAACATGATGGAAGGCACGCTGGTGCAAATCCGCGCCAACGCCGTGGTCATGGCGACAGGCGGCGCAGGCCGCGTATACCGCTATAACACCAATGGCGGCATCGTCACCGGCGACGGGATGGGCATGGCGCTGAGCCACGGCGTTCCGCTGCGTGATATGGAATTCGTTCAGTATCACCCGACCGGCCTGCCAGGTTCCGGTATCCTGATGACTGAAGGTTGCCGCGGCGAAGGCGGTATTCTGGTCAATAAAAATGGCTACCGTTACCTGCAAGACTACGGCATGGGCCCCGAAACGCCGCTGGGCGAGCCGAAAAACAAATATATGGAACTGGGGCCGCGCGACAAAGTATCCCAGGCTTTCTGGCACGAATGGCGTAAAGGCAACACCATCTCCACGCCGCGCGGCGATGTGGTTCACCTCGATCTGCGTCATCTCGGCGAGAAGAAACTGCATGAACGTCTGCCGTTCATTTGCGAACTGGCGAAAGCCTATGTCGGCGTCGATCCGGTTAAAGAACCGATTCCAGTACGTCCGACCGCGCACTACACCATGGGCGGCATTGAAACCGACCAGAACTGTGAAAGCCGTGTCAAAGGGCTGTTTGCCGTTGGCGAATGCTCCTCTGTTGGCCTGCATGGCGCGAACCGTCTCGGTTCCAACTCACTGGCGGAACTGGTGGTGTTTGGTCGTCTGGCTGGCGAACAAGCAATGGAACGCGCTGCTACGGCAGGCGCCGCAAATAGCGCCGCGCTCGACGCCCAGGTTGCCGATATTGAACAACGTCTGAAAAATCTGGTGAACCAGGAAGGCAACGAAAACTGGTCGAAGATCCGCGATGAGATGGGTCTGTCTATGGAAGAAGGTTGCGGTATTTACCGTACCCCGGAGCTGATGCAGAAAACCGTTGATAAACTGGCCGAGCTTCAGGAACGTTTCAAACGCGTACGTATCTCCGATACCTCCAGCGTGTTCAACACTGACCTGCTGTATACCATCGAACTGGGTCATGGTCTGAACGTGGCGGAATGTATGGCGCACTCTGCGCTGGCGCGTAAAGAGTCCCGCGGCGCGCATCAGCGTCTGGATGAAGGCTGTACCGAGCGCGACGATGTGAACTTCCTCAAGCACACCCTCGCCTTCCGCGATGCTGATGGCACGACCCGCCTGGAATACAGCGACGTGAAAATCACCACCCTGCCGCCAGCCAAACGTGTTTACGGCGGTGAAGCGGAAGCAGCCGATAAGAAGGAGAAGGCGAATGGCTGAGATGAAAAACCTGAAAGTTGAGGTGGTGCGCTATAACCCGGAAACCGATACCGCGCCGCACAGTGCTTTCTATGAAGTTCCTTATGATGAAACAACATCGCTACTGGACGCGTTGGGCTACATCAAAGATAACCTGTCGCCAGACCTGAGCTACCGCTGGTCCTGCCGTATGGCGATCTGCGGCTCCTGCGGCATGATGGTCAACAACGTCCCTAAACTGGCGTGTAAAACCTTCCTGCGCGATTACACCAACGGTATGAAGGTGGAAGCGCTGGCGAACTTCCCGATTGAGCGCGATCTGGTTGTCGATATGACGCACTTTATCGAAAGCCTGGAAGCGATCAAACCGTACATTATTGGCAACTCTCGCACGCCAGATCAGGGGCCGAATGTCCAGACTCCGGCGCAAATGGCGAAGTATCACCAGTTCTCCGGTTGCATCAACTGTGGTCTGTGCTACGCCGCGTGCCCGCAGTTCGGTCTGAATCCTGAGTTTATCGGACCGGCTGCGATTACGCTGGCGCATCGCTATAACGAAGATAGCCGCGATCACGGTAAGAAGGAGCGTATGGCGCAGTTGAACAGTCCGAACGGCGTATGGACCTGTACTTTCGTGGGCTACTGCTCCGAAGTCTGTCCAAAACATGTCGATCCGGCTGCGGCCATTCAGCAGGGTAAAGTGGAAAGCTCGAAAGACTTTCTTATCGCTACCCTGAAACCACGCTAAGGAGTGCAACATGACGACTAAACGCAAACCCTATGTGCGGCCGATGACGTCCACCTGGTGGAAAAAACTGCCGTTTTATCGCTTTTATATGCTGCGCGAAGGCACAGCGGTGCCGGCAGTCTGGTTCAGTATTGAACTGATTTTCGGTCTGTTTGCGCTCAAACACGGCGCAGAATCCTGGATGGGATTCGTCGGCTTTTTACAAAACCCGGTGGTAGTGATCTTAAACCTGATCACCCTGGCGGCCGCGCTGCTGCACACCAAAACCTGGTTTGAACTGGCGCCGAAGGCGGCCAATATCATTGTAAAAGACGAAAAAATGGGGCCAGAGCCAATCATCAAAGGGCTTTGGGTGGTCACTGCGGTAGTCACCGTAGTCATTCTGTATGTTGCCCTGTTCTGGTAAGGAGTCCCGGATGATTAATCCAAACCCAAAACGTTCTGATGAACCCGTATTCTGGGGACTGTTTGGCGCAGGCGGTATGTGGGGCGCGATCATCGCGCCGGTGATCGTGCTACTGGTTGGCATCATGCTGCCACTGGGGCTATTTCCGGGCGATGCCCTGAGTTTTGAGCGCGTACTGACGTTCACCCAAAGCTTTATTGGTCGCGTTTTTCTGTTCCTGATGATCGTGCTGCCGCTATGGTGTGGCCTACACCGTATGCACCACGCGATGCATGACCTGAAAATCCACGTGCCTGCGGGCAAATGGGTCTTCTACGGTCTGGCGGCAATCCTGACCGTTGTGACGGCGATTGGCGTTATCACTCTCTAAGTTGCCACGACGCCCTCTTATCTACCCGATAAGAGGGCATTTTTTCTTTTCCTGCCTCTCATTTTCCCGCCAGGTTCTACACTTAGAAAAAACACTGGAAGGAAAAACGCTATGCGCTTGCTGCCCGTCGTTGCTGCGGTTACTGCGGCATTTTTGATTGTCGCCTGTAGTTCGCCTACCCCGCCTAAAGGCGTTACCGTGGTAAATAACTTTGATGCCAAACGTTACCTCGGCACCTGGTATGAGATCGCACGCCTCGATCATCGATTTGAACGTAGACTGGAACAAGTCACGGCCACCTATAGTCTGCGTGACGATGGCGGGATTAATGTCATCAATAAAGGCTATAACCCGGATCGGGAAATGTGGCAAAAAACAGAAGGCAAAGCGTATTTTACCGGTAGTCCAAACCGCGCCGCGCTCAAGGTCTCTTTTTTCGGCCCGTTCTACGGCGGCTATAACGTGATTGCGCTTGATCGGGAATACCGTCATGCGCTGGTGTGCGGCCCGGATCGCGACTATCTGTGGATACTCTCTCGCACGCCAACGCTTTCTGAGGAAATAAAACAGCAAATGTTGGCCGTCGCGACCCGGGAGGGGTTTGACGTCAATAAATTAATTTGGGTAAAACAATCAGGTTCGTAGCAATGTCAGCGACGAATTAATGCGCACTGAGTTTTAGCCCAATGATACCCGCGACGATCAAGCCAAGACTGAGCAAACGCGCCGGTGAGGCAGACTCGCCCAGCAGAAGGATACCGGTGATTGCCGCCCCAACGGCGCCGATGCCGGTCCAGATGGCGTACGCCGTTCCAACAGGCAGCGTTTTCATTGCCCAGGAAAGTAACGCCATACTGATAACCATGGCCGTAATGGTGATAATACTGGGGGTCAGACGAGAAAAACCGTGGGTATACTTCAGGCCGACAGCCCATACCACTTCAAGTAAACCAGCGATTAATAGAATGATCCAGGACATAGCAGGCTCCAGATAATTAATGGGGCCGTCCCCGGTGAGAATAGCGTTTACAGGTCGTCCTGTAACGTATACGGATGAAAAGCCATTCTTGCCTGAGAGAAAATGAATTTCAACCTTTTTATTTTTTTCCGTCTAAAGGCGGGAATTGGCCCTTTTAAGCCGCGTAGTTTTCGCATTTAGCGCCCACAGGAGTTCTCTATGATGGAACGCCTTCTGGGAAAGAAAGTGCTTTACTACTTCCGGGTGCAAAAAACTATGTTGAAAATTTTAGTGATAGACCGATGCCACTTTACCCGTACGGGCATGGAGGCCTGGCTTAATCACACTGATGTGCTCAGTTCTTCACTGCTGGTATCCGGGATGAATAACCTTATACTGGCGAAAGAACATATTCTGCAATGGAAGCCCCATCTGGTTATCGCTGATTTATATGGTTTTCTCAACGATGCCTTACCCGAACAGCCTATCAATGCATTTTTTGCCGCCTGCAGGATGACGCCGTTGGTATTATTACAGTCAGGGAATATGCCGTACAGACCGCAATATGCCAGTCATGCAGTGTTATCTAAACACACGCCTTTACATGAGCTTGCACAACGAATTAAAGGAGCGCTATATACTCATCCACTGCAGGAAGCGCCGGAAAGCGCCACGCCATTGCTCTCTCCGCAGGAGGAAAAAGTGCTCGCGATGTGGACGGAAGGCACCAGCAATAAAGAGATTGCGTATGCGCTTGGCATTCACGGGAAAACGGTTTACACCTATAAACGTAATATCCGTATGAAACTTCATATGGATAACCGGTATTCTCCCTTTCTTATGCTTCCGGAGAAAATCGATTAACGGTACGACGCCATGCCGTACCGTTGATGATTACTGCTGAGCTCTGGTTGCAGCGCCAGAGATCGCACTACCACCGTCCGAGATGTCCTCGCCCACGCCGCGCGTGGTATTACAAGCAGTTAATACAGTGGAAAGTACCAAAACAGAAAAGATCGCTGCAATTGTCTTTTTAACCATAATGTCTTCCTTTTCTAGCCAATGTTGTTTGTGTATAGCAACTTAATAATAGACAACATCCCAGAAAATGATGGGCGATCGACTAATTTTAGGAAGACGAGAAGCGATTAGCTGGCTGCGCGGGAGATGGCGTGGCCAAGATGCTGAATATCTTCGCCGAAGCCGCGGGCGGTATTACATGCCGTTAATAATGTGCTGGTAAGAAGAACCAGCGCGACAAGGCCGATAAAGCGTTTCATCATTGATGGCGCGAAAAATAGGATGGCGCAGCATACGCTGCACCATTTTTCCCGATAACGTAAATTATTTTACGCGGGATACGTATTCGCCGGAACGGGTATCGACTTTGATCACTTCGCCAATCTGCACGAACAGCGGAACTTTAACCACTGCGCCAGTAGACAGCGTGGCTGGTTTGCCGCCAGTACCTGCGGTATCGCCCTTCAGACCTGGGTCGGTATCAACAATTTCCAGTTCAACAAAGTTCGGCGGAGTGACAGAGATAGGCTGACCGTTCCACAGGGTCACGATGCATTCCGCCTGATCCAACAGCCATTTTGCGTTGTCGCCGATAGCCTTGGCATCTGCAGACAGCTGCTCGAAGGTTTCGTTGTTCATGAAATGCCAGAACTCACCGTCGTTGTACAGGTAAGTCAGGTTCATATCGACTACATCCGCGCCTTCTGCGGAATCGGTCGATTTGAAGGTTTTCTCAACGCGCGTGCCGGTCAGCAGACGGCGCAGCTTAACGCGGGCAAACGCCTGGCCTTTACCCGGTTTCACGAATTCACTGGATTCAACCGCATAAGGTTCGCCATCCAACATGATTTTAAGACCGGAACGAAAATCGTTGCTATAGTAAGTCGCCATAAGGCCCTCTGAAATTGTTAACTGGTAGCTAAGCCACAAAATGGCGCATATTGTAACCCTAAATACCCCATTGCGAGAAGATTGGTTAGCGCAACTTGCCGATGTTGTGACCAATCCCGACGAACTGCTGCATCTTTTACAGATTGAAGCTGATGAAAACCTCCGGGCAGGACAGGACGCCAGGCGCTTGTTTGCCCTCCGCGTGCCGCGCGCTTTTATTGCGCGCATGGAGAAGGGCAACCCTGACGATCCTCTTTTACGTCAAGTGCTGACGTCCCGGGATGAATTTATTGTCGCCCCCGGTTTCTCCACCGACCCGCTGGAAGAGCAACACAGCGTGGTGCCAGGATTATTGCATAAATACCAAAACCGGGCGCTATTGCTGGTAAAAGGCGGATGTGCGGTAAATTGCCGCTACTGTTTCCGTCGTCACTTCCCGTATGCGGAGAATCAAGGCAATAAGCGCAACTGGACAGTCGCGCTGGAGTATATCGCCGTACACCCGGAACTGGATGAGATCATCTTTTCCGGCGGCGATCCGCTGATGGCGAAAGATCATGAGCTGGACTGGCTGCTCACGCAACTGGAAGCCATTAAGCACGTCAAGCGGCTACGCATCCACAGTCGGTTGCCTATCGTTATCCCGGCACGCATTACTGACGAACTGGTCGCCCGCTTTGACCAGTCACGTCTGCAAATTTTGTTGGTGAACCATATCAACCACGCCAATGAAGTGGACGAGGCGTTCTGCCTGGCGATGAAGAAACTGCACCACGTGGGCGTCACGCTTCTCAACCAGAGCGTCCTGCTGCGTGGCGTGAATGATAACGCGCAAACGCTGGCGAACCTGAGCAACGCGCTATTTGACGCCGGCGTGATGCCCTATTACCTGCATGTGCTGGATAAAGTGCAGGGCGCCGCGCATTTTATGGTCACCGATGACGAAGCCCGGCAAATCATGCGCGAACTGCTCACGCTGGTATCCGGCTATATGGTGCCAAGACTGGCGCGTGAAATCGGCGGCGAACCGAGCAAAACACCGCTGGATTTACAGCTTCGGCAGTGCTAATCCTCGCGGGCGCGTCAGGGACGACGAAAAATATTACCGCGCAATATCACGAGGAGATTCCCCCGCGATTCTCCTCACCCTCTGGCGAGGATAAACTAACCTTCGTTAAATACACCTTTCCGATACTCTCTTTTCAATAAAGTCCGTTTTAGGACTCGCTTAGCGTGTACTGCATTTTCGAATTATACTGGTTCTCCTTTTTATAGGACGGCATAAACAATTTATATATCAAATACATTGCAGTAAAACATTTAATTATTTTATATTTGTGGAGAATTGACATGGCCTTAACGATTAAGGGACTAAATACCGGCGTTATTCGTCACAATGATAAGTTTATCGCGCTGGCGCTTAAGGTGAAGTCACTGAGAAATAAAGAAACACTGCTTTTCTTTCCTGTGCTCGCGCTGCGAGACTTGTTGATCGGCCTTGAACACCGGCTTTATTTACAACACTCGCTTCCGGAACAAGAGCAGGAAAAACGCCAGAAAGCCAAAAGCAGTCATGTGCTTAAAATGCATGAGAATATTCCGGCAATACTCCGTGAGGAGCTGGAAAATGCTGATGTTAATCAGCGTGTTGAATCTTTAGCGTTGAGCGATAATACAGAAAAAGTATTAACCTTTACGTTAAAGCTGCACAATGGTAGCCATCTTGATTTACAGGTCGGTGAGTGGCAGGTTGAAGTTCTGGTGATGGCTATTATTCACGCCATTAATAATGCCGAAATGCGTGAGCTCGCATTGCGTATTTCTTCAATGCTGGACTTTTTACCATTATACGATGCTGACTGCCTGGAAAACGGTAATATCGAATTCGATACCTATAACCAGCCTGACTGGAAACATAATCTGTATAACCATTATTTAGCGCTCGTTTATCGTTATACGGATGAGGCAGGACAATCGCATGATTGCGGCACCATCATTAAGACCCGTAATCAGTCAGGCTCTAAAGAAGCTGAAGCAATATCACGCCGCTTGCTGAATTTCAGCCCGCGTCTTAAAAAGCTGGAAGGAAAACCGTGTAAGGTTTTTGTCAGAACGCTTGGAACCGGTAAAGCAGCGCGTCTGACGCAAGATCAATGCATGCGCGCGTTGCATAATCTACGCATGGCATCATCGCAGGAAAAACGCTAACCATATCGCCCTCTGAATCTTTCAGAGGGCGTTACGATTCAGACATATCAATTCGGACATTTATAAACCTGGCCGTTCATCTCGCTGGCCGTCGGGACAAAACTGGACAACATGCCCTGTGACGGACTACTTACGCCATACAGCACGTTTCCACCCATCGCGGCTGCCTGATTACGCAGATCGTTCGCTGCGCCACGCATTGAGCCACCCTCTTCGCCGTGCTGGCCTGAAAACCAGTTACTCTGTTTACCAGTTGCCGTACCAATAAGCTGGCATTCCGCGCCCGGCTTATCTTCGACAAAGCGTACATTTTGGCCGGCAGCGGTGAGTTCGTTGCTGGAGCTACAACCCGCCATCAGCAGCGCGGCGCCAACGATCCCTGCTAAATATTTCACGTGCATGTTATTCCCCATAATCAATGAGCTGGACGTTTTGTCCGTATCTGAATCTTATACTAAAAAGATGACTAAAAGAAAAACCCCCGGTCATTTCTGCCCGGGGGTTTCTCAATTCTGGGAGATAAGCACCCAAATCATTCTGGTTGCAGGAAGGCGGCCAGTTTGTTAATCCCCAGTCACTTACTTGAGTAAGTGACTGGGGTTAGCCAACGCATCTGCAGCCTGAAGGATGCAGGGGGTGGGCAATTACATCATGCCGCCCATACCACCCATACCACCCATGCCGCCAGCAGCGCCTAAATCAGGAGCATCGCTTTTCGGCAGGTCGGTCACCATGCACTCGGTAGTGATCATCAGACCAGCCACAGAAGCCGCGTACTGCAGCGCAGAACGGGTAACTTTGGTTGGGTCCAGGATACCCATATCGATCATGTTGCCGTATTCTTCAGTTGCTGCGTTGTAACCGTAGTTACCGTCGCCGCCTTTAACGGTGTTAGCGACAACAGACGGCTCTTCGCCGCAGTTCAGCACGATCTGACGCAGCGGAGCTTCCATTGCGCGCAGCGCAACTTTGATACCCACGTTCTGGTCTTCGTTCTGGCCTTTCAGGTCAGCAATTTTAGAAGCAACGCGGATCAGCGCAACGCCACCACCAGCAACCACGCCTTCTTCTACCGCAGCACGGGTCGCGTGCAGGGCATCTTCAACGCGGGCTTTCTTCTCTTTCATTTCAACTTCGGTCGCAGCGCCAACTTTGATTACCGCAACGCCGCCTGCCAGTTTCGCTACGCGCTCCTGCAGTTTTTCACGATCGTAGTCGGAGGTCGCTTCTTCAATCTGCTGACGGATCTGAGCAACACGGCCCTGGATGGCAGCTTCTTCACCCACGCCATCAATGATGGTGGTGGTGTCTTTGTTGATCACAACACGTTTCGCCTGACCCAGGTCTTCCAGGGTTGCTTTTTCCAGCTCCATACCGATCTCTTCAGAGATTACGGTACCGCCGGTCAGGGTAGCGATATCCTGCAGCATCGCCTTACGACGATCGCCGAAGCCCGGTGCTTTAACCGCAGCCACTTTCACGATGCCACGCATGGTGTTCACTACCAGGGTAGCCAGCGCTTCGCCTTCAACATCTTCAGCGATGATCAGCAGCGGTTTGCCTGCTTTTGCAACGGCTTCCAGAACCGGCAGCATTTCGCGGATGTTGGAGATTTTCTTATCAGCCAGCAGGATGAACGGGCTTTCCAGTTCTACTGCGCCAGTTTCCGGCTTGTTGATGAAGTAAGGAGACAGGTAGCCGCGGTCAAACTGCATACCTTCAACCACGTCCAGTTCATCCTGCAGACCGGTACCGTCTTCAACGGTGATGACGCCTTCTTTACCGACTTTATCCATCGCTTCCGCGATCAGTTTACCTACGGTTTCGTCGGAGTTAGCGGAGATAGTACCTACCTGAGCAATCGCTTTAGAGTCGGAGCACGGTACGGACAGCGCCTTCAGCTCTTCAACCGCAGCAGCAACCGCTTTGTCGATACCACGTTTCAGGTCCATCGGGTTCATGCCCGCAGCAACGGCTTTCAGGCCTTCGGTAATGATGGACTGCGCCAGTACGGTCGCGGTGGTGGTACCGTCGCCTGCAGCGTCGTTCGCTTTAGAGGCAACTTCTTTCACCATCTGCGCGCCCATGTTTTCAAACTTGTCTTCCAGTTCGATTTCACGCGCTACGGAAACACCATCTTTAGTGATAGTCGGCGCACCGAAAGATTTATCCAGAACCACGTTACGGCCTTTCGGACCGAGGGTTACTTTCACTGCATCTGCCAGTACGTTTACGCCGCGCAGCATTTTCACACGAGCGTCGTTACCGAATTTTACGTCTTTAGCTGCCATTTTCTCTTTCCCTTAAATTCGTATGTTCAGTGTCGTTCGCGGATTACGCTTCAACAATTGCCAGAATGTCGCTTTCAGACATGATCAACACTTCTTCATTGTCGATCTTTTCAGATTTCACACCGTAGCCATCGTTAAAAATAACGATGTCGCCAACTTTCACGTCCAGCGGCTGTACAGTACCGTTGTCCAGGATGCGACCCTTACCGACAGCGATGATTTCGCCACGAGTTGATTTACCCGCTGCGGAACCGGTCAGTACGATGCCGCCAGCAGATTTGGACTCAACTTCTTTACGTTTGACGATCACACGATCATGTAACGGACGAATACTCATTGATAGCTCTCCTTTGAGAAAGTCATTATCAGTTATGGGTGACGCCGGCCCGTAAACGGTTTCCCGGCTGGTGACCAGAGAGATGGGGATGGGGCTTTGCCCCTTCAAGGGGGGAGATGAAAAAAAATTCTTCTGAGCGAAAAAAGCGGTAAAAACGCTACTTATCTCACGTTTACCCAAGGTTTAGAACATCCTGCTATAAGAAAAGGCGTGTGTGATACGCTTAAAAATGTCTGTCGTCACCTGACGTTACAATGCCGCCGGATAATGGGCTGATGAATGAACTAAAAAAAGAGCTTGGGTTGGTTCAGGGCGTTATCTTGTTAACCACATCATTATTAGGGACTGGCGTTTTTGCGCTTCCGGAGCTGGCTGCGCTGGCGGCAGGCGACATCAGCCTTTGGGCATGGCCGCTGCTCATTATTTTGATTTTCCCTATTGCGATTGTCTTTGCTGTGCTGGGGCGTCATTTTCCACACGCTGGCGGCGTAGCGCATTTTGTCGGGATGGCATTTGGCCCGCGTCTGCAACGGGTGATCAGTTGGCTGTTTTTATCAGTCATTCCTGTTAGTTTTCCCGCAGCCTTGCATATTGCGGTGGGTTTCGGCCAGGCGCTGTTTGGCTGGCAAAGCGAACAGCTCTTATTTGGGGAGCTGGGTACTCTAGGTTTGCTATGGTTTATGGGATCGCGCGGCGCCAGCTCCAGCGCCAACCTGCAAGCCATTATCGCTGGATTAATTATCGCGCTTATTGCCGCCATTCTGTGGAAAGGCGCGATTAAACCTGCAGATATCACCTTCCCAGCCGCAAACGAAATCATCTTTTCCCGGCTGTGTACCGCCCTGGCGATCATGTTCTGGGGATTTGTGGGAATTGAGGCTTTTACGCATTTGTCGTCTGAATTTAAAAATCCTGAACGTGATTTTCCGCGCGCATTGATCATTGGCCTGATGCTGGCCGGCGCCATTTATTGGGCCTGTACCGCCGTGGTGCTGCATTTTGGCGTCTATAGCGACAAGATAGCGGCAACAGCATCGCTACCGCTTATTATTGTTCATCTCTTCGGTATCCAGGCGTTGTGGATAGCCTGCATTATTGGTTATCTCACCTGCTTTGCCAGCCTGAATGTGTATGCTCAGAGTTTTGCGCGTCTGATATGGACGCAAATGCAATATCAGCCCGATCACTATCTGGCTCAACTCTCTCCCGGGCGCCTTCCCTTGCACGCGTTAAACGTTATTCTGGCCTGTTGTTGCGTGAGTTCCCTGGTCGTCTACGCCCTGAAGATTAACCTCAATGCGCTGATCGTCTATGCTAACGGTATTTTTATTATGCTCTATCTACTTTGTATGCTGGCGGGCTGTCGACTGTTGAAAGGGCGCTGCTATGCACTGGCGGTGACGGGTTGTCTACTGTGCCTGTTATTGCTGGTAATGCTGGGGTGGAAAAGCTTATATGCCATTATTATGCTGGCAGCATTATGGCTGTTTTTACCGAAGCGAAAACGCATGGCGTAAGACGTATCTGTTGGCCGGATAACGCCTCACGCGACTTATCCGACCAGCATCTCTACCTTTAATCCCGACGATCGTCTTTATGTTCAATACGATCGCGATCGTCATCTTTACGCTGATACTCGCCGTCAAATGTTTCGCCACCGCCAGTACCCGCGCTAAACCCGCCGCCCGGCATCCGGGAAAAACGTAAATGCGGCAGCAACTTCAGCGTCAAATGTTTTTGCACTGGCGGTAACAAAAGGAGAAGGCCGAGAAAATCGGTGAAAAATCCCGGCAACAGGAGCAGTAAGCCAGCGATGATCAGCGATACACTCTTAATCATTTCTGCCGCCGGGCTCTCACCGGCCGCCATTTTTTGTTGCATCAGCAAAAAGTTTTTAAAACCCTGGTTACGTACCAGCGACATACCGATAACAGACGTAAAAATCACCAGGATTAGCGTCATCAGGACGCCAAGCACATGGGCGACCTGGATAAAGATAGAAATCTCAATGTAAACATAGAGAAAGACAGCTAAAAAGGGTATCCAGCGCAAAGGACTCTCCTGTAAGTCATGGCCGTCTGCGACGACCATTTGAATGGGGTTGCGATTCGCATCGATCCGATATGGTGATGCGTAGCAAAATTTCAAGTGGTTTGTACACTTATTTTAGGTAGTAATACTAAAGCGGTGACCTATTTCACAAAATAATAAATAAGGGGTAAATTCCCACACTTTAAGTGATCCAGATTACGGTAGGAATTCTGAACCA
This sequence comes from Salmonella sp. 32100201201700099SM, assembly GCF_017572645.1. NCBI lineage: Bacteria > Pseudomonadati > Pseudomonadota > Gammaproteobacteria > Enterobacterales > Enterobacteriaceae > Salmonella > Salmonella sp. 32100201201700099SM. The sequence goes on along the minus strand of NZ_JAGERQ010000002.1, from coordinate 150,245 downwards.
GCATATGATCTCGTTTATCAGGCCGATGGAGGGGATAATCGTCGGTCAGAAAACATTCGAAATCACATATATCCTGTGTGTTTTAAAGTAAAAATCATTGGCAGCTTGAAAAAGAAGGTTCACATGTCAAACAACATTCGTATCGAAGAAGATCTGTTGGGTACCAGGGAAGTTCCAGCTGAAGCCTACTATGGTGTTCACACTCTGAGAGCGATTGAAAACTTCTACATTAGCAATAACAAAATCAGCGACATCCCTGAATTTGTGCGTGGCATGGTTATGGTAAAAAAAGCGGCGGCGCTGGCCAACAAAGAGCTGCAAACCATTCCTAAGAGTGTGGCGAATGCCATCATTGCCGCATGTGATGAAGTCCTTAACAACGGTAAGTGCATGGACCAGTTCCCGGTAGATGTCTACCAGGGCGGCGCGGGCACTTCCGTCAACATGAATACCAACGAAGTGCTGGCCAACATCGGGCTGGAACTGATGGGTCATCAGAAAGGTGAATATCAGTACCTGAACCCGAACGACCACGTGAATAAATGTCAATCCACTAACGACGCCTATCCGACAGGCTTCCGTGTAGCGGTTTACGCCTCTATCGTCAAACTGATCGATGCCATCAACCAGTTGCGTGAAGGTTTCGAACGTAAAGCGGTTGAATTCCAGGACATCCTGAAAATGGGTCGTACCCAGTTGCAGGACGCCGTACCGATGACGCTTGGTCAAGAATTCCGTGCGTTCAGCATCCTGCTGAAAGAAGAAGTGAAAAGCATCGAGCGTACTGCTGAGCTGCTGCTGGAAGTCAACCTTGGCGCAACGGCAATCGGCACCGGTCTGAACACGCCGAAAGAATACTCTCCGCTGGCGGTGAAAAAACTGGCTGAAGTCACTGGTTTCGCCTGTGTTCCGGCGGAAGATCTGATTGAGGCGACATCTGACTGTGGCGCGTATGTTATGGTTCACAGCGCGCTGAAACGTCTGGCAGTGAAGATGTCCAAAATCTGTAACGACCTGCGCTTGCTCTCTTCTGGTCCTCGTGCCGGCCTGAACGAGATCAACCTGCCGGAACTGCAGGCGGGCTCTTCCATCATGCCAGCCAAAGTGAACCCGGTAGTACCGGAAGTCGTAAACCAGGTATGCTTTAAAGTCATCGGTAACGACACCACCGTTACGATGGCGGCGGAAGCCGGTCAGTTGCAGTTGAACGTTATGGAGCCGGTTATCGGTCAGGCGATGTTCGAATCCATCCACATTCTGAGCAACGCGTGCTACAACCTGCTGGAAAAATGCGTTAACGGCATTACCGCGAATAAAGAAGTGTGCGAAGGGTACGTTTATAACTCCATCGGTATCGTCACTTACCTCAACCCGTTCATCGGCCACCACAACGGCGACATCGTCGGTAAAATCTGTGCTGAAACCGGTAAGAGCGTACGTGAAGTTGTGCTGGAGCGCGGCCTGTTAACGGAAGCCGAGCTGGACGATATTTTCTCCGTACAGAACTTGATGCACCCGGCTTATAAAGCTAAACGTTATACTGATGAAAGCGAACAGTAATCGTACAGGGTAGTACCAAAGAGGCACGTCACGATGACGTGCCTTTTTTCTTACAAGAAGTTACCAAATAACAACAATTTAATATCAACTTGTTAAACAACAAGGAAGGCTAATATGATAGTTGTCGAACTTATCATTGTTTTGCTGGCAATCTTTTTGGGCGCCAGACTTGGGGGCATCGGTATTGGATTCGCAGGTGGGCTGGGTGTTCTGGTACTTGCCGCCATCGGCGTGAAGCCAGGGACAATTCCATTCGATGTCATTTCCATCATCATGGCGGTTATCGCCGCGATCTCTGCTATGCAGGTCGCGGGCGGTCTGGATTATTTGGTAAACCAGACGGAAAAACTGCTGCGTAAGAACCCGAAATACATCACTATCCTCGCACCGATTGTGACCTATTTCCTGACTATTTTTGCTGGTACCGGGAACATTTCCCTGGCAACGCTGCCGGTTATTGCTGAAGTCGCGAAGGAGCAGGGAATCAAACCTTGCCGTCCGCTCTCGACCGCCGTGGTATCCGCGCAGATTGCGATTACCGCCTCGCCGATTTCTGCGGCCGTGGTGTATATGTCTTCTGTTATGGAAGGTCATGGCATTAGCTACATTCACCTGCTGTCCGTGGTTATCCCCTCTACGCTGCTGGCGGTGCTGGTGATGTCCTTCCTGGTCACGATGCTGTTCAACTCCAAACTGTCGGACGACCCGATTTACCGCAAGCGTCTGGAAGAAGGGCTGATTGAACTGCGTGGTGAAAAGCAGATTGAAATCAAACCGATGGCAAAAAATTCCGTCTGGCTGTTCCTGCTGGGCGTTATCTGCGTGGTTGTTTATGCGATTGTCAACAGTCCGAGCCTCGGCCTAGTTGAGAAACCGCTGATGAACACCACCAACGCTATTTTGATCATCATGTTGAGCGTCGCAACGCTGACCACCATCCTGTGTAAAGTGGAAACTGACGCCATCCTCAACTCCAGTACCTTTAAAGCAGGGATGAGCGCCTGTATCTGTATCCTGGGTGTGGCGTGGCTGGGCGATACCTTCGTATCCGCTAACATCGACTGGATCAAAGACACTGCGGGTAGCGTCATCCAGGGCCATCCGTGGCTGCTGGCCGTCATCTTCTTCTTTGCTTCCGCGCTGCTCTACTCTCAGGCGGCAACGGCGAAAGCGCTGATGCCGATGGCGCTGGCGCTGAACGTCTCTCCGCTGACGGCAGTCGCTTCCTTCGCCGCCGTTTCCGGCCTGTTCATTTTGCCGACCTACCCGACTCTGGTTGCGGCGGTACAGATGGATGACACCGGTACAACCCGTATCGGTAAATTCGTCTTTAACCACCCGTTCTTCATCCCAGGCACCCTGGGCGTCGTTCTGGCTGTCTGCTTCGGCTTCCTGCTGGGCAGCTTTATGCTGTAAGTGTTTCACCCGCGGGGCGTATCACGCCCCGCATTCTCCCGCCCTTTGACTAACATCCTGCCCTCGTCCGTTGTATAGTGACCGTTCACTTGCGGGTCTTTTTGTTCTTTCGAGGTGTTTATGCTTGATGTTAAGAGTCAGGATATTTCCATCCCCGAGGCCGTTGTGGTGCTTTGTACCGCCCCGGATGAAGCTACCGCCCAGGATCTGGCCGCCAAAGTGCTGGCGGAAAAACTGGCTGCCTGCGCCACCCTCCTCCCCGGCGCGACATCGCTGTACTACTGGGAAGGCAAACTGGAGCAGGAGTATGAAGTTCAAATGATCTTAAAAACCACCGTTTCACATCAGCAAGCGCTTATCGACTGCCTGAAGTCTCATCACCCGTATCAAACGCCTGAACTTCTGGTTTTACCTGTTACTCACGGAGATACTGATTACCTCTCATGGCTCAACGCATCTTTACGCTGATCCTGCTGCTGTGCAGCACATCCGCCTTCGCCGGATTATTCGACGCGCCGGGTCGCTCGCAGTTCGTCCCTGCCGACCGGGCGTTTGTTTTTGATTTTCAGCAAAATCAACACGACCTTACCCTCTCCTGGCAGGTAAAAGAGGGTTACTACCTTTACCGTAAACAAATCAGTATCACGCCGACGAAAGCGGATATCGCCGCAGTCCAACTCCCGGCAGGCGTCTGGCATGAAGATGAATTCTACGGAAAAAGCGAAATCTACCGTAAGCGGCTAAACGTTCCGGTAACGGTTAACCAGGCGGCGGCTGGCGCGACACTAACGGTAACGTACCAGGGGTGCGCCGATGCGGGATTCTGTTATCCGCCGGAAACGAAAACGGTGCCGCTAAGTGAAGTTGCCGCGGCAATAGACGCCACGCCGACGCCAGCTGTCACCCAGACGGGTGAGACGTCAAAACCCGCCGCCCAGCTACCTTTTTCCGCGCTCTGGGCGCTGCTGATCGGCATCGGCATTGCCTTTACGCCCTGCGTTTTACCCATGTATCCGCTGATTTCCGGTATTGTCCTGGGGGGAAGGCAACGTTTGTCGACGGGGCGCGCACTGCTGCTGGCCTTTATCTATGTACAAGGGATGGCGCTGACCTATACCGCACTGGGTCTGGTCGTCGCCGCGGCGGGATTACAGTTTCAGGCGGCGCTGCAGCACCCTTATGTGTTAATCGGCCTTGCCATCGTGTTCACCCTGCTTGCGTTGTCGATGTTTGGCCTGTTCACACTACAGCTCCCCTCCTCACTGCAAACCCGGCTGACATTAATGAGTAATCGTCAGCAAGGCGGCTCGCCCGGCGGTGTTTTTGTTATGGGGGCGATTGCCGGATTAATTTGCTCGCCCTGCACTACAGCGCCGTTAAGCGCGATCCTGCTTTATATCGCTCAGAGCGGCAACATGTGGCTGGGCGGCGGTACGCTGTATTTGTATGCATTAGGTATGGGTCTGCCGCTAATGCTGGTCACCGTGTTTGGCAACCGCCTGTTACCGAAAAGCGGCCCGTGGATGGCGCATGTCAAAACCGCTTTTGGTTTCGTGATCCTCGCGTTACCGGTCTTTTTACTGGAGCGGATTATTGGCGAGGCTTGGGGTTTACGTCTGTGGTCGCTGCTGGGCGTCGCTTTCTTTGGTTGGGCCTTTATCACCAGCCTTCAGGCCAGACGAGCGTGGATGCGTATCGTACAGATTATCCTGCTGGCGGCAGCGCTCATTAGCGTGCGACCTCTACAGGATTGGGCGTTCGGATCGCCATCCGCGCAAGCTCCAGCGCACCTCAATTTCACGGCTATTTCTACCGTGGACGAACTCAATCAGGCGCTGGCGCAGGCCAAAGGCAAACCCGTCATGCTGGATTTCTACGCCGACTGGTGCGTGGCCTGTAAAGAGTTTGAAAAGTATACCTTCAGCGATCCGCGGGTTCAGCAGGCGCTCGGCGACACGGTGCTCTTGCAGGCTAACGTCACCGCTAACAATGCGCAGGACGTCGCGCTGTTAAAGCATCTGCAAGTCCTCGGGCTGCCCACCATTCTGTTCTTTGATGCCCAAGGCCAGGAACAGCCGCAAGCGCGAGTCACCGGCTTTATGGACGCCGCCACCTTTAGCGCGCATTTGCACGATCGCCAACCGTGAGCGACACTTGCAAAAGCAAAGACGGAGGAGAATACCGTGCAACGTGAAGATATTCTGGGAGAAGCCCTGAAATTACTGGAGACGCAAGGGATAGCCGATACTACGCTGGAAATGGTGGCGGAGCGCGTAAATCGCCCACTCGACACATTACAGCGTTTCTGGCCAGATAAAGAAGCCATTTTATATGACGCGCTACGTTATCTGAGTCAGCAGGTAGATATCTGGCGACGCCAGCTTCTTCTTGATGAGTCGCTTTCTGCTGAACAAAAGCTACTGGCACGCTACAGCGCGCTTTCGGAATGTGTCAGTAATAACCGTTATCCTGGTTGCTTGTTCATTGCCGCCTGTACGTTTTATCCCGACCCAACCCATCCTATTCACCAACTGGCTAATCAACAAAAACGCGCGGCACATGATTTTACCCATGAACTACTGACCACGCTGGAAATTGACGATCCGGCGATGGTTGCAAGGCAGATGGAGCTGGTGCTGGAAGGTTGTCTCAGCCGAATGCTGGTCAACCGCAGTCAGGCTGATGTAGATACCGCTCAACGGTTGGCGGAAGATATTCTGCGTTTTGCACAGTGCCGTCAGGGTGGCGCGCTCACCTGACGGGTACTGATTTTATGCATTTTGCCTGAAAAGCAGGCAGTCAGCGCGCTTTTATCACTTTTTTCGTGTAAAGCCGTTGACGACCGCGCCCCTTTACGGTTTAATGCGCCCCGTTGCCCGGATAGCTCAGTCGGTAGAGCAGGGGATTGAAAATCCCCGTGTCCTTGGTTCGATTCCGAGTCCGGGCACCACTTATTCAGAAAACCCAGCCTATGGCTGGGTTTTTGCTTTTCTGGGAATGGAAATCCGTAGCCCCCATCTCTGGCCTGACTAGCTATAACGAGAAGGCCAGATTTTCTCTGGCGCAACGCCCAGTGCTTCGGCGATCAGCCGCTCATCTTTGGGCCAGGGTCAAAAGCTTACTTAGCTACAGGGAGATTATTACCAGTAATAACGCCTATCACTTCATCTGACGGTTCGCTAGCCTCGACAAGTGAGTCCAATATTTCCGCCATGAACTTTTCCATCACTGACAACAATAATCCCTTCGCCAGTTTTGGTATTTTTATTTTTCGGTTTCTTTATTCTTAAATACTGTTTTCGACTCTTGTTCATAATCATAAATTAATACTCAGCACATCATGACTGATGATAGTTATCGGGGTAACAGAGCACATACTTTAAAATACTTATTCATAGTTTGTTATTACGGAAACATTTTAACCTCATGCGTGTCAGTCAGGCACGCAGATAAAAAATAACCGGGGAGAAAAATTAAACAAAATGCTGTTAGCCGGAAGTACCAGTATTGTTCTGTTGTCCGCTGCAATCAGTCCGGTATGGGTAGAGGATAATGCCAGTACAGCGTCCTGCTTTTTTACCTGTATGTTGAATAACCATTTCAATAAATCATTATAGAATCACATCTGTTTATTATTGCCTGATCCGGAGTGAGTCTTTATGAAAAGTCGTTATTTACTATTTTTTCTACCACTGATCGTAGCTAAATATACATCAGCAGCAACAGTGCAACTCTTTCATTCTCCTGAAGAATCAGTGAACAGTCAGTTCTACTTACCCCCACCGCCAGGTAATGATGATCCGGCTTTCCGCTATGATAAGGAGGCTTATTTTAAGGGCTATGCGATAAAAGGTTCCCCACAATGGAAACAAGCTGCTGAGGATGCAGATGTAAGCGTGGAAAATATAGCCAGAATATTCTCGCCAGTAGTGGGTGCTAAAATTAATCCCAAAGATACGCCAGAAACCTGGAATATGTTACAGAATCTTCTGAAAATGGGCAGCTACTACGCTACTGCTTCGGCAAAAAAATATTATATGCGTACTCGTCCCTTTGTCTTATTTAATCATTCTACCTGCCGTCCTGAAGATGAGAATACTTTGCGAAAAGATGGCTCTTACCCTTCCGGGCATACTGCTTATGGTACACTTCTGGCATTAGTATTATCCCAGGCCAGACCGGAACGCGCGCAGGAGCTCGCCAGACGAGGATGGGAGTTCGGGCAAAGCAGAGTGATATGCGGTGCTCACTGGCAAAGCGATGTTGATGCTGGCCGTTATGTGGGAGCAGTAGAGTTTGCAAGGCTGCAAACAATCCCGGCTTTTCAGAAGTCACTGGCAAAAGTCCGTGAGGAGCTGAACGACAAAAATAATTTATTGAGTAAAGAAGAACGCCCCGAACTTAATTACTGAAGGTGAAAGTCTTCCCGCAAACTGGCCACAGCAAATGAAAGGAAGTGCAACTGCGTAGGGGCGACCGGGCGTGGAGAACGCCTTTGGTTTCCCCGATTCGCATGAATTCAACGTCCCCGTTTGCAGTCCGTCCAGACCGTCATGACGTCGTTGTCCGGCTGAAGCGGTAAAACCGGTCTGGCTCACTGACTATCCACAGCGAATTCCGGCCATCAGAAGCTAAGGGATGCGTTCTGGAGTTTAAACACTCTCCACCAAATCCCCCAACGTCACCATCAACATCATCGGATCCATCGGCGACGGTACAAACCCCACCCGCTGATAAAATTCCCGCGCTTCATCCGACAGGGCGTGAACCAGCATCCCACGAATGCCGATAGTCTCCGCCACCTGAATAACCCGCAGCCCTGCGTCGCGTACCAGCGCCCGAGCGACGCCCTGCCCATGAAGCGATTTATCCACCGCCAGACGCCCCAATACCACAACCGGAATCGGGTCAGGCATATTGCGACGAAAGCGACCGGGGGAGGTATTCGTCGTGACTGCGCTGGACGCCAGCGAGTAATAGGCCAGTACGTTCGAATCGCTGCCACAACACACAAAGGTACGGGACGCGCCAGTGGTCTGATTTTTCATCGCCCGCTGTTTCAGCCAGTTATCTATAGAATCCACACCGCAGCAAAACGGAGTAAGAATATGTCCGGCATGAAGCGGCTCAGGGGTGGAGATCATTTTTCCTGCTCCCACGGCGCAGGGGTCTGCATGGTTTTACGCAGTGCGGCATTAGGTGAAGGTGTTTGATCCAAACGAACGAGAAATTCCTGATAAGCCTCTGGATCGGCCATAATGATGCGTTGTTCGATAAGCGCTTCTTCTGCGGCAGCACGGGCAGCTTCCAGCACAAAGTCTGTGCGGTTTTTCCCTCTGGCTTTCGCCGCTCGATCAATAAGATCGCGCTCGGCGGGTTTGATACGCAGGTTCAGAGTTTCACGTTTCATCGCCATACTGTTTGCGGCTGGCATAGTGTTGTCCTCTTGTACTTCTGTGGATATTAAGTATACAACACGCGTAACGCAGATGTCATTACGATAAATTTAGAAGGAATGGAACCGGAGTAGCGAACCGAAAGGTTTTCTACTCATTTATAGATTCAGTACCAGGCTGTGCGCTGGCATTCGCTGTGAGTGATTCCTCCTCGGGGCCGACGCAGCAAAAGATTCAATACTGCCGCGCCAAAACACGCAACATTATATAATCAGAAAGCATAAACCTAACGGATACGCACAGTAAGAACCTCAATAACGTGTTACATCGTTTTTCATAAAGCCAACCATACGATTGAATGTTTCCCCTCCCCCTCAAACTTCCGGATATTGTTACACCGTCTACCCGCCGCAGTATATATTTACCGCGTTGTATGCCTTTCCTGGCCGAGATCGTTAATATTTACCTCCAAGATAAACCTTATCACAAATTAACATCAGATCTTATACCTCATGCTAACTACCCCCATGAAATTAAAGAGCTATTCTCTAAAAGAATAAGGGTAATTATTACTTAATTCAAATTTTAAAGAGATAATTTGACAATAACATGAGCCAATTCTTGTAAATTTCCATCTTTTTTTTATACGCGACATAGTTTTTTAACGATACTATAATAGGTAGAAATGCAATATAAAATAGCATTTTCCATAGAAAATGAAAAGATCGCCACCTGATACCTTAAGTTCGCAAATAATTATATAGCTATATATTAGTTTTCTTTTGAAATATTTTTCAGAATAATTTTTGATTTACACGCACATTTAATAAAAGGAAATTATCATGCTAAAGGTGTTTAATCCCTCACCTGTCCAGGTGGGGAGCATTGAATGTTTACAATCAGCGCAAAACTGGCAGAGGAAATCCTTATCACTTCAGGGATTAAATTTACTGCAGTCCGTACTCATCAAGCTCACCACGGGTAAAATTTCAATTACGACATCGTCCGGGGAGTATATTACGGCATCAGGGCCAATGTTAATATTTTTAGCTAAAGATCAAACCATTCATATCACTATGGAAGAGACTCATGAACAGTTAAATTACAATTTAATTGAATTAGATTCAGCGTCAATAAAAAATGCTTATAATTTTTTTCTGTATGAACATGCAGACTTTTCGGCCCCATTAACAAAACCGACGACAAAACATCTGTTAGCGCCAATAGAAACAGGCGTAGCAAGAGTATTCAACCTCTTACACTCTTCAAATAAAAGCCAGAAATTATCCCAAGATAAAAAGGAATATTTAATAAGATTTCTGCTTTCAGAGTTCATCTATGAACCTGAAGCATTTGCTCTCTTCAGAGAACTATCGCAAAATACATTAGCCGAAAACATCTATAATATTATTATAAGCGACATAAGTCGAAAATGGGCGCTCAAGGATATTTCTGACTCACTCTATATGAGTTGTTCCACATTAAAAAGGAAATTGAAACAAGAGCACACCTCATTCAGTGAAGTTTACCTTAATGCGCGAATGAATAAAGCGACAAAACTTCTACGCAATAGTGAATATAATATTACTCGAGTGGCTTATATGTGTGGTTATGATAGTGCTTCTTATTTTACATGCGTTTTTAAAAAACATTTCAAAACTACACCATCGGAATTTTTAGCGTTTTTATCCTCCTCTCGTCATCAATATGTTAATTGAGATATCTGACAATGCAGTATAAGGACAAAGCAAAACATATTAATATAAGAGATGGAATTCTGTTGCTCGCTAAAAAATTCGATCTAACATTGAGCGAGAAAAAAGTTATTTATTACGTGGCTGCAGGATTATCTGTTAAAAGTTGCTCAAATTTATTAGATCGAAATATAAAAACGATTTCAACACAAAAGAGATCAGCCTATAAAAAAATGGATATTACTACTGATGTTGAATTAATCCATTTGATGCTGAATGAGTTTTACATATCAGTCGATATTACGTAATTTTTTCTAAAATGTTGCTAGAATGGTAGGCAAGGCAACTCTGGATATCATCTTCAGAGATCGTTCCGCAAACGCTATGGATAATTCTTCGCTGTCTATCGGCTGGCTGACGATAGACTCTACACCGCCAGTACGTTCCATGAAGAATAATAGTGATATTGGCGCCGGAGGCGATAATATCACTAACATCAATACACCGACCTTTTATCGGGTCGCTTAGAAGCTCACGCAACAATTAAGCTGACTATTGATACACAACCGTCCGCCGAACCAACGTTGGGATCGACTGTTAGCAGTCTGGATAATACCGTCAGCCTTAAGGGAGTCGTGGAGGCGCATCAGGATATTCAGGTGAAGGTCACGGTCGACGATACGGACTACACCGCCAGTGTCGATAACGATACCGGTAACTGGCATGTTTCTGTTCCGCAATCCGCTATTCTGTCGGGGGAGAATCAGTATACCATAACGGCCACCGATCCCGCCGGTAATAGCGCCGCCGCCAGTGTAACATTTACAGGTACATCGCCCACGGAAAATCCGGTCAACAAGAGTTCCGGCGTAGATGAAATGATTATGCCTGATAACTAAACATCACCATGCGAGGTCTCTTCGGAGGCCTCCTGAAAAAACAGAATAATATTCATTGTCTGTTAATTATTACAGAGAGAGTTAATTTATAAAAAAAAAGCGGCAGACTACGCTGCCGCAAATATGAGGAGGACAATTACCGTTACGCTACACCACAAAGCAATCCGTTACTGAGGTAAGTAAAACATAAATATCCCCAACAATGAATCAACGAATCAAGCAATCGTCAAATCATGGTATTAACAACCTTGTTCTGTTTTAGCATGCTGTGACAGTAAAAATAGATTTTAGTCATTCTGTATATCACACGAAAATTTATAAAACAGATTTGGTTCACTCACAATATACAAATTATTTTCATTATCCATGGCAATCCCTTCTGGTTGGGGTATATCGTCTCTGAGCCCTGACCACTCCGCCGTCAGGAACAATCGATCGCGCACCCGCCACTCGGAACTGACCTCCAGAATCATTTTTGACTCGTCCGACAACACCAGCAGCGAATCCGTTGGGGCATGGTATTCAAGTCCGGAGACATCGCTCACACTCGCAGTGATGGCAGAAGGCAACGCTCTGGTGATACCATTTTTGCTCATCTCTACTTCTTTGATAATAATGGGTTTTCTTTCTTTTGCGGCATATAATCTCTCATTTTTCGCATCCCATGCCGTACCTTCCAGCCCTTTATTTTTTGCTTTGTCATAGCCCTCAAGCTTCACCATGGAGATTATCTGCATGGCGCCGCGCTGAATATCCACCTGTGTTTTATAGACCGCGCCATCTTTCTCACTGCCTATCTGGAACTGGTTGCCCCCACTCCATGCAATAGACTCCGGGTCGTGGATGCCCTGCAGCGGCATCCGCCCTACCAGCTGCCCTTCTGTCGTTAACCAGACCAGTTCAGGGGGATTATTAATAACGGCGAAAAGCATCCTGTCTTCGGCGGAGTAGGTCAAACCTGAAAGGTTACTCTTAACTCCTGCGACTGGTTTTTGCTGAATAACCGCTTTATAGCTACTCAGTGCTAGCGCCGAGGGTTTATCACCATATTTGAGGATCAGTTGATAAACATAGCGTATATCGTCCCTGACCATAAATAAAATCACGCCCAAGAGTACAACCACAATAACGCGTTTTAGTAATCTCATAAAAAATCCATAGCAGATCGCGTCACGACTGATGTCGTAACGCATTTCTTAAAAATAAAGCCGATGTCCGATAGAATCGTTATTCGGTTATGGCGAGCGCCATTAGCATAGGCAAAATGAAATAGTGAGAGTTATCACAAAAAGCCCGATTTTAATCACTAACGTACCCTTTTTGTAAATTGACATAATCAAGAGGAGGGTAGTTTCGGCTAATTATTTAAATAGTACGTCTGCAAATTCGCCCCTGTATGCAGGGCAAATGACAAAAAGTGATAATTAATGAGATGTAACACCGTAATTTGATCTGCTATTGCTGCTCCCACTTCTATTCAACCGGGCAGCAAAAAAATGAAACTCAACCTTATTACCGTCAGCCTGGCTACGCTCGTTGCCGCTGGCGCATTCCCGGCCCATGCCGGTCCTCAGGCGCATGTCGTGTGCGGCTATCACCACACGCTGGGCGATGACGCGATTATGATGTTTGGTAAAGCGAATCAGGCGATGTGGCATGACTTTTTTGGCAACACCCACACCGACGCGGTCTCTACCTACCAGACGTTGCGCGCGCAACCCGATACCACCTGTGATAATAAAGCCGACAGCTCCGGTTACTGGGCACCGTCCATGAAATTACCCGATGGTGAAATCGTAAATCCGGCCTACCAAAAGACCTATTATCAATCCACAAATGTAGCGCAATATCCGCTCCATCCATTCCCGGCCGGGCTGGAGTTACTGGCAGGCGATCATCACGGTACTGGCCCCAGTTCCGCAATCACCTTTTTATGTGCCAACGGCAAAGGTTACACCAACAAGGTAGGCGAAATATGCGGCCTGCGTAAAGCGGGCGATGCCGTCCAGTTTAATATCGGGATCGCTTTCCCCAACTGTTGGGATGGCGTCAACCTGAAACCGACACATAGCCACAATAATGCTATCTATGCCGACCACGGGAAATGTTCCGCAGACTATCCGGTTAAAATCCCGACGGTTAATATGAACATCGCCTGGGTACTCCCGCAGATCTCCTCGCTGGATACGTCCAAAGTGGAATTGTCGATGGACCCGGTAATGCATGGCGAAACCCGGGAAGAGCGCTGGGGAAGTATTTATACCGCCCATGCCGATTTTATGAATGGCTGGACGGAAGATGGCGCGCAGTTTATGACGGATCTGTGTATGAATCAGGGACTGGATTGCGGCACTGCGGTTCCTTACGCCTACAGTAAAGCGGAAGAAAATACCTGGGTAAGCAGCGAAGACGACAAGCCTCATGCCAGCGTCGATACGTTGTACGTACAGGATGACTGGACAAATGGCGGACGCACGCAGCACCCGGAAACGCTCACGCTGGTGAAATTTAAGATCCCGCCCCTGCCTGCCAATATGGACGCTTCGCTATTCAAATACCGTATTCGCCTTTTTGGCGGCAAAACGAAAACGAACGGCGCCGATCAAATTTTCTTTTACCCGACCAGCAGTGACTGGCACGCCAGTAGCGTGTCATGGAACAATAAACCGGCGATCAATTACCGTTCCGATGCCGTATTATATCTAAACCATTCACATGAGTATCGCATGGTTGATGTCGATAAAGCGGTGCGCAAAGCGCTAGCGGAAGGGAAAACGGAAATATCCTGGTATATCGGCGGCGACCGTCAGGTAAATCACTACGATTTCATGCCAGCGGACTCAAAACAGAGCCTGGTGCTGATGCTGACCGGTTTCAAAAAGACGCCGGAGCTGTAATAGTAAACTGTGCCCGCTGACGCAACAGCGGGCACGATGGCGACACAAGCATTACGGCACGTCGTCAAAACCTGACCAATACCTTAGAAAACAACCGTTTCTTCTCAGGTTGTAGCCCCTGTTGCTGCTGAACATCCTGCAGATAACAGGTCGCTACGATGGCAAGCCGGGCATAGAAGGCGCTAACGGTATTGCGTTGCAGCAATTCCAGATAGCGGAATCCCCAGGGTAGCAGATGCGCCTCCAGTAACCGGTTGGCCGCCACGTTGTCGCCTTGCGCCAGCAGATCGCTACAGGCTAATAGCATCAGGCCAAACTGATCTTCCGGCTCGCGTTCACGGTCAGTGAATACCATTCCCTGCGACTGTAAAAAAGCTCGATAATCGGCGGTGGTTTCCCCCATCAGCAAATTATCTTTTTCCAGATAGACCGATCCCCAGGGCGGGACGGGCATCTTTCCCTGGCCTTCAAACAATACGGAAAATTGCCATGTAAGCGCATCATCATCCGGTAGCGACCATGACGCGCACAGTGATTCAATATGTCCGCGATCGCGCCAGGGGTAAAGCTCAGGCAACGTTGGCAAACAATCGAACAACGCTTTCACCTCCGGCCTCTCAGGGGAGTAGTAAAACAGTGCGCCGAGGATACGCGGCAAAACAGCACGGGAAGGCATAGCAATAGCTCCTGAAATATTTCGCCTGATGACGCTACGCTTATCAGGCTTACATGGCACAAGCCGGGCAAAAACTACATTGGCAGCGTCCACAGATTGTAAAACGCAATCCTACCCGCCAACTCCGCCGCGATAACCACCACAGCCGTCATGGCCAGCACCGTAGCACTCGATTTCAGGCGCGCGCAGACCACCACCCCGACCACGCCCGCCGCCAGCAATACCGCCTGGGCGGTAAACCAGCTATGCTGCGCGGCGGTCAGAGCGCTATCGGCGCTCATCAGCGTCGCCATATAGCCCGGGCGCAGACAAAAGCTCACCAAAATCGCCAACACGCTGACCAGTAGCCCCAGACGGCGCACGCCAAACAATGCCGCCAACGCGCCGCCGCCAATCAACGGCGTCAATATCATCATTGCCGTGGTGTAAGATGAACGCCAGGTCGCCACCGTCGGCAGTTGGTAAATCTGCGGAACGGCGTATAAGAAGACCACCCCGACTATCGCCGCCAACCAGACCAACGCGTTACACAGCGGCGTCGCACGGTTCAGCAATAAACCGAGCGCCCCCAGACCGCCGAGCGCCACAAAAGCCGCCGACAAGACAATCTCGTTACTCATCGGCGAATGTCCGACGCGCAGCAGCATATTCAGCGCACGCAACGGTTGCCCGACGTGGAAGGTACCGACAACGACGCCAATCCCAAACAGGCACATCACCGAGAACAGACCGATAGCCTTACGCCGCGGCGCGACCAGCCCCATTGCGCCGCCAATCAGCAGCAGAATAAACGCGCCGACCGCGCTCTGGGTAAAGACCGTAAAAAAGACCAGCGGTAACTCATGCATGGCGCACCTCCCGAATGTTCATGATTGCGCCTTCCGTATCGCCCGTGGGTCTCGCTTTCGGATGCGGTTTAATAATGAGGTTAGGATGGGTGAACGACGCCGAAGGCAGCGGCGCGATTTGATTCTCCGTGCCATATTTTGCCCGTAATTCATCGACAGGGCCGAAATCCAGCGCTCGCTGCGGGCAAGAATCCACACAAATGGGGCGCAGATTGTTCTCCAGTCGGTCAAGACAACCGTCGCATTTACGCATCACGTTTGCCTGCGTATCAAACTGCGGCGCGCCGTAGGGGCAGCGCATTTCACAATAGCGACAGCCGACGCATACGCTGTCATCCACCACGACCAGACCATCTTCTTTGCGTTTATGCATCGCCCCGGTCGGACAGCCGGAGACACATACCGGCTCATCGCAATGGTTACAAGCAATAGAGAGGTAGTAGGTAAAGGTGTCGTGATGCCAGCTTTCCCCCTCTTTCACCCAGCTTCCGCCGCCATATTCATAGACGCGGCGCAGTTTCGGGCCGACATCCAGATCTTTATTATCCTTGCAGCTTACCTGGCAGGTTTTACAGCCTGAACAGCGCGAGGAGTCAACATAAAAGCCATACTGTTTCATCGTACATCACTCCTTAAGCGCGTTTAATTTCAACCAGATTGGTATGCTGCGGATTGCCTTTCGCCAGCGGCGAAGGGTGATGGCTGGTCAGCGTATTGATACAGCCGCCGACATCAACGCCGTTGCCGTCAAGCCGCGTCCACGCGCCCTGCGGCATCGCCGCCACGCCGGGTAAAATGCGCTGGGTAACTTTACAGGGAAGCTCCACCACGCCGCGGTCATTGAATACATGCACCCGATCGCCGGACTTCAGTTGGCGGGCGCTGGCGTCAATCGGGTTAATCCAGACTTCATCCGGCACCGCCTCATGCAGCATCAGCACATTGCTGTAGGTCGAGTGGGTATGCCCTTTGGTATGGAAACCGCTTAACTGCAACGGATACTTCGCCGTCAATGCTTTGTTAAGGTGCGACTCTTTCGCTGGACAAAATTCCGGCAATGCGGGAATTCGCTCGCCTTCTGGCAACGTCCACGCTTGCGCCAGATCCGCCAGCGCCTGGGAGTAAATTTCAATTTTGCCCGACGGCGTGGAGAGTGGATTAGCCTCGGCATCGGCGCGGAAATCGGCAAACGCAAGGCTCTGCTGCTCGGTAGCGATACGCTGGTCAATCACGCCCATCTCTTTCGCCACGCTCCACTCCGGCAGGTATGGACGTTTTTCACGGATCTGCTGATAGTGCATCTCCGCCCACTGCGCCTGAGTTCGGCCCTCGGTATATTGCTCGCGCAGTCCAAGATGCCCGGCGATATCCGCGCAGATGTCATACGTGCTGCGCACTTCCCACATCGGTTTAACGGTTTTCTGAATCGCAATCATATAGTTATGCGATCCTGCCGCATAGGAGCTGTCCACCAGGTCTTCCGCCTCAAGATAGCTGGTCTCCGGCAACAGCAGATCCGCATACATCGCGCTGGGCGTCATATGGTTTTCAATCACGATAATGGTTTCACACAGCGATTCATCCGCGAGAATTTGACGGGTGCGGTTTGTTTCGCCGTGCTGATTAAGCAAAGTATTACCGGCCTGGTTGAAAAACAGCTTAATCCCGGTTTTTAGCCTGTCCGCGCCTTTTACGCCCATTGTCGTCGCGGTCATTTTCTCCGGATGCTGAATGGCGTCCGTCCACAGATAGCAAGGAATAGAGGTTGTGATCGGATTCTTACCGACAGGCAACAATGGCACGCCATACGGCGTACCGTAAGGCCAGTTGCCATTATTGGTGCCGGGCCGCCCGAAGTGGCCGGTTAACGCTGGCAGCGTCTGAATAGCACGCACGGTTTGTTCGCCGTTGGCATGACGCTGCGGCCCCCAGCCCTGGCAAATATAGCAGGCGCGCGCCGAGGCGATTTCGCGCGCCAGTTGGCGAATACGCGTTGCCGGAATTCCGGTGATATCCGCCGCCCATTCCGGGGTTTTCGCGATACCGTCATCGCCCGTGCCAAGAACATAATCTTTATAGCTGGCGTTAGGCGCAGCCGTGTCCGGCAAGGTGCTACGGTCATAGCCGACGCAATAGCGGTTTACCAGCGCCTCGTCGAGAAGCTGTTCGGTAATCAGCGTATGCGCTATGCCGGCGACTAGCGCGGCGTCCGTGGTTGGGCGAATCGGTAGCCATTCGGCGTGTTCGGTAATCACCGAATCGGTATAGCGCGGATCGATAATAATGACTCGGGCTTTCGAGGTCTCCAGCGCCCGGCGCAGCTCTTCAACCTAACCGCCGCCGGACATCCGCGTTTCTGAGAGATTCAGGCCAAATAGCACCACCAGATCGGAATGCGCGATCTGCGTAAAATGGCTACCGACATAATCACCGTGGGTATAAGGCGTGGCGGCGGCGATTTGCGCCGTGGAATAGGTGTTGTGATAATTTAAATAACCGCCGGTGAGATTTAGTAATCTTATCCAGGCGGGTCTACCCTGCGTGTGATAATACGCGCCGGATTGATAATTATAATAAATAGCTTCCCGGCCATATTTTTCGCTAACGCGCGTTAATTCCGCCGCAATAAAGGCTGTGGCCTCATCCCATGAAATACGTTTAAATTTTCCTTCGCCGCGTTTTCCCACTCTTTTCATCGGATACTTAATGCGATCCGGGCTATAAACGCGCCAGCGACTGGAACGCCCGCGCAGGCAGGGACGAATCTGATGCTCGCCGAATACCGCGTCATCTTTCGCGTCTTCCGGTTCAATACGCACAATGCGATCATTTTTCACGATAACCTTAAGCGGGCATCGGCTGCCACAGTTGACCAGACAGGCGCTGTGCCTGACGGTTTCGCCGTTGGCATCCTTCGGTATCGGGGTATCCTGCGCCTGGGCAGTGGTAGCAAAAGGCAGCGTAATCGCCTGACTTAGCGTCACCGCCGCCCCTACTTTTGCAGTAGCGACAATAGCATCACGTCGGGTTATGGTTGTGTTCAGCCATTTTTTTATTTCCATTTTTTATTTCTCACATTGCTTCCATAATTATTAATAATATGTAATGAAAACTAATCATAATAGATTAAATATTAGCGCTGATTGATTGTGATCAAACGCATTCTGAACGTCAGTAAAAATAAAATGTGATACCGCATACGTTATTATAAAAATTAATGAAAAATTATTTTATGTAATTCTGATGAAAATAAATTACCCATCACGGTATCCGGCGATATTAATTAACGACATGAGCAGGTAGCGCCCCCTGCAAGACTAGACGGGCTTTTCAACACTGGAGCAACATCGCCTATGCCTTTGAATTAGACGCCTCATCAGGGATAATAACCTTACGATTCGTCCGCTCAGGTCCACTATGAAACACTCCCTGCCATGCCGGGCGTTACGCAAACGCCCCATGAAACTCGGCACTACCGTCATTCTGATGGTCAGCGCCGTTTTGTTTTCGGTGCTCGTTGTGGTCCATCTGATCTATTTTTCGCAAATCAGCAGCATGACGCGCGACGCGCTGGCAGATAAAGCGCTGGCGGTGGCTCGCTCGCTGGCGGACTCTCCGGCAATTCGCGAGGGGCTGAAAAAACCGCCTGCGGAAAGCGGCATTCAGCCGCTCGCCGAAGCGGTGAGCCAGCATAATGGCTTTTTGTTTATTGTGGTGACCAATATGCAGGGCATCCGTTATTCGCACCCAGAAACGCAGCGAATCGGTCAACCATTCAAAGGCGATGACATTCTGCTCGCACTGCAGGGAAAGGAAAACGTTGCCATTAATCGCGGCTTTCTTGCCAAAGCGCTACGCGTTTTCACACCGGTTTATGATGAACACCACCGACAGATCGGCGTGGTAGCGATTGGCCTGGAACTCAGTCACGTTACGCAGCAGATCAACAATAGCCGCGGCAGTATTATCTGGTCCATTCTGTTCGGCGCTCTGGTGGGATTATTAGGCACCTATGCGCTGGTCAAGGTGCTAAAACGTATCCTGTTTGGCCTCGAACCCTATGAGATCTCAACCCTGTTTGAACAACGCCAGGCAATGCTGCAGTCAATCAAAGAGGGCGTTATCGCCGTAGATGGTAGCGGCGAAGTCACGTTGATTAACCACGCGGCGCAGGCGCTGCTCGATTATCGAAAAACGCAGGATGACGCCAGATTATCCACCCCAGGTGGTGGACATTAGCGAAGTGTTGCGTGACGGTACGCCGCGCCGCGATGAAGAGATCATCGTCAAAGGCCGCCTGCTGCTGGTGAATACCGTTCCGGTGCGCAGCAACGGCGAAATTATCGGCGCGATATCCACCTTCAGGGATAAAACAGAAGTTCGCCAACTGATGCAGCGGTTAGACGGGATGGTGAACTACGCGGATGCGCTCCGTGAACGATCCCACGAATTCATGAACAAATTACATGTGATTCTGGGATTATTGCACCTGAAGAGTTATAAGCAGCTTGAAGCGTATATTATCAAGACGGCCAATAACTATCAGGAAGAGATCGGTTTGCTGCTGGGTAAAATAAAGTCGCCGATTATCGCTGGTTTTTTGCTCAGTAAAATTACTCGCGCCTCAGATTTCGGGCACAGCCTGGTGATAAGCAGCGACAGCCAGTTACTGGATAATAACAATGAAGATCAGGTTACGGTGCTGATTACGGCGCTGGGCAATTTGATTGAAAACGCGCTGGAAGCGTTGAGCCAGGAATCCGGCGGCGAAATCAGCGTCTCGTTACACTACCGTCATGGCTGGCTGCATTGCGAAGTGAGCGATGACGGTCCGGGTATCGAACCTGAGCGCATCGAGGCGATTTTTGAAAAAGGCGTCTCGTCGAAAGGCGCCGAACGCGGCGTCGGTTTAGCGCTGGTTAAACAGCAGGTTGAAGCGCTTGGCGGCGTAATTTCCGTGGAGTCCGAGCCTGGGATCTTCACACAATTTTTTGTACAGTTACCCTGGGATGGAAAAAGGACCAGCCTATGATCAATGTATTAATTGTCGATGACGATGCGATGGTCGCGGAGTTAAATCGCCGCTATGTCGCGCAAATCTCCGGTTTTCATTGTTGTGGAACCGCTTCGACGCTGGAAAAAGCGAAAGAGTTTATCTTCAACAGTGAAAATCACATTGACCTAATCCTGCTGGATATCTATATGCAGCAGGAAAACGGATTGGATCTGCTGCCTGTCCTGCACAGCGCAGGCTGCAAAAGCGACGTTATTGTCATTTCTTCTGCCGCTGACGCCGCCACCATTAAAGATTCGCTTCACTACGGCGTGGTGGATTATCTGATCAAGCCTTTTCAGGCCACGCGCTTTGAAGAAGCGCTGACCGGCTGGCTACGTAAGAAAACGGCGATGGAAAAACGCCAGTATTACGAACAGTCTGAGCTTGACCTGCTCATTCACGGTAATTCATCCAGCGAGCAGGAGCCTCGCCGGCTGCCAAAAGGGCTGACGCAGCAAACGCTACGCACCTTATGCCAGTGGATTGATGCGCATCAGGAGCAGGAATTTTCTACCGACGAGTTGGCCAACGAAGTGAATATCTCGCGCGTCTCCTGCCGTAAATATCTTATCTGGCTGGTGAATTGCCATATCTTGTTTACCAGTATTCATTACGGCGTGACCGGCAGGCCGGTTTACCGCTACCGCGTTCAGCCGGAACATTACTCTTTACTGAAACAATATTGTCAGTAAGGATACCGCATAAATCCGACGCGAAGCGTTATATCCTGGTAACATTTATTATAACAATGCCAATAAAAACGCTATCACATTAATAACAAACCTGGGAAATTGTGTCAGATCAAATATACTCAACCCAGGCCTGTTAACGTTATTTTCTATTATTACAGCGCCATGCGCTGTTTTTAATTTCAAAACGCTAACAAAAGTTAATTAAGTATTATCCCATGCCGAGAGTGTGTATTTTTATTAAAAAAGGGATTTGTCCGGAATTTTCCTGACACTTAAATAAAATTATGTTTGTAGCAATGGAGCTTGTGCTACGCCTATGGACAATACGTATATTGGTGAGCAGATACGCGTCTCCACACGCCATACTAATAATTTAAAAAAATGGCGTGACAATGATCACATAAGTCACATTCTGTTCGATTTATCTCGTGATTTATCTGATGGCGAGACACAAAAATTAAATAATAAACGCCTGTTTTTAAAACAGACAAATCATAATTTACTGCTCTCGCTGACTCCACCTGCCCATCGCCAGAGGGTGCTTCCCTCTGAACATCACCATCGCAAGAAAATAATTACTTAAAGCAACTCTGTAAAATGCTTAACCGTTAATCGTCGCCACTGGCGCATTGAATATTCGCCATTTCCTGATGCTCATTCACACAAATCAGAAGATGGCTGTGATCCATTTATCAAAATTGACTGGGTTTATCGCGAGGATAAATAAAAATGTTATTTAGTATACAGCTTCTCATAATATTAATATGTCTGTTTTATGGTGCCCGAAAGGGCGGGATCGCGCTCGGGTTGTTGGGCGGTATCGGTCTGGTCATTCTGGTGTTTGTTTTCCATCTCCAGCCAGGTAAACCGCCCGTTGACGTAATGCTGGTCATTATCGCGGTAGTCGCCGCGTCGGCAACGTTGCAGGCGTCAGGCGGGCTGGATGTGATGCTGCAGATTGCCGAAAAGCTGCTGCGTCGCAACCCCAAATACGTCTCTATTGTGGCGCCGTTCGTCACCTGTACCCTGACGATTCTGTGTGGGACAGGCCACGTGGTCTACACCATTTTGCCGATTATCTATGACGTGGCGATCAAGAATAATATCCGTCCGGAACGTCCAATGGCGGCCAGTTCTATCGGCGCGCAAATGGGCATCATCGCCAGTCCGGTTTCCGTCGCCGTTGTTTCTCTGGTAGCGATGCTGGGCAACGTGACATTTGACGGAAAACATCTGGAGTTCCTCGATCTGCTGTCGATCACCATCCCGTCTACCCTGCTCGGTATCCTGGCAATCGGTATTTTTAGTTGGTTCCGCGGTAAAGATCTGGATAAAGACGAAGCGTTTCAGAAATTTATCTCCGTACCGGAAAACCGTCAGTACGTGTACGGCGATACCGCGACGCTGCTGGATAAAAAACTGCCGAAAAGCAACTGGCTGGCGATGTGGATCTTCCTGGCGGCGATTGCCGTGGTCGCTCTCCTGGGCGCGGACTCCGACTTACGTCCAACCTTCGGCGGCAAACCGTTGTCGATGGTGCTGGTCATTCAGATGTTCATGCTGCTGACCGGGGCGCTCATTATCATCCTGACCAAAACCAATCCTGCGTCTATCTCAAAAAACGAAGTTTTTCGTTCCGGTATGATTGCGATTGTCGCGGTATACGGGATCGCCTGGATGGCGGAAACCATGTTCGGCGCGCATATGTCGGAAATTCAGGGCGTGCTGGGCGAAATGGTCAAAGAGTATCCGTGGGCCTATGCCATCGTTCTGCTGCTGGTCTCCAAGTTTGTTAACTCCCAGGCAGCGGCGCTGGCGGCGATTGTTCCCGTCGCGCTGGCTATCGGTGTCGATCCGGCGTATATCGTGGCCTCTGCGCCGGCATGTTATGGCTACTATATTCTGCCGACCTACCCAAGCGATCTGGCGGCGATTCAGTTTGACCGTTCCGGCACAACCCGTATTGGCCGCTTCATCATTAACCACAGCTTCATTCTGCCGGGTTTGATTGGCGTGAGCGTCTCCTGCGTCTTTGGCTGGATCTTTGCCGCAATGTACGGATTCCTGTAATGGCCGCGCGCGCCGCCCGGTTATGCGCGGCGCGCGACTTAGAGCCTGGCCTATGAGGCTCTTAATACATTTTCTTACTATTAGGCTGGAAGCACATGTCGAAAAAAGAGTTTATCTATCAGGCGCCTTTCCCGATGGGAGAGGACAAAACAGAGTATTATCTGCTCACCTCCGATTATGTCAGCGTCAGTGAATTCAACGGAGAATCTATCCTCAACGTTGAGCCGCAGGCGTTAACGTTGCTGGCTCAGCAGGCCTTCCATGATGCGTCTTTTATGCTCCGTCCTGAACACCAGCAGCAAGTCGCCGCCATTCTCAATGACCCCGAAGCCAGCGAAAACGACAAATATGTGGCGTTGCAATTCCTGAGAAACTCCGAGATCGCCGCCAAAGGCATTCTGCCGACCTGCCAGGATACCGGCACGGCGATTATCATGGGTAAAAAAGGCCAACGCGTCTGGACGGGAGGCGGCGATGAAGCCGCGCTCTCCAAAGGCGTGTTTAATACCTATATAGAAGATAACCTGCGCTACTCGCAGAACGCCCCGCTGGATATGTACAAAGAGGTCAATACCGGCAGCAACCTGCCAGCGCAAATCGATCTCTATGCCGTCGATGGCGACGAGTACAAGTTCCTTTGCGTGGCGAAAGGCGGCGGTTCAGCAAACAAAACGTATCTCTATCAGGAGACCAAAGCGCTGCTCACCCCAGGCAAGCTGAAAAACTTCCTCGTTGAGAAAATGCGCACGCTGGGCACCGCGGCCTGTCCGCCATACCATATCGCCTTTGTCATTGGCGGCACCTCGGCGGAAAGCACGCTGAAAACCGTTAAACTCGCCAGCACCCACTATTACGACGCGCTGCCGACGGAAGGTAACGAGCACGGCCAGGCATTCCGCGATCTCCACCTGGAACAGGAACTGCTGGAAGAAGCGCAAAAACTTGGCCTCGGCGCCCAGTTCGGCGGGAAATATTTCGCCCACGATATTCGCGTAATTCGCCTGCCGCGTCACGGCGCTTCCTGTCCGGTGGGGATGGGCGTCTCCTGCTCGGCAGACCGTAACATCAAAGCGAAAATCAACCGCGAAGGCATCTGGATCGAAAAACTGGAACACAATCCGGGCCAGTATATTCCGCCAGCGCTGCGTCAGGCGGGCGAAGGCGACGCGGTGAAAGTCGATCTCAACCGTCCGATGAAAGAGATCCTCGCCCAGCTATCGCAGTACCCGGTCTCGACTCGCCTGTCGCTGACGGGCACCATTATCGTAGGTCGCGATATCGCCCACGCGAAGCTAAAAGAGCGTATTGAATCCGGCGAAGACCTGCCGCAGTATATTAAAGATCACCCCATCTATTACGCAGGTCCGGCCAAAACCCCGGCAGGTTATCCATCTGGCTCATTAGGCCCCACCACCGCAGGCCGAATGGACTCTTATGTCGATCTGCTGCAATCCCACGGCGGCAGTATGATCATGCTGGCGAAAGGCAACCGTAGTCAGCAGGTCACGGATGCCTGTAAAAAACATGGCGGCTTTTATTTGGGCAGTATCGGCGGCCCGGCGGCGGTACTGGCACAGCAGAGCATTAAGCATCTGGAGTGCGTCGAGTATCCGGAACTCGGCATGGAAGCTATCTGGAAAATTGAAGTAGAAGATTTCCCGGCCTTTATCCTGGTGGATGACAAAGGCAACGATTTCTTCCAGCAGATTGTCAGCAAACAGTGCGCTAACTGCGCGAAATAACCTGGCAGGCCCGGCGTTCTCCCGGGCCGCGTTATCGGTTAATTGCCGGATGGCGCTACGCTTATCCGGCTTATCCGGCCTGCACGAGAGACCATGCTCACGCTTTTACATCGCTGGTCGCTACCACAGAAATCGCCGGGCTATCCGGCTGTTCGACGAATGGCGGCGTTTTCCGGTATTTATCCAGCAGGTGGATCTGAATCTTGCGCAGCATATCGCCGTTCAAACGGTAGTAGCGGAAGTAGAGAACCAACGTCATCATGAAAAACAGTACCGGCAGGACAATCATAATAAACTGCATCCCCTGCAGGGTTTGCGCAGACTGCGCCACATTTGGCGTGTAGCCAATCAGCCCCAGCACCAGAGCGATAAAGAACGCCGCAAACGCCGAGCCGCCCTTCACGACCATCGTCTGTACGGAATAAGCGATACTCTCGCAGCGAATATTGAGCTTAAATTCCCCATAATCGACCGTATCCGCCACCATGATCACCTGAAGCACCCAAAAGAGCGCGGTCCCGATATTCAGGAAAATACCCGCCGCCACGATTAAAGCGGCATTATGGACATCCGCCAACGCCATCGCGAAGAGCCCTGCGCAACTCAGAACGGGCATCACGGAGGCGCCCGCCCACAATATCCGCCGCGATAACATTTTCACCAGCCGGGGGAAGACAATCAGCGTCAGCAGATTCGCCGCGCCGGCGTAAGAAAGGTAATAGGGAAAAAGATCGGCATCGCCAATCACATAGGTGAAGTAGTAGATCGCAAAGCCATTGATAATATTGGAGGCAATGTTATACGCCAGCGCCATTCCCAACAGGCAAGAGAGCTGATCGTTTTTGTATATCAATCCAACGATCGTTTTTAACGTCAGATGTGGGCGGCCTGCCGTTACACCGTTGTCGGAGGAGTACACCTCATGTACGTTGCGTAATGTCACGATAGTCGAGGCGATAAAGAACGCAATCAGTACCAGCGTAAACATCTGAAAGCCGAACCCACGATCCGCCCCGCCAACATAGTTCACAAACGGCAGCGTTATACCGGCAGTGACGAAGCCAGCCAGACTGGCGAAGAAACGCGGGAACGGCACCAGTTGTTCGCGTTCTCGCTTATCAAGCGTAATGGTCGGCACCAGCGACCAAAATGGGATATCCATAATGGTATACGTCATGCCCCACAGGATGTAGGTTACGCAGACAAATACAACCTGCGCGGTTCCCTCAAAAAGATGAGCGCTGAACAGCAGGAAAAGCACCAGCGAATTGGTTAAGGTGCCGATCAATATCCACGGCTTAAATTTCCCCCACCGCGAACGCGTGGCGTTGACAATCCAGCCCATGATGGGATCGTTTATCGCATCCCAGATTCGCGCGACCAGAAAGAGGGTGCCGACGAGGCCGACCGAAAGTCCCACCACATCGGTGTAGTAATACATCAGGTACATATACACAATGCCGATGGCGAAATCCTTACCAAACGCACCGAACCCGTAACTCAGCTTTGTTGTCAGAGAGATGCTCATAGGGTACCGGGTCGCTGTTACCAGCGCCCGCCTTCTGTTAGTAGAGGTTAAACGCCGGATCTGCCGTCCAGCGCGGCTGGAGATTAACGGCGTAACCAGGCCGGAAGCCAGTCGCCATGCGCGGCGATCAGATCGTCAACCAACGCATAGATTTCTTCGATACCCAGCACCGCCGCGGTATGAGGGTCCATCATCGCCGCGTGATACACGCGATCGCGGTTTTCCGTGAGGATGGCTTCGGTCAACAGCGTTTGCACGTTGATGTTGGTCTGCATCATCGCCGCCAGATGGGAAGGGATCGTCCCCACCTTCGCCGGTTGAATGCCGTTGGCATCCACCAGACAAGCCACTTCCACGCAGCTTCCCTGCGGCAGGTTATCAATCAGCCCCTCATTACGCACATTGCCGTAAATCACGCTCGGCTCGCCGGTCCACAGAGCGTTCATAATGGTGCTGGCGTACTCGCGGGACGGTTTGATGTCGATACGCTCGGCGGTTTTATACTCCTCCAGCTCTTTATGCCAGTTCGCCAGTTGTTCTACGCAGCGTTTCGGATATTCATCCAGCGGCACCTTGTAGCGCGCAATCAGATCCTCGCGTCCCGGTTTAATAAACCACGGCGTGTACTCGGCAAAATGCTCTGATGACTCGGTGACGAAGTAGCCCAACTTTTTGAACATCTCATAGCGCACAATGTTCTGGCAGCGTTCATTGCCGTGAATATTGGGCTTCGGCGCCTGTCCGGCGTCATAGGCCGCCAGCAATTCAGGATAGAGATCGACATAAGTCCCGTCAGCCGTTTTGCGCTCCAGTTCGAGGTAAAACGCCATGTGGTTAATGCCGGCGCAGCGATAGCGCAGCGAGGCGGGATCGATATTCAGGTCGCGCGCCAGTTCTTCCGCCGTTCCCTGTACCGAATGGCACAGGCCGACCTGTTTGATATGCGGATAGCGGGCATACATCGCCCAGGTATTCATCGCCATCGGGTTGACGTAATTGAGCATGGTGGCCTTCGGACAGACTTCCATCATGTCTTCGCAAATCCGCCACAGATGCGGGATAGTCCGCAGCGCGCGCATAATGCCGCCCGGCCCCAGCGTATCGGCGATCGTCTGTTCCAGGCCATGACGCTTACAAACCTCAAAATCGGTCACGGTGCAGGGTTCATAGCCGCCAATCTGAAAGGCGACCACCACGAAATCCGCATCCTGTAGCGCCGCTTTCTGGTGGGTATGGCAGGTAATCCGGCCTGAAGCGCCCGCTGAGTCCATCAGTTTCCGTACCACAATGTGCGACTCTTCCAGCCGGGTTTCGTCAATATCCATCAGGGCGACATGCGCTGATTTTAGCGCCTCGCGGTGAAACACATCGCCGAGGATATTTTTGACGAAAATCGTAGAACCTGCGCCGATAAAGGTAATTTTGGGTGCCGTCATCATGACTCTCCAGAACAGTAGTGAACACCTTCATGGTGGCACGCGTTCCCGGTGAAAACCTCCGTCTTCCCCGATGAGCATTCCCGAAAACTCAGATCGTATGCTGACGCGCGGAAGATCTGAGTTTTTGGGACAAAATGGCGTAAAAAGCAGAGTATTCGGCCTGATAGTCAGGCTACGCTCTACAATATCGACGGATTCTGTGTCCGGATTCCCGGTTTCCTCCCGGCTAAAGGGGCATAATTCTGATAATTCAGGAAATGGAGTGACGATGAGTACGCAAGCAATATCCCTCCTCCCGCCCGACCCGCACATGTGCAACGGCGATGAAAAGCAAACCCGTAGCCCGCTGTCGCTCTATTCCGAATATCAACGACTGGACGTTGAACTGAGGCCGCCGCACAGAATGGCCAGCAGTCACTGGCATGGACAAGTAGAAGTGAATGTTCCGTTTGACGGCGATGTGGAGTATTTAATCAACAATGAAGTCGTGCAGATAAAGCAGGGACATATCACCCTGTTTTGGGCCTGTACGCCACACCAGCTTACCCGCCCCGGCAACTGCCGCCAGATGGCGATTTTTAGTTTGCCGATGCACCTGTTTCTCTCCTGGCCGCTGGATCGCGATCTTATCAACCATGTCACGCACGGGATGGTGGTTAAATCACTGGCGACCCAGCAGCTTAGCACCTTTGAAGTGTTGCGCTGGCAGCAGGAAACAAGCAGCCCGAATGAGCAAATTCGCCAGTTGGCGATCGATGAAATCGGCCTGATGCTTAAACGCTTTAGCCTTTCCGGCTGGCAGCCCATTTTGCTCAATAAAGCATCACGCACCCACAAGAATAGCGTCTCACGCCATGCGCAGTTTTACGTAAGCCAGATACTGGGATTTATTGCCGATAACTACGATCAGGCGCTCACCATTAACGACGTCGCGGAGCATGTCAAACTCAATGCTAATTACGCGATGGGAATATTCCAGCGGGTTATGCAATTGACGATGAAGCAGTACATCACGGCGATGCGCATCAATCACGTACGTGCCTTATTGAGCGATACTGACAAAACGATCCTCGATGTCGCTCTGACTGCCGGGTTCCGATCCAGCAGCCGTTTTTACAGTACTTTTAGCAAATTTGTCGGTATGTCGCCGCAACAATACCGCAAGCTAAGTCAGCAACGACGCCAGACGATGCCCGGCTAAAGCCGGATACCACTATCAGCCAAAAAAATAATTCACCTGTCGATAAACGGCGGGTGAAATCGCTCGCTATAAATAATTAACCCATTGTTTATTAAAAAATAATATCAATAACTGACCATTATTCCATCACTTTACACCCCCTATTTGACGGGGTAATACTTGCCCACGTCACATTCATACGGCGGGTCGGCAAGGCGTAAATTGCACGGCCTCCACAACCGGGTAAAAGATGATGAAAGTATTAATTGTTGAAAGTGAGTTTCTGCATCAGGACACCTGGGTTGGCAACGCGGTTGAGCGTCTGGCGGATGCCTTGAGCCAACAAAATGTTACCGTCATTAAATCGACATCCTTCGATGACGGCTATGCCATCTTGTCCGCGAACGAAGCCATTGACTGTCTGATGTTTAGCTACCAAATGGAACAACCGGATGAGCACCTGAGCGTCAGGCAATTGATCGGTAAGCTTCACGAGCGTCAGCAAAACGTGCCCGTTTTCCTGTTAGGCGGCAGGGAAAAAGCGACGGCATCGCTGGACCGCGACCTACTGGAGCTTGTCGATGAATTCGCCTGGATTCTGGAAGACACCGCTGACTTTATCGCCGGACGCGCCGTTGCCGCCATGACCCGGTATCGCCAGCAACTGTTACCGCCGCTGTTTAACGCGTTGATGAAATACAGCGACATTCATGAATATTCATGGGCGGCGCCGGGACACCAGGGCGGCGTCGGTTTCACTAAAACGCCTGCCGGTCGCTTTTATCACGATTATTATGGCGAAAACCTGTTCCGCAGCGATATGGGGATTGAGCGTACCACGCTCGGTTCACTCCTCGACCATACCGGCGCGTTTGGCGAAAGCGAGAAAAACGCCGCCCGCGTGTTCGGTGCTGACCGCTCCTGGTCCGTGGTTGTCGGGACCTCGGGTTCTAACCGTACTATTATGCAGGCCTGTATGACGGATAATGATGTCGTTGTACTGGATCGTAACTGCCATAAATCCATCGAGCAGGGGCTGATCCTCACTGGGGCCAAACCGGTATATATGGTGCCAAGCCGTAACCGTTACGGCATTATCGGGCCAATCTACCCGCAGGAAATGCAGCCTGAAACCTTGCAGAAAAAAATCAGCGCCAGCCCGCTGACCAAAACCAAAGCTGGACAGAAACCGTCTTACAGCGTGGTGACCAACTGTACCTATGACGGCGTATGCTATAACGCCAAAGAGGCGCAGGATCTGCTGGCAAAAACCAGCGATCGCATTCACTTCGACGAAGCATGGTACGGCTATGCGCGCTTCAACCCGATTTATTGCGATCACTACGCGATGCGCGGCGAGCCAGGCGACCATAACGGTCCGACCGTGTTTGCCACCCACTCCACGCACAAATTACTGAACGCGCTTTCACAAGCCTCCTACATTCACGTCCGTGAAGGCCGTGGCGCGGTGAATTTCTCCCGCTTCAACCAGGCCTATATGATGCATGCCACCACCTCTCCGTTATATGCCATCTGCGCATCCAACGATGTGGCGGTATCGATGATGGACGGTAACAGCGGCCTGTCCCTGACTCAAGAGGTGATTGACGAAGCGGTTGATTTCCGTCAGGCGATGGCGCGTCTTTATAAAGAGTTTACCGATGAAGGCGACTGGTTCTTTAAACCGTGGAATAAAGACGTCGTCACCGATCCACAAACCGGTAAAACGTATGACTTCGCCGACGCGCCGGCAAAACTGCTGGCAACCGACCAGAACTGCTGGGTCATGCGCCCCGGGGAAACCTGGCACGGCTTTAAAGACCTGCCGGATAACTGGAGTATGCTGGACCCGATTAAAGTCAGTATCCTGGCGCCGGGTATGGGCGACGATGGCGAACTGGAAGCATCCGGCGTACCTGCTGCGCTGGTCACAGCATGGCTTGGCCGCCACGGTATCGTGCCGACCCGCACCACCGACTTTCAGATTATGTTCCTCTTCTCTATGGGGGTAACTCGCGGGAAATGGGGAACGCTGATCAACACGCTGTGCTCCTTCAAACATCATTACGACGCGAATACGCCGCTGGCGCAGGTGATGCCGGAACTGGTGCAGGATTATCCTGACACTTACGCGAACATGGGTATTCATGACCTGGGCGATAAAATGTTTGCCTGGCTACGTGAAAATAACCCGGGCGCCCGTCTCAATGCCGCCTATTCCACCCTGCCGGTTGCGGAGATTACCCCGCGCGACGCCTACAACGCGATTGTGAACAACAATATTGAAATGGTGGCGATTGAAAATCTACCGGGTCGCATTGCGGCGAACTCCGTTATTCCTTACCCGCCAGGCATCCCGATGCTGCTCTCCGGTGAAAACTTTGGCGATGAAAACAGTCCGCAGGTGGGTTACTTACGCTCACTGCAATCCTGGGATCATCACTTCCCTGGCTTTGAGCATGAAACCGAAGGCACGGAAATTATTGATGGCGTATATCACGTTATGTGCGTGAAAGCCTAATCACAAAGAGTCTTTTTTTTGAGGATGGCATGTATTCCCTGAGTATTGCTGCAAAACAATAATACTGTCATACCTTTTTGCGCGGGCCCCATCCCGCGCTTTTTTTATACAAAAATGCCAAGTTGCCACTCGCGTACAACTTTTTGTACACCCTAATTCATCGTACAAATATTGTAATATTATTCAGGGAAGTTATTTTAGTGCAGTTTCAATTCATCACACAATTGATTCAGTCCCCGTTATCTCTCCCGTTTGGCGAGATCCGGTCTTTTATGTTCATATTCCAGGAGTTCGGGTATGAGGATTTGCAGCAACGAGCCTTGCATAGTGTTATTAACCGAAAAAGATACATGGTTACGAGTAAATGGTAAGGAGCCAATCAGTTTAAAAGCGAATCATATGGCCATTCTGGCTTGTGAAAATAACGTTATTGACATTTCATCATTAAATAGCGTGCTAGTAATACAAGTGAGTCGCAATAATATTAAAGACTATTTACAATTCCTGAATAAAGATCTCTCACACCTTCCCGTCTGGCAACGCAACGCCGATCCCTTATTGACCGCCACCTGTCTGACGCCGGATATCTTCAGGGTCGCCGCCCGCTACAGCGCGATGGAAACACCGGATGAAATTGTTAGTGAACGCACCCGTGCGCTCCTTTTCACCGTTTTATCCCGCTTTCTTGACCACAAAAAATTTATTTCTTTGTTAATGCACATGCTGCGCAGCCGCATCAGTGACAGCGTTTACCATATCATTCAGAGCGATATTCATAAAGACTGGAATCTGAGCGCCGTTGCCAGCTGCCTGTGCCTGAGTCCAAGCTTGTTAAAGAAAAAGCTCAAAAACGAGAATACCAGTTATAGCCAAATAATCACGACCTGCCGAATGCGTTATGCCGTAAACCAATTATTAATGGACGGAAAGAATATCTCGCAAGTCTCACAGCTTTGTGGGTATAACAGCACGTCGTACTTTATTTCCGTGTTTAAAGAGTTTTATGGTATGACCCCCCTGCATTATGTTAGCCAACATCGGGAACGATCGGCTGCCTAATTTTTCTACACTCAACGATAAGACACGATAATAACAGCATTGGCGATAACCCGTCTCCGATATAATTCAGTGGCATTCTGAGGAGGTATGATACGACGTAATTTATCGTAACGAAGTCACCTTTTCAGGAGTCCAAATTATGTCTTCGGATGCTGATGCTCACAAAGTGGGCCTAATCCCCGTCACCTTAATGGTATCGGGGAATATTATGGGTTCAGGGGTATTCTTACTCCCTGCCAACCTGGCGGCCACTGGCGGGATTGCAATCTACGGATGGCTGGTCACTATCATCGGCGCCCTGGCGCTGTCGATGGTTTATGCCAAAATGTCGTCCTTAGATCCCAGTCCCGGCGGTTCTTATGCCTATGCACGCCGCTGCTTCGGGCCGTTTTTGGGCTATCAAACGAACGTGCTGTACTGGCTGGCATGCTGGATCGGTAATATCGCGATGGTCGTTATCGGCGTCGGCTATCTGAGCTATTTCTTCCCGATTCTGAAAGATCCGCTGGTATTAACGCTTACCTGCGTCGCGGTGCTGTGGATTTTTGTTCTGCTGAACATCGTCGGGCCGAAAATGATTACCCGCGTACAGGCCGTCGCCACCGTACTGGCGCTGGTGCCTATCGTAGGAATTGCGGTCTTCGGCTGGTTCTGGTTTAAAGGCGAAACCTATATGGCGGCCTGGAACGTGAGCGGTATGAATACCTTCGGCGCGATTCAAAGCACGTTGAACGTCACGCTATGGTCATTCATCGGGGTAGAAAGCGCCTCCGTTGCGGCCGGTGTGGTAAAAAACCCGAAACGCAACGTGCCTATCGCCACCATCGGCGGGGTACTGATCGCCGCCGTCTGCTATGTACTCTCCACAACGGCGATTATGGGGATGATCCCCAACGCAGCGCTGCGTGTGTCGGCATCGCCTTTCGGTGACGCGGCGCGTATGGCGCTGGGCGATACCGCAGGGGCTATTGTTTCCTTCTGTGCGGCAGCGGGGTGCCTGGGCTCTCTCGGCGGCTGGACGCTGCTTGCCGGCCAAACCGCAAAAGCGGCGGCGGACGATGGTCTCTTCCCGCCGATCTTCGCGCGGGTTAATAAAGCCGGTACGCCAGTGGCTGGGTTGCTTATCGTCGGCGTGCTGATGACTATCTTCCAGTTCAGCAGTATGTCGCCGAACGCCGCGAAAGAGTTTGGTCTGGTCTCCTCCGTGTCGGTTATCTTCACCCTGGTGCCTTATCTTTACACCTGTGCCGCGCTGTTGCTATTGGGCCACGGTCACTTTGGTAAAGCGCGCCCGCTGTATCTGCTGATTACCTTCGTCGCGTTTGTATATTGCATCTGGGCGGTTATCGGTTCCGGCGCCAAAGAAGTGATGTGGTCGTTCGTCACGTTGATGGTGATCACCGCGCTGTATGCGTTGAACTACAACCGCATTCACAAAAACCCGTATCCGCTGGATGCGCCGGTTAAGCAGGATTGACCACGTGTAGTTAATGTTATCGCAACAGGCCGGATAGCGCAGGTTATCCGGCCACCACCAACATTAAGTTCTTAAGGTTCACTTAATTTTACTTTGTCACGATTAGCGTCACCGAATCGATGGACGCATCAACATGTTAAAGCGCTTTCTTAAAAGACCTGTTCTTGGGCAAATCGCCTGGCTTCTGCTTTTTTCCTTTTATATTGCCGTCTGCCTGAACATTGCGTTCTACAAGCAGGTACTACAAGACCTACCGTTAAACTCGCTGCGCAATGTGCTGGGGTTTATTTCCATGCCGGTCGTCGCGTTTAGCGTGGTCAATAGTGTGCTGACGCTAGCCTCATTTATTTGGCTAAACCGACTGCTGGCCTGCATTTTTATTCTGGTCGGCGCTGCCGCGCAGTATTTTATTTTGACTTACGGCATCATCATCGATCGCTCCATGATCGCCAATATGATGGATACCACGCCCGCGGAAACTTTTGCTCTGATGACGCCGAAAATGGTGCTGACGCTGGGATTAAGCGGCGTTCTGGCAGCCGTGATTGCCTTCTGGGTCAAAATCCGTCCGGCGACGCCGCGCTTACGGAGCGGGCTTTACCGCCTGGCCAGCGTCCTGATCTCTATTTTATTAGTTATTCTGGTCGCCGCCTTTTTCTATAAAGATTACGCCTCGCTATTTCGAAATAATAAACAGTTGATCAAATCGTTAAGCCCATCGAACAGTATTGTCGCCAGTTGGTCATGGTATTCGCATCAACGGCTGGCGAATTTGCCGCTGGTACGCATTGGCGAGGATGCCCATCGCAATCCATTAATGCTGAAAGGCGATCGCAAAAACCTGACGATTCTCATCGTTGGCGAAACCTCGCGCGGCGATGATTTCTCTCTTGGCGGCTATCCGCGCGACACCAATCCGCGGCTGGCGAAAGACGATGTGATCTACTTCCCGCATACCACCTCTTGCGGTACGGCGACCGCGATCTCCGTTCCCTGCATGTTTTCTGATATGCCGCGCAAACACTATGACGAAGAGCTGGCGCATCACCAGGAAGGGCTACTGGATATTATCCAGCGCGCGGGGATTAACGTACTGTGGAATGATAATGACGGCGGCTGTAAAGGCGCATGCGATCGCGTTCCGCATCAAAATGTCACCGAGCTAAACCTGCCCGGACAGTGTATCGACGGCGAGTGCTACGATGAGGTGTTATTTCACGGTCTGGAAGACTATATCGACCATTTGAAAGGCGATGGCGTTATTGTACTGCATACCATCGGCAGCCACGGCCCAACCTATTACAACCGTTATCCACCGCAGTTTAAAAAATTTACCCCAACCTGTGACACGAACGAAATTCAGAACTGTTCCCAACAGCAGTTGATCAACACCTATGATAATACTGTGCTGTACGTGGACTATATTGTGGATAAAGCCATTAACCTGCTGAAATCCCATCAGGATAAATTCACAACCAGCCTGGTCTATCTTTCCGATCACGGCGAATCATTGGGTGAAAATGGCGTTTATTTACACGGCCTGCCGTATTCCATTGCGCCGGATACGCAAAAACATGTCCCGATGCTCATTTGGCTTTCTAAAGATTATCAACAGCGTTATCAGGTGGATCAGGCCTGCCTGCAAAAACGGGCGAGCACGCTGGATTATTCACAGGACAATCTTTTCTCAACCATGCTGGGATTAACCGGCGTACAAACGACGTATTACCAGGCCGCAGATGATATTCTGCAACCGTGCAGGAGACTAAGCGAATGAAGATACTGATTGTTGAAGACGACACGCTATTATTACAGGGGTTAATACTCGCCGCGCAAACCGAAGGCTATGCGTGTGATGGCGTTTCGACAGCGCGTGCCGCCGAGCATAGTCTGGAGTCTGGTCATTACAGTCTGATGGTGCTGGATTTAGGGCTGCCCGATGAGGATGGCCTGCATTTCCTGACGCGAATCCGACAGAAAAAATACACCCTGCCGGTACTCATTCTGACCGCCCGCGATACGCTCAACGACCGCATTAGCGGGCTGGATGTCGGCGCAGATGATTATCTGGTAAAACCCTTCGCCCTGGAGGAGCTGCACGCCCGCATCCGCGCGTTGCTGCGCCGCCATAATAACCAGGGTGAAAGTGAACTGACGGTTGGCAATCTGACGCTCAATATAGGCCGCCATCAGGCATGGAGGGATGGACAGGAACTGACCCTGACGCCTAAGGAGTACGCGCTGCTCTCACGATTGATGCTCAAGGCAGGCAGTCCGGTGCACCGGGAAATTCTTTATAACGATATCTACAACTGGGATAACGAACCCTCGACCAACACTCTGGAAGTGCATATACATAATTTGCGCGACAAAGTCGGCAAGTCGCGCATTCGCACGGTTCGCGGGTTTGGCTACATGCTGGTTGCCACTGAGGAAAGCTAAGTGAGCCTGATGCGTTTTCAGCGAAGAGCGATGACCCTTCGCCAGCGTTTAACGCTGACAATTGGTCTTATTCTGCTGGTGTTCCAGCTAATCAGTACCTTCTGGTTATGGCATGAAAGCACTGAGCAAATCCAACTGTTCGAGCAGGCGCTGCGGGATAATCGCAACAACGATCGCCATATCATGCACGAAATTCGCGAGGCGGCCGCCAGCCTGATCGTCCCCAGCATATTTATGGTTAGCCTGACGCTGCTGGTTTGCTACCAGGCGGTACGGCGTATTACCCGCCCGCTCGCCGAACTGCAAAAAGAGCTGGAAGCGCGGACGGCGGATAATCTGACGCCGATCGCCATTCACAGCTCCACGCTTGAGATTGAGTCCGTCGTCTCGGCGATCAATCAACTGGTTACGCGTTTGACCACCACGCTCGACAATGAACGCCTTTTTACCGCCGATGTGGCCCATGAGCTACGCACGCCGCTGTCGGGGGTGCGTTTGCATCTGGAATTATTGTCAAAAACCCACAATGTTGATGTCGCGCCGCTTATCGCCCGTCTTGACCAGATGATGGATAGCGTCTCCCAGCTTCTGCAACTGGCGCGCGTGGGCCAGTCATTCTCTTCCGGGAATTATCAGGAAGTAAAACTGCTG
Source organism: Salmonella sp. 32100201201700099SM (assembly GCF_017572645.1). Lineage (NCBI taxonomy): Bacteria > Pseudomonadati > Pseudomonadota > Gammaproteobacteria > Enterobacterales > Enterobacteriaceae > Salmonella > Salmonella sp. 32100201201700099SM. The sequence continues at coordinate 113,002 of NZ_JAGERQ010000002.1, read as the reverse complement.
GAAGATGTGATCCTCCCCTCCTACGATGAGCTGAACACCATGCTGGAAACGCGCCAGCAAACTCTGTTGCTGCCGGAAAGCGCGGCGGACGTGGTGGTGCGCGGTGACGCAACGTTACTGCGTATGCTGCTGCGAAATCTGGTGGAAAACGCGCATCGCTATAGCCCTGAAGGAACCCATATCACTATCCACATTAGCGCCGACCCCGACGCTATTATGGCGGTCGAAGACGAGGGGCCGGGTATTGATGAAAGCAAATGCGGGAAGCTAAGCGAAGCGTTCGTGCGGATGGACAGCCGTTATGGCGGAATTGGCCTGGGGCTGAGTATCGTCAGCCGCATCACCCAGCTACATCAGGGACAGTTTTTCCTGCAAAACCGTACGGAAAGAACAGGCACCCGTGCCTGGGTGCTGTTGAAAAAGGCATAACAGGCGTTTAATACGTCGTGACCCACACATAGATAAAACTGCTGACAATCAGCACACTACACAGGGTCGTCAAACTTTTATAAATATAGCTTTTCATGACGCTCTCCTCCAAAGGTATGGAGGAGAGTATGCCCGCGAGAGATTAAGCGAACCTTAAGCGCGAAATTTATTCATCGATACGCGGATGTTGCTGTACCAGACGCGAACGTTTGACCTGCAGCTCCGCAATTTCCTGATCGATGTCGTCGATTTTCTGCTCAATATTATCGTAATGCTCGCCCAGAATTTCCTTCGCTTCCTGGATGTCCGACGCCGCTGGCGTTGCGCCTTTTAACGGACGATTAGCCGTCTCTTTCATGGAAATACCGGTAACCAAGCCTATCACCGCGATGACCATCAAATAATACGCCGGCATCATCAGATCCTGCGAGCTTTCCACCAGCCAGGCCGCCAGCGTTGGCGTCAGACCGGCAATCAATACAGAGATATTAAAAGCCGCCGCCAGCGCGCTGTAACGAATATGCGTCGGAAACATCGCCGGCAATGTCGAGGCCATCACCCCGGTAAAGCAGTTCAGAATCACCGCCAGCATCAACAAACCGGCAAAAATCAGGCCAATAACGTTACTGTTAATCAGGATAAAGGCCGGGATCGCCAGCGCGAACAGCGCAATGCTGCCCATAATCACAAACGGACGACGACCGAAACGGTCGCTCAGCAACCCCATCACCGGCTGCACAAACAGCATCCCGATCATAATGGCGATGATAATCAACACGCCGTGATCTTCAGAATAGTGCAGGTTATGCGACAGGTAGCTCGGCATGTAGGTGAGCAGCATGTAGTAGGTCACGTTGGTGGCAATCACCAGACCGATACATGACAACAGGCTACGCCAGTGCTTGGTGGCGATCTCTTTAAAGGAGACTTTCGGCCCATCCTGCAACCCTTCGCGGTCGCCCTGCTCCAGTTTATCCACGTGCTGCTGAAACGCTGGCGTCTCTTCCAGCGCATGGCGTAAGTAGAGACCGATAATTCCCAATAGCAGGGCGATAAAGAACGGAATACGCCAGCCCCACTCAAGGAAATTCTCCTCGCCGACAATCGTCGAGATTAAGACCACCACGCCCGCGCCCAGCACAAACCCGGCGATGGAACCAAAATCCAGCCAGCTTCCCATAAATCCACGTTTACGATCCGGCGAATATTCCGCGACAAAGATCGACGCGCCGGTATATTCCCCGCCAATCGAGAAGCCCTGCGCCATTTTACACAGCAACAACAGTATTGGCGCCCAGATACCGATCGTCGCGTAAGAGGGGATTAACCCGATACAGAAGGTACTGATCGACATAATCACAATCGTGATCGCCAGGATCTTCTGGCGCCCGTATTTATCGCCGAGCATACCAAAGAATAACCCGCCGAGCGGACGAATCAGGAAGGGAACGGAAAACGTGGCCAGCGCGGCAATCATCTGGACGCTGGGATCGGCGCCGGGGAAAAAGACTTTACCCAACGCGTAGGCAACAAATCCATAAACACCAAAATCAAACCACTCCATCGCGTTGCCCAGCGAGGCGGCGGTAATCGCTTTGCGAAGTTTACCATCATCAATGATGGTCACATCGCCCAGTGTAATCGGTTTTATTTTTTTCCTTTTCAGCATAGCTGTCCTCATAGGCTAAGCCCTGTAGCGCTGTATACGGCGGGCACTGGCATACCGCGCCAGCGTCGCCGTCGAGCGGAGGGAGGGGCGCGAACGCTATCCCTCATACAAGCGTAGCAGGTTTACTTACACTGTCCGGTTACGGACTGTACAACCGAACCTGTTGACGCCTGAATGGGCAGTTAATGACCTTTTTACCCTAACAGGGTTTAAATATGTGATCAACTTCACACATATATGTCAATTCGGTCAAAAGGTGTAAATAAGGACGCCCTAATGCGCTGTGGTGACAGTAAAAAAGCGGTTATTTGAGTGTAAACCATTGCTGACTGGCGTGGCGCAGCCCCTTTTATAAAAGCGGCAATAGTCCCGACAACACTAAGGATTTTGTGTATAATTGCGGCCTTTTTCGGCGATCTGCCATTTTTGGGCGCGTTTGCCCCCGCTGACTTTTTGAGGATACCAACATGTCATTACCCCACTGCCCGCAATGTAACTCCGAATATACCTACGAAGATAACGGCATGTTCATCTGCCCGGAATGCGCTCACGAATGGAACGATGCGGAACCCGCTCAGGAGAGCGATGAGCTGATTGTCAAAGACGCCAACGGCAACCTGCTGGCGGACGGCGATAGCGTCACCATCGTGAAAGATCTGAAAGTAAAAGGCAGCTCTTCCATGCTGAAAATCGGCACCAAAGTGAAGAACATTCGTCTGGTTGAAGGCGACCATAACATCGACTGCAAAATCGATGGTTTTGGCCCGATGAAACTGAAATCCGAGTTCGTGAAAAAGAACTGATTTACCGTATCATTGCCCGGTAGCGCCTTGCTTACCGGGCCTGAGCGGCCCTGCCACCGACAATATTGTGCCAATTTCGAACTACACTTAACGAGCATCTCTTACCTGAGGTAACCATCATGCCGTTAAGTCCCTATCTCTCTTTTGCCGGCAACTGTGCCGACGCCATCGCGTATTATCAACAAACGTTAGGCGCAGAACTGCTTTATAAACTCAGCTTCGGTGAAATGCCCCCCTCGGCGGCGGATAACGAAGAGGGCTGCCCGTCAGGAATGCGCTTTCCCGATACTGCTATCGCCCACGCCAACATGCGCATTGCCGGCAGCGATATCATGATGAGTGATGCCAGCCCGTCGGGAACGGCGCATTATTCCGGCTTTACGCTGGTGCTTGATACCCAGGATGTAGCAGAAGGGAAGCGCTGGTTTGATAACCTTGCCGCACAAGGGCAAACCGAAATGGACTGGCAGGAGACCTTCTGGGCGCAGGGTTTCGGCAAGGTCAGCGATCGTTTCGGTGTGCCGTGGATGATTAACGTGGTTAAACATCAGCCTGCCACCTAACTCCCGGGAGGCTCGCCCTCCCCCTTGCCATCAGAGTGATCTTTGGCTGCACGTTATCCACCGTTTAACTGTCATAGAATAAATCATGACGGTAGTTTGCTACAGTCTGTCGAAAGATGGTTGATCCTGATGAAGCGTCGGGAGGACATTATGTCAGTCTGTGAATTACGCCACGCGACAACAGAGGATACCGATTCTGTTTACGCGCTTATCTGTGAGTTACTTAAAAATGAGCTTGATTATCAGGCTTTCAGGGATGGATTCGCCGCTAATTTACTGGACCCCAACGTTCATTATCGTTTAGCGCTGCGCAACGGAGAGGTAGTCGGCATGATCAGCCTGCATATGCAGTTTCATCTCCATCATGCCAACTGGATTGGCGAAATTCAGGAGCTGGTGGTATTACCGCCGATGCGGGGGCAAAAAATTGGCAGTCAGCTTCTGGCCTGGGCAGAAGAAGAAGCACGTCAGGCGGGTGCGGAGCTAACGGAGCTTTCCACAAATATTAAACGCCGCGATGCACACCGTTTTTATCTTCGCGAAGGTTACAAGCAAAGTCATTTTCGGTTTACGAAAGCATTGTGATCGGGCAGCCGTCATCAGGAGATAAGGCATAACGTAATCAGCCGTCACCGGGTGAAGTAGCGGAGCCATCTCAATTCTACTGTCGGCAAGCCTGGATAAAGGTTAAACGGGCTGACTCGCTTCTTTAGCAAAAATGGCCCTTTTAAGTTGTAGAAATGTAAATTTATTGTCAACGAACTACACTTTTCTCTTTGGCATCACCGGGAGGGTTGCCTGAAAATCCCGGGATGAGGTTTTCTTAGAAGGACAGTGACGTTATGTTCGCAGCAATCATTATCGGTATTTTTATTATCAGCGTCATTTATGCGCATTCACGCGGGGTGGAAAAACAAAAACTTTCCCGTCAGCTCTTTGACCACTCGACGTTTATGGCGCCGATCAATATGTTCATGACTCGCTTCTCAACGTTACCGGCAAAGCAGCCGTACTTTGATACTACGGCATTTCCAGAGCTGCAGAAGCTGACGGAAAACTGGCAGGTGATTCGTGAAGAGGCGCTACGGCTTCAGCATCACATAAAAGCCGCGCAGGCCAATAACGACGCCGGATTCAACACCTTTTTCAAGCGCGGCTGGAAACGGTTTTATCTTAAATGGTATTCCGATGCCCACCCGTCGGCAGAAACGTTATGCCCGATAACGACAAAGCTGGTCAACAGCATCCCCTCTATCAAAGCGGCGATGTTCGCCGAGTTGCCTCCCGGGGCCTATCTGGGAAAACATCGCGACCCCTATGCCGGTTCAGTACGTTACCATCTTGGATTAAGCACACCGAATGACGACCGCTGTTTTATTGAAGTTGATCGACAGCGCCATAGCTGGCGCGACGGCGAAGCCGTCATCTTCGACGAAACCTACGTTCATTGGGCGGAAAATAAAACTGAGCAGACGCGTATTATCCTCTTTTGCGATATTGAGCGTCCAATGAAATGGCGCTGGGCGCAGAGCGTAAACCACTGGGTCGGCGCATCGTTGATGTCCGCCGCCAGTTCGCCAAACGACGAGAACGATCGCACCGGTGCGATTAATCGCATCTTTAAATACGTTCACGCAGCACGCGATGCCGGGCAGCGACTGAAAAAGAAAAACCGCACTCTCTATTACGCGCTGAAATATCTCGTTATTGCCGCTATTTTTGCCGCGATAATCCTTTTCAGCCTCCTCTGAAGCCGGGCCGCGGTATGGCACTGCCTGCCGCGGCCCGTTCTATCCTGGCGTTAGTCTCAACGCGTTCCCTGGCCTTGAGTCTATCCATCCGGATAATTTATTAAAAACCCCCACTTCAGGCAGAGTCGATTGCCGGATGGCGGCTCCGCCTTATCTGGCCCGCGCTCAGCGTTTCTCCCCATAATAAATGTCATGCGGCATTTTCTTTCGACACGTCAAAACTGACGATAGCCTGTTTTTCGTCAGGGTTTTGAGCAAAATTCGCCCGTAATATCAGGGAAAGCCCATACTAAAAAAGTGGCATAAAACATGCATACTGAGGGCGACAGCGCGTATGCGCGATTTGATTAACTGGAGCGAAACCGATGAAAAAAGTCGTCACGGTTTGCCCGTATTGCGCATCAGGTTGCAAAATCAATCTGGTGGTCGATAACGGCAAAATCGTCCGGGCTGAGGCGGCGCAGGGGAAAACCAACCAGGGTACCCTGTGTCTGAAGGGCTACTACGGCTGGGATTTTATTAATGATACCCAGATCCTGACCCCGCGCCTGAAAACCCCAATGATCCGTCGCCAGCGTGGCGGCAAACTGGAATCTGTTTCCTGGGATGAAGCGCTCAATTACGTCGCTGAACGTTTGAGCGCCATCAAAGCGAAGTACGGTCCGGATGCAATCCAGACAACCGGCTCCTCTCGCGGTACCGGAAATGAAACCAACTATGTAATGCAAAAATTCGCACGCGCCGTTATTGGTACCAATAACGTTGACTGCTGCGCTCGCGTCTGACACGGCCCATCGGTTGCAGGTCTGCACCAATCGGTCGGTAACGGCGCAATGAGTAATGCGATTAACGAAATTGATAACACTGATTTAGTGTTCGTCTTCGGGTATAACCCGGCGGATTCCCACCCTATCGTGGCGAATCATGTAATTAACGCTAAACGCAACGGGGCGAAAATTATCGTCTGCGATCCGCGCAAAATTGAAACCGCGCGCATCGCTGACATGCATATCGCGTTGAAAAACGGCTCGAATATCGCGCTGCTCAACGCCATGGGGCATGTCATTATTGAAGAAAACCTGTACGACAAAGCGTTTGTCGCCAGCCGTACCGAAGGTTTTGAAGAGTACAGTAAGATTGTCGAAGGCTATACGCCAGAGTCCGTCGAAGAGATCACTGGCGTGAGCGCACAGGAGATTCGTCAGGCGGCGCGGATGTATGCCAGCGCGAAAAGCGCAGCGATCTTGTGGGGGATGGGCGTCACGCAGTTCTATCAGGGTGTGGAAACCGTGCGTTCACTGACCAGCCTCGCGATGCTGACCGGCAACCTCGGCAAGCCAAGCGCGGGCGTTAACCCGGTTCGCGGCCAGAACAACGTTCAGGGCGCGTGCGATATGGGCGCGCTCCCGGATACTTATCCGGGCTACCAGTACGTTAAGTTCCCGGAAAACCGCGAGAAGTTCGCTAAAGCCTGGGGCGTAGAAAGTCTGCCTGCGCATACCGGCTATCGCATCAGCGAGCTGCCGCACCGTGCGGCGCATGGCGAAGTGCGCGCGGCGTACATTATGGGTGAAGATCCGCTGCAAACCGATGCGGAACTCTCTGCAGTACGTAAAGCGTTTGAGGATCTGGAACTGGTCATCGTGCAGGATATCTTCATGACCAAAACCGCGTCGGCGGCGGATGTGATTTTACCCTCTACCTCCTGGGGCGAGCATGAAGGCGTCTTCTCTGCGGCTGACCGTGGCTTCCAGCGCTTCTTTAAAGCCGTTGAGCCGAAGTGGGACCTGAAAACCGACTGGCAGATTATCAGTGAAATCGCCACCCGGATGGGCTATCCGATGCACTACAACAACACCCAGGAGATCTGGGATGAGTTGCGTCATCTGTGCCCGGATTTCTACGGCGCCACTTACGAGAAAATGGGCGAACTGGGCTATATCCAGTGGCCGTGCCGCGACACGTCGGATGCCGATCAGGGAACCTCGTACCTCTTTAAAGAGAAGTTCGATACCCCCAACGGTCTGGCGCAGTTCTTCACCTGCGACTGGGTAGCGCCTATCGATAAACTCACCGAAGAGTACCCGATGGTACTGTCGACGGTGCGCGAAGTCGGCCACTACTCCTGCCGCTCAATGACCGGTAACTGTGCGGCGCTGGCCGCGCTGGCCGATGAACCGGGCTATGCGCAAATCAATACCGCCGACGCCGCGCGTCTGGGCATTGAAGATGAAGCGCTGGTGTGGGTTCATTCGCGCAAAGGTAAAATCATCACCCGCGCGCAGGTCAGCGATCGCCCGAACAAAGGGGCGATTTACATGACCTACCAGTGGTGGATTGGCGCCTGTAACGAGCTGGTGACTGAAAACCTCAGCCCGATTACCAAAACGCCGGAGTACAAATACTGCGCCGTACGCGTTGAGCCGATCGCCGATCAGCGAGCCGCCGAGCAGTATGTGATTGATGAGTACAACAAGCTGAAAACCCGCCTGCGCGAAAGCGCAATGGGTTGATCTGCCGGATGGCGGCATCAGAATGCTTTATTCGGCCTGCGTCTACTGTAGGCCTGATAAGATGCATTAGCATCGCCATCAGGCATTTTCCCTATAACAGCCTCCGTCCGGAGGCTGTTTTTTTATCCATACGATCTCTTTATACTGTCTTTTCCGTACCCTAAATAAAATTCAAAATGAAACTACTTCTTGCATTGATGTTGTTTATGACATTCTTTGCCCATGCCGCAGATCCTGAGCCGGGTAGCCAGTATTTGCAGGCAGCAGAGGCAGGTGACAGACGCGCACAATATTTTCTGGCCGACAGTTGGTTGAGCTATGGCGATTTGAACAAAGCTGAATACTGGGCGCAAAAAGCCGCCGACAGTGGCGACGCCGACGCCTGCGCGCTACTGGCGCAAATCAAAATCACTAATCCGGTAAGCCTGGATTATCCCGACGCGAAAAAGCTGGCTGAAAAGGCGGCTAACGCGGGCAGTAAAGTGGGCGAAATTACGCTGGCGCGGATCCTGGTCAACACCCAGGCCGGGCGCCCGGACTACCCAAAAGCCATCTCGCTGCTGCAAAAGGCCTCTGAAGATCTGGATAACGACTCCGCAGTGGATGCGCAAATGTTGCTTGGCCTGATTTACGCCAACGGCGTGGGCATTGCCGCCGATGATGAAAAAGCCGCCTGGTATTTCAAACGCAGTTCCGCTATTTCCCGTACCGGCTATTCAGAATACTGGGCGGGAATGATGTTTTTAAACGGTGAACCGGGCTTTATTGAAAAGAACAAGCAGAAGGCGTTGCACTGGTTGAATCTAAGCTGTCTGGAAGGGTTTGATACCGGTTGCGAAGAGTTCGAAACGCTAACAAATGGCTGATGTTTATTGCCGGATGAACGTAGTCGTTGTAGGCCTGATAAGCGTAGCGCCATCAGGCAACCCGGAGCAGGTTGCGGATGGCAGCGTGAACGCCTTATCCGGCCTACATTTTCTTTCTTTGTAGGCCGGATAAGCAAAGCGCCATCCGGCAATCCGTTATTGGGCGGTTTTATCAAATTTGCCCAGCACATCGCGCTCATAGGCCAGCGCTTTTTTGCGGTCAAACTTGTGTTCCCACTTGGCGATCACCAGCACCGCCAGCGCATTCCCCACCACATTTAGCGCAGTACGCGCCATGTCGAGGATACGGTCGACACCAGCGATAAACGCCAGCCCTTCCAGCGGAATGCCCACGCTTCCCAGCGTCGCCAGTAACACCACGAAGGAAACGCCAGGCACGCCGGCAATCCCTTTCGACGTCACCATCAGCGTCAGCACCAGTACAATTTCCTGCCACAACGACAGGTCGATACCGTATAGCTGCGCGATAAAAATGGCGGCGATGCTCTGGTATAACGTGGAGCCGTCGAGGTTAAATGAGTAACCGGTCGGTACCACGAAACTGGTGATAGAGGCTGGCGCGCCGTAAGCTTCCATCTTCTCGATAATGCGCGGCAGTACGCTCTCGGAGCTGGCGGTCGAGTACGCCAGAATCAATTCATCTTTCAGAATGCGAATCAGAATCCAGATACTTAACCCGCACAGGCGCGCCACGATGCCCAGCACCACCAGCGCAAAGAAGATAATGGCAAAGTGTACCAGCAGCACCAGTTTCGCCAGCGGCCACAGCGACGCGAAACCAAAATTCGCCACCGTGACGGCGATCAGCGCAAAAACGCCCACTGGCGCATAGCGCATCACCATATGGGTGACTTTAAACATGGTTTCAGAGATGGAACGAAATACCGTCACCAGCGGTTCGCGGTGCGTTGCCGGCAGGGATGACAACCCCAGCCCAAACAGGACCGAGAAAAAGATAATTGGCAGCATATCCCCTTTGGCCATCGATGCGATGATATTGGTCGGCACCAGCGACAGTATCGTCCCCATCAGCCCATGTGCATGACTTTGTACTTCCGCCGTGGTGTTCTGGTATTTCGAAATATCGACGGTCGCCAGTTGCGACATATCAATGCCTGAGCCTGGCTGAAAGACATTCGCCAGCGTAATGCCGAGGATAATCGCCACCGTGGTGATCAGTTCAAAATAGAGAATGGTTTTGGCGCCGATACGGCCTAGCTGTTTTGCATCGCCAACGCCGGCGATGCCGACAATCAGAGTCGAGATCACGATTGGCACGACGATCATTTTAATCAGATGGATAAAGATATCGCCAGCAGGCGACAGCAGATTGGCAATCAGCCATTCACGGCTGTCACTGTGATAATGCAGATAGCTGCCCAGCAGAATGCCCAGCACCATAGCCAGCAAAATTTGCCAGGCCAGGCTGACTTTCAAATTTTTCATAACAACAGACTTCCTCGATGAAGCGTTGCTCTCCGCCGAAAGCATGAGAGCAATACATACTGAAAGGGTATGATTTGTGTTGCGTTGGTTTGTAGAGTTTTTTAACGCGCATAATCAGTATCATTTGCATAGCGTCTTGCGCAACCCTTTCATAACAGGGCTTTTGGCTGTTTTTATGCATAATAACGCGAGTTTATGGTGTTAATGATGAATAACTATTTGTTATGGAAAGTTTTTTACTTCGTCAAAATCGAATAATATTCTGAGGTAATTAATTTTTACCTGTGGCGCATTCGCCGTTTTTTTAAACAGCACACATGACAAAAGTCACAAAAAAGAAAAAATTATTTCTGCCGATTTTGTAACAATTTAGCCAAATTAATGGCCTCTACCAGCTGCGCGCGGTTCACTCGCGGCGAGTTTGCATCCAGTAAGGTTTGCCACAGCGACACGGCTTGCGCATAATCCGCCTGCATAAACGCATCCGCCGCCAGCAGCATCTGCGCGGTCACTTCTGTCGCATCCAGCGCTAACGCTTTATTAATCATTTCACGCGTCGCAGGCGTCATATGTTGCCCGGACTGGTAATACAGCACCGTTGCCAGCGCGGCGAAAAGCTGCGCGTTATCGCCTCGCAGGCGCAACGCCTGACGATATGCCAGCAGCGCATTGTCATACGCATTGCGATAGAGATAATACTCGCCCAGCCGCGCCCATTGCTCGCTATCCTGCGGATTGGCGCGGATTTTTTCTTGCAGCCTGGAAAGCTGCGCCTCTGGCGTTTGCGGGTTCGTAAAGTCACGTAGCGGATCGGCCAGACGCTGTTGCTCGCTACGCACAGCCTGCCATTTCGGCGTCAACATATAGCCGCCGATACAGACAGCCACCATCAACACCGCCGCAGCCGTCAGACGCTTTACGGGCATGGGACGTAACGGCACAGTGGAGTGCTCAGACTGGCTCATTGTTCCCCCTCTTCTGCGTGCTGACGCTTTCTCACCCGCCAGACCACCACGCCCACCAACAATAACAGCAGGCACGGCAGCGCCCACAACAGCAGCGTTTGCTCATTCAACGGCGGGTTGTAGCGCACGAAATCACCATAACGGTCGGTCATCCAGGCGGTGATTTCCGCTTCGCTTTTACCTTCGGCCACCATGCTGTAAACCTGATGGCGCATACTGACCGCCACGGGCGCATTGGATTCCAGCAAATTCTGGTTCTGACACTGCGGACAGCGCAGTTGACCGGCAATAGACAGCGCTTTTTCCTGCTGTTGTGGATTGTCAAAGCGCCAGGTATCCACCACCTGGGCGTGGGTGGCGAATGTGATTAAAAACAGGACGATCGTTAAGAGTAAAAACTTTCTGCCGGATGGCGCTACGCTAATCCGGCCTACGGTTTGCGCATCCTGTAGGCCGGATAAGGCGCTTACGCCGCCATCCGGCAACGCTGTGAGTAATTTACGCATCACGCTTCCTCCCCCGCCATCCGCTCAGCAGCGCGCCACACACCATCAACAATCCCCCTCCCCAGATCCAGCGCACGCCGGTCTGCACGTATAAGCGCATGGCGTAACGGTCCGCTCCGGTTTTTTCGCCCATCACCGCGTACCAGTCATGTAGCAGGTTCCAGTGAATCCCCGGCTCCATCATCTGTTGACGACGCGCGGCATAGAAGCGCCTTTCAGGCTGCAGGCTGCCAATGCGTTTTTCATTCCGCCACAACGTGATCCGCGCTTTTTCACTGGTGTAGTTGCCTTTGGCTTCCAGATCCAGACGCTCGAAACGAAAGGTATAGCCCGCCAGTACCACCTGCTGCCCCGGGCTGAGGTTAAGGCTGATTTCATGCCGACTGCCGCTGGAAACCATGATCCCGGCGGCGAAGATAAATACGCCCGTATGCGCCAGCAACGCCGGAAGCTGACGATGCACAGAGACTTTGCGGCTTCTGATTGTCGCAAGCACGATAACCACCAGCATCAGCAGGCCAAACGGCAGCGTGACGCGATTAAAATAGGGCGCGCCCACCGAAAGCCTTCCCCAGCCCATCAAACCATAAATCATGGGGTAGAGCGTCCCGACCAGCACGATCAACAAGACGGCGCTAAAGAGCAGCAGCGTCGCCAGAATGAGCGTTTCGCACTTTCCGCCGCCCAAACGCGTCGCCGGATACGGCTCCCGTGCCCGCCAGCCGTACAGAGCAAGCGATGCCAGACTTAACGCGGCAAAAAGGATAAACAGCGGCACCGCGCGCACATTATCTAACGCAAAAGCATGGACGGAGAGCAGAATGCCGGAACGCACAATCAGCGTTCCCAGCAACGAGAGGATCAGCGTCAGTATCGCCAGCAGCAACGACCAGTGGCGGAAGCTCCCGCGCTGGCGGCTGACATACAGACTGTGCAGCAACGCGCTGGCGGCAAGCCACGGCAACAATGAGGCATTTTCCACCGGGTCCCAGAACCACCAGCCGCCCCAGCCCAGTTCGCAATACGCCCACCACGATCCGAGAATGATCCCCAGCGTCAGAGCGCACCAGCCGGGTAACGCCCAGCGCCAGCACACCCAGGCGGTTGCCGCGTTAAAGCCGCCGCACAGTAGCGAGGCCAGCGCTACGCTCGCCGCGGTCATCAGGCCGCCATAACCCAGATAGAGCAGCGGCGGATGTAAGATCAGCCCCAGATGTTGCAGCATGGGATTAAGGTCGCGCCCTTCCATGGCGGGAGGGAAAATACGCAGGAACGGATCGGACCACAGCACAATAAATAGCAGCAGCGAAGCCATAATGAGGGACAAGATGCTCAGGGTCAGCGGAAAAAGCGCGTCAGATTCATGCCGGGAGCGCCAGGCGAATAGCACCGTCCACCCCGAAAGAAGCAGCGCCCACAGCAGGAGCGAGCCTTCATGACCGCCCCATACCGCCGCCAGTTTCAGTCCCCATGACAACTGACTATGGCTATGCTGCGCAACATAAACGACCGAAAAATCGCTGGTCAGAAAACAGCTAAACAGAATCGCAAACGCCAGTAGCAGCAGCGTGAACGCCGTCCACGCGCCGCAGGTCGTCAGGCGCATGACGCCACGCCAATGCTGCGCCATCCCGCACCACGTCGCCAGCGGGGTCAACACGTTGACCCCGAGACTCAACAACAGCGCCAGAAATCCGGCTTCAGGAAGGAAGATGTCCAGATTATGCAACCGTTAGCTGTCCCGCATAAAGAATGAAAAAGCGCAGCAGCAGCACGCCGGTCAAACTGGCGCCGCAAACGGCCAGCACGCCGTGAAACGTGACGCTGCGGTTGGCCCAGGGTTTTAGCAGCATCGGGATAATCAATCCCAGCCCTACGACGCCAAGCCAGAACCACCAGCTCCAGAATCCGCCGCCCAGCGCCGCCGCCAGCGCCCGCATTTTGCCGTCATCGCCCAGCGCCAGACCGACGAAGAACGCCGCCAGCAGGAAAATTTCCAGCCATACCACCGGAACCTCCATGCGATGCACAAAGCGCGCTTCCGTGCTGTGCGGGTTGCTACGATGGCGTAACGCCATGGCGATCAGCGCCACCGCCGCGCCGGAGGAAATCCCGGAGAACAGGAATAGTACCGGCAGGATCGGGTTATTCAGGAACGGATAGGATTTCAGCGCCGACAGCAGAAAGCCGGTGTACGCGCCGAGCAGAACCGCCAGCACCAGCATTAACGTCTCCAGCGCACGGTGGAACGGCGCGATCAGCGTCAACACTTTCTGCACGATCTCTAACCGCGGCAGCCAACGTTGCTGCAGGGCAATCACCTCTTTTTCAAAGATTTTCGCCAGCCACAGTATCAGGACCACCATGTAAAGCTGGAACAGCATCACCCCCATCGACATCACCGAGGTAAAGCTGTAGTGAAACATCAGCTTCCAGAAGGTCCACGGACGCGTCAGGTGGAAGACCAGAATCAGCAGACCAAGAATAATCGCCCCCGGCCCTAACACCAGCGTAGTGCGCAGCAGCGTGCTGTCCGAACCGCCCGCCTCCGGATGGAAGCGGCGTAGCAGAATCGCCAACGTAACCAGTCCGGCGGAGATGCCAATCAGGAACAGATAGATGGCGATGGGCCAGTCCCACACCAGTGATGCAAAATGAAATGCAGAAGCGGATGTCATTGGCTCACCTCCCCATAGTTAAAGGGAACGCGGTAGACCTTCGGTTTTGTGCCCAGCGCCAGCTTGTAACGATAGGTGGTTTTCTGCCGCAACAAACGGGAGATATCGCTGTTGGGATCGTCCAGATTACCAAACGTCAGCGCCTTCGTTGGACATGACTCAACGCAGGCGGGCTGTTTGCCCGCTTTCAGGTTAGTTTTCCGGCAGAAATCGCACTTATCCGCCGTCTTACTGACCGGATGGATAAAGCGCACGCGGTAGGGACACGCGGCAATGCAGTACTGACAGCCGACGCAAAGGTCCGGGTTCACGTCGACAATACCACTGGCGGCATCGCGGAATGATGCGCCGGTCGGGCAGACGTCAACGCAGGGGGCATGGTCGCAATGCTGGCACGAGTGGCGGAAGAAGCGATATTTCACATCAGGAAACGTCCCCTGCGGCTCGCTGCGAATAATCGTCAGGCGCGATACGCCTTCCGGCACGTTGTTGACTTCCCGACAGGCATCCATGCAGGCCGTGCAGCCGATGCATAATGACTCATCGTGTACCATGCCATAACGCACGCCGTTAATATTCAACGTGTTCGCTACAACGCGTCCTGCCATCCCACTGACCGCCGCCAGCGCGCCGACGCGGGTAATAAATTGACGTCGGGTGCAACTCATGGCTGCTCCTTAAGCAACGGAACGGACGCCGGGTTAGTACGCTGATCGCTGTGGCAATCCACGCATATTTTGATCCGCCCTTTCTCGTTTAGCGTCTGCATCGTGTCTTGCTGCGGATGCAGGGAATGGCAACTGGCGCAGGTCACTTTAGTAACATGAACATCGTGCGGCCAGAACGCTTTTTGCAGTTGTTCAGGCAAGTGGCAGGACATACAGACGCTGTTCTGCTGCTCTACCGTATACATCGGGTCGTTAAAACGCATCACATCTTTCACCCCTTCACGGTGGTGAAGCGACGGTTGACCGTGGCAGTTGGTACAGGTTATCGGCAATTTATTGTTCGGGTTGATAGCGCCCGTATGTTTACCGTGCATACCTTCGGTGTCCGGCTTGTGACAGTCCAGACAGGCAGCATCCGGATTACGCTGCTGGGTGACCGTCCAGCGTTGATCCGACTCCTGCGGCGTTGGCGTGGCAGTAATTCCACTCAGGCTCCAGAACAGGCCTGACGCCAGCACCCCAGCAGTTAATAACGAACGTAATACGCTCATATTCACTCCATTACATAATGCCTGATGGCGCGCAGCTTTAAGGCCTACAAGACTTCTGTAGGCCGGATAAAGCGCTTGCGCTGTCATCCGGCAAATTTGTCACATGTGAGGTTATTGGCTTAACAGACTGTTTTTACGCGCCTGATCTTCCCACTGCGGTACGACCGTTTTCAGGAAGTCCTGCTTCTCCGCGTTGATTTGTTGCATATTCAAACCAATCGCTTTCTGCGCCTTCTCTTTCGTCGAAATATCCGGCAGCGGAATTTCATGGGTAATGCCTTTGGTCGCCAGCAGTCGCGCCAGTTTAGTTCGGGCATCCGCGGCTTTATCCATCGCACTGCCTAACATCCGTAGACCTTCTTCCGGGGCATGCATATGAATACCGTGTGACGCAATCGCCAGATCCCAACGCCACTGCGCGTGGCGAATATCGTTCAGAATCGGTTTCATTTCCGCGTCTGTCGCCCCCGCATCCCATGCGGCTTTCGCTTCGAAGTGCGCATGTACCAGCTGATCTTCAACCTTGATTTTCAGGTCATGAATCGCCTGTTTACGCTCGGCGACCACTTTTTGCAGGGACGCTTTGTCCTGGGTGTGGCAGTTGGCGCAGGTTTGCGCGAAATTGTCGAACGGGTTGCCGATTTTATGGTCGGTGTAGAGCTTGCCTTCGGCGTTCTGTACTTTCGGCATGTGGCAGTCGATACAGGTCACGTTGTTCTTACCGTGAATGCCCGCGCTCCAGGTTTCATATTCCGGGTGCTGCGCTTTGAGCATTGGGGTTTTCGACAGCGAGTTAGTCCAGTCAGAGAAGGCGATGGCGTCGTAGTATTGCTCCATATTTTCGACCTTCATGCCCTCATCCCACGGGAACTTAACGGCTTTGTTTTTACCGTCAAAGTAGTACTCCACGTGGCACTGGCCGCAAACCATCGATTGCTGATCAAACCGTCCTGCTTTATCAAACGGTTTGCTGATAGCCTCCATCGCCCGTTCAGCATAGGGGCGCGACAACGTTAACGCTGGCTTCCCCTGGGCGAAATCGTCCGACGCGGTGTTATGACAGTCGGCACAGCCCAAATCGTTGACAATTTCCGGGCCGCCGCGCGCCCATTTGCCATGGAAGTAGCCGTCTTCGCCTTCTTGTTGGATAAGGAGCGCGACATCAGGGCTTTTACAACTCCAGCAGGCCATCGGCAGCGGGCCGTCTTCCGCCGTTTTTGGCGCGCCGGTACGCAGCGTTTCGCGCACGTCAGTTACCGCATACGCGTGGCCGCGTGGTT
Organism: Salmonella sp. 32100201201700099SM; assembly: GCF_017572645.1. Classification (NCBI taxonomy): domain Bacteria; kingdom Pseudomonadati; phylum Pseudomonadota; class Gammaproteobacteria; order Enterobacterales; family Enterobacteriaceae; genus Salmonella; species Salmonella sp. 32100201201700099SM. The sequence goes on along the minus strand of NZ_JAGERQ010000002.1, from coordinate 96,293 downwards.
TGTTGTAATCACGGGAGAAGGGATAGCCCGCCCACAGGATCACCAGACGAGGGTCTTCCGCCAGCGCATCTTCACGGGCAGACTGTTCTGACGTCGCTTTCCATGACTGATATTGGTCGGGGTGTTGAGGCGCGAACGTTTCATTTTTCGCTTCAACAGTAACGGTTTTTGCGGATACAGGCGTTTGCTCAGCGTAAACAGAGGTAATGAAGAAAAAAGGAAATATAAGACTGAAGAAACGGCGTGCGCGTAGTGTTTTCCTTGCCATAGAGGTCTCATCCAGATTGCGCCATTATCTTTAATGGCGATTTTTTATCGTTTTCCATAACAGCAACCGCACAAATACTGTTATTACATTGATCTCCTCTATGTGTAACAAATAACCACACTCAAAATGTTGTCTTTAATCAATTGTAAGTGTATGTAAAATACCACTTTAGAGTTAGTAACCTGGACAAAACTCCCTCTCTTTTCTGATTTCCGGACACGGATCACTTTTTTAAAAAATTTCATATAACGTCATGTTATCCCGAAAATTTATCTAATTTTGCGGGACACAATCAAAAAATAGATTGCTGCTTATTTGCACAGTTCCCTTTTTGCGTGATCTGTCGCCCAAATACTAAACAAAACTTATTAAGACCCTACATTTAACGTTTATGCGACATATTATTAACATCCTACAAGGAGAACAACAGCATGAGCCAAACACATAAACACGCCATTCCCGCCAACATTGCGGATCGTTGCCTGATAAATCCAGAGCAGTATGAGACTAAATATAAACAGTCTATTAACGACCCCGATACGTTTTGGGGCGAACAGGGAAAAATTCTCGATTGGATCACGCCGTACCAAAAAGTGAAAAACACCTCCTTTGCGCCAGGCAATGTGTCGATTAAATGGTACGAGGACGGCACGCTGAATCTGGCGGCGAACTGTCTTGACCGCCATTTGCAGGAAAATGGCGATCGCACCGCCATTATCTGGGAAGGCGATGACGCGTCGCAGAGTAAACATATCTCTTATCGCGAACTGCATCGCGATGTCTGCCGTTTCGCGAATACACTGCTGGATCTGGGCATTAAAAAAGGCGATGTGGTAGCGATTTATATGCCGATGGTGCCGGAAGCGGCGGTGGCAATGTTGGCCTGCGCCCGCATCGGTGCGGTGCATTCGGTGATCTTCGGGGGCTTCTCGCCGGAAGCCGTCGCCGGACGCATTATCGACTCCAGCTCGCGACTGGTGATCACCGCTGACGAAGGTGTACGTGCCGGACGCAGTATCCCGCTGAAAAAGAATGTCGATGACGCGCTGAAAAACCCGAATGTCACTAGCGTTGAGCATGTGATCGTCCTGAAGCGCACCGGCAGCGACATTGACTGGCAAGAAGGCCGCGACCTGTGGTGGCGCGATTTGATTGAAAAAGCCAGCCCTGAACATCAGCCTGAAGCGATGAATGCCGAAGATCCGCTGTTTATCCTTTATACCTCCGGCTCCACCGGCAAGCCGAAAGGCGTGCTGCACACCACCGGCGGCTATCTGGTCTACGCCGCGACCACCTTTAAGTATGTCTTTGATTATCACCCTAGCGATATTTACTGGTGTACCGCCGATGTGGGTTGGGTGACGGGGCACAGCTATCTGTTGTATGGCCCGCTGGCCTGCGGCGCGACCACCTTAATGTTTGAAGGCGTGCCGAATTGGCCAACGCCCGCTCGCATGTGCCAGGTGGTCGACAAACACCAGGTCAACATTCTCTATACCGCCCCGACGGCCATCCGCGCGCTGATGGCGGAAGGCGATAAAGCCATTGAAGGCACCGACCGTTCTTCACTACGCATTCTGGGTTCCGTCGGCGAGCCGATCAATCCCGAAGCGTGGGAATGGTACTGGAAGAAGATCGGCAAGGAAAAATGTCCGGTCGTCGACACCTGGTGGCAGACTGAAACAGGCGGTTTTATGATCACGCCGCTACCGGGCGCTATCGAACTGAAAGCCGGTTCCGCCACCCGTCCTTTCTTTGGCGTACAGCCTGCGCTGGTGGATAACGAAGGCCATCCGCAAGAAGGCGCGACGGAAGGCAATCTGGTCATCACCGATTCCTGGCCGGGCCAGGCGCGCACTCTGTTCGGCGATCATGAACGTTTTGAGCAGACCTATTTCTCTACCTTTAAGAATATGTATTTCAGCGGCGACGGCGCGCGTCGCGATGAAGACGGTTATTACTGGATCACCGGTCGCGTGGATGACGTGTTAAACGTCTCCGGCCACCGTCTGGGTACGGCGGAAATCGAATCGGCGCTGGTGGCGCATCCGAAGATCGCCGAAGCGGCGGTGGTGGGTATTCCACACGCTATCAAAGGCCAGGCGATTTACGCTTATGTGACGCTCAACCACGGCGAGGAACCGTCGCCAGAACTGTACGCGGAGGTGCGTAACTGGGTACGTAAAGAGATTGGCCCGCTGGCGACGCCGGACGTGCTGCACTGGACCGACTCACTGCCAAAAACCCGTTCCGGCAAAATTATGCGCCGTATTTTGCGCAAAATCGCGGCGGGCGATACCAGCAATCTGGGCGATACCTCGACTCTCGCCGATCCTGGCGTGGTGGAGAAACTGCTCGAAGAGAAGCAGGCCATCGCGATGCCATCATAACCATAAATGCCGGATGGCAACGCGAAAGCGTTTTATCCGGCCTACGACCCTACCCCTGCCCTCTCTCAAACCGGGAGAGGGAAATATAAAAAACCCTCCCCCAAAGGATTTCGTGTTACAGGAAGGCGGCAAGCGAGCACACCCTCAGCAGCATAGTTCAAGTTCACTATGTGGCTGGGGCGCGCGAGTGCGGCCAACGCGCCTGTAGCGCGAAAGACGCAGGGGGACCTCTGGAGAGCTCTGTGATGAATGACCAAATTTATCAGCGGATAGAAGACAGTGCGCGTTTCAGGGAATTAGTTGAAAAACGGCAACGGTTTGCCACGATTCTGTCGGTTATCATGCTGGCGGTTTATATCAGCTTTATTTTACTGATCGCCTTCGCGCCTGGCTGGGCACGCCTCTACATGCGGGAACCAGCGTCACCCGAGGAATTCCCATTGGCGTCGGGGTGATTGTGATTTCTTTTGTGTTGACCGGAATTTATATCTGGCGGGCGAATGGCGAATTCGATCGTCTTAATAACGCCGTACTGCATGAGGTGAAAGCATTATGAAGAGAGTTCTGACGGCGCTCGCCGCCGCACTCCCCTTCGCCGCTCATGCGGCGGATGCCATTAGCGGCGCGGTTGAACGCCAGCCCACCAACTGGCAGGCGATTATCATGTTTTTGATTTTCGTCGTGTTTACGCTCGGTATTACCTACTGGGCCTCTAAACGCGTACGTTCCCGTAGCGACTACTACACCGCTGGCGGCAATATCACCGGGTTCCAGAACGGCCTGGCGATTGCCGGCGACTATATGTCCGCCGCGTCATTTCTCGGCATTTCCGCGCTGGTGTTTACCTCCGGTTATGACGGGCTGATCTATTCGCTGGGCTTCCTTGTCGGCTGGCCAATTATCCTGTTTTTGATTGCCGAGCGCCTGCGTAATCTGGGACGTTATACTTTTGCTGACGTTGCCTCTTATCGCCTGAAACAGGGGCCAATCCGTATTCTTTCGGCCTGTGGCTCCCTGGTAGTGGTGGCGCTTTATCTCATCGCCCAAATGGTCGGCGCCGGTAAACTGATTGAACTGCTGTTCGGCCTCAACTATCACATCGCCGTGGTGCTGGTCGGCGTGCTGATGATGATGTACGTGCTGTTCGGCGGGATGCTGGCGACAACGTGGGTGCAAATTATCAAAGCCGTCCTGTTGCTGTTTGGCGCCAGTTTTATGGCCTTTATGGTGATGAAACACGTCGGCTTTAGCTTCAATAATCTGTTTACCGAAGCCATGGCGGTACACCCGAAAGGCACGGCGATTATGAGCCCAGGAGGGTTGGTGCAAGATCCGATTTCGGCGCTGTCGTTGGGTCTGGGGCTGATGTTCGGCACCGCCGGCTTGCCGCATATTCTGATGCGTTTCTTTACGGTCAGCGATGCCCGCGAAGCGCGCAAGAGCGTGTTCTACGCCACCGGTTTTATGGGCTATTTCTACATTCTGACCTTTATTATCGGCTTCGGCGCTATCATGCTGGTGGGGGCGAATCCAGCCTATAAAGATGCCGCGGGCGCGCTGATTGGCGGCAATAACATGGCGGCGGTACATCTGGCCAACGCGGTAGGCGGTAACCTGTTCCTCGGCTTTATTTCGGCAGTGGCGTTTGCCACCATTCTGGCGGTGGTTGCTGGTCTGACGCTGGCGGGCGCATCGGCGGTGTCGCATGATTTGTACGCCAACGTGTTCCGCAAAGGCGCAACCGAACGTGAAGAGCTGAAGGTGTCGAAAATCACCGTCCTGGTGCTGGGCGTGATCGCCATTATCCTCGGCGTCCTGTTTGAAAATCAGAACATCGCCTTTATGGTGGGCCTGGCGTTTGCTATCGCCGCGAGCTGCAACTTCCCCATCATTCTGCTTTCCATGTACTGGTCAAAACTGACCACGCGCGGCGCTATGCTGGGCGGCTGGTTAGGTTTACTGACAGCGGTGGTGCTGATGATTCTTGGCCCTACCATTTGGGTGCAGATCCTCGGCCACGAAAAAGCGATCTTCCCGTATGAGTATCCGGCGCTGTTCTCTATCAGCGTGGCGTTCCTGGGGATCTGGTTCTTCTCGGCCACCGATAACTCGGCAGAAGGCAACCGTGAACGTGAGCAGTTCCGCGCTCAGTTTATCCGCTCCCAAACGGGATTCGGCGTACAACAAGGGCGTGCGCATTAATCTTACCGTTTCCTCCGGCCCCGTGGGTCGGAGGAAAATCAGAACATCACCCTCGCCACCAGCGGGGCAGCCAGTACCATCACCACGCCGGACAGCATCATTACCAGACTGGCGACGACGCCCTCCTGCTGACCAAGTTCATAGGAACGCGCCGTGCCCGCCCCATGTGACGCCGCGCCGAATCCTGCCCCTTTTGCCATGCCTTCCCGGATAGAGAGACGCAAAAATAGCGCGTCGCCGACCGCCATGCCAAACACGCCAGTGACGACCACGAACAGCGCCACCAGATCTGGCTGCCCGCCCAGGGGTTCTGCCGCCGCCAGCGCAAACGGCGTGGTAACGGAACGTACCGCCAGACTACGCTGAATCTCATCCGATAACGTGAACAGACGCGCCAGCCAAACGGAACTGGTGACCGCCACCACCGTCGCCGTCACTACGCCCGCGGTGAGCGACATCCAGTGACGTTTGATAATCGCGAGGTTATCGTACACCGGCACCGCAAAGGCAATGGTCGCCGGGCCGAGCAGCCACAATAGCCAGTGCGATTCACCAATGTAGTTTTGCCAGGAGATATGACCGAACACCAGCATTAACACCAGCAGTGCCGGCGTCAGCACTAATGGCATCAACGGCAATTTGCGAAAACGGCGATACAGGCGCTTATTGGCGAAGTAAATTCCCAGCGTAATCACCAGGCACAGTACGCTTAACTGAACGTTATTCACGGTTTAGCCTACTCATCTCATAGCGATACACTTTATCCACCACCCACGCCGTCGCGCCGAGTACCATTAAGGTACTGATCGCTATCACCGAGAAAATGCGCCAGCCGTCCACCAGTAACAGATGGGCATAGTTCACTACCGCCACGACGGCGGGAACAAAGAATAACAGCATCTCCGCCAGCAGCCAGCGTGCGCCTGCGCGTACCCAGCTAAGCGGAATAATCCGGCAAACGATCAGCGCCAACATAAGCACCATGCCGACCAGATTCGCGGGCAACGGCAGGTGCAGCCAGGAGACAAGATATTGGGAAAAAATGAATAAACCTGCATAGAGCAGTACCTGAACCGGTACCTGGAGTCGTTGCACAACGGCAGGCGTAACGCGGCTTATCGCCACAGCCATGAGGGAATGTCCTGAAAAATAATACGGAGCGCCAGTATAGAGAACCTCCGTCACGGGCAGAAATGAATTAAAATCATTGCAGGCATAGTCGGAAGGAATAATCATGGATATCAGAACGCTGCGTTATTTTGTCGAGGTGGTGCGCCAGCAAAGTTTCACCCGCGCAGCGGAGAAGTTATTTGTCACCCAGCCCACCATTAGCAAGATGCTGAAAAATCTTGAAGATGAGCTTAACTGTACGCTACTGATCCGCGACGGACGTAAGTTATTGCTGACCGATACCGGACGCGTGGTGTTTGAACGCGGTCTGGCGATCCTCGCTGAGTTTCGCCAGTTAGAGGCCGAGTTGAGCGATATTAACCATCTCAATAAGGGCGTGCTGCGGCTGGGTATTCCCCCGATGGTCGGCATGTTGATGGCCGGGCCAATCAGTTTGTTTCGACAACGCTACCCTGGCGTTGAACTCAAAATTTCGGAGTTTGGCGGCCTGACGGTACAGCAGGCGGTAATGAATGGCGAGCTGGATGTTGCGATGACCGCGCTCCCGGTGGAAGAAGCGAGCGGGCTGACGACGTTATCGCTGTTCAGTCATCCGCTGTGCGTGCTGGTTCCCCGTTCCGGTCAGTGGACAACCTGCGACTCCATCGCGCCTGAAGCTCTGGCGGAGCATCCTCTTCTTATCTATAACGAAGACTTTGCCCTGAGCCGCCAGTTGATGACCTTATTTAGCCAGCATGACGTAAAACCACGGATTGCCGTGCGCAGCGGGCAATGGGATTTTCTCGCCGCCATGGTGCAAGCGGGCGTCGGTATCGCCATTTTGCCGGAGCCAATTTGTCAGCGTCTGGATAAGGCCACGCTGCGCTGGCTGCCGCTGGAAAGCGATCTCCGCTGGCAGTTGGGCATGATTTGGCGCGAGGGCGTGTATCTGTCGCACAGCGCCCGGGCATGGTTAACCTGTTGCGAAGGGTTTTGGCTGAAACAACCGTAAGCCATAGGTTAAAACCCTTGCCGGATGGCGGCGCAAGCACCTTATCCGGCCTACTTGTAGGCCCGATAAGCATGGCGCCACCGGGCCACAAGGACTACTGATTTTCTATCAGTAGCGCTTCCATCAAATCCAGGTCGTGCAGCAGCTTTTGCAATGTTTCATTGCTGATTTCTCGCGTGGCGCGCAGATGATACAACTCGGCGCGTTCGGAACGCAGCGCCGCCAGACGGAAACGTCGCTCCAGATTTTCTTCCTGTATGGAGCTTTCGACATCGTTTCGCCCATCGGCACGGCGACGCAAGTTACCAATGACACGCGAGCTTACTTCAGTAAGCAACTGATTATCGATGTTTTCTTCGGTATCCGCCGCCAGACGCTCTTCCATTTTCTGAATGGCGACAATCGCCACTTCCGCCGTCGCCGCGCGGGCGATACGCTCCTCTTTCAACTGTTGCGCATGATCGGCGACTTCCAGATGTTGCAACAGCAGCGGCAGCATGATCACGCCGACAAACAACGAGAACAGAATGACGCCAGCCGCCAGGAATACCAGTTCATAACGCGCCGGAAATCCGCTGCCATCCGGCAAAAGTAACGGTATAGAGAGCACACCAGCCAGGGTGATCGCCCCACGAACGCCAGCGAAGGAAGCAATCAGAATTTCACGCGACGTCCAGCTGGCGAACTCCATCGGTTTCTTCTTCAAAAAGCGCAGGCTGAACTTTTTCATGGTCCACAGCCAGCCGAAGCGAACCAGCATCAATGCCGCATAAATCAGCACGATATCGGTAAAGAGCATCCAGGTTTCGACATTCGGGTCAGCTTCCGCCGCCGCCAGCGAAGATTCCAGAATACCCGGCAATTGCAGTCCCAATAGCAGAAAGACCATACCGTTAAAGACAAATTCCAGCATCGCCCAGGTACTGTTCGCGCGCAAACGCATTGCCAGCGGCGCGCGGCGCATTACGCCAGAACGGGTGATGGTCATCCCGGCGGCAACCGCGGCCAGGATGCCTGAGACGCCAATATGCTCGGCAATCAGGTAAGACGCGAAGGGCAGCAGAAACAGCAGGACGATTTGCGTCGCGGGTTCATCGCCGCCCCAGCAGCTCAAAAAACGCAGCGAGCGGCCATACAGCCAACTGACCACAAAACCCGCCAGAATACCGCCGATAGCGACCTTAAAAAATTCCAGCGTCGCGCCGCCGACGGTAAAGACCATCGTCCCCATCGCCACCGCGACGGCGAATTTCAGCGATACCAGACCGGAGGCGTCGTTCATTAACGCCTCTCCCTGCAGAATGCCCATGATTTTTTTCGGGATACGCCCCTCGCCCACAATTCCGGAGAGCGCTACCGCATCGGTCGGCGACAGCACGGCGGCCAGCGCAAAGGCGGGGATCAGCGGAATGCCGGGCACCAGCCAATAAATCAGGAAGCCGATTCCCACGACCGTTACCAGGACCAGCGCCAGCGCCAGCCCGAAAATCTCTCGTCCATGCTCAAGAAATTCACGGGTCGGCGTCTTCCAGCCATCCGCAAACAGCAGCGGCGGAATAAACAGCACCAGGAAGAGTTCCGGGTCGAATTCCACATGCAAACCAAACGTCGGCCACGCCAACAGCGCGCCAACGGCGATCTGCATGAGGGGTAAAGGAAGCTGGAAGGGTAATACACGCGTAAATACCCCCGACAGCGAGACCACAAGGGTCATGATGAGTATTGTGAAGAAAATTTCCATGCGTTCCCTGTTTGCGATGTTTTTTATGATGGAGAGAGGCATCATGCCTCGGTTTCACCTTCTTCAGATTAACGCAAAAGGTAACGTGATGTGTCCTGAAAATGAAAACGGGCGACCAACGCCGCCCGTTTTTCAGAATGAAGGCAGAACTAGATAGCCCAGCCGCCGGCATAAAAAGCGACCAGTGCGATCGCAATGACGACAGTTCCGATATTCAGCTTACGCCATTCGCCGGAAACCAGACGCCCGACGACCAGCGTGGCAAAGCCGATCATAATCCCGGTGACGATGTTACAGGTCAGTACAATAAATACAGCCGTTACCAGCCCCGCCATCGCATCGACGAAATCAGCAAAATCGATTTTCGCCACGTTACTCAGCATCAGCAGACCGACATACATGAGCGCCGGGGCGGTTGCGTAGACGGGAACGAGATAAGAGAGCGGCGAAAGAAACAGGATCAGCAAAAACAGCACGCCCACGGTAATCGCCGTCAGGCCCGTTTTACCACCCGCCGCCGTACCGGCCGCAGACTCGATATACACCGCGGCTGGCGCCGCCCCGACCAGGCCGGAGAAAACGCTACTCAGTGAGTCGGTGGTTAGCGCTTTGCCGCCATCGATAATTTGTCCGTCTTTGTCCAGCAGATTAGCCTGCCCTGCGACCGCACGGATCGTTCCGGTCGCATCAAACACCGCCGTCATCACCAGCGCCAGCACGCTTGGCAGAACGACAGGGTTTAACGCACCCATAATATCCAGGCTGCCGATCAGCGAGTTGCCGTTTTCATCGCTCAACGAAGGCATGGCGAAAATGCCGGAAAAATGGACGTTAGGATCGAAGAGCAAACCCACAATAGAAATGCCAATAATGGTCAACAGAATGCCGCCGGGGACTTTCAGCTTTTCCAGACCGAGAATAACAGCCAGACCCACAAGCGACATAATCACCGGGAAGGTATCGAAATCACCCAGCGCGACCGGCAGGCCATCCAGCGGGTTTTTAATGACCAGGCCGACGCCGTTGGCGGCAATCAGCAACAAAAACAGGCCAATACCGATACCGGTTCCGTGGGCCACGCCCTGCGGCAAGTTACGCAAAATCCAGCTACGAATGCCGGTGGCGGAGATAACGGTAAACAGTACGCCCATCAGGAATACGGCGCCAAGCGCGACCGGGACGCTAATATGCTGCCCTAATACCAGGCTAAACGCGGTAAACGCCGTCAACGAGATAGCGCAACCGATAGCCAGCGGCAGATTCGCCCAAAGCCCCATAACAATAGAGCCGACGCCTGCGACCAGGCAGGTCGCTACAAAGACGGCAGCAGGCGGGAACCCGGCTTTACCCAGCATCCCTGGCACCACGATGACGGAGTAAACCATCGCGAGAAACGTGGTTAAGCCAGCAACGACTTCCTGGCGAACGGTGCTCCCGCGTTGTGAAATTTTAAACCAGGCGTCGAGTGAACCGCCGGTACGCGCTGAAGGCGTAGACATAGAAAACATCCCCTGAGAATTTATTATTCGTCGGTATACGTGGGAGGTAATCCACTAACAGCGCAACGTTATCTCCTTGTGCTACATTTACGACAACCGGGGCGCCGCAAAAAAGCAAACGTTTAGCTCCACGTATACAAAACGGGTGGCAAAAAAAAGCAAACGATTATCCAGCGATCATCAACGCTTTTTCAACTGAACTTTGCCGCTTTTTATGCTTTTCTGCTTAGTATGCTCAATAAATCGCCAGACGATGCGCAAACGTTATCGTCCCTGCGCAATCCAGCAACAATTTTTCGCATCGCTGTTAGCAAATACGTTGCGCAATCTGCTCACAAAAACACCGTTATCCGCCGGGAATGGTAAACGGACCGCCCTGCTGAATCGCTCGCTGCCAGGCTGGACGCATTTCTACCCGCGCTTTCCATGCGTTGATATGGTCGAGATGAGCGATTCCGCCTCGGGCAAGCAGCGCAAATAGCGGGAAGCTCATCTGGATATCCGCCATACTTAACTGCTCTCCGGCAAACCAGGGGTGATTTGCCAGATGCCCGTCAATAAAGCGCGCATGGGTTTCCAGTTGCGGATTGAGGTACGTTTTTTGCGCGCCCTTACCGATAACGCCGCCCAACGTTCGCAGGCCCAATGGTACCGGCGGTTTACCCAGAGAGGTAAAGAGCAGTCTCATCAATAGCAAGGGCATGAGCGAACCTTCAGCGTAATGTAGCCAGAATCGATAGTGTTGTTTTCCCTGCGCATCCGCAGGCTTAAAGCGTCCGATACTGTCGTAAGTGTCCTGCAAATATTCCAGGATGGCGCCCGATTCCGCAATAACCATACCGTGATCTTCGATAACCGGAGACTTGCCCAGCGGATGCACTTTTTTCAATGCCGGCGGCGCCAGCATGGTCTTTTCACGCTGGTAACGCACAATCTGGTAAGGCAACGCCAGCTCTTCCAGCGCCCAGAGGATACGCTGCGAACGAGACTGATTTAAATGGTGCACCGTCAGCATGGCTGTCTCCTGTAAGGTATGCCAACTAACTATAGAAAATTATGGCAGTTGCCGTAAAAATTTCGGCTAAAAAATCAGCATTTCGCTGGCGAACAGGGCGTCGTCGCTTACACTTACAGTATCAACACAAACCGGAACCTCCACCACGTGCTCGATATGAGGTGTGTTGACGTCGGGGGAAACCCTCCTGTAATCAGCGGGATAGAGCGAAAGACAAAGACCGGAAACAAACTAAAGCGCCCTTAGCGGCGCTTTAGTTTTAGGTGAGCTCAGCCCGATGGCCGAGTGCATGTTAATCATCTTCAAGCAGCCGGGCGCCCGTCCCGTGTTCGCCAAGTCTGTCGCCTGGATTTCGCAGCGGACAGTCGCTACGCGATAAACAGCCGCAGCCGATACAACCGTCCAGCTCATCGCGCAACGCCACCAGCGTATGAATACGTCGGTCTAACTCTTCGCGCCACTGCGATGAGAGCTGCTTCCACTCTTTCGCGCTTAACGTATGCCCTTCCGGCAAGATACCAAACGCGTCGCCGATAGTTGCCAGCGGGATGCCGATACGCTGGGCGATCTTGATAATCGCGACATAACGCAACACGTCACGCTTGTATCGCCGTTGGTTACCGCTATTACGGATACTGGTAATTAGCCCTTTGCTTTCATAGAAGTGCAGGGCGGACACAGCAACACCGCTACGTTTCGCAACTTCCCCCGGCGTCAGTAAGGCTTTTAAACGGGGAGATTTTTTTTCCATAAATCGCTTTACCTCAAGTTAACTTGAGGAATTATACTCGCCCGCAGACAAAACGACGAATCGAATACTGTTTAAGAGGCAACAATATGTCGCATCAGCAGATAATTCAGACCCTTATCGAATGGATTGATGAACATATCGACCAACCGCTAAACATTGATGTGGTGGCAAAAAAATCGGGCTACTCCAAGTGGTATTTGCAGCGGATGTTTCGTACGGTAACGCATCAAACATTAGGCGAGTATATTCGCCAGCGCCGTCTCCTGTTGGCGGCCGTTGAGCTACGAACGACCGAGCGCCCGATTTTTGATATCGCGATGGACCTGGGCTATGTATCGCAGCAAACCTTCTCGCGTGTATTTCGCCGCGAGTTCGATCGCACTCCCAGCGATTACCGTCACCGCCTGTAGGGCGTCTGCCCGCGTATCGTCAGAGGCGCGGGCGTTTGTTGTAACCAGGCGATGAATTCCTGCGGTGGCAACGCCTTCGCAAAGTGCCATCCCTGACAATATTGAACGCCGCGTTTTAGCAACCAGCTAACCTGTTCAGCCGTTTCAACCCCCTCAGCAATGATTTTTAGCCGCAAACTTTGCGCCATTTCAATAATATGTTCCACAATCAAATGGCTGGCGCTATTAGTGGTTAGCGTGTCGACAAAAGATTTATCAATTTTTAAAAGGTCGACATTTAATGAGTACAGGTTATGCAAGTTCGAATAGCCGGTACCAAAGTCATCAATTGCCACCTCGTATCCCGCCTGGCGAAACGCCTGAATAATCGGCGTCATTTTAGGCACATCAATAAATCCGCGCTCAGTCACTTCAACCTTTATCTGTTGCGCAAGCACTGAATGCTGACGCGTTTTTTCATGAATCATCACAATTAGTCGGGAAGAGAGAAAATCGGCGGCAGAGAGATTGATAGAGACATAAAGATGCGGGTGCGCGGCCAGAAAACCACCTAAATCATTAAATACCTCTTCGACGACATAATCGGTGATCTGCTCAATCATCCCCTCTTTTTCCGCCAGCGGAATAAATTCGCACGGGCTCATCACCGGACCGTGATAGCCCGGCCAACGCAATAGCGCTTCGGCACCTACACATGTCCCGTTTCGGATATCAATGATCGGCTGATAATGAAGGCAAAGCTGGTGCCTAGTAATGGCCCGTTGCAGCAATCGACGCGGTGAGTAATATGCCTGCCGGGATCGTGACCACATAAATAAGACGATAATGCTACAGATGATCCCTAACGGTAGCGTTAACGTAAGCTGATGAAAGAGGTTCTGGTAAAAGCGTTGCTTTGAGGTTGACACAATCGCGGCAACCGGTCGTTTTGCTGATTTAACCAGAGTATAAAAACGCTCACCCTGTTGGAACACAGGTTCACTCCGTCGTACCAAAGGTAATAGCTGATCAGCCTGCGCCTGTTCACTCAGGGAGAAAAAGGTGTTGGTCACCGTATCATACATTCCCCAGGCCAACGCCGGATCGTCTGACATCACCTCGCTATAAGATAAGGGATTGATAACCGCGACATAGTTTCCCCGCTGCATATATGTCATTTTATAACCGTTGAAAAAAGGCGTATCACGATAGTAATAAATAGCGATGTCAGGCTTTCGTTTATAGTCAGCGCGGGGAATAAAATAAGGACTTGTTGGCGTCATAACCGTAGAGCATAGAAAACGCTGGCCCTTCGCATAAATCAACTCATTAATGTACAAACGACCGCGGATAATATTCAGCATTCGCTGTTGATGGGCTGGCGTACAGGCTTGCCCCTGATATTGTTCAGCGGCATCGCGGGCTAAATCTGCTTGCAGGATAACCCGCTCCGTTTTATCTAATACCAACTGCGCAAATGAATGTAACTGATTTCTGGTTTCAGAGACTGCCCGGATATGAGCAAACCAGATCGCCAGCAATACAGGAAGTAACACCACAATGATCGTTCCGAGAAATCTCAACACCTTGCGTCGTGTGCTTTGACTCATTTTCAGCCTATTTCCCTGCATTATTTGTGACTATTGTTGGCAAAATAAGACGTGAACCAAACGGAGGTTTACGGTGCATGAATTTATCAATATTAGCAACAGACTTTTACCGATCAACATTTACCATTAATAACTACGCGCAATCTCTCTCGCATACCAGGCAGGACGCTAAATATTTTTGATAATATCAGATTTATACTCAAGTAAACGATGGGGTATACATCTTTACTCCTTTCTTTTGATAAATAACTTGATATTTTTATCAGGTCTGAATTTCACGAAAAAAAATAAAAGAGTAGTAATAATACATCTTTGCTTTCCGGCAGTTTCTCTACGGACGCACAGAAGTCACACAAAAAATAAGGTTATAAAACGCACAAAAAATACATTGCCGATCTGGCGAATAAGCCTGTTTTTGTGATATAGTTCACAAAAACAATGAAATAGAAACAATGTTTCATTCGATGTTGATGTGACGTCCGTCGATAGCCAGAATATCCCATGCTTCCCGGGAGCAACGCCGCGCTGTCCTGGACAAAGGTCTATTCAGAGGAAATGTTTCATGGCTGCCATAACCACTGGTGTCGTTCTTCTCCGTTGGCAACTGCTGAGCGCCGTGCTCATGTTTTTAGCCAGCACGCTCAATATCCGTTTCCGTAAATCAGATTATATTGGTCTGGCGGTGATCAGTAGCGGTCTGGGCGTGGTATCCGCCTGCTGGTTTGCCACCGGCTTACTCGGTATTACCATGATGGATCTCGCTGCGATCTGGCATAACATTGAAGCCGTGATGGTCGAAACGATGAGCCAGACCCCGCCAGAATGGCCGATGGTGCTGACCTGATACGCTATCGCTGCCGCTGAAGCCGCCCACTGGTTATCTCAACGCGGAATCGCGCGCCAGGGGTAGCCTTGCGAACCATCACGTCCCTCGCATTGCCGTTGATGAGGGCCGCCAGGTGTGGTTATCCAAAAATGGCAAGTGGAATAGCCCTAACAGAATTGAGCTAAACTTATTGAAGACGTTGCCGACTCGTTAAATGACAAAAAAAGACCCGTTTGTGCAACGGGTCTTTTTTATTAAGCAGTACCACCTGATAACAGCGACAAGCGCGGCTTATTTTACATTAATAATTTATCCGGAGAACAATCACGGATTATTTTTCCACCTTTCATTACCAGGACCCGGTCAAAATACTTTATCAGGTATCGACGATGCGTCACCATGATCAACGTTTTCCCATGAATAAACTCATCTAAGTTATCAAAAATTTGCTTCTCGGTATTCTCATCCAGATTTGATGTTGGTTCATCCAATAAAAAGACGCTGGCGTTACTGCTCAGACTACGTGCTAATAATAACTGCTGCTGCTGTCCGGATGACAGGTTTTTAGCCATAAAATTCACCGGAAACTTCAGCCCCATAGGATGTTGCAAGATAAAACCACAGTTCGCCAGATGAAGCGCCTTGAGTACTCGTCCCCTGTCGTTTTGCGGTTTTAACGCGAAATTACTTTCAATGGTTCCGGTGAATAAAACATCATGTGTCGTCACCACACTTAAATGCTGAGAAAAAAAGTTCTGCGATAAATGTCCTAAGTTATATCCATCATATAAAATGGCACCGTCTGTTGGCGAAAGGTAGCCAGATAGCATTCCCAGTAATGAGCTTTTTCCTGCACCGCATTCGCCTATCACTGCGACACGCTGCCCCGCAGGTATGTCTATAGACAGTCGATTAATAATCATCGGAGATTGAGCATCATACTGATAACTCACGCCCCGAATAGAGATATCGCCATTGCACTTTGATATTGACTGTAATGCCGGTGTTTTTTCTGCCTGATCTTCATCAAAAAAAGAAAGCAGATCCTTACCGGTTTTTTCTGCTGATAAAATAGAGATTAATGTAGAAGAAAAATTCGAAATGATCCCGGAAATACGACCAGAGACAATGACAGATGAAACAATTGCGCCAGTAGTAACATCACCCTTGATTACCATAAAAAAGGCTATTACCATAATAGTTATTTGGGTAATAGATGACATACTCCCCAATATAGATTGATAGATAAGATTTAATTTCCTTATCTTCAGGTTAAGATACGACTGTTCATTTGATGTGTTGACCCAATCAAAAAGTAAACCTTGATTATTTAAGGTATGGATCATTTTAATAGATAAGAAAACTTCTGAGATAAAAATATTCCTGTTCTTCTGTCCTTCTTTTTGTTTGTTCATTAACTCATTAGTATAATGGTGGTTAACGAGGGAAATAATAATAGAGACGATAAACATGGTAACAGGTACAATAACGACCAGACCTAAATTTACATATATAACAATGAGAAATATAATAAATATTGGAATATCGGCTATACGTTGAAAGATCGAGTTTAATAAAACGGGTTTAATTTTCTGAAACTCATTCCATAGCACAAATGCTGATGACATGGATCTGCCATTTTTCTTTTTACTATAAAGTACCGCTTCAAGAAATGCGATATCAATATCGACGTCATCCTGCCTTGCTGTGATAGACTGATAAATATCTTTCGAAGTACGAAGGATAAACTCAAAAACAATAAATACAGCAACAATTATAGCCACGCCAAATAACGATGAAACCGAAGCGCTTGGAACAAGCTTATCATAGAACAGATTACTAAATACTGGGATAGTTAACGCAAAAATTGCCATAAAAAGAGATGAAAAGAAGTATTTAGTATAAAAAATCTTGTTCATCGATAAAGAGTTTTTTATGATATTTTTTACTCTTATACTATCAACAACTTTATTTAAAGGTAGTATACTAAATGCAGATAACTCTTTTAAATATTCATCTTCAATTTCAACATAACAGAGTTCACCGCGCGCGTTTACCAACTTTATTTTTTGCCCGCCGCTCACACACACCATCCACTTCATTTCTGGTGTTAATAGTAAAATCGGCATAGGCTCATTTAGTAAATCCTCACCATTATTAAATAATATATCCTGTAGAGAAAGCCCTAACGACAAAAAGAAATTCTTCATTTGTATAGAGTCATCAGTGTTATTTCTGTCGTACTTTTTAAATCTTAAATTTATATCATCCTCTTTGATGTCAATTTTTATGTTGAATTTTTTAGACACTATAGATAATGCCGTTTCCGCACTTAAATAATAAGGTTCTAGTTTTTTATCCATAAGTAAACCCCCTCACCCAAAGGTGAGGGGCCTCCGTTATTATGCGTGTTCTTCTTGATTATCTACAGGTAGCGTAACTTCATTAACGGCGAAAACATCAATAGCGCCGTTATTGTTGTGCCCTACAGAACTCGTGGAAGGGGAATCATTAATATCATCCTCGGTCTTTCCTCTTGCATTCATTGCGTTCACAATATCCGCCGAGGAGTGATCGACTGAGAATGTTTTTTCCTTAATCAGGAAATCATCGTCCTTATCAATGAATTTCACGTCCATAGTATATTCACCATCTTCTAAAGATAGCGGAACTTCGAATATTGCTTTCTGGTTAGTTATCGGCAGAGTAAACTCTTCTCCTTCAAACATAACACTGACATTAACAATATTCTCAGGTACTGATATTTCAAAAGAAGGTGTCTGACTAATTGAACGATCTATTTCATCCCCAGAGTTAGCGTTTAACAATGTAATACTATAGGCCGTCTCCTTCACCACGCTTTCTTCCGCCGCAGACGGCACTGTACGAAGATGCGTATCGCTTTCGGCATTCACTGTTTCAGACTCCGGTGGAGTAACCGCTGTTGGCGTGGCGTCATCGCTCGCATCGTCATGCTGGCTATCCGCTGTTACCGTCACCGTTGAGTCAACCGTCACCGCTAGC
Organism: Salmonella sp. 32100201201700099SM; assembly: GCF_017572645.1. Classification (NCBI taxonomy): domain Bacteria; kingdom Pseudomonadati; phylum Pseudomonadota; class Gammaproteobacteria; order Enterobacterales; family Enterobacteriaceae; genus Salmonella; species Salmonella sp. 32100201201700099SM. The sequence goes on along the minus strand of NZ_JAGERQ010000002.1, from coordinate 78,456 downwards.
GAAGCAGATTGCTGTGAGTTCCCCGCGCGATCCACCACCGTCACGCTCAGCGTGTAGGTACCATCATTCCAGGCGGCTGGCGGCGTGAAGGTCCAGCCATCCGCGCCTTGCGTCGCCTGATAGGTGTCTGTCACGCTGTTATGCGTCACGTTTACGGTCACCCCGGTCACATCAGCATCAATATGCTGCAGCGTGAACTTAGGCTGGGTGTGATTCGTCACGTTATCGCTGTCTGAAACGCCATTGTCTTCACCTGCTGCCAACGCAATCTCCGGCACCGTCAGCGTACTGTCGATCGTAACGGTAATGGGTAACGAGTTTTTCTGATTACCCGCGGCATCGCTTGCGATTACCGATATCGTATAGGAACCATCAGCTAACGGTGTACCTGGCGTAAAGAACCAAACGCCATCGGCATTTTTTTCAGCATTATATACTGTCCCATTGATATCGACCTGAACGACCACAACATCGCTTTCCAGATTCCCGATAATAAAGGTAGGTTGCTTATCGCGCGTAATATTATCGCCCACCGTACCACTGTCTGAGTCTGGAGATAATGAAATAACGGGAACCTCTTTCATGATATCGAGAGGGACATCATCACTCCGGTTACCAATCGCATCCACACTCGTAATGGTAAACTTCCCTTCCGATGGATACGGGATCGCCATACTCCATTTACCATTATCAGGAACGGTTAACGTATAAGTATTCCCATTACTATCGGTTATTATTAGCTGAGATTTGGCTTCCGCCGTTCCCTGCATAATAATTAGATCGTTGACAATGTCTGAATAAGTTACGACCGGAGCGTTTGGCGGCGTTCGATCAATAAATATTTCATGTACCTCTTCCTTACGGTTGCCTGCGTTATCCTCAATACTCAAAGTGATATCGTATTTCCCTTCCGGAAGCTGATCGGTCGATAATTCCCACTGCCCATTAGCCGCAACGACAGCGGTTGCCAGCGTGACCCCTGCCACGATTAATGATACCGTAGCGCCAATTTCCCCCATACCTCTCATGGTAATAGTGGAGCTATTACTCCACCAGTCCGTTTTCGATGATGATTTATTGTCATCAAGCTCGCTGGTAAATACCTGGATATGCGTATCGACCCAAATGGAATACTTTTCCTGATTTACGTTACCAGCACGGTCCGTAGATTTAACAGTGATATCCAGTTGGCCTTCTGTGAAATAAAGCGGGTTCACCGGCATCTGCCAGTGGCCTTTTTCATTAACCCAAACTTCCCCCACATTTAAGCCATTAATGATGATTTCTATTTTGCTATTGGGCTCGGCACTGCCACTAAACAATAAGTTACGCGTCGTGTCCGTTATATATATTTTGCCATCACTACCGGTCATCTCTGCTAACGTTTGTCCACCGATAGAATCAATGGCGACAGGCGTCGTATTAAAGGTATCGATAGTAAAGTTTAGCGTTTTCGAGGTAGCCGTGTTGCCTGCTTTATCGGTGATAACATAATAAATGCTATGGGAACCATCGCCCAACGGTGACTCAGGTCGATAAACTTGATTTCTGTCCGTCACCGTGATCGTATCGACTAACACCCCATCAATGAAAATCTGAACACTCTGGTTCATTTCTCCAAAAATACTAAACGTAGGCCGGGTCTGACTCGTTATACTATCATTACTGAAAATACCGTTATCAGAACCTGCCACCATAGCAGGATTATCGATAAACGTACTGGTATCTATCGTGACGAGTAAGCGAGGCGATTCTGCCGTATTACCTGCCGGGTCTTCGGCAACCACACGGATAGAATATTCACTATCTTTTAACGCATTATCAAACTGATAGGACCAGGTTCCATCTTCAAGCACAAGCACATTTGCCACGATCTTTTCATCCACATAAATATGGATTGTGGCTCCCGCTTCTGCGGTGCCAACTAACACAGGCTTGTTGTGATTAGTAATCAGATCGTCAAGTGAACCAGAGTTGCTCGCATCTTCAAGGTTGAGCGTTGGGAAGTCGGTTGATGAATCGACATCCACACTGTAATTCTTGCTTACTTGAGTGTTGCCAGCAACGTCAGTAATGCTGAAATGAATATTAAACGTACCATCATCTTGCAGCAGTATCGGCGCGCGCCATGAGCCATCAGCCTCAACCATAACAACGTTGACTAATTTACCATCGACAAAGATGCTGACCTGAGAACCAGCCTCCCCGACGCCTGAGACTGACAACGCCCGGTTATTAGAGAGGGCCGGTAATGAATCTTCATCAATATCAAAGACAGCAATTTGAGAATCGATTGTCACGGTCGTAATCGCAGATTCAACCCGGTTACCAGCAGTATCCGTAGCAACAAATTGCACCTGATACTCGCCGTCGGCGCTATTTGCCGGCATGGTATAGCTAATATTACCTGACGAACTCGCCTCTACTGTGCCTTGTAACACACCATTAATATAAACCTGTACCGTCGCGCCGGGATCGGTCATGGCAACCAGTACCGGAGACTTATTATTGGTAATCAGATCATATTTATCACCGCTATTAGTATCCCGACTTAATGAAATATCGCTGATTTCAATCTGCGTATCATGTTCTATCAGAATATCTTTTTGTTGGCTGTTGCCCGCTTTATCTTCCGATACCACGACAAAGGCATTACTACCTTCACGCAGATCTAATTCTGCGCTCCATCGACCATCATTGCCTACCACCAGGGTAGCAATAACCACTCCCTGCGGATTCCTGATGGTCAAAGTACTTCCGGCTTCGGCAGTACCATCGATGGTGACATGAGATTTATTGGTGATCCAGTCGCCAACTTTGCCACTGTCATCAGCTTCGCGTAATACCACGGTTAACGGCGAAATTACCGTATCCAGTATCACATTCTGCGGACCAAACTCTCTGATATTGCCGGCAACGTCTTCAACTTTAAACGTTAATTCATAATTACCGTCATTACCCAAAGCGGGTAATACTACGCCCCAGTGTCCTGCGCCTGTCGTATAAGCAATCGCTTTTTCAACGCCATTCACAAAGATAGTGATTTTGCTGTTTGGCTCACTGGTGCCGCCAATCTCCGGCGTCACCGTGTTGATATATCCGCCCTCATGCATTCCAGATATATTCCATACCAGTTCAGCAACCTCGGTATCGATAGTGACATCAACGGCGGTGGAACGCAGTTCGCTATTATCGCGAGGGTTGACGATACCCACCTGGACGACATAATGGCCATCTTTCATTTCCGATAACTGGAAAGTATATCGGCCCGCTGTATCCGCTGTCGCCTCGCCGACCTTCACGCCATCCACATAAATACTCACAATCGTATTAGGTAACGTGCTCCCAATCAGGGTCGGCGTTTTATTATTCGTCGTAAAGTCTCCTAAGGCACCACTATCGCTCTCCTCGCTGAGCTTTATGGTTGGAGGCGTGACATCAATAACAGGTATTACTACAGGAAAGTCGACCTGCGACGATTCATTACCCGCTTTATCTTTGGCAACAATGCTCACAACATAGGAGCCTGGCGCTAATACTGATGGCGGCGTCCAACTCCATTCACCATTCGCATTGGCGTTTGCCGAGCCGACCACTTTCCCATCCCACTGAATCATAATCGTCGAGAACGCTTCGGCGAGCCCTTTGAACTCAGGACGCAGGCTGGTTGCCTCATACTGATCATCAATAGATGGATCCGAAAGGCGAATGGTGGGATCGATCGTAACCGTATCGATAGTGAATCTTTCCTGCGTTTGCGCAGTATTTCCCGCGACATCTGTTGCGACGACGTTGATGGTATACATGCCATCCGGCAGTATATTCGGCGTCACACTCCAGTTGCCATCGGCGCCAACCGTAATCGTGTGTTTTAAAACCTCCCGACCTGACTTATCGTCAACAATGGTAATCACCAGTTTCGCATTGGGCTCTGCAGTACCTTCGAATTTGGGATTTTGCTTATTCGTAAGGTTATCGCTATTGGAGCTGCCGGTATCAGACGCTGGCTCCATTCTGACACTGACGCTTGTCGTGGTATCAATGGTAAAGGGCAGCTTAGTTTCAGAAGTATTTCCGGCAATATCTCTGAAGACAACAACGGCTTCATATACGCCATCGTTTAACGCAACGGGAACCTGAAATTCCCAGAGGTTATTGCCATTTGCCGTAACCGGATAAGAAACGCCGTTAATTCTGATTACAACAGTATCAATATCGGCGGGTACATTGCCAATAACGAAACGTGGTGTAGTGACACTCGTAATATTATCAACAGCGCTTTCGCCAGTATCATCCGCATCCAGCAAATCAATACTGGGATCAGAAACAATAGTGTCTATTGTGAATGATACCTCTTTGCTAATTTTATTACCTGCGATATCTTCAGCCACTATTTCTATTTTGTAAGTTCCATCCACTAACGGTGTATCAGGGGTAAACAGCCATTTATTACCTGCCCCCTGAGTCAGGGTGCTGGATTTCCCGTTTAAAATTACCGTCACGCTCTGCAACTGTTCTCTGGCTGAAATTTCAAAACGTGGAGAGGTAATATTCGTAATACCATCCGTAGAATCCTTTCCGGCGTCGTCCAGCATCACGACGCTCAGGCCGTCAATCTGCGTATCCACGGTAAAGCCCAGCGTGGAATTTGCCGTATTCCCTGCCCGATCCGTCGCCTGGACATGGAGAGTATAATGACCATCAGACAATGCGCTACCTGCAGTAAATTGCCACTGCCCGGCCGCATTTTTACTGATGGGCGTCCAGTTTACGCCATCGAAAGAAACCAGCACCGATGTCACATCATCAGGCGTTGCAATTTCAAAAGAGGGACGGGTAGCATTGGTGACATTATCGTGATCGTTGACGCCGCTATCTGTTGTTAACGTAACACTGTCAATCTGAACCTGCGTGTCGATTTCAATCTGCAGTTCGGCCGATGTTTTGGTATTACCAGCAATATCCGTTACGGTAACAGAGATCGTATGCTGACCGTCAGACAGCGGTTGATCCGGCGTAAAGGTTAAATTCCCCCCTTTGTTTTCAATGGTGTAATCCCGACCATCAAGATGAACCACAATGTGTGATACATCATTATCGACATTACCGATAATAAACACCGGTTTGTTAATCCTGGTAAGATTATCATTAGTATCATCACCAGTATCATGGGTGGGATCGAGTACAATTGTCGGCTCTCGCAGAGTCGTATCAATCGTAAACTGCAGCGTTTCTTGCGCAACGTTGCCGGCGATATCAGTCACATCAACCAAGAGAGTGTGTTGCCCATCAGGTAATGCCGAACCGACATTAAATATCCAGCGACCATCCCCTCCTTTTGTGAGTTCAATCCAATTAGCGGCGTTATCGATTTTAACGCGCACATGGGTAATATCATCAGCGGTAACAATACTAAACTGCGGCTTGTCGACTTTGGTAATGTTATCTACATCGCTATCACCGCTATCTGTAACCAACGTGACGCTTTCAATTTCAGCCGTCGTATCTATCACAACAGGTAATGGTTTCGATGTCGCGGTATTTCCGGCCTTATCTTCAACCGTAACGGTAATATTATAAGAACCATCCGGAATGGCATTGCCTGGTGTAAATTGCCAACCAGCCCCAACCTTAGTCGCGTTATAATCATGACCATCAATCGTCACCACGACTTTGATAACATCGGGGTCAACATTACCAATCGTAAAGGTGGGTCGTGAAATATTAGTAATATTATCGGCTGTATTCGCTCCGGTATCTTGTCCTGCGTCTAAAGCAATAGTCGGAACCTGTATATTAGTATCGATATTAAATACTAAATCTTTATTCGCAATATTACCTGCCTCATCCGTGGCCTCTACGCGAAGGGTATATGTGCCGTCAACCAGAGTATTCGGGCTGTCAAAAATCCACTGTCCGTCGGCATTTTTGCGTATCACATTCCAGTTAGCGCCACCATCCAGGGTTACGCGTACCTGGACGACATCACCGGGAACGTCAATTCTGAATGACGGTTTGGCAACATTCGTTAATTGATCATTCTGCACGCCAGTATCATTAAGCAATACGATATTGTTAATGGTTGTCGTGGTATCAATACGTACCTCTAACGGCGCAGATTCTTTTACATTCCCCGCCAGATCTTCCACCACAACGGCTAACTGATATGAGCCATCAGCCCAGCTCGCAGAAGGCGTAAAGCGCCATTGACCATTGGTGAATACCGCCGCTTCCTCGTGCGTTTTACCGTTGTAAGTTACTTTGACCATCACGCGCGTAACGTCAGAATCAATCTGGCGTATGTCGAACACAGGCCGATCGTGATTGGTGAGGCGATCGCCAACAGTACCGCTATCTTCGCCGGCCGCCAGCTCAATCACCGGCGTAGTCAACGTACCGTCTATCGTCACCTTTAAAGGCGCGGATGTTTGCTGATTACCGGCCACATCTGTTACCGTCACGGTGAATGTGTAGCTACCGTCCGCCAAAGCAGAATCCGGTCGATAGCGCCAGCCGTCGGCTGATTCGGTGAGTACCACCGTTTTAAACGTGCCGTTATGCTCAATACTCAATTCCACGTGTCGAACATCTTTATCGATACTCCCCAACACAAATACCGGCTGAGTGACGCTGGTCAGATTATCGTTCTTATTCTGTCCGGTATCCTGATCGGGCGCTAGCTCAATGGTTGGCGTCAACAACGTGATGTCGATAGTGAAATCGAGCGTCCCCGTCATCTTATTACCCGCACCGTCAGTCACTTCCACGATCAGGGTATGCTGTCCCTCTGGCATATCCGTCGGCCAGGTGTAATCCCAAATGCCAGCCGTCGAACTCTTGATTGCAGTAACCCAGGTCGTGCCGCCGTCAATACTCAGAAGAACCTTTTCCACATCATCCGGTACCGAGATCTGGAACTGCGGACGCACATGTTTTGTCACATTATCGCCAGGGACGCCGCTATCGTTGACTAATTCAATATGATCAATGGCTATTTGCGTATCCACTGTCACCGTCAGCGGCGTAGACGGACGCGTATTTCCCGCCCGATCCTCCACTGTCACCGTCAGCGTATAATCACCGTCGCCCCACGGCGCTGGCGGTGTAAAGCTCCATCCTCCAGCCCCCTGTGTCGCGGTAAACGAGGTTGTCGTTCCATTATGCGTGACGCTGACTGTAACGTTGATAACATCCGAATCGATATTCTGCAGAATAAAAGTCGGCCGGGTGCGATTGGTCATATCATCGCCAGGCGTACCGGTATCATCCGTGCTATCCAGCGCAATGGTCGGCGTCGACAACCGGGTGTCGATGAAAAATTCAAGCGTTTGCGTCGCCGTATTGCCCGCTCTGTCGGTGACCATGACGGTTAGGGTGTGTTTTCCATCGCCCATATCCGTTGGCCAGGTATAGCCCCAGACGCCTTCGATACCCTGCGTCGCGCTCACCCAGTTTGCGCCCCCATCAATGCTCAGTTGCACAGAATTCACATCCGCCGGCACCGTGATCTCAAACTGCGGACGGGTGCTATTAGTTAGATTGTCATCAGGTACGCCATGATCATTGACCAATGTAATATCAGTAATGCTGGTTTGCGTGTCCACCGTCACCACCAGCGGCGTGGACTGACGAACGTTTCCTGCGTTATCCGTTACCTCTACCGTCAGCGTATAGCTACCGTCCGCCCAGTCAGCATCTGGCGTAAAGCGCCACTGTCCTCCAACCTGGGTTAGTGTCACTTCCTGGCTATTGCCGCCCTGTGTGATCCGCAAAATGACCGAGTGCGCATCGGCGTCAATATTGCCAATGGTAAAGCCCGGTCTTTTGACGCTCGTAATATGATCGCCAATGGCGCCTGTATCGTCCCTGCTGTCCATAGCGATGGTAGGCGTTGACAGCCGGGTATCAATGGTAAAATCGAGCGTCTGCGTCGTCTTATTTCCCGCCTTATCGGTCGCTTCTACCGTCAGGGTATGTAGCCCGTCGGTCACATCTTTCGGCCAGGTGTAATCCCAGATCCCTGCCGTGCCCTGTGTTGCACGAACCCACGTATTACCGCCGTCGATACTCAGACGTACCTCGTTGACATCCCCTGGCACCGTGACGCGGAAGTGTGGACGAACGTCATTGGTCAGGTTGTCGCCGGGAATACCGTTATCATTAACCAGTTCAATAACATCGATGGTGATTTGGGTATCAACCGTGACCGTCAGCGGCGCTGAGTATTTTACGTTCCCCGCATCATCCTCCACCCTCACCGTCAGCGTATAGTCGCCATCTGCCCATGTGCCGGTCGGTGTCACGCTCCAGATGCCGGTCGCGCCTTTGGTGGCCGTCAGCACTTCTTTCGTGCCGCCATGCAGCACCTCAACCGTGACATACCGCGCGTCTACGTCAATATTGCCCAGTAAAAACGTCGGCTTATTTACGTTGGTCAGGTTATCGCCTTTTGTTCCGCTGTCGTCCGTGTTGTCCAGCACGATAGTCGGTTCTGACAGTAGGGTATCAATGATGAAGTCCAGTTGCTGCGTCGTCTGGTTTCCCGCCTTGTCGGTCGCCTCCACTGTCAGGGTATGCTTCCCCTCTCCCACATCAGCCAGCCAGGTATAATCCCAGACGCCCGGCGTCGCGCTCTGGGTAGCGTTGAACCACGTCTTGCCGCCGTCAATGCTCAGGCGCACCACGTTGACATCCGTCGGTACCGTCACCTGGAAGTGCGGACGCACGTTATTAGTCAGATTATCGTCGGGAATACCGCTGTCATTGACCAGTTCAATGTTATTAATGGCGATTTGCGTGTCCACCGTCACCGTCAGCGATGCAGAATGACTGGTGTTCCCCGCTTTATCTTCGACTGACACACTCAGGGTATAATCCCCATCCGCCCACGCCCCTGTCGGCGTAAAGGTCCATCCGCCTGTGCCTTTCGTGGCGTCAAATGTGGTGGTGACGCCGCCATGCTCCACGCTGACCGTAACGCGAACGGCATCATCATCAATATGCTGCAGGGCAAATGTCGGCTGGGTGCGATTCGTCATGTTATCGCCCTGGACACCGGTATCGTCCGCGCTATTCAGTACGATGACCGGCACTGACAGCGTGGTATCCACCGCGAAATCGATGGTCTTCGTCACTGTATTGCCTGCTTTATCAGTCGCTTCCACCGTTAGCGTGTATTGACCATCTGCCAGGTCTGTCGGCCAGATATACTCCCAGCTTCCTGCCACGCCCGGGGTTGCCTGAACCCACGAATTACCACCGTCAATGCTCAGACGGACTTCATTGACATCCGTAGGTACCGTCACACGAAAGTGGGGACGGTCGTCGTTGGTCATATTATCGCCTTTCACGCCGCTATCGTTGACCAGTTCCACCCCATCAATGGCGATTTGGGTATCGATAACGACCGTCAGCGGCGCTGAATAGCTGGTATTTCCTGCCTTATCTTCTACTTTCACCGTTAACGTGTAGCTGCCATCCGCCCACGTATTCCCTGGTGTAAATAACCAACTACCATTGAGGTGGGAAAGTTCGATCTCTTCGCTCACGCCATTGTGCATCACCTGTACGACGACCCGATGCGCATCGGCATCAACACCGGAAATAGCAAAACCTGGCTTATTGATATTGGTCAGGTTATCGCCTGTCACCCCCGTATCATCCTTAGAAAGCAGGGAAATCACCGGCGTTGATACTGTGGTATCGATAGTAAAATCGAATACCGCGCTGTTCGCTTTATTACCCGCAATGTCCTCAACCTTGACATAAACCTGATGCAAGCCTTCCGTTAAATCTGAAGTAAAGGTATAGGCCCATGAACCATCAGGTTGTTGCGTGGCAACACCGATCTGCGTATCAGACATGGCATCCCATACCTGAACACTGATAATGTCCGGATCAATATCTTTTAGGTGCAAGGTAGGTTTAACGATATTCGTTAAATTATCATCTGCAATTCCCGAATCTGAATCCGGGCTCAATGAAACTATCGGTATTGAAATAGCAGTATCGACGCTAATTAAGAAAGGATCCGAATGGGCAATGTTGCCAGCGATATCTTCAACTGAAGCGGTTATTCTATGATCGCCATCAACCAAACCTTGATCGGCTTTCAGGGTATACTCCCATCTGCCATTTTTATTTGTTCTGACCTCAGCGATCAGTGCGCCATCAACATAGAGTTTAACCGTTGAATAGGGTGCAGCGGTCCCTGTCAGTGCAGGATTCTTTTCATTAATAATATGGTCTGTATTATCAACCCCCGTATCGTTGACCAACTCTATTGTTGGTTTTTGCGTTTGCGTTACGATTTGGAAATTATACGCTGATGAGGAGGCAGTATTACCGGCAATATCTTCTACTTTTACCGTTACGTCATGCGAGCCATCGGATAACGCTGTGGTAAATTGAAAATTCCATACACCATCATCGCCAGCAATAGCCTCACCACTTAACACACCGTCAACATAGATGGAAACCTTAGCATTAGCTTCAGCCATCCCGGTAAACAACGGCGTATTAATTTTAGTAATCATATCGCCTTTAACGCCAGAGTCAGCGCTATCATGCAACATAACAGTAGGGATCGGCGTAAAGCTATCAATGGTAAGCTGATAATCTACAGATGACGTTCTTCCTAAAGGATCGATGGATTCAACCGTAATCTTATAAACATTGTCAGACAGATTTCGGGAAATATCAAAATTCCAGTTACCGTCTGCATCCGCAGTCGTCACGCCTATCGTTTTACCATCAATAAGGATATTTACGGTAGCAAACCTATCCGCTGTTCCCAGTAATGTCAGAGCATTATGTTTATTGGTAATCCAGTCGCCTTTTGCACCGGAATCATCACTGGCATCGAGTTCCGCTTTTGGAGGTACAACTTCAGTTTGAATAGTAAAAGAATATTTAACAGTAGAGGATTTATTACCGGCGGCATCCTGAGAAATGATTTCAATATCATAGGCGCCCTGAAGAAATTTATTACTAAACTGATAATTCCAGGTCCCGTTTGAGTCAACCTCAATGCTGTCATATAATTTACCATCTCGCATCAATAAGATGGTAAACTTTGGCTCTGCCGTACCGACTAAAGCCGGTAAATCATTCCCTGATAAAATTATACCATTCGGTAAAACAACAAAATCCTCCAAAGAAACCGTCGGAGGTACAGGGGCAACAGTATCGATAACGTAACTAAAGGAAAAATCCTTTTTGTTGCCAGCGACATCTTCAACAGTGAACGTAAGATTGTTAACCCCTTCCACTGAGTCTGAAGTGAAATTGAACGTCCATTCGCCCTTGTCATTCGCTTTAAAAATAACCTCTTCGCCAGTCTCACTATTTATGACACTGATAATAGCATTTGGCTCAGTTTTACCTGTAAAGGTTGGGCGAGTATTGTTAGTAACGTTATCTCCAACAATACCGCTATCATCAGTCGTTTCAATCTCAGCGCTGAAATAGCTGATACGGGTATCAATAGTAAAAGGCAGATTTGCCGTCGCAGAGGTATGCCCGGCAATATCAGTAGCGGTTGCTGTTATATTGTATTCGCCATCCTTGAGCGGCGTAGTAAGCGTATAGCTCCATGTCCCATCTTTAGCAACAATGACCTCACCAAGATGTTTAAGCCCAAGATAAATAGAGACTGTAGAACCAGGTTCCGCCACACCAATAAATGTTGGCAGAGTGCTATTTGTAATGTTGTCATTTTTAATGCCGGAATCACTACTATCATCCAGCTCAATCGTCGGCTTTTCCGGAGAAATGGTGTCGGTTATGATACTATCCGTCGTTTCGTTTTTATTACCTGCTTTATCCACGGCAACGACTTTTATACTATTTTCGCCCTCAGATAATTCATTATCTTTAAATTCATAACTCCAGTTTCCATCTTTATCGACATCAACGCTGGCAACCAGTTTATTATCTACATAAATGTCAACCTTAGCATTCTCTTCCGCCGTACCAACAATTGAAGGCGTCAAGGTCGGCGTTAAGCCCTTATGACCGGACACACTACTTTCAGGCGAAAGTTCAAATGTTGGCTTATCGGTAACGGAATCGATAGTAATGACAAGTTTGGCGCTACCGCTTCCATCAGCAGTCTTGGCCTCTGCCTCCAGATTGTATGTTCCATCAGTCAATGTTTCAGGCGCTGTGAAGGTGAAGTTACCCAAACTATCCGCTACAGCCTGACCGACAGCAATACCATTAATTTTAATAATAACCGTGGCATTGGGAGCAGTGCTACCTACAAACTGAGGTTTGGTAAAATTAGTTATACTATCATCTTTGCTACCGCTGTTACTCTCGGCCGCAAGCGCTAATGTGACTTTAAGCGGCTCTTTAACAGACTCGGCATCGAGCTTATTTTCCTCATTTTTACTGCTATTACTTTTGCCAGTACTGGTATTTTTATTAATAGGTTGAGGAAGAACTTTTTCAGCATCGTTCTGTTTAGAAGCCTGCGTTGCTTTAGCCTGTGTATTTTGCTGGGAAGCATCGCTTTGCTGAGCCAGATTGTCTTTTGCTACATTGTCAGCCAAAAAGTTCTGCAGCATTTCTTCAATTTGCTTTGACGAGTTCTGTACTTCAAACGCTTCATTGAGCGCTTTTTCTGCTGCCTCCTTAGCTTTCTCTGCTTCTTCCTTCGCCTTATCAGCTTCTTTCTTTGCGTTTTCAGCCTCGTCAAGCTGCTTTTTTAATTCCTCTTCTTCCTTCTTATTTCGTCGTTTGCCATTACCTTTCTTTTCTACCTGAGCAGAATCAACCAATGAGCTGTCAATTCTCTCCAGTTGAATATCTTTTAAATCTACGCTGCCCAGAATTTTAGCGCCGGTAATAGTCTTATCTTTAAATTTAACAGCGAGGTTATTGCCTTTGATACTTGAATAAAGAGCGCCATTGACAATGATCACTGACCCATGCGGCGTGGTAATGTTCATGTCTGGCCCGGAAAGAGAAACTTTTGCGCCTTTGGCATTACCCAAAGAAGATAAATCAATTACAGAATTTTGATCGGCAAAAAACTTTTGTATGCTTTTATTTCCCATAATATTATATTCACTCTCAAGGTGTATCTAATCGTTTAGTATTAACTGGTTCTGAAAAGGCTTTGTCCACGCCTTTCATCAAAGGAGATAACAGGTATTCCATAATGCTGTGTTTTCCGGTAATTACACTGGCGTCAACAGTCATACCTGGTTTTAACCACCGTAAATCATCTTCATTAACATCGAATGCAATAATTACTTTATAATAACGCTGAATTGTTCCTCCGGTATTTTCCTCATAAGAGTCAGGGCTAATATTATCGATAGTCGCATTATACGATTTTATCTTTGGTTGAATAATTGACTGGACATCTAGCTTAACGGCTTCATCTACATATATTTGGTCACGGTATTTTGGTAGTATTTTCACATCGGCCAGCATAGTCCTTACTTTTGGTTTTATTTCAAAAAGTAAGTCCGCCGCCTGAATCACACCACCATGAGTAGTGGCACTTTTATTGATTTTATAAATTACACCGTCAACCGGTGAATAGATATCCTCCTCATTTATCTGCTTCTCTATTACTTTTAATGTAGAGTTAACAACCTCAAGTTCCTGAAGATTTTTAGATATTATTTTAGATAAAGATAATCGCAATTCATTATTAAGCGCCTCAATATCATTAACAACCAGCTCAATATCATCTTTTTTTAAAGTGATGCTACTTTCAATATCATTAATTTCAGACTTAACTTTTATATACGCCTGTTTCTTGTTAAGAAAATTGGTATATGGGCTAATTCCTTTTTTTACCAGTGGGGAAAGAATATTTATTTCTTCGGCAAGCAATGCGAGTTCTTTTTCTTTCGAACTCAGCTTCTCTTGTAATCCGCTAATCTCAGAATCAAGAGAGGTTTTTTTTAACTCTTTAGCTCTTATCTGACTATGCACTAATTCAATATTCGCTTTTACCTCTTTATTACTTAAAGAACGGGTGCCATCCAGGGTAATCAATCCACTCTCATTTTCTTTATCAAGAATGAAAGATATTTCGTTAACATCTTTATCCAGATACCCTTTTTGAGTTCTATACCTTTGATATTCTTTTTGCAGATCAAGGTTAACGACCTTTGCAAGGAGTTCTCCTTTTTTTACAGTATCACCCTCGGCCACATAAATATCTTGTATCGTCCCTCCTTTAGAAAGAGATATTAACTGAGCATTATCTTTAGTGGTGATAACGCCCTGACCATGAACCACTGAATTAATTTCTATAAAGTAGGTAAGGATAATAATTAAGATCGTCAAAGAAATAATTATCATCATGAGATGATCGCTTTGTCTTCTATTCATTTCATTACATTTAACTCACTTTCAGTATTTCCTTTTAAATAATCCATTAAATGAAAAATCAATGAGAGTTGCTGTAACTTTAAAATATACAGGCTATATTTGCTGTCGATCATGCTTACATATGCCTGAAATGCTTCATTACGGCTTGAAATTAAATCAAGCAAACTTTTTTGCCCTAACTGAAACTCCTGCTCATATAATTCAGTAAGCTGTAACGCGTTTGTATGTGAACGTTCCGCCACTGAGTAAGTCTCTTTTGCAGCGGCGTATCTTGAAAGTTGTGAATCAATGTTATAACGCGTTTTAATCAAAAAATCGTCAATTTGCAGCTTAGCCTGCGAGTAACTTGCCACCATTTTTCTTTCCTGGGCTGAATTTCTGAACCCATTAAAAATGTTGAAACTGACATTGATACCTGTTTTAAATTCATCTTCATAATCACTTTTTTTGGCACTACCGCTCGGATTATTCTGTACATAGCTGGACACGAGATCTACAGTCGGAAAATAGGATGATTTTGCGGCATTAATATCTTCGGTCGCGGCTTTTCGGGTATTGACAAGCATCTTATAGTCATCGTTGTATTTCATCACCATGTCCATAAGTTTTTCAGGACTTTCGACAAAGATATATTTTTTGAAGAGGTTGAATTTTTCATCGCTTTGAATCTGATCTGGTGACAAATTCAGACCAGTCATATTCTGCATTTTATACATTTCATCATCTAACATCGACTGATACATAATGCTTCTGGTATTTAATGCATCGATAGATACTTGTACTTTACGCATATCAGATTGCATAGCTACACCGGAAGATACCAGCAGCGAAAAAGTTTCCAGCATCTTTTTATAAAACTCTTTCTCCAGATTTACGCCATCAATCATTTCACGATATTTACTGATGTTGTAATAGGTTGTCACAACCTCCTGAGACACTATATTCTTTGTTTTTTCATAGTCAGTTTTACTATTATCTCTTTCATATTCAGATTTCCTGATATTAGCCCCCCTCACTCCAAAATCCGTTATTCGGTATGATAAGGACACCTTATTTTCAACGTTTCTCTCGGTACCTGACGACTCCTTTCTGTTATTATTAAGGCCAGATGTTAGATCCAGGGTAGGATAAAGTGCTGCCCGTGAAAGATCTAAGTCACTGTTTTTCTTTTCAGTCTCATAATATGAAACAGCAACAGAGGGCTGATGCGTTAATGCGGCATTAACTAAATCTCTTAGAGGAATGACCGGAAGCTCGCTGGCGTATGTGCTTTGTGTAATAAAAGCAGTCGTCAGAAAAAACATCTTAATCTTCATTTTTTTCCTCCTTGTTTAACAAACGTTGCTTTACTATTTCCTGATGCATAGATGTTATTTTTTCCATTAATGGCATATAGGTATCACGGTAGCTAACCATTTCAGCACTAATCTCTTTAGTATTGGCAATAATCTTTTTATCAGTAGCCGATAGATCGGATAGCGCTAAATGAACATTATTCATATCCTCATCCATTTCTTTTCTCAGCCCATCGAGAGTATGAGAAATATCGGCACTGCCAGCGGCAATATCGTTTATGGTCTTACCATGTGAAAGAGATTCCTGATAACATTTATCAACTGATGCCATTATTGAATCATTCTTTTTATCTATAATATTTTGTATTGTACTCATTGCCTCCAGTCGTGCATTATTATCAGCAAGCAGGATATTACCTTCAGATAAACGAGAGGTAATTGTTATTACACCGTCAGATAATTTTTTGAGATTTTCGTTACTGCTTACCAGATAACCATCAATCAGCGTAGAAATTTGTTCCAGTTTTGCTGAGTTATCCAATAGTCGGTTTTGCAAAGTGACAAAGCTATCTGATAGCATCTCTCGTTTCTTTTCTTCATCCTGCGTCCGTAAGTTTTCAACTGTCAGGTAGTTATCAAAAAACGCTTTAAACAACTCTTTAAATTCTACAAGCGTCTCTGATTCAACCCGCAGGCTTCGCTGTTTATTATTGGATCTGTTGCTTATGATTTTTAATTTTTTGATTTCCGTAGAAACAAGGGAATAGGAGCTGCGAACAAAAACACTTTGTGAGGTCAGGAGTATGGCGCAAACAACACCATAGATAGAAGATACAAATGCGGTATTCATCCCTTTCAATGGTTCAGAAAGCGACGCTACCATTGTCACGATCATATTGAGTGTATTACTTGCATTATCACCGCCAACATCTGATGGCGAGCTCAATAAGTTCCCGATTGAACCAATCGTAATAGACAGACCCGCAAACGTCCCCAACAGGCCAACAAGCGTCGACACATTGCTACAGCTCATAATAAATGACAATCGTTGGTTACGGGCGGTAGACACATTGTCATCTAATTCCATCAGTAAATTGAAATCACACTGTTTGGGTTCCCCGGCAAACAAAACCTGATTGAGGTTAGAAAGAATGCTATTTTTTCTACTGGCGTCCTGAGCTATTAATATGTCTTTTGCTGAAATATTTTTAAGAATAGTGAATAATGCACACAAAGAACCTGTAATATAAATGGCAATAATGACTCCATTGTAAATTGCAGAAACCATGAAGTTATCAAAAACATACTCTCTTATACCGGGAAAAGATAAAGCGAAAAAAGGGAGTATGGCAAGGAAAAAACAGACAAGCAAATAGCGGTAATGATTTATGTATTTCACTCTGACATCTTTTTATTAATAGTCGTGATAATAGCTTTACTCGTTGTACTTGATGCTGCGGAGTTAACACTCATGTCAATAACTACATCAGGATATATTTTCTTGATCTCTTTCATTAAAATAATTCCCCGTTCATATCCCAGTCGTAAAGAGTCAGAGAAAGAGATGTCTGCCTGAGGAATAACCATTTCTATCAATAAATTACTATTAGTTTTGTCTTCTAACCAAGCCTCTATTTTATGAGTATCCTCTTCTGAAAAGCTTCTCAGCCTGCCATGATACGTAATAACAAGCTCATTTTTTGTAGACGTTATATCAGTTTTCTGACCATCGGCGATATCGTATACTCCAACCTCCTTACCTGACATTGTAGTCATTCCGTCCGACACATCTTGGGTATTCACTTCCTTATTAACTATTTCATTAGCATTTGAATTGTCATTGGCTCCGTTATTTTGAGCAGTAGATTTAGTCTTATTCTCTATATTTGCTTTATAAACTTTAATTGAGTTGTCATACATAATAATCATATTATTAAGTGCAAACACCAACATAAGAAATATAAAAATGCACAATACCGTAGAGAATGTATCAACAAAACTAGGCCACGGATTACTTTCGTCTTCCATGTTGTCTCCTGATATTACATTGTGAATAAAATGTTTTTGTGGATTAGAAAGGATAAAGGATGCTCAACTTATTCAGAAAGTGAACGCTACCGCCCTTGGCTTCCTGCTACCAATACGCTTTATAGAGTTCAGTTTTCTTACATCTCGTAATCAGAAAAATAAAAACAACGACGCCATTTTTATGCGCCCACAACAAAGATGAGTGCTTTAATTAAAAACACTCTTCATTTTTTTAATTAGGTAGAAATCAATTATTGCACTAACTATATCTTCCCCAATAATAGGTATCGCATAAGCTCTCAGCTCATAAATAAAAAATAGTCATCAGCAAATTAAAACCACCCGCCGATAAATAGATTTGTTAGCTAATCATTGAAACTCTAAATCATTTTAAGGACATATTTCTTTTTAATACGCGTTATAACCATACGTATTTAATAAATTTGCCTCCAGAGGATAAAATGAATTTTCACAATTAAAACATAGGGTCATAGGGACTTCAATATAACTTAAATCATTAAAAATATAATAAGTGGGGAGTAAAAAATCAGAATTGCGTAAAAACACACACAAATAAAACCATTTTTTATATAAAGCCAGCTATAAGTAACAACTTTATCTTCAGCAATTAAAAATAAAGCAAGATGCACATATCATATTTGAGCTCATCACAAGCTAAAGCAAACATTTAATTAACTATTGATAATACCGACCCTTCTCTACCGTTATTTTATAATATCTTTTTGTTGTCAAAAAATGGCTATAAATTATATATTTTGCAGATGAGTTTTCTCTTTCATATTTAAGACAATCCGGGTTATTGCAGTACATTTATGAACTTCGGCTGGATAATGATGTGCCGAGGCGAGTCGGCCAGAGGCGATAAGCGACATTTTTCCGTAAGATATGCGCTTCTCTTTTTTGAAAGGGATACTAAGAGCCTATCCCATTAGGGCTATTTTACTTGCTATTTTGGTCCTGGGCAGTGCTCAAAATCCCCACGTACTACGTGTACGCTCCGGTTTTTGCGCGCTGTCCGTGTCCAAACTGGCTGCGCCAATAACGCCTGGTGGGATAGGCTCTAAGACAATAATACCAGGTAAGAAAATGCCTGGTTTACACCAGGCATTTCAGCAGACGAGAGCTATAGCGAAAATGCAAATAACGCTTTGAGTTTTTTACCAAAAATCAGAAAGGAATGTCGTCGTCAAAATCCATTGGCGGTTCGTTAGACGGCGCTGGCGCGGATTGCTGTGGACGCGACTGCGCGCCGCCGCTGAACTGGTTGCCGCCCTGCGGCTGCTGAGGTTGTTGCGGCTGACCCCAACCCCCCTGCTGCTGACCGCCTGCCGGTGCGCCGCCGCCCTGGCGACCACCCAGCATCTGCATCACGCCGCCGATCTGCGGAACGTTAATTTCAGTCGTATAGCGTTCCTGGCCACTCTGATCGGTCCACTTGCGGGTACGCAATTGACCTTCGATATACACCTGAGAACCTTTACGCAGATATTCGCCGGCCACTTCCGCCAGTTTGCCGAACATCACCACCCGGTGCCATTCAGTCTGCTCTTTCATTTCGCCGGTCTGCTTATCGCGCCAGGATTCAGAAGTAGCCAGCGTTAAGTTGGCGACAGCGCCGCCACTCGGCATATAGCGTACTTCCGGGTCCTGGCCCAGATTACCAACGAGAATCACCTTGTTTACGCCTCTGCTGGCCATAATTGAGTCTCCTGAATACATTTCATAAATAGTGTAAACGCGTGAGTGTACCATTTCCACGTAGCATTTTAATAGCTGCGATGCAGGTTCCAGGTCACTCGCGCGAACCTCATATTGTTGCATACTTTAGCTGAAGATGCATTCCAATACTGTATATTCAAACAGGTTAAATTGTGTCATAATTAGCCGTTTCTGCCGTTTGTCCTTCAAACAAACCAGGCATCCGAGTCTCTACCGGGAAAGGTGAATGGATAAGATCGAAGTTCGGGGCGCCCGCACCCATAATCTCAAAAATATTAACCTCGTCATCCCCCGCGACAAACTGATTGTCGTGACCGGGCTTTCGGGTTCAGGCAAATCCTCACTGGCTTTCGACACTCTGTATGCCGAAGGGCAGCGTCGTTACGTTGAATCGCTCTCCGCTTACGCGCGGCAGTTTTTGTCGCTCATGGAAAAACCGGATGTCGACCATATTGAGGGGCTATCGCCCGCGATCTCAATTGAACAGAAATCGACATCGCACAACCCGCGCTCTACGGTGGGTACCATTACCGAGATCCACGACTACCTGCGCCTGCTGTTTGCCCGCGTGGGCGAGCCGCGTTGTCCGAACCATGACGTGCCGCTGGCGGCGCAAACCGTTAGCCAGATGGTCGATAACGTGCTGTCGCAGCCGGAAGGCAAACGCCTGATGCTGCTGGCGCCGATTATTAAAGAGCGTAAAGGCGAACACACCAAAACGCTGGAAAATCTGGCAAGCCAGGGTTACATTCGCGCCCGTATTGACGGCGAAGTCTGCGATCTCTCCGATCCGCCGAAGCTGGAGCTACAAAAGAAACATACCATTGAGGTGGTGATCGATCGCTTCAAAGTTCGCAACGATCTTTCCCAACGCCTGGCGGAGTCGTTCGAAACGGCGCTGGAATTATCCGGCGGCACGGCGGTTGTTGCCGATATGGACGATGAGAAAGCGGAGGTGCTTCTGTTCTCCGCCAATTTTGCCTGTCCGATTTGCGGCTACAGTATGCGCGAGCTGGAACCGCGTCTGTTCTCGTTCAACAACCCGGCAGGCGCCTGCCCGACCTGTGACGGGCTCGGCGTTCAGCAATATTTCGATCCGGACCGCGTGATCCAGAATCCCGACCTGTCGCTGGCAGGCGGCGCGATTCGTGGTTGGGATCGTCGCAATTTTTACTACTTTCAAATGCTCAAGTCGCTGGCGGAACACTATAAGTTCGACGTGGATGCGCCGTGGGCAAGCCTCAGCGCCAACGTACACAAAGTCGTGCTGTACGGTTCCGGCAAAGAGAACATCGAATTTAAATATATGAACGATCGCGGCGATACCTCCGTGCGCCGCCATCCGTTCGAAGGCGTGCTGCATAATATGGAGCGCCGTTATAAAGAGACGGAATCCAGCGCGGTGCGCGAAGAGCTGGCGAAGTTCATCAGTAATCGCCCCTGCGCCAGCTGTGAAGGAACGCGACTGAATCGCGAAGCGCGCCATGTATTTGTGGAAAATACGCCGCTGCCTGCTATTTCCGATATGAGCATTGGCCATGCGATGGATTTTTTCACTAATCTCAAGCTTTCCGGGCAACGAGCGAAAATCGCCGAAAAAGTGCTAAAAGAGATCGGCGATCGCCTCAAGTTTCTGGTGAACGTCGGCCTGAACTATCTCACGCTCTCCCGCTCGGCAGAAACGCTTTCCGGCGGCGAAGCCCAGCGTATTCGTCTGGCGAGCCAGATAGGCGCCGGGTTAGTCGGCGTGATGTATGTGCTGGATGAACCTTCCATCGGTCTGCACCAGCGTGATAACGAACGGCTGCTGGGTACGCTGATTCATCTGCGCAATCTTGGCAATACCGTGATTGTGGTGGAACACGATGAAGACGCCATCCGCGCCGCCGACCATGTGATTGATATTGGCCCCGGCGCGGGCGTTCACGGCGGCGAGGTGGTGGCGGAAGGCCCGCTGGAAGCCATTATGGCGGTACCGGAATCGCTGACCGGCCAGTACATGAGCGGTAAACGCAAAATTGAAGTGCCGAAACAACGCGTGCCGGCAAATCCAGAAAAAGTGCTCAAACTCACCGGCGCGCGCGGCAACAACCTGAAAGATGTGACCCTTACGCTACCGGTAGGGCTGTTTACCTGTATCACCGGCGTCTCGGGTTCCGGTAAATCGACGCTGATTAACGATACGCTGTTCCCCATCGCCCAGCGTCAGTTAAACGGGGCGACTATCGCCGAACCGGCGCCGTATCGGGATATTCAGGGGCTGGAACATTTCGATAAAGTGATCGATATCGACCAGAGCCCGATCGGGCGCACCCCACGTTCCAACCCGGCGACCTATACGGGCGTCTTTACCCCGGTTCGTGAGCTTTTTGCTGGCGTGCCGGAGTCTCGCTCGCGCGGCTACACGCCAGGGCGATTCAGCTTCAACGTGCGCGGCGGTCGCTGCGAAGCGTGCCAGGGCGATGGCGTCATTAAAGTCGAAATGCACTTTCTGCCGGATATTTACGTGCCGTGCGACCAGTGCAAAGGCAAGCGCTATAACCGGGAAACGCTGGAGATTAAGTACAAAGGCAAGACCATCCACGAAGTGCTGGATATGACCATTGAAGAAGCGCGTGAGTTCTTTGATGCGGTTCCGGCGCTGGCGCGTAAGCTGCAGACGCTGATGGACGTGGGGCTGACCTATATCCGTCTTGGTCAGTCGGCGACGACGCTTTCCGGCGGCGAGGCCCAGCGCGTGAAGCTGGCGCGCGAACTGTCGAAACGTGGCACCGGGCAGACGCTGTATATTCTCGACGAGCCGACCACCGGCCTGCACTTTGCCGATATTCAGCAGTTGCTTGACGTGCTGCATCAGTTGCGCGATCAGGGCAACACCATCGTGGTGATCGAACACAACCTGGACGTCATTAAAACGGCGGACTGGATTGTCGACCTCGGCCCGGAAGGCGGCAGCGGCGGCGGCGAAATTCTCGTCGCCGGTACGCCGGAAACCGTGGCGGAGTGCGAGGCGTCGCATACCGCCCGCTTCCTTAAACCTATGCTCAAATAACCTTCACGCCGCTTTCCGATTCGCCGGGAAGCGGCATCATTTTTCCTCATCCCACCTCATTGTATCCGTGTTGAGCATTTGTGATTTGCGTGCCGCCTCACTCTGACATGTGATAGCGCAAACGGTCTGTTATGGAAAACACCATGAAGTTGCCCTACGCAATCACACTACTGCTGTGTCTGTTTTTATCCGCCTGTACGCTGCCTGACCGCTTTAGCGCCATGGCTTTTCAACAACTGACGCTATTACAAGCGCGCTCAACCCGCTTCTTGCAGGACGCGGCGCGAATACCGTGGCAAAAAGAGACACTGCTCAAGGATGACCGCGATATCCGCCAGACATTTTTTCAGGCTGAGCGGGTCGCCCGTCAAGGTGGGGATAAACACCGACTCGATAATCTGGCGCTGCTGAAAAATCACTATTTGCGTCTTTATGCGCGGGTTATACAACGTAAGCAACCACTTACTTACATCCAGGCTGAGAGATACCAACAGCAAAATAATCAGGTCTGGAAATTAGCCATACAGGGTGAGTGTCTGCATTGGGGCGCCCGCTGCACTCAGGGAGATGAAAATGGCGTCTATTAACGAAATACATAACCTGATGACCACCGCCCGGGCCGAACACCCTATAGCTTCCTCGGCGATTGCCGAGTTTATCCAGACGTATAAGCAGGCAAGAGAAGACAGCGACGACGCTATCCGCGAGTCCGCCGCGTTTATCGCCCGCGCGCTTCAGGAACATGCTCGCGGCTGGCTGGACGACGACGATATGATTATTCTGCTGGAAGGACAGCGTGACCTCGCCAGGCTACGCGCCAATAATGCGCAAATCGCCCTCGGCAGCCGTATCCGGTCTACGGTCATCCGCCTCATTGATATCGCCCTGGCGTTGTTGGTCGGCGCGCTATAATCAGGACTGCGGCAACTGCTTGCGTTTATCTTCCGGCAGCGCATTTACCGCCTGTTGATAAGAGGCATCGACCAGATAATAGAGTTGTGAATCGGGCAGCGATCCGTCCAGATAGACCGTGCTCCAGTGCGCTTTATTAAGGTGCCGACTCGATCGTACATCGCTGTGCTGCTGGCGTAACAACTCTGCCAGTTCCGGGCTGGTTTTGAGAGAGGCTGCCGGGCGTCCTTCAACTTCTTTTACCATCGCGAAAAGTACATCTTCCACTTTAATTTGCGTCGCTTTCCAGTCGCTGTGGACGCTCTGCTCTGCGCCAGGTTTTGCCATGCAGTATTGCAGTAATTCCGAAATGGTCATTATCATTCCCCTTGTAGTGTCGCGATGATTTTACGTGGACCGCCGTGAATACGGCGCTCTCCCAACCAGATACCTTGCCATGTTCCTAACTGTAAACGCCCCTGGCGTACAGGCAGCAGCAACGAGACGCCCAATACTGACGACTTAATATGCGAAGGCATGTCATCCGCCCCTTCGTAATCATGTTCATACGCCGCATTATCGGGAACGGTTTTCAGGAAATGGCGCTCCATATCAGCGCGCACGGTGGGATCGCAGTTTTCGTTTAACGTCAGCGAGGCCGAGGTATGTAGCAACAACAGATGCAGCAAACCCGTTTCGACAGGCGGTAAGCCAGACAATTTATCGGTAATTTCATCTGTTATCAGATGAAACCCGCGCGGCTTCTCGCTCAGTGTAATGGTGCGCTGATACCACATAGGCTGCTCCTTCCTAAAAACAAACGTCTCCTGAATAGTGTGCAGCAAGTCTGGAAAAGGTAAAAGCCAGCGGGGCAAGTTTGTGCAAAAATCATGCAAAAAAGGAGAGCCTGTCGCTCTCCTGATTTTTAGTACTCCGAGTTGACAATGACTTCCTCGCCAAACGCTCCTGCCTGCGGCAGCGGTTTGTAGGTGGAGTTAGCAGCGCGCAGGATACGAATACCGCGGATACCACAATCACGAGCTGCGGTAATATCGTTATCCGAATCGCCGTAGAAAATACGCATGTTCTTCTCCTGCAGCCACTGGACTTTCGTATTTTGTCCCGGTTTATCGCCGGCGAAAATCACCGGATTCATATTCGCCGCCGGAATATGGAAGTTATCCGCCAGCGTTTTCGACACGGTTTCCGTTTTCGTCTGACTACGACCAGTGACAAAGTAAATACTGTCGCCACGACGAACATGCATATCAATGAGCTGTCGGGCCACTTCTTTTGGAATACTGAACTCATCCCAGCCGTTGTTCATTTTTTCCCAAAAGGCCGGATTTTTCAGATAATCGTCGCTGTCCGGGGAATAGGTTTTCTTTCCGCGCCAGAATCCGGGGCTGGAAAATAACACGGTGTCGTCAATATCAAAGCCGACCGCCATCGGCGGGCGTCCGGTCAGGCTGTTTTCAATCTGGGCGACAGAGACCCAATGGACAGGCGCTTGTTCCGCGAGTTTTGCAACATTAGTGCCCGGATTGAGCGTCGAAGGGGAAGATACTAACGCATTCGCGGAATGGTTTAGCGTAAACAATAAACAGACGGCGCTCAGCGCCAGGGTTATTTTTTTCATGCTTTTCCCTTAAAATTCAAAACATTATAATTATTAAGATGAGTCTTTGCTCAAAAAACTATCTGACCATAACGCCAGTAACGGTCAAAAGGAAGGATTATCTGCGGTTTTGTTACGAAAAAAGAGGATGATCACAACAGCTATTGTCAGACCGGAGAGCATTGTTATCGCCGTCCGGCCTGAATATTACATGACAGCGGCAAATGCCTTCGCCACGCGGTGTACATTTGAAGCATTAAGCCCGGCGACACACATGCGGCCACTGGCAATCAGGTAAACGCCAAACTCATCTCGCAACCGCTCGACCAGCTCCTCGCTTAACCCGGTATAGCTGAACATACCGCGCTGCTGTAACAAGTAATCAAAGTTGCGGTCAGGCATCTCCGCCTTCAGCTCTTTCACCAGCGTCTGGCGCATCGATATAATGCGGGTACGCATCGCGTCGACTTCCGCCAGCCAGCTCGCTTTTAACGCCTCATCGCCCAGGACCGTAGCGACCACCTGAGCGCCGAAACACGGCGGACTGGAGTAAATTCGGCGCACCGTCGCTTTTAGCTGTCCCAGAACCCGCGCGGCGATTTCAGCATCTTCACACACCACGGACAGGCCGCCGACGCGCTCGCCATACAGCGAGAAAATCTTCGAAAAAGAATTACTGACTAACGCAGGTAACCCGGCGCTGGCAATGGCGCGAATAGCGTAAGCATCCTCGTCCATGCCTGCGCCAAACCCCTGATAGGCAATATCAAGGAACGGAATCAGATCGCGCGCTTTCACTATCTCAATCACCGCATCCCATTGCGAAGGCGTTAAATCCGCCCCGGTCGGGTTGTGACAACAGGGGTGCAGCAGCACGATACTGCGCGCAGGTAACGTATTCAGCGTGGCCAGCAGATCGTTAAAACGGATGCCGTTAGTCGCGTCGTCATACCAGGGATAAGTACTTACTTCAAATCCTGCCCCGGCAAATATCGCAATATGGTTTTCCCAGGTAGGGTCGCTCACCCATACGCCTGCGTCGGGGAAATAACGCTTCAGAAAATCCGCGCCCACTTTCAGCGCGCCTGAACCACCTAATGTCTGGATAGTGGCCACGCGCTGTTGCTGAAGAACCGGGTGATCGGCGCCAAAGAGCAAAGGCGCGATAGTATGACGATAAGTATTGAGTCCTTCCATCGGCAGGTACAGCGAGGCGCCATGCGGCTGCGCGTTAAGCCGGGCTTCGGCTTCGGCCACCGTTTTGAGCTGTGGGATAATCCCGTCTTCGTTGTAATACAGGCCAATGCTCAGATTTACTTTGTCGTGACGGGAGTCGTCTTTAAAACGCTCCATCAGTGAAAGAATCGGATCGCCGGCATAGGCGTCAACTTTTTGAAACACGCGATGGTTCTCCAGGTTTACAGAGGGCAGGAAATAACACAATAAACCGGAAGGACGAGAAGATCGAGAGGATGTTGCGGTGGATGCGCATATTGCCGGATGGCGGCGTGAACGTCTTATCCGGCCTGCAGCCCATGCGCGATACAAACCGGATAAGCGCAAGCGCCACCCGGCCCGCCGCGCATTTAATCAATATACTTCATTGCCACCCTTGAGGTCAGGCGCGTGATAAGTTCGTAAGCACTTACTTTTGTCATTTCAGCGATACGTTCAACCGGCAGACCTTCACCCCATAAAACCACCGGATCGCCCGCGTTATCCTGCGCGTTTGGCCCCAAATCCACGCAAATCATATCCATCGCCACCCGCCCGACAATCGGGACTTCACGACCATTGACCAGTACTGGCGTACCGGAAGGCGCCGCTCGTGGGTAGCCATCGCCATAACCCATCGCCACCACGCCCAGGCGCGTGTCGCGCTCACTCACCCATGTCCCGCCGTAGCCCACCGGTTCGCCCGCTTTGTGGTCACGCACCGCGATCAAACTGGAAGTTAAGGACATCACCGGCTGAAAACCAAAATCCGGCCCCCAGGGTTTGTGTTCCAGCGGCGATACGCCATACAAAATGATTCCCGGACGCGCCCAGTCAAAGTGAGACTGCGGCCACAGCAGAATACCGCCAGACGCGGCAATAGAGCGCTGACCGGGTTTACCCTGACAGAAGGCATTAAAAATGTCGAGCTGATGTTCGGTAGCGCCGCATTCCGGCTCATCCGCACGGGCAAAATGGCTGACGATATTCACCGGCTGGCGTACATTTTTACAGTGCGTCAGACGCTGGTAGAACGCCTCCGCCTCTTCGGGACGCACGCCGAGACGATGCATACCGGTATCCAGTTTCATCCAGACCGTTACCGGCTCCGCCAGCTCCACCGCCTCCAGGGCGGCAAGCTGCTCCTGATTATGTACGGCGGTATGCAGACATTGCGCGGAAATGGTCGGCAGATCGGCGGCGTCGAAAAAACCCTCCAGCAGCAGGATAGGCTGCGTGATCCCACCCGCTCGCAGACGTAGAGCCTCTTCAAGACGCGCCACGCCAAAAGCGTCAGCATCAGGGAGCGTTCGCGCGGTCTCCAGAAGACCGTGTCCATAAGCGTTCGCTTTCACCACCGCAACCAGCTTACTGGCAGGCGCCAGTTCACGCAGACGTTGCAGGTTGTGTCGCAGAGCGCGGCGGTTAATGACGACTGTTGCCGCTTGCATTTGAATTCCTTGTTAAAAGAATGACGGAGAGTTACTCATCATCGTATTGCGGTCCCGCATAGTTATCGAAGCGCGACCACTGACCATTGAACGTCAGACGAACCGTACCGATAGGACCGTTACGTTGCTTACCAATAATAATTTCAGCAATGCCTTTTAAGTCGCTGTTCTCGTGATAAACCTCATCACGGTAGATAAACATAATTAAGTCGGCATCCTGTTCAATAGAGCCGGATTCACGCAGGTCGGAGTTCACCGGACGTTTATCCGCGCGTTGTTCCAGGGAGCGGTTAAGCTGCGATAGCGCCACGACCGGCACCTGGAGTTCCTTCGCCAGCGCTTTCAACGAGCGAGAAATTTCGGCGATTTCCAGAGTACGGTTATCAGAAAGCGACGGCACGCGCATCAATTGCAGGTAGTCGATCATAATCAGACTTAACCCGCCATGTTCGCGGAAAATACGCCGCGCGCGCGAACGGACTTCTGTCGGCGTAAGACCTGAGGAGTCGTCAATATACATATTGCGTTTCTCCAGCAGAATGCCCATCGTGCCGGAGATTCGCGCCCAGTCTTCATCATCAAGTTGACCGGTACGAATACGTGTCTGATCGACGCGGGACAGCGAGGCCAGCATACGCATCATGATCTGTTCGCCGGGCATCTCCAGACTAAAGATCAGTACCGGTTTATCCTGCAACATCGCCGCGTTTTCGCAGAGGTTCATCGCAAAAGTGGTTTTACCCATGGAGGGGCGCGCCGCGACGATAATCAAATCCGAACGCTGTAACCCTGCCGTCTTTTTATTGAGATCCTGATAGCCGGTATCCACGCCTGTAACGCCATCGTGCGGTTGCTGGAACAACTGCTCAATACGCGCCACGGTAGCGTCGAGAATCTGGTCGATGCTTTTCGGACCTTCGTCTTTGTTGGCCCGGTTTTCCGCGATCTGGAAGACGCGCGACTCCGCCAGATCCAGCAGTTCGTCGCTATTGCGCCCCTGTGGATCGTAACCGGCGTCCGCAATTTCATGCGCCACCGCGATCATATCGCGGACCACGGCGCGTTCGCGCACAATGTCCGCATAAGCACTGATGTTCGCCGCGCTTGGCGTGTTTTTAGACAGTTCCGCCAGATAGGCGAAACCGCCGACGCTGTCCAGTTGGCCCTGCCGCTCCAGCGATTCCGCGAGCGTGATCAGGTCGATAGGACTGCCGCTTTCCTGCAAGCGCCCCATCTCCGTAAAGATATGGCGATGCGGACGGGTATAGAAATCTTCCGCCACCACGCGCTCGGCCACATCGTCCCAGCGCTCGTTATCCAGCATTAAACCGCCCAACACCGACTGTTCCGCTTCAATCGAGTGCGGCGGCACTTTTATCCCGGCAACCTGCGGATCGCGGTCGCGGGCATCAGTCTGTGGTTTGTTGAAGGGTTTATTTCCTGCCATAGTGAATGGAGTTACCGAGATAGTGATTGGGTCGAAAGATTACCACATTTCTTTTGGAGGAAGCATGGCAACGCGTATTGAATTTCACAAGCATGGTGGTCCGGAAGTGCTTCAGACCGTGGAGTTTACGCCAACGGAACCGGCGGAACACGAAATCCAGGTTGAGAACAAAGCCATTGGTATCAACTTCATCGACACCTATATCCGTAGCGGACTCTATCCGCCCCCGTCGTTGCCTGCGGGCCTGGGAACCGAAGCTGCGGGTGTGGTCAGTAAAGTCGGCAACGGCGTGGAGCACATTCGCGTGGGCGATCGCGTCGTCTACGCGCAGTCAACGCTCGGCGCTTACAGTTCCGTCCATAACGTCCCCGCAGATAAAGCCGCTATTTTGCCTGACGCCATTTCTTTCGAACAGGCGGCAGCCTCTTTTCTCAAGGGATTGACCGTTTTTTACCTGTTGCGCAAAACCTATGAAGTGAAACCCGACGAACCCTTCCTGTTTCATGCCGCTGCGGGCGGCGTCGGTCTGATCGCCTGCCAATGGGCGAAAGCGCTGGGCGCGAAGCTTATCGGTACCGTCGGTAGCGCGCAAAAAGCGCAGCGGGCGCTGGACGCCGGCGCCTGGCAGGTGATTAATTACCGTGAGGAGAGCATTGTCGAACGGGTAAAAGAGATCACCGGCGGCAAAAAAGTCCGCGTGGTCTATGACTCCGTGGGGAAAGATACCTGGGAAGCCTCACTGGACTGCCTGCAACGTCGGGGACTGATGGTCAGTTTCGGCAATGCGTCCGGCCCCGTCACCGGCGTGAATTTAGGTATTCTGAATCAGAAAGGTTCCCTGTATGCCACGCGACCTTCACTACAGGGGTATATTACGACACGTGAAGAACTGACCGAAGCCAGCAATGAATTGTTCTCATTGATCGCCAGCGGCGTGATTAAAGTTGATGTGGCTGAAAATCAACGCTATGCGTTAAAAGATGCCCGTCGCGCGCATGAGGTGCTGGAAAGCCGGGCCACACAGGGCTCAAGCCTGCTGATTCCGTAATAGCTCTGCAAAGAAATTGGGCTTCCACCCGGAAAGCCCTTTCTTTTTTTGTTCGGCTGTATGTAGGGTACAGCGCGATGAATTCGTTACCTGCGCAATCATGACAGATTTAATAATCGATTCCTATTTGCCTGTGAGGGCAAAGTTCCAGGTTGTGACGAACCGCTCAATACCTTAGTAAAACCGACGGTTATTGCGCTGATACTGTGGGATTTTTGGCGTTTTTACTGCTTTGATCACCCACACCACAGCCACCGCCAGCAGTAGCCACGGTAACAGCTTGATCATCAGGGCGAACATTCCGCCCAGGAACATGACGGCAGTCGCTACAACCAGCGCGGCCAGAATGCCCAGCAAGGAGACGCCCGTCACCATTAACATCAGAAAAAAGCCAAGCACAAAAAGTAGTTCCAGCATAGTCGCTCCCCATAAAGATGGCATTGCCCGGCGGCACGGCGCTTACCGGGTTTGGTCAGGTAAGCTCTTACAAAAAACATGCCAATATTTATGTTTTTGATATATAAAGAAAAAGCCCTGCAAGACTGCACAGAGCGTGGTGAGATTGACTAATTTTTGGCGAACTTTTAACGCTTGTCTGCCACCAGTTTTAGCGCCTGCTCCAGTACAGCAACATCCGCGCCAGCTTTATGGGCGTTTTCGCTCAGATAGCGACGCCACTGCCGCGCGCCGGGGATGCCCTGGAACAACCCCAGCATATGGCGAGTGATATGCCCCAGATACGCTCCCTGGCTCAATTCACGCTCAATATAGGGATACATCGCGCGAACCACCGCAACCGGGTCGGCATCGGTGGTATCGGCGCCAAAGATCTCCCGATCCACCGCGGCCAGTATACCCGGATTCTGATAAGCTTCGCGGCCAACCATGACGCCATCCATATGGCGCAGGTGCTCCTTCGCCTCTTCCAGAGATTTGATGCCGCCGTTAATGGACATGGTCAGGTGCGGAAAATCCCGCTTTAGCTGATAGACGCGCGGGTAATCCAGCGGCGGGATCTCACGATTTTCTTTCGGGCTTAAGCCAGAAAGCCAGGCTTTGCGCGCATGGATAATAAACATCTCGCATTCGCCCTGACCGGAAACCGTATTAATGAAATCACACAGGAACGCATAACTGTCCTGATCGTCAATACCAATGCGGGTTTTTACCGTCACCGGAATCGAGACGACATCACGCATGGCTTTAACACAATCGGCGACCAGTTGCGCATTGCCCATCAAACAGGCGCCAAACATACCATTTTGCACGCGATCGGAAGGGCACCCCACGTTGAGGTTAATTTCATCGTAGCCACGCGCTTCCGCCAGCTTTGCACAATGCGCAAGCTGAGCCGGATCGCTTCCACCAAGCTGTAGAGCGACCGGATGCTCTTCTTCGCTATAAGCCAGATAGTCACCCTTACCGTGAATAATCGCGCCCGTGGTCACCATTTCGGTGTAGAGCAGCGTCTGGCGAGACAGCAAACGCAGGAAATAGCGGCAATGTCTGTCCGTCCAGTCGAGCATAGGCGCGATGGAGAAGCGATAAGCAGGTAAAGCGGAGGACTGGGTTTCAGGCTGCATGGCGAATAAATAAGCATCCGGTTAAAAAAGGGGCGTTACTATAGCATAACGCTAAACCGGAGGCGTAGCGCCTCCGGTGAAAGCACCTCAGAATGTCATTGTAAGCTGCGCGCCTGCCCCCAGGTTTCATCTTCGCCGTACAGTCCCATTAAATCGAGATGCACACGGTTAAAGGGCGCAAAGCCAAGACCGCCGGTAACCACATTGCTATCGTTATTTTTCACATCCGCACGATACCCTGCGCGCACCGCCAGCCATGACAACGGTCGAACTTCAGCGCCGACGCCAACGTACTGTGAATTGTCTTCGCTCTTAAAGCCTTTCGTTTCCGTCAGATCGCCATCGGCGCTTACGGTCAGCAAATCGTTATGCCATGCGATACCCGCGGTAACCAGGGGGCGGATTTGGTATGTCTCTTTGTAGTTGGTGGTTTCTCCCGTCATACCATTAGTGATGTAAATATCTTTCGTATCGATATCGCGAGATACCAGATTTTGCCCGCTCAGCCCCAACGTCCAGTTTTCACCGATATCGGCAGCAAGCCCCGCATCAATGTTAAAACCCGTATCGTCATTGCGATAACGGCTGCTATTCCAGTCGCTACTGTCGTAGTTATAAATTGAGGTGGTGTTGTTATAGAGCCAGGTTTTTTGCAGTTTTGGCGTAACGCCAATGGAAACAGGCACCTCGCCCACCACAAACTGCTTCGCCAGCGCAATACCGTAGTCAGATACAATCGCTACCCGCCCCGACGCGGTAGAGTTTAAATGCTTTGTAATTTCGTCAGACCCCAGCAAAGCAGCGCGTCCTGCTTCACGAAGCGCGACACGTTCATCATGCTGGATATCGCGCAGATACTGAATATCGTTCTGATCAATGGACGAACTCACGCGCCCATGCGCATAACCTTTGGCGATAAACGCCACGGAAAGCGTTTGCCCTGGAATACTTACCGCCAACCCGGCGCCGGCATTGGCGCGGGCGGTTTTTCCGTTGAGATATTCCAGCTCATCGGCCAGGTCGCGCGCGGCGCCCTGAAATTGATTCAGCACGCCTCGCGGATTGAGCAGAATTTGCCCCAGCGTAAGGTTATCGACGACCTCATCGTAGTAATCCACTTTATCGCTGATATCGTCAATTTCATCCTGGAGATTGTCTTTATCCGTAATCTGGACGCCGACCGCAGGAAGGACAACAGTGATATTGTCTTCCGGTTTGGCTTTTGCCAGTAACGCCGGATTTAATAGTACTCCGCTGCCATAATTCGCGGACGCAACGCCCGTCCCGCCCATTGCGTCATTACGCGCTTCCGTCCAGGTATTGGCGGCGCCCGCCTGCTTTGTCATAAAAAGCGAGACCGCGATAGCAATCAGTGAAAGTTTGACGTTTTTGTTCACAGTTAGCCCATCTTATTATCAGGTGAAGTAATCCCTCCGCCACGCTTTACCGGACAGAGGCGAACTATTGCTGTGAAATAGTGATGTTAAATCCTGTTGTTATAATATCGACCCTCATTATGTATAGATGAGAATACTGGCGCGGAAAAGCTTAGCAGGCGATATATTGTCGCGGGGTAATTTCAGAGTTTTAAGCAGCTCGTGGTAAAGTAACGGATTAGACTTTCATGCCATTCGAGGTGCTACATGGAAAAGACCACAACGCAAGAGTTACTGGCGCAAGCTGAAAAACTCTGCGCGCAGCGCAACGTGCGCCTGACGCCTCAGCGCCTCGAAGTGCTGCGCCTGATGAGTCTGCAACAGGGTGCCATCAGCGCATACGATTTGCTCGATTTGCTGCGCGAAACGGAACCACAGGCCAAACCGCCCACCATCTACCGCGCGCTGGATTTTTTGCTCGAACAGGGTTTTGTCCATAAAGTGGAATCCACCAATAGTTATGTGGTTTGCCACCTGTTCGACCAGCCGACGCACAGCTCGGCCATGTTTATCTGCGATCGTTGCGGCGTGGTGAAGGAAGAGTGTGCCGAGGGCGTGGAAGACATCATGCATACGCTGGCGGCTAAAATGGGCTTTGCGCTACGACATAACGTTATTGAGGCGCACGGTCTGTGCCCTGCGTGCGTAGAAGTGGAAGCGTGTCGCCATCCGGGCGACTGTGGTCACGATCACTCGGTGCTGGTGAAGAAAAAACCGCGTTAGCCTGAACGGAAAAACGGGCGGCAGTAGAGAGGGGCACGCCCGCATTCATAAGCAAACAGTGGGAAGCACATCCATGTACTCCTGATAGGGGAAAACATATTACCAGCGATAGTTGTTACGGGTTTCCCAGTCAACAACCTCTTTTTCCGCCTGATCTTTCTGGTAACCGTAACGCTCCTGGATTTTACCTACCAGTTGGTCGCGTTTACCTTCGATAACGGTCATATCGTCATCGGTCAGTTTGCCCCATTGTTCTTTCATTTTACCTTTAAACTGTTTCCAGTTACCGCCGGCTTCGTCTTTATTCATCATCTTGTCCTCATCATTCGGTTAGGAATAGCAGGTGTTATTCGCCCAAATGCACTGCAATTTCTGCTGGACGTGATAATAATTGTAGGCAGGAATTCGGCCTTCGGTTTTATATTCAGAATTTTTAACCATCACGATCTGGCAAACCATGTACCCTCGCGCCAGTGACGACGCCAGATAAGGCTCAACGACAGACCGCGTAGCGCCAGAAATACGGTTAATGCCAGCCATAAACCATGATTTCCTAATACCGGCAGGGCGAAGAGCGTCAGCGCGAATCCTCCCGCGGCGACAGCCATGCTATTGCGCATTTCGGCAGCGCGCGTCGCGCCAATAAACATACCGTCGAGCAGATAGCACCATACGCCCACCAGCGGTAATACCACCTGCCAGATAAGATACCGATCCGCCAGTAGCTGTATTTGCGGCAATGAGGTTAGTAACGCGACAATATGTTCGCCTGCCAGGGCATAGACCGTGGAAAACAACAAGGCCACAATTCCTGACTGACGACACGCCGCTCGCCAGACGTCCAGTAGCTTGCTACCGTCACGCGCGCCGTAAGCCTGACCGGAGTGCGCCTCCACCGCATAAGCAAAACCGTCCAGCGCATAGGCCGTAAAGGTGAGTAAGGTCATCAGGACTGCATTTACCGCGATAATATCGCTGCCCAGCCGCGCGCCTGACACCGTGATTGCGCCAAAACAAAGCTGAAGGAGCAATGAGCGCAGCATGATATCGCGATTGAGCGCCAAAAGGCGGCGCACGTTGCCGCGCCAGGCCTGTTTTAGCATATCCAGCGACACACCGCGGAGATGGAGAACTTTACGTACCATCATGAGGCCGATCAGTAACGTGACATATTCTGCGATGACCGTCGCCAGGGCGGCACCCTGCACGTTCATATGAAGCCCCATCACCAGCCACAGGTCGAGCGCGATGTTGAGGATATTGCCCACGACCAACAAGATAACCGGCGCCCGCGCATACTGAACGCCTAACAGCCAACCGAGCAGCACCAGATTCGCCAGTGACGCGGGAGCGCTTAGCCAACGAATTTCAAGGAAGCGTCTCGCCTGCACCAGGACAGCGTCGTTCCCGCCGACAATATGTAAAGCCAGCTCGATAAGCGGCGTGCGAAATAGCACAATCATCACGCCTGCGCCCAGCGCCAGCAATAACGGTTGAATGAGCGCCCGGGCTAACGCCTGCGGATTTTTGGCGCCAAATGCCTGCGCCGTTAGGCCGGTGGTGCTCATACGTAGAAATAGCAGCAGCATGAAAAGAAAGCTGGTGGCAGTCGCGCCCACCGCCACGCCGCCCAGGAAAACAGGGCTGTCCAGATGACCAATCACCGCCGTATCGACCAGCCCCAGTAAGGGGACGGTGATGTTAGAAAAAATCATCGGCAACGCAAGACGCCAGAGAGCTTTATCAGAGGAGGTAAAAAGCGGCATGGAGAAAAGCCTGACAAGGAGTTAAACGAAACGAGCGCATTGCCGGATGGCGACGTAACGCCTTATCCGGCCTACAAATTAATCATCTCAGGAACTGCATTCCCGTAGGCCTGATAAGCGCAGCGCCATCAGGCTACACGATTGCCGGATGGCGGCTTACAAGGAGATTAAAAAGAGATTACAACCATTCCCCGTTGCGAATGACGCCTACCGCCAGCCCTTCAATCGTAAAGCTTTGTTCGCGCAGATCCACCACTATCGGTGTAAACTCGCTGTTTTCCGGCAGCAGTTCCACTTTATTGCCCTGCTTTTTCAGCCGTTTTACTGTCACTTCATCATCAATGCGAGCGACAACCACCTGGCCATTACGGACGTCCTGCGTTTTATGTACCGCCAGCAAATCCCCATCCATAATACCGATGTCTTTCATCGACATACCGCTCACGCGCAGCAGGAAATCGGCGCTGGGTTTGAACAGTGAAGGATCGACCTGGTAATGGCCTTCAATATGCTGCTGCGCCAGAAGCGGTTCACCCGCCGCGACACGCCCGACAAGCGGTAATCCGTCCTCTTCTTCCTGTAACAGACGGATACCTCGCGATGCGCCGGAAACGATTTCAAGCACCCCTTTGCGCGCCAGCGCCTTAAGGTGTTCTTCCGCAGCGTTTGGGGAACGGAACCCCAAACGCTGCGCGATTTCCGCACGCGTCGGTGGCATACCTGTCTGGCTGATGTGATCCCGGATGAGATCAAACACCTCTTGTTGCCTGGCCGTTAACGCTTTCATTCCGCCCCCTGGGTGTATATACAGTCATGCTGTGAGTATATACAGTTAAAGGTGATTTTGGAACCACAAACGGCGCAAAAAACAAGAGATTTATAAAATTTGGAACCTTTATCGAAAATGTGACCATAACAGGATGCCCCAGGTCATCAGGGCAACGAAAATAGACAGTAGCACCGCAGCCGATCCCATATCTTTCGCACGGCCGGAAAGCTCATGGTATTCAGAACCGATGCGGTCAACGACCGCTTCAATAGCGCTGTTGAGGATTTCAACAATCATGATAAGTAAAACGGAACCTATCAATAACACACGGGTAATCGCATCCACATCCAGCCAGCAGGCGATGATGACGCCCAGCAATACCGCGAGGCTTTCCTGGCGAAACGCCGCTTCGTGAGTCCATACGGCGCGAAATCCTTTCCAGGAATATCCTGCCGCTTTGATAATTCTGGTGAATCCAGTGGTATTATTGGCCATCAAAAGAACCTTTTTACATTATTAACGTCAATGACATTATACGGTTGCCCTGCACGATTCGGACTGCCGTAACGCAGCGCGAAGTATGACGGGATACAACAGAAATTCGCTAAACTTTCTGATATCCTTGCACCGCATTTGCATTATTAACCAGAGGCTTTACATCGTTTATGTCCGGCTGGCCACGAATTTACTACAAATTACTGAATTTACCATTAAGCATACTGGTAAAAAGCAAGTCTATTCCGGCGGAACCCGCCCAAGAATTGGGGCTCGATACTTCTCGCCCCATTATGTATGTCTTGCCATACAACTCAAAAGCGGACTTACTGACGCTGCGGGCGCAATGTCTGGCGCACGATCTCCCGGATCCGCTGGAGCCGCTGGAGATCGACGGCGCGCTGTTGCCACGCTATGTATTTATTCACGGCGGACCGCGTGTCTTTACCTATTACACGCCAAAAGAAGAGTCGGTGAAACTTTTTCACGATTATCTCGATCTGCATCGGAGTAATCCAGCTTTGGACGTGCAGATGGTGCCCGTTTCCGTGATGTTTGGCCGCGCGCCGGGTCGTGAAAAAGGAGAAGAGAACCCGCCTTTACGTATGCTGAACGGCGTACAGAAATTCTTTGCCATCTCCTGGCTGGGCCGCGATAGCTTTGTCCGATTCTCGCCGTCCGTCTCATTGCGTCGCATGGCTGATGAACACGGCACCGATAAAATCATCGCGCAGAAGCTGGCTCGCGTGGCGCGTATGCACTTTGCTCGCCAGCGCCTGGCGGCGGTTGGCCCACGCCTGCCCGCCCGTCAGGATCTGTTTAACAAACTGCTGGCCTCGAAAGCGATCGCCCGCGCGGTAGAAGACGAAGCGCGCAGTAAGAAAATCTCTCATGAAAAAGCGCAGCAAAACGCCATTGCGCTGATGGAAGAGATCGCGGCGAACTTCTCTTACGAGATGATTCGTTTGACCGACAGGATTTTGGGGTTTACCTGGAACCGACTTTACCAGGGGATTAACGTGCATAACGCCGAGCGCGTACGCCAACTGGCGCACGACGGGCATGAAATCGTCTATGTACCCTGTCACCGCAGCCATATGGACTACTTGCTCCTTTCTTATGTGCTGTACCATCAGGGGCTGGTTCCGCCGCACATTGCCGCCGGTATTAACCTTAATTTCTGGCCCGCTGGCCCAATTTTCCGTCGTCTGGGCGCGTTCTTTATTCGTCGCACCTTTAAGGGGAATAAACTCTATTCCACCGTCTTTCGCGAATACCTGGGCGAGCTGTTCAGCCGCGGTTACTCGGTTGAGTATTTTGTCGAAGGAGGACGTTCGCGTACCGGACGTTTGTTAGATCCGAAAACCGGCACCCTGTCGATGACTATCCAGGCGATGCTACGCGGCGGTACCCGCCCAATTACCCTCGTACCGATCTACATTGGCTATGAGCACGTCATGGAAGTGGGCACCTATGCGAAAGAGCTGCGCGGCGCGACAAAAGAGAAAGAGAGTCTGCCGCAGATGCTGAAAGGCTTGAGCAAGCTGCGCAATCTGGGTCAGGGCTACGTTAACTTTGGCGAACCGATGCCGCTCATGACGTACCTGAACCAGCATGTGCCAGAGTGGCGCGAATCTATCGACCCTATAGAGGCCATACGCCCAGCCTGGCTGACGCCGACGGTAAATAGTATTGCCGCCGATCTGATGGTGCGTATTAACAACGCTGGCGCGGCAAACGCGATGAACCTGTGTTGTACCGCGCTGTTAGCGTCGCGTCAGCGCTCGCTCACCCGCGAGCAGCTCACCGAGCAGCTTGACTGCTATCTCGATCTGATGCGCAATGTCCCTTATTCCACAGACTCAACGGTTCCTGCCGCCAGCGCTGGCGAGCTCATCGCTCACGCGCTGCAGATGAATAAGTTTGAGGTCGAGAAAGACACCATTGGCGATATCATCATCCTGCCGCGCGAGCAGGCGGTGTTGATGACCTATTATCGTAACAATATCGCGCATATGTTGATTATGCCTTCGCTGATGGCGGCGATTATCACCCAGCATCGTCGCATTTCGCGTGATGCGTTGCAGCAGCATGTTGAAGCGCTCTATCCGATGTTAAAAGCGGAGCTGTTCCTGCGCTGGGAGCGCGAGGAGTTAGCCTCGGTCATCGACGCGCTGGCCAGTGAAATGCAGCGTCAGGGGCTAATTACCCTGCAGGATGATGAACTGCATATCAACCCGACGCATTCTCGTACGCTGCAACTGCTGGCGGCAGGCGCGCGTGAAACGCTACAGCGTTATGCCATTACGTTCTGGCTATTGAGCGCCAATCCGTCCATCAACCGCAGTACGCTGGAGAAAGAAAGCCGTACCGTGGCGCAACGTCTGTCTGTCCTGCACGGTATTAACGCGCCGGAGTTTTTCGACAAAGCGGTGTTCAGTTCACTCGTGTTGACGCTACGGGATGAGGGTTATATCAGTGATACGGGCGATGCCGAACCGGCAGAAACGATGAAGATATATCAGATGCTTGCCGATCTAATTACCTCTGATGTCCGTCTGACGATTGAAAGCGCGACGCAGGGCGAGTAAGCCAGTGCCTGAAATGCCCGATAGTGCAAGCTCATCGGGCAACTGATATGACGTATTGAAAATTTTGGCTTTGTAGGCCGGGTTCGCCCGGCATGACATCAGAAGTGCCAGTAACTCATCGCCAGCCCTAAAAATAGCACCAGGCCAACGTAGTTATTGTTCATAAAGGCTTTAAAGCAGGCTTCACGTTCACGGTTCGCAATCAGTTTTTGCTGGTAGACAAACAGCGCGCCCGCCACCAGCACAGCCCAGTAATATCCCCATCCCAGACCATTCAACCAGCCGATCAGCGCCATTAACGCCATGACGCCAAGCTGCAGAATCCCGATAATCAATGTGTCATAACGACCAAACAAGATCGCAGTCGATTTAATGCCTATCTTGATATCATCATCTCTGTCGACCATCGCATATTGCGTATCGTAAGCCACCGCCCAGAGAATATTGGCGAGGAACATCAGCCAGCAGCTCAACGGCAGGGATTCGCTCACCGCGGCGAACGCCATGGGGATTGACCAGCCGAAAGCGGCCCCCAGCACGACCTGCGGCAGGTGGGTGTAGCGTTTCATAAAGGGATAAACCCAGGCCAACGCCAGCGCCGCCACGGAAAGCAGAATCGTCATGGCGTTCAGCGTCAGCACCAACAGAAACGCCAGCAGCACCAGCACCACAAACAGGTTGCGCGCTTCTTTCTCTGTCACGGCGCCGCTGGGTAAAGGTCGGTTGACCGTACGTTTTACATGTCCGTCAAATTTACGATCGGCATAATCATTCACCACGCAGCCCGCCGCGCGCATTAACCACACGCCAGCGACAAAAACTGCCAAAATCCACAGCTGAGGCATACCCGGCGTCGCCACCCATAGCGCCCAAAGCGTCGGCCAGAGCAGCAGCAACGCGCCAATAGGCTTATCTGTACGCATCAAACGGTGAAACGCCAGCAGCTTACTCTGCGTCAGACTCCACTCCATCTTTATCTTCCTCTCAGTACAGCGGCGATGCAGGTAAAAAAAGCTCGGTAAGCAACAGCGGTTTTCCGCTCAACCGCAGTCGAGAGCGGCGCCCCCACAGCGTTGCATCGCGTCCAATTTCAATAAAATCGCGGGTCAGTGTCGATGATGTAAATAGATAACGTCCAAGCGGGGTTTTACCCAGATGTTGTAAGACCTGTTCAGGTCCGCACAGCGTGGATTCCGGTACCACGGTACGTCCGGCAAGCCAGGGCTCGCCGTCAGCGCAAAGCAGTATCTCACGTAACCAGTAGCGGGACTCGGATGGCAGTAAACCTGATGCTTCCTCGACCTCACTTTGGCCGACAAACGCTTCCCGAATCAGCGTCACGCTTACCCGCTTTCCCTGCTGCTCAAAACGTTTAGTCATAGAATCTTCCAGCAACAGCCAATCCAGCAAATGGGGTTCAAGCGCAGGAATCGCATCAAAATAGCGCAGCGCACGCAGTTGCGTTAACGCAGGGTGTGACATGCCTTACTCTCCGATTCATAACCTAAAGTCATTGTATCTCAGAAAAGACATTACGGGGGGCGCAATCACAATTAAGTGATCTGTTGCGCAACAAAAAAATAACAATTCGCATGAAATGACAAAAAAAGGTGCGCCAGGAGACGCACCAGTTGCTGCAAAATCAGCACTGTGGGGAAACAATTACCCCTTGCCTTTTACACTGCTGATAAAGGTGGAACGGGCAGATGTCGATCCCAGACGTTCGGCCTCATCAAGC
The DNA here is from genome assembly GCF_017572645.1 of Salmonella sp. 32100201201700099SM. NCBI lineage: Bacteria > Pseudomonadati > Pseudomonadota > Gammaproteobacteria > Enterobacterales > Enterobacteriaceae > Salmonella > Salmonella sp. 32100201201700099SM. Next base: position 37,215 of record NZ_JAGERQ010000002.1, on the reverse strand, counting down.
AGTTTCAGCGCTTTATCGACGTCGCCTTTCGCTACGGCATCCTTAATCGCTTTATTAAAGTAGCTTTCCGTATCGTTCAACATCGGTTCGCTTTTCTTCGGCGCGACTGGCGCTGGCGCAGCGACCGGCGCGGCGGTATTGCCTACCGTTACCGGCCCGGTACCGGACGAGCCAAACAACGGCCCGACTAATACGCTGGAGCTACTGTTGGTTTTCACCTTCAGTTTCACCACGCCATCAGTGGTATGGCGAGCAACTGGATCGGGAATATCCGGGATAGAGTTACCGACGCCTTTGGCATAGGCTTTTGCCGGATCGAGCAGCGTAGTAGTTTGCTGAAGATCTTTTTCGGTCGTAAACACCAGAACATAGAGTTTCTGCTGCCCCAACGCAGGCGTCAGGCGCATCACGCCTTCCAGCCGATCTGCGCTCATGACGCCCGGCTGCTGATAAGTAAAGTAACTGCTGGGGAAGAACGCCGAAGGCGTCATATTTTGGTCAAGAATCAACACGTTTGGCGCAAAAACGCTGGCTTGCTTATTGACCTCGCTGGTCAGAGTTAATGTCAGCTCGCCGATATTCGCCGGAACGCTATAAGCGGCGACCGGGCCGGTAATGCCGGCGACGTCAAGGCGCTGGCCGCCCGTCGCCAGTTGGGTAGACTGCGTTTTTGACTGATCTACAGGCGTCCAGGTTAATTGCTGTAGCGCAGCAGCAGGAATAGCGGGCGCGGCGCTGGTATTTTGCGGTACATAGTTCACTTCCGCCAGGCTGATACCCGGCACGCTGGCGAACAGCCCTGCGGTTAAACAGAGGGCGACGAGACTTTTCTTCATTTTCATTATTCTCACCTCAATAAGGCGGGTTCAGCGGTAGCCAGGCAATAGCGCGCCAACCCAAACATATCGCCGAATGGCGGCTGGCGCCTTATTCGGCTTACAAGCATCATCAGACCTGATGTTTCAGAGGGGCTTGCGCCCCTCGTTACGTCAGATGACCATCGTATTACCACCAGATTTCCATCTGGGCGCCGAAGGTCCACTCATCGCTATCGCCACGGCTGTTGGTGGAAATGCCGGAGTTAGTCGCTGCGGCATAACGGGAAATGTTATCGCCGTCTTTGATATAGCCCCATTTCTCATCCCATTTCGCGTAGGTGGCGAAAATACGGATAGCCGGACGCGACCAGATGCTGTCGCCCGCCTGCCACTGTTGCGCCAGGGTGATTTTATATTGATTGTTACGATCGCCGGTCTGCTGAGATTTCACGTTGTCGTAGCCGACTTCCAGCAGGGTACTCATGATTGGCGTCCACTTGTACATTGGACGTACGCCCACGGTCCACCACTCAGTACCCAGGTTATTATCCCAATCGATATTCTGGTACATACCGACGTACATCAAACCCCATTTATCACCAAGCGAGATGGCGCCATGATCCAAAATACGCCACATATCGCCATTATTATTGATGACCTTATTGGCATAATTAATTTTGGTTCCATCAGGCAATTCTTCAGTGAAAGATGAAGAACCGTCGGAACCGCGCGCCTGGCCTTTACCCTGCGTGGTCATGGCATCGGTGGCATATTGCACGACAAACTTGTTATAGCCTTTCAACATGCTTTGCGTGTGTTCGGCGGTGAACATCCAGCCGTCTTTCGATGCCCCATCAACCAGCTTATAACCATCGGTCGTATTGGCGCGACCGTAGTCAACGCCCAACTCCAGTACGCCGTCCGGGTTCGTTTGCAGACCAGCCAGACGTACGTCAAAGACGTCGTTAGCGGTATCTTTTACTTCATCATAAATATTCTGGCTGCTGAAGGTGTAAGAGCCGCCCGCTTCAGTAGACCGGGTCGCCGCCAGCGAAAGCTTACCGAAGCCCAGATCGATATTTTCGATACCTGCGCCAGGACCTGAAATATCCCAGTAGTAGAAGTCGATCATGTGTACGTCATGACGCTGATAGAAGCGCTTACCGGCCCAGATGGTAGAGCCCGGCAGCCATTCAATCAGGTTTTTACCCTGCACGTTCGCTTCGCGGAAGGCGGGATCGGTCGATTCCCAGTCGTTCTGCTGGTTAACCGAATAGGCGACGTTGGTGTCGAAATAGAAGCTCTTATCGCCCTCTTTCCACACTTCCTGGCCCAGTTTCAGTTCCGCATAGGTTTCACATTCGTTACCGAGACGGTATTTACTTTGTGCACCGGTCACCTGGAAACATTGTTGTTCGCCGCCGCTTCCCGTCCAGCCAATACCGGAACGGGCGTAACCGTGGAAATCGACAGCCATTGCCTGAGCGGACATTACGCCCGCTGCGACAGCAACCGCCAGAGGGAGTTTGCGCAGAGTAATCATCATTCTATCTCCTGAGATCATTGCTTTTCTTTAAACGCTGCCACCTTCTAAAACTGCGAATGGTTTTGCGTTTCGTTTTTTTATGGAGGCCTTAAACACCCGGCTCTTGATGCAGACGACGACATGCGCTGCCATCCTCGCGGAACAGATGACAGCGCTCTGGCGGCAGGCCGATAGCGAATGTGGCGCCCTCTTCTACCAGCACCACGTCATTCTGGCGATAAACCAGGTTTTGACGGATGGCGGGGATCTGGATATGAATTTGTGTTTCGTGCCCTAACTGCTCGACCACCTGGACTTCACCTTCCAGGGTGACATCGGCGATATCGCTCGGCAGCAGGTGTTCCGGCCGAATGCCTAAAGACATATTGGCGCCGACCTGCACGCCGCGACTTTCGACCGGCAGCCAGATTTGCTGGCGATTCGGCAGTTCGACCTGGACTTGTTCAATTGCGGTGGCGGTCACTTTCACCGGCAGGAAGTTCATCTTCGGCGAGCCGATAAAGCCCGCGACAAAGCGGTCCGCCGGATAGTGGTACAGCTCCAGCGGCTTACCGACCTGCGCGACGCGACCAGCGTCCAGCACCACGATTTTGTCGGCCAGCGTCATCGCCTCGACCTGATCGTGGGTGACGTAAATCATCGTGCGGCCCAGACGTTTATGCAGGCGAGAAATTTCAATGCGCATCTGCACGCGTAGCGCGGCATCCAGGTTAGAGAGCGGTTCATCCAGCAAAAACACACGCGGCTCCGCCACCAGCGTGCGGCCAATCGCTACGCGCTGACGCTGACCGCCGGAAAGCGCTTTTGGCTTACGTTCCAGCAGATGCGCCAGTTGCAGTACTTCCGCCACCTGATTGACGCGTTGATTCATTACCTCTTTTTTGGCGCCCGCCAGCTTGAGGCCGAAAGACATGTTTTCTGCAACGGAGAGATGGGGATAGAGCGCATAAGACTGGAATACCATGCCCACGCCGCGCTCGACAGGCGGAATATCATTCATACGGGTTTCCCCGATAAACAGGTCGCCACTGGTGATAGTTTCAAGCCCGGCGATCATACGCAGCAAGGTCGATTTACCACAGCCTGACGGTCCGACAAACACCACGAACTCCCCGTCATGGATATCGAGGTTAATATCTTTCGATACCACCACGTCACCCCAGGCTTTCGTTACATTTCGTAGCTGTACGCTCGCCATGCCCTTCTCCCTTCGTTACAACCTGTCATTGACAGCAACATTCATGATGGCCTGACTATGCGCGATCCCTGACTGGGGTAAATCCTCCACCCCCCGGCTTTTTTATGGGGGAGGAGGCGGGAGGATGAGGACACAACGCCTGAGACCACGGGCGCGGACAGAAAAGGAATTTCGTGATGCCGCCCGCAAAAATCGGCGTGTTTTTGTGTGCGCCAGCACGCATTACTCACATTTATGCAACACAGATCACATAAAGCCGGGGTGGGGCGTAGGGGTAGGGAGGATGGAAAGAGGTTGTCGTATAAAGAAACTAGAGACCGTTAAACCACCTCTGTGTACATCACCAAAAAGGATGGGAGATATGAAGATTAAAACTGGCGTAGGCATCCTCGCATTATCCGCACTTACGACGATGATGATTTCCGCCCCGGCTCTCGCCAAAATTGAAGAAGGTAAACTGGTTATCTGGATCAACGGCGACAAGGGCTATAACGGTCTGGCCGAGGTCGGTAAAAAATTTGAGCAAGACACCGGCATTAAAGTGACCGTTGAGCACCCGGATAAGCTGGAAGAGAAATTCCCGCAGGTGGCTGCCACCGGCGACGGTCCTGACATTATCTTCTGGGCGCACGACCGTTTTGGCGGCTACGCGCAGTCTGGTCTGCTGGCGGAGGTTACTCCGGATAAAGCGTTTCAGGACAAACTCTATCCGTTTACCTGGGATGCGGTACGTTATAACGGCAAGCTGATCGCCTACCCCATCGCCGTTGAAGCCCTCTCCCTGATTTATAACAAAGACCTCGTCCCGAACCCGCCGAAAACCTGGGAAGAGATCCCGGCGCTGGATAAAGAGCTAAAAGCGAAAGGGAAGTCGGCGATAATGTTCAACCTGCAAGAGCCGTATTTCACCTGGCCTTTGATCGCCGCTGACGGCGGTTACGCGTTCAAATTTGAAAACGGCAAGTATGACGTGAAAGACGTTGGCGTCGACAACGCCGGCGCGAAAGCAGGTCTGACTTTCCTGATCGATATGATCAAGAACAAAAATATGAGCGCCGATACCGATTACTCCATCGCCGAAGCAGCCTTCAATAAAGGCGAAACGGCAATGACCATCAACGGTCCGTGGGCATGGTCGAACATCGACAAGAGCAAAGTCAACTACGGTGTCACCCTGCTGCCGACCTTCAAAGGTAAACCCTCGAAACCGTTCGTCGGCGTGCTGAGCGCGGGGATTAACGCTGCCAGCCCGAATAAAGAGCTGGCGAAAGAGTTCCTCGAAAACTACCTGCTGACCGATCAGGGTCTGGAGGCGGTGAACAAAGACAAACCGCTGGGCGCCGTGGCGCTGAAATCTTTCCAGGAGCAGTTAGCGAAAGACCCCCGTATCGCCGCCACCATGGATAACGCCCAGAAAGGCGAGATCATGCCGAATATTCCGCAGATGTCCGCCTTCTGGTATGCGGTACGTACGGCTGTGATTAACGCCGCCAGCGGCCGTCAAACCGTGGATGCCGCGCTGAAAGATGCACAAAGCCGTATCACCAAGTAATGCCGCGAGCCTGTGCCGGATGGCGGCATAAATGCCTTATCCGGCCTACAACACACCGTAGGCCTGATAAGCGCAGCGCCATCAGGCACATCTCCGGCCAGGAAGTTTCAACGCTGTAGAGGAAAACCCCCATGGATGTCATTAAAAAGAAACACTGGTGGCAAAGCGACCAGCTTAAATGGTCAGTAATTGGTCTGCTGGGCCTGCTGGTGGGTTACCTTGTAGTTTTAATGTACGTACAAGGGGAGTATCTGTTCGCCATCATGACGCTGATTTTAAGCTCTGCTGGCCTGTATATTTTCGCAAATCGTAAAACCTATGCCTGGCGCTACGTTTACCCTGGCCTCGCCGGCATGGGGCTGTTTGTGCTATTCCCGCTGGTGTGCACCATCGCCATCGCCTTTACTAACTACAGCAGCACCAACCAGCTCACCTTTGAACGCGCCCAGCAAGTGCTGATGGACCGTTCTTATCAGGCGGGAAAAACCTATAACTTCGGTCTTTACCCGGCCGGCGACGAGTGGCAACTGGCCCTCACCGACGGAGAAACGGGCAAACATTACCTGTCTGGCGCATTTTCCTTCGGCGGCGAACAAAAATTACAGCTGAAAGAGACCGATGCCCTGCCGGGCGGCGAACGCGCCAATCTGCGGATAATCACCCAGAACCGTCTGGCGCTGAACCAGATAACCGCCGTCCTGCCGGATGAAAGTAAAGTGATTATGAGCTCGCTACGTCAGTTTTCCGGTACCCGTCCGCTGTACACACTGGCTGATGACGGCCTGCTTACCAATAACCAGAGCGGCGTAAAATACCGGCCAAATAACGATAGCGGTTATTATCAGTCGATCAACGCCGACGGAAGCTGGGGTGATGAAAAACTCAGTCCTGGTTATACCGTTACTATCGGCGCAAAAAACTTTACGCGCGTCTTTACCGACGAAGGGATCCAGAAGCCCTTTTTCGCTATCTTCGTCTGGACCGTGGTCTTTTCGGTCCTCACTGTGGTGTTAACCGTGGCGGTTGGGATGGTATTAGCCTGCCTCGTACAGTGGGAAGCGCTGAAAGGTAAAGCTATCTACCGCGTCCTGCTGATTCTGCCCTACGCCGTACCGTCGTTTATTTCAATTTTGATTTTCAAAGGGTTATTCAACCAAAGCTTTGGCGAAATCAATATGATGCTGAGCGCGCTGTTTGGCATTAAACCTGCCTGGTTCAGCGACCCCAACACCGCGCGGGCAATGGTGATTATCGTGAATACCTGGCTGGGCTATCCCTACATGATGATCCTGTGCATGGGACTGCTGAAAGCGATTCCGGATGACCTGTACGAAGCCTCCGCAATGGACGGCGCTGGTCCATTTCAGAATTTCTTTAAAATCACCTTACCGCTGCTGATTAAGCCGCTAACGCCGCTGATGATCGCCAGCTTCGCCTTTAACTTTAATAACTTTGTACTGATTCAGTTATTGACCAACGGCGGGCCAGACCGTCTCGGCACCACCACGCCTGCCGGTTATACCGATCTGCTCGTCAGCTACACCTACCGTATCGCCTTTGAAGGCGGCGGCGGTCAGGACTTCGGTCTGGCGGCGGCCATTGCCACGCTGATCTTCCTGCTGGTAGGCGCGCTGGCAATAGTGAACCTGAAAGCCACGCGTATGAAGTTTGATTAAGGGAGATAATAACAATGGCTATGGTCCAACCCAAATCTCAGAAACTGCGTCTCTTCATCACGCACCTGGGGCTGCTGATTTTCATCGCGGCGATTATGTTCCCGCTGCTGATGGTCATCGCTATCTCGCTACGTGAAGGGAACTTCGCCACCGGAAGCCTGATCCCGGATAAAATCTCCTGGGAACACTGGCGGCTGGCGCTGGGTTTCAGCGTGGAACATGCGGATGGTCGGGTAACGCCGCCTCCCTTCCCGGTCCTGCTGTGGCTGTGGAACTCGGTGAAAATCGCCGGTATTACCGCCATCGGCATCGTGGCGCTCTCCACCACCTGCGCCTACGCTTTCGCACGAATGCGTTTTCCAGGTAAAGCGACACTGCTCAAAGGGATGCTGATTTTCCAGATGTTTCCGGCGGTTTTGTCTCTGGTGGCGCTGTATGCGTTATTTGACCGCCTGGGACAATACATTCCATTTATCGGTCTGAATACGCATGGCGGCGTGATCTTCGCCTATCTTGGCGGCATTGCGCTGCATGTCTGGACGATTAAAGGCTACTTCGAAACTATCGACAGCTCGCTGGAAGAGGCCGCCGCGCTGGATGGCGCAACCCCGTGGCAGGCGTTTCGCCTGGTGCTGCTGCCGCTTTCCGTACCGATTCTGGCGGTGGTGTTTATTCTGTCGTTCATCGCGGCGATTACCGAAGTTCCGGTCGCCTCGTTGTTACTGCGCGATGTGGACAGCTATACGCTGGCCGTGGGTATGCAGCAATATCTCAACCCGCAAAACTATTTGTGGGGCGACTTTGCCGCCGCCGCCGTCCTTTCTGCTATTCCTATCACCCTGGTGTTCCTGTTGGCGCAACGTTGGCTGGTCAACGGCCTGACGGCTGGGGGTGTGAAAGGTTAAGTTTTATCGAAGTACCTGCCCGGCAACGGGCAATGCCACTGCCCTCAACTTATGTTATCCCCACTTATGGTCGTATTTTGGCGCTCTTCGGAGCGCTTTTTTTATGCGTTATAGACAGCGACTAATTTATTGCCACGCCATACGTCCATTACGGTGTGGCGACGCCTATTCTCGCCGTAGTCGGTTCGAATTACATAACCACAACGTGATAACCAACAGGAGGATCGCCGCCGAATAGAGTAATACATCCATTGGCGTTTTATGATCGACAATGATCAGGCGCACAATCGCCGTGATCCCAATGTACACGAAATAGCGCAGCGGAAAGTGAAGGCCAGACTTAAAGTACTTCACAATCAGCGCAATAAATTCGAAATAAAGAAAGTAGATCACCAGCCCTTCCACCAGTTCATATTTGCTGGCTTGCTCAGGCACGAATAATGCGTCCGCCAGATGCACCGTCTCTTTACCGAGAAAAACAATCAGGATCAGACCGAGGGTAAGCAGCCCCAAATTTAGTACGTTTTGTAAAATCGTGGCGATAAACTCAAGACGTGAGCGCGATAATGGCATCATAACAGCCCCCCCTTTCTCTGCGGCGAGGTTTCTGTATAACGCACAAATGTGACGGGCATCTATATTTTTTATTTATGTTTATATTTTGTTCAATAAGATAATTTGCCGGATAGCGCCGTGAACGCCTTATCCGGCCTGAGTATTAACGGAAATTTACGTTCCTGTCACTGGTCATATCATACAGGCCAAACTTACGGCCAAGCTGTTGACCACCGTCACGCGTCAGCGGCGTCCAGCCAATTGCCGCACGACTTCGGGTTGGGCCGGACGAGAAGAGATCCAGCGGCACGGAAACATATACGCCTTTGGTAAAATCCCCTTCCCCATATTCATCCGGCGATGCATCGGTAATCGTCGCGTAACCGCCGACAACGACGCCGCTATCGAAGCGTTTGGCGATCTCCAGCGTACCGCCTTTATCGCCCGCCAGATACTGACCAACGCTGGCTTTCACCAGCACATCCTGGGCGAACGACGGCGTCCAGTATGCGGTCAAATGTCCGGTCTTCACGCTGTAATCGGTAAACTTCATCATATCCTGCGCGCTACGCCAGTCACGCTGTTTCACGTAGTTGGCATCCAGACCAAACGCCCAATTGCTGTCTACCGGGCGATACAGGACTTCCGCCCCGGCACCGCCAAACATGGTCTCCAGATAACCGCCGTAGACCTGCCCATAGAAACCATTGCCAAAATACTGGAAATAGTTGGCCTGTAGGTTATTCACATAAACATCATTCTGCACATACTCACGGACATGCGTACGCACCCGCGGCAGATGCGAGTCCTTCGGCGGATTGGTGTAGTTAAATTTGTCGTAGTTGTTGGCGATATTGGCAAACACGCTGCCCGTGGTGAGCAGATGATCCGTGACCCACAGATCCGCAGTTCCCATTACGCCCAACTGATACATATAGAAGTTTTCCGGGCCGCCTACCGACTGATTCAGCACGGGATCAAGATGAAAATGAATGCGCGACTTGTCGATATACCAACCCTGTTCAGTACTCTCTGGCACGATCGGCTCCACGCGTTTTTGCGCCAGCGGAGTTTCATGTCCCAGCGGTTCGCCTTCCAGATGGCGTTTCAGGCTGGCGACATCGGTTTCAGTGGTGACCTGCGGCAGATTAAGGCGGTTTTCCGTCACGCGGATCGTGCGGATCCCCTCCGGCAGATCGTTCATGACGATCCGGTTAGCGCGCACGATCCCCTCACGGGAGTCGCGGTACTTCACCTGTTCGCCGGTAACGTACAGCGTATCGCCTTTGACCTGGATTTTCGGGTCCGCCAGACCAGCATTATATTTCAATAACGTTAATTGATTAGCCACTACCGAATGTTGCAGGATGGCATCCTGCGGCTGTGGTCGGTATTGCGGGCGTGAATTGTCATGATACGCGGGACGTAAATCGTTGAAATTGGTGCGCAGCGTGACGCCAAACATAAAGGTGTTGCCGCGCTCGTAGCTGAGGTTAACGTCGGCCCAATCGGTGACGCGGTAAATGGCGCCGACGTTAAACTTGCTCTTCTGTTCCAGTTTCCCCGCAAAATCCTGCTGATAGTTATTGCCTTCATACTCCAGCTTCAGGCGTAGCGGTTGCCACGGGGTCTGGTATTCCACGCCGCCAAACAGCGAGGCCGGGCCGTGAAACATATCGCTACCGTCGACGGAACCTGCCTCTTTGTAGCTGTTATCACGCGAACAGAATTTATCACTATACGAACAGAAAGGATTAGACACATTGCCGCTGGTGCCAAGATAGCCCCAGCCGAGACCTAATGAAAAATCAAACGGCCCCCAGGCCTTACTCGCTACAATATATTCCGCATCAAACAGCCCCGTCCCGCCGATATCGCGCGCGCCAACCGCCACCTGCGGCATCCAGTAACTCTCTTCCCACAACCGCAGTTTCACATCAAACGCTTTATCTTTGTAAGTCTGGTCGCCGGAGAATGATTCCACGCTGCTGTACTTTTTCGTACGGACATCGGTATAGCGCAAAGTGGTTTCCAGCCACGGGAAAAGCTGAACCGAAGCCGAGTAGTAGCGGTACTGATCGTTATCGCGATAGTTCAGGCTCATCTCCCCTTCACGCGCCATACGCGCTGTCGGCGTTTGCAGCAGGCCCACGCCGCCAAAGTCAGATTGTGAAGGCCCAACAGGGGCTGGATATGTTTCGGCATGGCAGGCCGCGCTAATACCCAGCGCCAGCACGCTGAGCAGATGTGTTTTTTTCATTATTCCGGTATCCGCTGCGTCAGGGTATGAAGAATGTCGGCATTTATCGCCTCCGGCGTGCCGCGCCAAAGGGAATCGGCAAAACCGACAAAAATAATGCTGCCGGGCATCGGCTCAATATGACGCTTATTCCAGTAAGCCACCGGCGCTTTTTGGCTGCGTCCATCAGGGTAAACCACCCAGGCATAGCTACGATCCGCGCCGCTGAGTAAGCGCTGATCCTCAAGATAACTGGCGACGTCCCGCCCAGGGACGAACGGCTGGCTGCCCGGCTGGCTAATCAAGCCAAAGAGCGTCACCTGCGTGGGTTGCGGCCCTACCCAGAGCATGTAGTGACCTTGCAGCGGCGGGTTACCTCGTTCGCTTACCCGCACCACGTCAGGATCAAGATTCACGAATTGTCTGCCCGTCACCTTCACCGCCTGAATCTGTCGGCGCAGTGTGTTTATCGCCGCCGCTGCATCGCCGTCTTCCTCAGCGCTGAGCGCCGCCAGTCGCCCGAGAAGTTCCTGCTGCTGTTGACGCGCCGTCACGGTCGCCTGTTCTTCGCCTATCACCGCCGCAGGCCACCAGCTCGTTGCCAGGCGCGGCTGTCCGACTAAATCGAGCAGACGCTCAGCGTCTGTCAGCGTTTTAGGCTCACTATTACCCTGGGTAAAAACGGTAACAGTGCCGCTGGCAAAGGCGGATGACGCGATAAAGGCCAGCGCCAGCGCGCTTATCGTCCTTTTCATCATGATTTTGCCGCCTTAATCAGCGTGGTTTTCACCGGAAAGTAATTCGCGCCCAGATACTGTTCCGTCTGGCGAATTTGGCCTTCGCTATCAATCCAGTAGCGATTACGCCAGCGCGTTTGATCGGTCGTCACTTCTTCATCCAGCACCCGCACGGCGGTCTCTTCACTGCCGACGCTAACGCTATCGGTCCCTCGCCATGTAAAAACGGAACGGGCGGTGGCGTAACGCACCTGGCGATGTTCGGTCCAGCCCAGGGTGCGAGTCCAGGTCGCGCCATCGATAATCTGTCCTGGTTTCGCCAGCGGGTCGGCCGCCAGATTATTCACATCGATCAGGTTGTCGCCGCTGAGCAGCGTTTTGACCAGACGGCCATGCTGCGTCACGATCGTCGCGCCATCCTGCGTCACCCATTTCTGCTGCCCGTTTTCCGAGAAAGCGAGCACCACAAACAGTTGAGGACCGCCGTTAAGCTGCATGTACTGGCTGGCATACGGCATGTTTTGAATATCGTCATCCGTTAGCTGTACGCCTGGCGTACCGAACAAACTGTCCCACAGTGAATCGCCCAGGCCTTTAGTGGTGGCCGAACACGCCTGTAATAGCAGGCAAATCAGGATAAGTGCGAGTCGCTTCACGACGCTTCTCCAGAGGGGCAAAATAACCACACCGGAGTGTGGTTATGGTTAAACGTACCGATACTACTGGGTACTGGTGGTCGTGGTGGTCGTGGTTCCGGTATTAGAACCATCGCCGCCGCCGGTTGCCGCTAACGCGACGCCCACCGCCGAACTTACGGTGCTAACGCTGGTGGCGGAGGAACTTCCCGCCGATACCGACGTCGCTGCCGACCCTGCCGCTTCACCCACCTGAACGGGGGCTGCCGAGACAGATGTCGCCGCAAGCGCGGTTATGGCAAAAATGCCATACAGTACTTTTTTCATCATAATTTCCCTTCATTGAATAAATGGGGATTTACCCAAAAGAATTTCGGGCGCTACCGAGTATACACAACCAAAGCAGGCGGATTATGTCCGGGAGAAATAAAAGCGAAGTTTTAAGATAATTAAACTTTAAAGAAAAAACACATCCTCTATTTAATTAACAAGTAAATCAAATCAATAAGTTAGAATTACATAAAAACACAAAGGAATCCGTATAATCTGAAAATAACGCAGAGTGATTTTCTGGTTATTGCTTATTTTAGGATTAAGCTCAATATAAAATTGTGGGGATAAAGACGGACAAGCGGAATTATCTTATAAAAAAAGCCGATGTGAATATCGGCCTTTTTATTATCTTATTCTCTTTTTGCCGGATGGCGGCGAAACGCCTTATCCGGCCTACAGACGCTATGCATTACGTAGACCGGATAAGCGCAGCGCCATCAGGCGCGCCAGGCTTTATAACGGTTAATCAGACCGTTAGTAGAGCTATCATGGGACGAAATAGCTTTATCATCGCCCAGCTCCGGCAGAATACGGTTAGCCAACTGTTTACCCAACTCAACGCCCCACTGGTCGAAAGTAAAGATGTTCAGGATGACGCCCTGCGTAAAGATTTTATGCTCATACAACGCAATCAGCGCGCCCAGGCTGAACGGCGTAATTTCGCGCAGCAGGATAGAGTTGGTCGGGCGGTTGCCTTCAAACACTTTGAATGGCACAACGTGTTCAAGCTGCGCCGGATCTTTCCCCTGATCGCGATATTCCTGCTCAACCACCTCGCGGGATTTGCCAAACGCCAGCGCTTCGGTCTGCGCGAAGAAGTTAGACAGCAGCTTCTGATGATGATCGGATAGCGGGTTATGGGTGATAGCCGGGGCGATAAAATCACACGGCACCATTTTAGTACCCTGGTGAATCAATTGATAAAACGCGTGCTGACCGTTGGTGCCTGGTTCGCCCCAGATAATTGGGCCTGTCTGGTAATCCACGGCGTTGCCGTTACGGTCAACGTATTTACCGTTGGATTCCATGTTACCCTGCTGGAAGTAGGCGGCGAAACGGTGCATATACTGGTCATACGGCAGAATGGCTTCGGTTTCCGCGCCGAAGAAATTGTTGTACCAGATGCCAATCAACGCCAGCAGAATGGGTAGGTTTTTCTCCGCCGGAGTGGTGGAGAAATGCTTGTCCATCGCGTGCGCGCCGGAAAGCAGCTCGACAAAGTTGTCGAAACCGACGGACAGAATAATGGACAGCCCGATGGCAGACCACAGCGAGTAACGACCACCGACCCAGTCCCAGAACTCGAACATATTGGCCGTGTCGATACCAAATTCGCCGACCGCTTTGGCGTTGGTGGAGAGCGCAGCAAAGTGTTTCGCCACGTGTTTTTCATCGCCTGCAGTTTTCAGGAACCAGTCGCGCGCGCTGTGGGCGTTGGTCATGGTTTCCTGCGTAGTGAAGGTTTTCGACGCCACCAGGAACAGAGTCGTTTCCGGGTTCACTTTTTTCAGCACTTCAGCGATGTGCGTGCCATCAACGTTAGAGACGAAGTGCATAGTCAGATGATTTTTATACGGACGCAGCACTTCGGTCACCATGAACGGGCCGAGGTCGGAACCGCCGATACCGATGTTCACCACGTCGGTGATGGCCTTACCGGTGTAGCCTTTCCACTGACCGGAGATAATCGCTTGCGAGAAAGTTTTCATTTTCTCAAGCACGGCGTTCACTTCCGGCATCACATCTTTGCCGTCCACAATGATCGGCGTATTGCTACGGTTACGCAGCGCCACGTGCAGCACGGCGCGGTCTTCGGTGCGGTTGATCTTCTCGCCGGAGAACATGGATTTAATCGCGCCGGCCAGATCGGTCTCTTTCGCCAGATCCTGTAATTTTGCCAGCGTCTCTTCGGTGATGCGGTTTTTGGAGAAATCCACCAGCATCAGATCGTCAAACGTCGCGGAAAATTTAGCGAAACGGTCGCTATCGTTCGCGAAAAGCTCAGCGATCGTAACGTCTTTCATTTCATCGTAGTGTTTCTGGAGCGCCTGCCAGGCAGAAGTCTGCGTTGGATTGATGTTTTTCATTAGCAATACTCTTCTGATTTGAGAATTGTGACTGGGATCGATTGTAACGCCAGTCACAGAAAAGTGTGATTGTTTTAGTGCCGTTGCCCCAGGCACTGTCGAATGAGGATAAAAAGTATATACCCTAAATAATTCGAGGTGCAGAAAGGCGGCAAATGGGTATCGGGGTTATAAGCGCTGTTACTGAGCCTAAACTCAGCATAAAAAATCCGCATAATCCCAACGTTGACAGTCCAGGCCACAACTTTTATTTATAAATACGTTACTTGCATTTGCGCCTGCACCGGTTTCTGTTCTGCCCTTGTGCCATGGTCGCGTTTTTCATTTCCTGACACGAGGTTGATATGACAGAGATCGTTGTTTCCAAATTTGGCGGTACCAGCGTCGCCGATTTTGACGCCATGAACCGTAGCGCGGATATCGTACTTTCCGACGCCAATGTTCGTTTAGTCGTGCTTTCCGCGTCTGCCGGCATCACTAATCTGCTGGTGGCGCTGGCCGAAGGGATGGAGCCCGGCGAACGTTTCGCTACGCTCGACGCCATCCGTAAAATCCAGTTCGATATCCTTGATCGTCTGCGTCATCCGAATGTCATTCGCGAAGAGATTGAACGCCTGCTGGAAAACATCACTATTCTGGCGGAGGCGGCATCGCTGGCGACATCGGCAGCCCTGACCGATGAACTGGTCAGCCACGGCGAGCTAATGTCTACCCTGCTATTTGTTGAGATCCTGCGTGAACGCGACGTACAGGCCCACTGGTTCGACGTGCGCAAAGTGATGCGTACCAGCGATCGCTTTGGTCGTGCGGAACCGGACGTCGCAGCGCTTGCGGAACTGGCCGCGCAGCAGTTGCTCCCGCGCCTGAGCGAAACTTTGGTCATTACTCAGGGTTTTATCGGCAGTGAAAGCAAAGGCCGCACCACGACGTTAGGCCGCGGCGGCAGCGACTATACGGCAGCGTTGCTGGCTGAAGCGCTCCATGCCGCGCGGGTTGATATCTGGACAGATGTGCCCGGTATTTACACCACCGACCCGCGCGTGGTGCCCGTCGCGCAGCGAATTGATGAAATCGACTTTGAAGAAGCGGCGGAGATGGCAACCTTCGGCGCAAAAGTACTGCATCCAGCCACCTTACTCCCGGCCGTGCGCAGCGATATCCCGGTCTTCGTTGGCTCCAGTAAAGATCCGCAAGCGGGCGGTACGCTGGTGTGCAATAAAACCCAAAACCCGCCGCTGTTCCGCGCGCTGGCGCTGCGCCGCAATCAAACGCTATTGACGCTGCACAGCCTGAATATGCTGCACTCACGAGGTTTCCTGGCAGAGGTGTTCGGCATTCTGGCGCGGCATAATATTTCGGTAGATCTGATTACCACTTCGGAGGTGAGCGTTGCGCTGACGCTGGATACTACCGGCTCCACCTCCACGGGCGATACGTTACTGACCCAATCCTTATTGATGGGGCTTTCCGCGCTGTGTCGGGTCGAAGTCGAAGAAGGACTGGCGCTGGTCGCGCTGATTGGCAACAACCTGTCAAAAGCCTGCGGTGTTGGTAAAGAAGTGTTTGGCGTCCTGGAACCGTTCAACATTCGCATGATTTGTTACGGCGCCTCCAGCCACAATCTGTGCTTCCTCGTGCCGGGAGACGATGCCGAGAAAGTGGTGCAAAAGCTACATCAGAACTTATTTGAATAATCGCCCTGACACGACAGCGGGTGAGCGCTATCAGACAATACGCTGCCGGATAACGGCGCAAGCGCCTTATCCGGCGGTTCCCACGTCAGGCACTGCCGGCGGAATACTGCTCCAGAAAGCCAATTACAGAAGGCAGGAATCTGTAACACCCTGCTCGTCCCATCAATATGGGCAGCTTTCCCCTATTTATGCCCTCCTCATTTTGAACCTCGTCACAAAACCACACAAAACAACATAAAGCAAAAACACAAATTGATCATTATATTTTAATAACTTACCTTTAAAAATTGAGATCGTTTGGTATAAAAGCACTTTTTCATTGTTGCTTTATTTTGTTTTAGTTGGAATTATGATTGCACTACAACACAGATAACCCCCTTACCCTATTTGAGGCCGCTATGAAAAAAATTGCGATTATTGGAAGCAGTGGAGGCAACCTCTACAACCTGGGTGGCGCCGAGCCAGAGAAGTTACTCCAGGAGATTTATCAGCAGTGTGAGGCTGCGGGCGTGAATGTGGCCGCCGTACAGTTTATCGCGGCAGAAGCCTCGATGGACGTCGCCAAACCGGATACCCCGGCATCGGTTTATGCATTAACCACAGAAAACCAACAAAAACCACAGCGCATATTTCAGGGCAAACTTTCGGAGGTAAACACCCCGGTAGCAGAAAGCGATCGCCGAATCGCTGAGATGATCCGCCGCGGTGAGATCGATGGGATCGTGGTAATGAGCGCCGATCCGGTAAAGGCGAACCAGGCCGTTTTTGCCGCCGCCGTTGAGATGAAAACACCGATTGTCGGCACCGGGGGAACCTCCATGGCGCTGGTGGCGGCAAAGGGGGCGAATGTGGTCGCGACCTCCGGAACAACCGGCACCACCAGCCGTACCCGCGCCGTCTCCTTCGTGGCGTCACTATGTAAACATTGGGGTATCAAGTACAAACCACAGTTGGGTAGCGCTTCGCCCTCGCAGAGCGGTTCCGGAAAAAGCCTGCTCAAACGTTTTAACATTCGTAGCATCATGATCCCTGCGCTACCAGGCTTTATCGCCATGGCAATTGTACTCGCCCTGAGCCACATACCAGGACTGGAAAAACTTAACGATATCTTTGAAATCTTATTAAAAGGTCTGCCAGTGTTAGTCGCGGTACTGGCGGCAAAACAGATTTCCGAACTGGATGAAGTTTCAATTGTGGCCGGGGTCGTCGCTGGCGTGCTTTCCGTAGAGGGCGGACTGATCGGCGGCATTATCGGCGGTGTAATGGCGGGGATTTTCGTCCGTTGGCTGTTCGAGCTGTGCCTGAACTGGCGCTTCCCAATGACTACCGTCAACATCGTCGCCGGTGGAATATCGGGCCTTGCCGCTGGGTTAATCATGCACTATCTGCTGAGTCCGCTGGCGCTATCTGCGGGTAATTACATCAAACTGGCTATCGAAAGCACGCTGGCATTCAGCCCAATTCTTGCCGGGCTGCTGGCTGGTCTGGTTATCTGGCCTGCCATTCTCGGCGGCGTCTATCACGCGGTGATCCTGCCGTTGGTGCTACTGGAGATGGAAAAATCCGGCGTCAGCTTCCTCGGCGCGGTCGATATGGTCGGTCTGGTGATGGTGGCCGCAGGTATTAACCTTGCCAATGTGATCGCCCCGCGTGAAAAAAGCGAAGCTGCCGTTGCTACGCCGGGTCTACTCATTAACCTGGGTTTTGGCACCTTTGTTGAATCCGCCTATCCCTTCATGTTCGCCAACAAAATTGTTTTTGGCTCCGCCATTTTTTGGGCCGGGATGGGCGGCATGATGCTGGGCTTTTTTAACGTCAAAGGCGTGGCCTATGTTCCGGCTTTCGCCTCACCGTTCTTATCCAGCAATGCGCTCCAGATGGCCATCGTAATGATTGCCACAATGGCGATGACCTGCCTTACCACCATTATTGCTAACCGTTTCAAACCTGTCGTACAGAGCGAATCAACAACGACAGCCGTTAATTAATGCACCAACACCAGAGGTACACCATGTTTAAAGGCGATATGAATAAAAAACGCGCCAAAGCGTTACAGAAAGTGAAAGAAGCCATCACGCTTCACGGTGGGCAAACTATCCTCAGCACAGGAATAACCGGAGACGATGCGCGTCTGGCGAAAGCCGTGTGTGAGGCTGGCGTTAAGCTGCTGGAGCCGAACCACCCTGCGTTGGCGCTGGCGCGTGGACACAAAGGCGTGAGCAACATGCACGCGGCGGAGCAGATTCGTCACGAAATCACCAATAGCCAGATGGCTGAGGCCGTACACGGTGTGCGTAATGTGGTCCCGGACGATATTTTTATCACCGTTGGTATCGCCGGCGGTTTTACCGAAACCTTACCGGTGCCGCTCAGCGAAAAGGAAATTCTGGAGATTGCCCGCGCTGGAGCCGACGGTTTACATACGCATAAATCCGACTGGGACGATCTGCAGGACATCGTTAATCTCGCCCATCAATATGGTCTGACCGTCGATGCCTACATTGGCCATCCTGACGATCTGCATACTTTCGGTATTCCTGCGCGCACGCCGGAAGAGGTCGCCAGCGTGGCGAAGCGGATGCAGGATATCGGCGTGGATATGATTGGTCTGATGACCGGCATGAGCTATGAAGGCGTAGCGGCAGGCGATATCCCGCAGATGATTAAAGATCGCCTGCGAGCGTTGGTCGGCGCGGTGGATGTTCCGACGCTGGCGGAAGGCGGGATTAACCTCGCCAACGCGAAAGCGTTTAAAGATACCGGGGTCAATATTCTGGTGGTCGGTACGGCTATCGACAACATGGTGTGCAACGCCGCCAAAGAAGCCGTTACGCCGTTTATTGTTCATTGATATCAGGGAACGAGAGATGTTGTTAATCACCGATCTGGATGGAACATTACTCACCTCGCAGAAAACAATCAGCCCGCGCACGCGCCGGGCACTGATTGCGTTCCGCCAGGACGGTGATCTGCTGGCGGCATGTTCCGCCAGACCGGTCTCCTCAATGGTACGCCTGCTACGCCAGCAACAGGTTGATACGTTGTTTAGCTGGTGCGCCGGTTTTAACTGCGGACACCTGCTGGAGATGGCGGGGCAGCGCATTATTCATGCTGCTCCGTTGTCCGCCACAGATCTGTGGAATATTGACCAGCATATTTCTCTTTCCCGCTATCACCACCATTTTTTTAGCGCCGAAGCAATTCACCATCGTGACGATAGACTGATTGCGCCCTGGACAACATATGAAGCCCGCTTATTTGGGTTGCCGCTTATAACTGAAACTACAGAAAATATCTTTAATCGTCGCGATACATATAAAATTACCCTTGTTGCCGCATCTTCGGAGATAGATACACTGTGTACAGAAGTGAATAATCACCTGCCTTATGGATATTATGCGGTCGTCACGGGAGAAAATTATATTGATATTCAAAGAACCGATGTAAATAAAGGGTGCATAATAGAACAATTAATTCATTATTTAAATATATCTTCTGACAAGGTGGTCGTGATTGGCGATCAGCAGAATGATGTCAGCATGTTTGCCGCCGCCGGAATCAGCATCGCAATGGGCAACGCGCCGGATGCAGTAAAGCGGCAGGCCGGCTATGTGACTGCCACGAATGATGAGGAGGGTATCGTCCATGCGTTGGAGTGGTTGCGTTGCCTTACGCATCCAGTTACCATGCGCCAAAGGTTGACGGCGGCGAAAGATAATGAATCCAATTAAAAGACGAAAACATATTCTTGATGAATTAAACAAATTCGGTGAAGTCACCGTTATTAAATTATCGGAAATGCTCAACGTCACCTCGGAAACCATTCGTCGCGATCTCTCCTTACTGGAATCAGAAGGCAAAATCACTAAGATTCATGGGGGCGCGGTCAAAAAGCAAGTTGTCCAGGAGGATGCGTTTAGCGCAAGAATAGAGGCGCATCGCGAAGAGAAAATAGCGATTGGCAAACTTGCCGCCGAAATGGTCAGTGAACGGGATACATTGTTTATTGACTCCTGTACAACTAACCTTATTCTGGCCGAGCAATTACCGCCTCTCGCTTTTTCCGTGATTACCAATTCAGCACTGATTGCCGATAAAATTAAAGAGCATAACCCGCAGGCCCGCGTGTATGTATTAGGCGGCGAATATGATTACCATTTTCGCGCCAACCTCGGCGTCTCGGTGTGTCAGCAGATTAACGCGATTCACGCGAATATCTGTTTTATTGGCGCTGGCGGCATTTCTCCCCAGCATGGCGTATTGGTGAAGAGCTTTGAAGAAGCCTACGTTGCCAAAGCCATGATTGCGATGAGCAAAAAATCAGTGATTCTCGCCGACCATACCAAATTTGGTCAGGACGGTGTGATGTGCATCGCAAGCGTAAAAGAAATCGATAACATCATCACGGATAAAGGATTTACGTCAACGGGTTATACACCACAGGATTTCGCCGGAAAGCTGCGGATTGCTGACTGAGCGCTATCCGCCCGTTGCGTATTGCCGTAGACTAAATGCATCGGCTAACTGAGGGCACCCGTATGGCACTCCCCCGCATTACCCAAAAAGAGATGACCGAGCGCGAACAGCGCGAACTGAAAACGTTGCTGGACCGCGCCCGTATTGCGCACGGGCGTCCGCTGACCAATTCTGAGACCAACAGCGTAAAAAAGGAGTACATCGATAAGCTGATGGCGCTGCGTGAGGCTGAAGCGAAAAAAGCCCGCCAGTTGAAGAAAAAGCAGGCGTATAAACCCGATACGGAAGCGTCATTCTCTTGGTCGGCGAATACGCCGACGCGCGGCAGACGTTAACGTCCTTTCTTCTTTCGTCCCGGCGAGGTAAAGCGCTTACCGCTTGATGCCGGGCGCGCTTTCTCATTGCTTTTTTCGATCGCAACGACCGGTCGCTTAATACCCGTGGTCTTCGGCTTCGCTTTGGCCTTTGGTTTGGCTTCGGAAGAGGAACGCTCAATCAATTTAAACAGATCGATCAGCTCATCGTCCGTCAAATCGCGCCACTCACCCAGCGGAATCCCGCTCAGGCTGACGTTCATAATGCGCGTACGCTCCAGTTTCGTCACTTCATAACCAAAGTATTCACACATACGACGGATCTGACGGTTTAATCCCTGCACCAGGGTGATGCGAAAGACAAACGGCGCCTCTTTTTTCACCTTACATTTTTTGGTGACGGTACCCAGAATCGGCACGCCAGCGCCCATACCGCGAATAAACTCGTCGGTAATCGGTTTATCCACCGTCACCAGATACTCTTTTTCGTGATCGTTACCGGCACGCAGAATCTTATTGACCAGATCGCCGTGGTTAGTCAGAAATATCAGCCCCTGCGAGTCTTTATCCAGACGACCAATCGGGAAGATACGTTTGCTGTGGTTCACAAAATCGACAATATTGTCGCGTTCGCCGTCTTCAGTGGTACTGACAATGCCAACCGGTTTATTCAGCGCAATCAGCACTAAATCATCCGCTTCTCGCGGCTCAATCAACCGACCATTTACTTTAACAATATCCCCTGCGACTACCTGATCGCCAATGGCGGCGCGTTTGCCGTTGATAAAAACATTGCCCTGTTCGATAAAACGGTCCGCCTCGCGACGCGAACAGATGCCGCTTTCACTGATATATTTATTAAGCCGGGTAGATGTGTCGGTCAGCATATTTACTCTCTGAGAAATTTTTCTACATAAACGTCGGGAATGTGACTTACCACATCAAATCGTCAGGAACTTTAAAATCGGCATACGGATCATCTTCGTCCTGCTCTTCCTGACTCAGCGCACTGTTTACGACAATACTGTCCGCATCTCGTTGTGCGATTTTATCGGCGACGCTCGCGGGAATAATCGCATATTCACATTCACCGCTGTTATTGATAACCAGACGCGCAATCGCGAGACGCCCATTAATCAGTTGCGTCTGAGTGAGCTTATCCACGTCTATTTTTTTGATGACGTTATTATCGGTGAAGTTAAAACCAATATTGCCTTTAGATACATTGATTCTATTCATTTCAATAAGTTGCTTAACCTGAGCTTTAAACTCTTTCGCTAAAACCGCTTGTTTTTGCTGTTCACTGAGTTGTTTATCACGCTCAAGTTGCGCCTTTTTATTTTCTTCCACCGCTTCTCTGGCCTCACGAGCCTGAACGCGTGGTTTTTTAGCCGTGCGTTGGACTTTGGCCATTTTTTTGCTGGTCACTAATCCCGCTTGTAGCAGTTGCTCTTGTAAGGTCAGTTTTGCCATTTTCGTCTCTAAACGTGTTAAATAATTTTGCGGATTATACCTGTAATTTTTCAGGCGATACCAGATGGCAGATCTGGCCTGTCGTCACTTTTAGCAACCGCGCTTTGCCTGTGACACGCGTAACATCATGAGCCATATCAGTAAGACATTAAATGGATAATGGTAGCATTATTACGTTTTGACATTTCCTGATGAGGTGGAGAAGTAATGGAACTGCTTTTATTAAGTAACTCGACGCTGCCGGGTAAAGCCTGGCTGGAACACGCTCTGCCGCTGATAGCGAATCAATTGAACGGTCGACGCTCAGCCGTGTTTATTCCGTTTGCCGGCGTCACGCAAACATGGGACGAGTACACGGATAAAACCGCAGAGGTGCTTGCGCCATTAGGGATAAACGTCACAGGGATTCATCGTGTCGCCGATCCGCTTGCGGCGATTGAGAAAGCGGAAATCATTATTGTCGGCGGCGGAAATACCTTCCAGCTACTGAAAGAATCGCGTGAACGCGAGCTGCTGGCGCCGGTGGCGGACAGGGTAAAACGCGGCGCGCTGTATATCGGCTGGAGCGCGGGCGCCAACCTTGCCTGCCCGACTATCCGCACGACCAACGATATGCCGATCGTCGATCCAAACGGTTTCGACGCGCTGGATCTGTTCCCGCTGCAAATTAATCCTCACTTCACTAACGCCTTGCCGGAAGGTCATAAGGGCGAGACCCGCGAGCAGCGTATTCGCGAACTGCTGGTGGTCGCGCCGGAACTGACAGTGATTGGTTTGCCGGAAGGTAACTGGATTCAGGTGAGCAACGGCCAGGCGGTTCTCGGCGGCCCGAATACCACCTGGGTGTTTAAAGCGGGCGAAGAGGCCGTGGCGCTGGAAGCGGGTCATCGCTTTTAATCCCTGGCCACATTGAATGCCGAATGGCGGGCCTACACGCATGTTCTCCGTAGGCCCCGCCATCCGGCATTTCACTTAATACTCGCCCCGTTCCTCGTCCTGATCCGGCTGTTCCAGTACGCTATAGGCGACCGAACAGAACAGTGAGTTAAGACGCTTCATATCGCCCAGCAGCCCTAAATGGAGCGAGCTGGTTTCAATGCTTTGCACGTTCTGCTGGTGCAGGCGGTCGACATGCGCATGTGAGTATCGGCGATTAAGTATACGGAAGCGATGTTTACTGCGGCGCAACCGACGGGCGCTGGTGACATCGCCGGAGAAAAAGACCGACATCGCCAGTTGCAGATTACTGAGCAGTTGATCGTAAAGCGCATCCAGCTCTTTCAATCCTTCTTCTGAAAATGCCCGACGCGCCGCCAGCGACTTGTCGGCAATCTCGCTGCCCATTCGCTCGATAATATCCGACGCCTGTTCGAGGTTCAGGGCCATCTCAATAATCTCCGCCCACCGGCGGGACTCCTCCGCTGCCAGCTCGTCTTTTGGCATTCGCGCCAGATAAAGCTTAATCGCGGTGTAGAGCACGTTAACGTCATCCGCCAGCTTGCGCAGCGCTTTCTCTTCACGCGGCTCGCCGTGCATGACCTTTTTTAGCCCTTCCATCATCTGTTCCATCGCATCGCCAATGCGCAACACCTCGCGGGCAGCATTAGCCAGCGCCAGCGTTGGCGTATCCAGCGCGCTGACATCCAGATGTTTCGGCTTCAGATGGGTATCCAGTTCAGGCTCATCACGAATAATCCGTTTACAAAAACGCGCCATCAGCTCGGCAAATGGCACCATCGCCAGGCAGCGCACCAGGTTATAGAAAACGTGGAAATAGATCACCAGCTCTGACTTCGGTAGCGATAGCTCATCCATCAGATTCGCCAGCGGATGGACAAACGGCAGGATGACCAGGCTGCCGATCAATTTGAACAATAGGCTGCCGAGCGCTACGCGACGCGCGGCAGCATTGGCGGCGCTGTTATTGAGCATCGCCAGCAGCCCCGATCCCAGATTGGCGCCGATGACCAGGCACAACGCCACCGGGAACGATATAATCCCCGCCGCCGTCAGGGTCGCCGTCAGCAACACCGCCGCCAGGCTGGAATAACTGATAATAGCGAACATCGCGCCAATCAGCGCATCCAGCATAATGTCGCCCGTCAGCGACGCGAAAATGACCTGCACGCCATTAGCCTGAGTGATCGGCGTCACTGCCTGCACAATCAGCTCCAGCGCCAGTAGAATCAGGCCAAGCCCGATACCGACGCGACCAAGCTGCCCGGCGCGGGACTGCTTACGTCCTAAAAAGAAAATCACGCCGATAAAAATCAGCAGCGGCGACAGCCACGACAAATCAAAGGTGAGAATACGCGCCATTAGCGCAGTACCCACATCAGCGCCCAGCACAATCACCAGAGCTGGCGTCAGGGCGACAAGATCCTGGGCGACAAACGACGTTACCAATAAAGTGGTGGCGTTACTGCTTTGTACCAGCGCGGTAACACCGATACCCGCACAAAAGGCGAGCGGTTTCTTTTCCACGCTGCGGCTGAGGACAGTGCGTAGACGCGCGCCAAACACGCGCATTACGCCAGTACGAACGATATGTGTTCCCCATACCAACAGCGCAACGGCAGAAAGTAGATGGAGCAAAGTTAACACGGCGTCAGGTTCTCCTTATCGTTATACGTTTTCCTGAAGCTCACTTGCGATAAATTGCCTGATGGCGCACAGCGTTAAGGCCTGCTGGCGTTGCACGCCACCGGGCTTACCATACGTAATACGGTATGCTGGATAAGGCGTTTACGCCGCCATCCGACAAATTCAGCGTAGAGCCTTCCTTCAGTATAAGGGTTTAATTGTAAGAAAGAGACAAGGCACCCAATGAGTGCCTTGTATGTTGTAAGGAAAAGTGACGATTTTATGAATCAGTCCGCATCGTAACCCAGGTTCGGCGCCAGCCACCGCTCAACGTCCTCAACGCTCATTCCTTTACGGAAAGCATAATCTGTCACCTGATCGCGTTGGATCTGCGCTACCGCGAAGTATTTGCTCTCAGGATGGCTGAAGTACCAGCCGGAGACCGACGCGCCAGGCCACATGGCGAAAGATTCGGTGAGCTTCATCCCGGTGTGTTTTTCGACATCCAGTAGCTGCCAGATAGTGCCTTTTTCGGTATGTTCCGGGCAGGCAGGATAACCCGGCGCCGGGCGAATCCCCTGGTAGTTTTCGCGGATTAATTCGTCGTTACTCAGGCTCTCGTTCGGCGCATATCCCCAGTAAACCTTACGTACACGCTCATGCAGATACTCGGCAAACGCTTCCGCCAGACGGTCGGCAATCGCTTTCACCATGATCTTGTTATAGTCGTCGTGTTGCGCTTCGAAGGCGTCCGCCAGCGCATCCTCCTCCAGACCGCCGGTCACCGCGAAAGCACCGATGTAATCCGCTTTGCCGCTCAGTTTCGGCGCGACAAAATCCGCCAGACAGTAGTTGGCAAAACCGACTTTCTCGGTCTGCTGGCGCAGGTGGTGGCTGACCGTCAGAACATGAGTACGGGTTTCGTCGCGATAAATTTCGATGTCGTCACCCACACGGTTCGCCGGGAACAGGCCCACCACGCCACGCGGATTCAACAGTTTCTCGGCGCTCAGTTTATCCAGCATATCATTGGCGTCTTTAAACAGACGCTGCGCCTCAACGCCCACCACCTCATCTTCCAGAATGCGCGGGTATTTGCCGGCCAGCGACCAGGTCATAAAGAACGGCGTCCAGTCGATGTAGTTGCGCAGAGTTTCGATGCTGGCTTCCACCTCCTGCACGCCCAGACGGTGGGCTACCGGCGGGGTGTAGCGTTCCCAATCGAACGCCAGATCATTATCGCGCGCCGCTTCCAGCGTGACCGGCGGCGTACGCGGTTTTTTGCGGGCGTGCTGAATACGCACGGTTTCGTACTCTTTGCGGGTACGGGCGACAAAGTCATCGCGCTGGTTGTCGGAGAGTAGCGCCGCCACCACGCCCACGGTACGCGAAGCATTCTGCACGTAGACCGTCGGACCGCTGTAGTTCTGCTCGATTTTCACCGCCGTGTGCGCTTTCGACGTTGTCGCGCCGCCAATAAGCAGTGGGATGGTAAGGCCCTGACGCTCCATCTCTTTTGCCACGTTGACCATTTCATCCAGCGACGGCGTAATCAGGCCGGAGAGGCCGATCAGGTCCGCGTTCACCTCTTTCGCCGTTTTGAGGATTTTCTCCGCAGGCACCATCACGCCAAGATCGACGATTTCGTAGTTGTTGCATTGCAGCACCACGCCAACGATGTTCTTGCCAATGTCGTGCACATCGCCCTTCACGGTGGCGATGACCATCTTGCCGTTGCTGGAGCCTTTTTCTTTGCTGGCTTCAATAAACGGCTCCAGGTAGGCCACCGCTTGTTTCATCACGCGGGCGGATTTCACCACCTGCGGCAGGAACATTTTCCCTTCGCCGAACAGGTCGCCGACCACGTTCATGCCGTCCATCAGCGGCCCTTCAATCACCTCAATCGGGCGGGCGGCCTGCTGGCGGGCTTCTTCGGTATCCTGTTCGATAAACTCGGTAATGCCTTTCACCAGCGAGTATTCGAGACGCTTTTTCACGTCCCAGCTACGCCATTCCGCCTGCTGGGCGTTGGCAGCTTCGTCGGTTTTGCTGCCGCGGTATTTCTCGGCCAGTTCCAGCAAACGCTCGGTGCCGTCATCGCGACGGTTAAGAATGACATCTTCAACTGCATCGCGCAGTTCGGCAGGCAGGTCGTCGTAGATAGCCAGCTGTCCGGCGTTGACGATGCCCATGTCCATGCCGTTGCGGATGGCGTAGTAGAGGAATACCGCGTGGATAGCCTCACGTACCGGGTCGTTGCCGCGGAACGAGAAGGACACGTTAGACACACCGCCGGAGATCAGCGCGTGCGGCAACTCGCGTTTAATATCTTCGCAAGCGCCGATAAAGTCCTGCGCGTAGTTGTTGTGCTCTTCAATACCGGTCGCCACGGCGAAGATATTCGGGTCGAAGATGATATCTTCCGGCGGGAAACCCACCTCTTCGGTCAAAATTTTGTAGGCTCGGCGGCAAATTTTGATTTTACGCTCGCGGGTATCGGCCTGCCCCTGCTCATCAAAAGCCATGACCACCACTGCGGCGCCATAGCGACGTAGCAACTTCGCATGATGAATAAAGGCTTCCACGCCCTCTTTCATCGAAATAGAGTTGACGATGCCTTTACCCTGAATGCACTTCAG
The DNA here is from genome assembly GCF_017572645.1 of Salmonella sp. 32100201201700099SM. NCBI lineage: Bacteria > Pseudomonadati > Pseudomonadota > Gammaproteobacteria > Enterobacterales > Enterobacteriaceae > Salmonella > Salmonella sp. 32100201201700099SM. Next base: position 9,755 of record NZ_JAGERQ010000002.1, on the reverse strand, counting down.
CCCTTTTTCGATAACCTCCCATTTGGAGGAGTCAATCATGATTGGTACACGGGCAATGTCCGGCTCACCGGCAATCAGGCTGAGGAAACGCACCATCGCCGCTTCGGCGTCGAGCATCCCCTCATCCATATTGATATCAATAATCTGCGCGCCGCTTTCTACCTGCTGACGGGCGACATCCAGCGCTTCGCTGTATTTCTCTTCTTTGATCAGGCGCTTAAATTTGGCCGAGCCGGTGACGTTAGTACGTTCGCCGACGTTGACAAACAGGCTATCGTCGCCAATGTTCAGCGGCTCCAGGCCGGAAAGGCGGCAGGCGACCGGGATATCCGGCAGCTGGCGCGGCGGCAAACCGGCAACGGCGCGGCTCATGGCGGCGATATGCTCCGGCGTAGTGCCACAGCAGCCGCCAACGATATTCAGGAAGCCCGCTTCCGCCCATTCGCGAATCTGTTTCGCCATGGTGTCGGCGTCGAGGTCGTACTCGCCGAAAGCGTTCGGCAGGCCGGCGTTCGGGTGCGCGGTGACGTAGCATTCGGCAATCCGCGACAGTTCCTGGACGTACTGGCGCAGTTCATCTGGCCCCAGCGCGCAGTTAAGGCCAAAAGTGAGCGCTTCGGCGTGGCGCAGCGAGTTATAAAAGGCTTCGGTCGTCTGGCCGGAAAGCGTATGGCCAGAGGCGTCGGTGATGGTGCCGGAAATCATGATCGGCAGATCAACGCCCAGCGCTTCAAACTCTTCTTTCACCGCAAACACCGCCGCTTTCGCATTCAGGGTGTCAAAGACGGTCTCAATCAGAATCAGATCTACGCCACCTTCCACCAGCGCTTTAGTGGATTCACGGTAGGCCGCCACCAGCTGATCGAAGGTGATATTACGAAACGCCGGGTCGTTGACGTCCGGCGAAATGGAGGCCGTGCGGTTAGTTGGACCAAGCACGCCCGCAACAAAGCGTGGTTTTTCTGGTGTTCGCGCCGTCCATTCATCGGCGCAGGCGCGCGCCAGTTTGGCCGCCGCATAGTTAATTTCCGCCGACAGGGATTCCATCCGGTAATCCGCCATCGCAATGGTTGTCGAGTTAAAGGTGTTGGTTTCGATGATATCCGCGCCAGCCTCAAAGTAGGCGTTGTGGATAGCGGCGATCACCTCCGGCTTGCTGAGTACCAGCAGGTCATTGTTGCCTTTCAGGTCGCAGGGCCAGTCGGCAAAGCGCTCCCCGCGGAAATCTTCTTCATGTAGACGATAGCTCTGGATCATGGTGCCCATACCGCCGTCCAGCACCAGAATACGTTCATTTAACTGCGCACGCAGTTGTTCAACTTTGCTGCTCACACTCGCTCCCGACAACGCTCCACGTAACGAGCCATACTGGCACAAAGCGTGCTGGCGGAAAAGAGAACAACGGGCAACATGAGACATGTTCAGCTTGCCACCCACTTCTGTCGCTTTGCCGGATGGCGGCGCAAGCGCCTTATCCAGCCTACAAATTACTTTGGCAGCTCCCAAAGCGTAGACCTGATAAGCGAAGCGCCATCGGGCATCCTGTGATGTCACTCATCCGATCAGTTCAGGAACTCTTGCATTATAATTGAATAAAACGAAAATGATTTCCACGATACAGAAAAAGGAGTCTGCCATGGTTGCCCCTGTTCCCACGAAACGCGGGAGAAAACCTGCCGCTACCACTGCACCCGTAACCGGGCAGGTTCAGTCTTTAACTCGCGGTCTGAAGCTACTGGAGTGGATTGCCGAGTCCAACGGCAGCGTCGCGCTGACCGAACTGGCGCAACAGGCGGGTTTGCCTAATTCCACGACTCACCGTCTACTCACCACCATGCAGCAACAGGGTTTTGTCCGCCAGGTTGGTGAGCTGGGCCACTGGGCCGTAGGCGCACACGCGTTTATCGTCGGTAGCAGCTTCTTACAGAGCCGTAATCTGCTGGCGATTGTCCATCCGATTTTGCGCAAGCTGATGGAGGACTCCGGCGAAACGGTAAACCTTGCCGTACTCGACCAGAGCGACCATCAGGCCATTATTATCGATCAGGTGCAGTGTACGCAGCTGATGCGTATGTCCGCGCCGATCGGCGGCAAGCTGCCCATGCACGCCTCTGGCGCGGGCAAGGCGTTTTTATCACAGCTCAGTGAGGAACAGGTTACCAGTCTGCTGCACCGCAAGGGGTTGCACGCTTATACCCATGCGACGCTGGTGTCGCCGCTGCATCTGAAAGATGACCTCGCCCAAACACGCAAGCGCGGCTATTCCTTTGACGACGAAGAACATGCGCTCGGTCTGCGCTGCGTGGCCTCGTGTATTTATGACGAACACCGCGAACCGTTTGCGGCCCTCTCTATTTCCGGCCCCTGCTCACGCATTACCGACGATCGCGTCACCGAACTTGGCGCCATGGTGATTAAAGCGGCGAAAGAGGTGACGCTGGCCTATGGTGGAACTCGCTGAAATGAGCAGCCTGAAATTATACTGGCAGGAGAAGTACCCACAGGCCTTCTGTTGGTCTTTCGGTGATTCGCCGGCGCTGGCCGACGAGCTGGCGGCGCTAGTGGTCGCCGGTAAAAAGCGTGGCACCTGTAGCTCGCTGGTTAGCTATCAGAAAGAGCAACCCCCTGTCACGCCCGGGTCATATCACATTGTGCTCAACGGCACAGGCGACGCCGTGTGCGTCATACGCACGCTGGCGCTCAGGCTGATCCGTTTTAACGAGATGAGCGCCGATCTCGCCGCACTGGAAGGCGAAGGCGATCTTAGCCTGGCGTACTGGCAAGCGGCACACCGGGCCTTTTTTGAGCGCGAGGGTAATTGGTCGCCGGAGATGGAACTGGTTTACGAAGAGTTCGCCGTACTTGAGATCGCGCCGTAACGCACGCTAAAGCGCTGGCGGCGACGATAGGCATACACATCTTCTACATGCCCTTCTTTAATACGCGTCTGTAGCGCGCGCCAGTAATCGGCGCGAAACAGGTCGGCATGCATCTCTTCAAACAATGGCCCGATACGCGGATCGGCACACAGCCAGTGGCGAAACTCCTCCGGGAAAACATCACCCGGCGAGACGCTATACCAGGGTTCGCTGGCCAGTTCGTCTTCCGGATAACGCGCTGGCGGAATATCGCGGAAATTCACTTCCGTCATGTAGCAAATTTCATCGTAGTCGTAGAACACCACGCGACCATGACGGGTAACGCCAAAGTTTTTAAACAACATATCGCCGGGGAAAATATTAGCGGCGGCAAGCTGGCGAATCGCATTACCATATTCTTCTATCGCATCGCGCAACTGCTGGCCTTCTACCTGTTCCAGCCAGATATTGAGCGGCACCATGCGACGTTCAATATAGAGATGGCGAATGACGATATGTTCCCCAAGATCGGTAATCTTCTCTGGCGCTTCTTGTCGTAACAGCGCCATCAGCGCCGGATCGATTTGCCGTTTATCCAGTACGAAATTCTCAAACTCCTGGGTATCCGCCATACGACCGACGCGATCATGCTCTTTTACCAGTTGATAACAGGCACGCACATGGGCGGCAGACATCTCTTTCTGCGGGGCGAATTTGTCTTTAATGATTTTAAATACCCGGTCGAAACCTGGCAGGGTAAACACCAGCATCACCATGCCGCGGATGCCAGGCGCCTCAATGAATTTCTCATCGCTTTCAGCCAGATAACATAAATATTCGCGGTAGCTTTCGGTTTTCGCATGTTTCTGGCAGCCAATCGCCATATACAGTTCGGCAGTGGTTTTACCCGGCAGGATTTCACGCAACCACTCAACCAGCGCGGCAGGCAGCGGCGCATACACCATAAAATAAGAGCGGGCAAAACCAAACACAATGCTCGCTTCTGCCGTGGTGGTCAGGCAGGTATCGACAAACAGTTCCCCCTCATCAGTGCGATGAATCGGCAATAAAAACGGCAGCGTACCGTCAGGTGTGGTTAATTTACCTACCAGCCAGGCCGCTTTATTACGGTAAAACAACTCGTTCGCCACCTGGACATGGCAGCGAGGTAGCGCGTCCTCGCCCAGTGTTTCAGTCAGGTGCGCGATAATATAGCGGATATCCCGGCTTTTATTCTGCCAGGGCAGACGCAGCGGTAAATCACTGAGTATGCGCATCAACAGCGGCTCCCAACCGTGATCGGGAAAGAAATCTTTGGCCAGCGGGCGCGGGATAGTACGAAAGCGACGCTCCGGTTGCGAACTGAAAATAAACAACCGCTCGGGTGTTAACGAGCGGTGGTCAAATAACCGGCAATAAACGGAGTTGAAAAAGCTCTCCGCAATCTCGAAGCGCGGGTAATCCGGCAACAGCCGGGTGTAATGCTCTTTAACGCGTAAAAGGAAATCCGCGTCGGTACTTTTGCCATCGGTAATACAGCGCAGTTGTTCCACCACCAGACCCACATGATGATCATAGAGGTGGATACGGCTTTTCATCGCCTGCTGGACGGCGTGCCAGTCGGCCTGTTCAAAACGCTGCTACGCGCCGGAAGTCACTTCCAGAAATCGACCATACTGCGCGTCAAAGCCTTGCAGGATGGTTTGAGCAATCAGTAATTCCAGGCCACGCGGCATTTTTTTCCCTCATCCGGCACCACATCATGCCGGATGGCGCGTTCGCTTATCCGGCCTACGCTATCTGTAGGCCCGGTAAGCGCAGCGCCACCGGGCATCAATCAAAACTGCGATTCTTCGGTGGAACCCGTTAACGCGGTAACGGATGACGCGCCGCCCTGAATAATGGTGGTGACTTTGTCGAAGTAACCAGTACCCACTTCCTGCTGGTGGGAAACAAAGGTATAGCCGTCTTTCGCCGCGGCGAACTCGGGTTGTTGAACCTTCTCAACATAGTGTTTCATGCCCTCGCCCTGAGCGTATGCATGCGCCAGGTCGAACATGTTGAACCACATGCTGTGGATGCCCGCAAGGGTAATAAACTGGTATTTGTAACCCATGTCCGACAACTGCTGCTGGAAGCTGGCAATGGTCTTGTCGTCCAGATTCTTCTGCCAGTTGAAGGATGGCGAACAGTTATAGGCCAGCAGTTTGCCCGGATACTTCGCGTGGATAGCATCGGCAAAACGACGCGCCAGTTCGAGATCCGGCGTAGAGGTTTCGCACCACACCAGATCGGCATACGGGGCATACGCCAGACCGCGGCTGATCGCCTGCTCAATGCCCGCATGGGTGCGGTAGAAACCTTCGCTGGTGCGTTCGCCGGTAATGAAACCGCTGTCATAGGGATCGCAGTCGGAGGTGATCAGATCTGCCGCATCCGCATCAGTACGCGCAATCACCAGCGTCGGGACGCCCATCACATCAGCGGCCAGACGCGCAGCAACCAGTTTCTGAATCGCCTCCTGCGTGGGGACCAGCACCTTGCCGCCCATATGGCCGCATTTCTTCACCGACGCCAGCTGATCTTCGAAGTGAACGGCCGCTGCACCGGCTTCAATCATCGATTTCATCAGTTCGAAGGCATTCAGAACGCCGCCAAAACCGGCTTCCGCATCAGCAACGATCGGCAGGAAGTAATCCACATAGCGCGGATCGTTGGGTTCAATACCGGATGCCCACTGGATCTGATCTGCACGACGGAAAGTGTTGTTGATCCGATCCACTACCGCCGGAACAGAGTTTGCCGGGTACAACGATTGATCCGGATACATGCTGGATGCCAGGTTGGCATCTGCCGCCACCTGCCAGCCTGAAAGATAAATCGCCTCAATACCGGCTTTCGCCTGCTGCAGCGCCTGACCGCCAGTCAGCGCGCCCAGGCTGTTGATATAGCCTTTTTTCGCTTCACCGTGCAACAGCCGCCACATTTTCGCGGCGCCGAGCTGCGCCAGCGTGCATTCCGGGTTAACCGAGCCGCGTAATTTCACCACCTCCTCCGCGCTGTACGGGCGGGTGATGCCTTCCCAGCGCGGTTGTGTCCACTCTTTCTGTAATTCTTCGATTTGTTGAGTACGGGTTTTCATGTGCAGATGCTCCATATTGTTATGTGGTGAATTAAGCCAGTAAGCGATAGCCCGGCAGGGTGAGGAAGTCGATTAAGTCATCTGAGGTGGTGATTTGCTCCATCAGACGTGCGGCATCGTCGAAGCGCCCGCTGCTGTAGCGGTGCTCGCCCAGTTCGTCCTGGATTACCCGCATCTCTTCCGCCAACATTTCGCGGAAAAGCGCTTTCGTTACGGGTTTTCCATTGCTCAGTGTTTTCTCATGGTGAATCCACTGCCAGATAGAGGTTCGTGAGATTTCCGCCGTCGCGGCATCCTCCATCAGACCGTAAATCGGTACACAGCCATTGCCGGAGATCCACGCTTCAATGTACTGCACTGCCACGCGAATATTGGCGCGCATTCCCGCTTCTGTACGTTCGCCTTCACATGGCTCCAGTAACTGCTCAGCGGTAATTGGCGCATCTTCATCACGGGTAATGAACAACTGATTTTTGTGCTCGCCCAGCACCTCGTTAAAGACGGCCATTGCGGTATCCGCCAACCCGGGATGCGCAATCCACGTGCCGTCATGGCCGTTGTTAGCTTCCAGCGCTTTATCCGCTTTCACTTTGGCAAGGACCTGATTGTTGCGTTCAACGTCTTTGCTCGGGATAAACGCCGCCATACCGCCCATCGCGAACGCGCCGCGCTTGTGACAGGCTTTGATCAGCAGGCGCGAGTAGGCGCTCAGAAACGGTTTGTCCATCGTTACCACCTGCCTGTCCGGCAAGACGCGATCCGGGTGATTTTTCAACGTTTTGATATAGCTGAAAATATAATCCCAGCGACCACAGTTGAGACTGACGATATGATCACGCAGCGCATGAAGAATCTCATCCATCTGGAAAACAGCCGGCAGCGTTTCAATCAACAGGGTCGCTTTGATCGTACCGCGCGGCAGGTTAAAGCGGTCTTCGGCGTAGCTGAAAACTTCACTCCACCAGGCTGCTTCCTGCCAGGCTTGCGTTTTCGGCAGGTAAAAATACGGGCCGCTACCTTTAGCGAGCAGCGCTTTATAGTTGTGGAAAAAGTACAGAGCAAAATCAAACAGGCTGCCGGGAATGGCTTCCCCCCGCCAGGTAACATGTTTTTCTGGCAGATGTAGACCACGTACACGACAAATCAATACGGCCGGATCGGGCTTGAGCTGATAGATTTTTCCGGCTTCGTTGGTATAGCTAATGGTGCCGTTCACCGCATCACGCAGGTTGATTTGACCATCCATAACTTTATTCCAGTCCGGCGCCAGCGAGTCTTCAAAATCCGCCATAAACACTTTCACGTTTGCGTTCAGGGCATTAATCACCATTTTACGTTCAACTGGCCCGGTAATTTCTACTCGGCGATCCTGTAAATCCGCCGGAATACCACGAATCTGCCAATTACTTTCTCTAATGGAAGTGGTTTCCGAAATAAAATCAGGCAACTTACCGTTATCAATATCCTGCTGTTGCTGGATACGTGCAGCCAGGAGTTTATTGCGTTTTGGCGTAAAACGGGTGACTAACTCCGTCAAAAACTCGACTGCTTCAGCGGTCAGGACTTGCTTTTCCAGCTCGCCTTGCGGCCTGGTAAAGGTTAATTCATCAGTTGTGGTTGCCTGTGGATTCATCATGCAGCTCCTCGTTGTTGATCCAGATACATCCCCAATGCGAACGAAGGATCACTGTGCGCTTTTCGTTCAACACAACTAAGACTACTCAATTAAATTTCAAAATCAAAAACAATTTCCATTTTTAATTTAATTATGTATTAACCTATTGATAACAATGTAAATTAAATTTAATTACATGATGAGGTGCGTTTCGGAAATAAAAAAGACACCCGAAGGTGCCTGATTCAACATGCTGAAACGCTTTAGGATCGTCAGAAGCAGAAGATTAATCCAGGGTTGGATTCATGTGACGCAGATCATATGGCGTAATCTGGTAGACATAATAGTTGAGCCAGTTAGTAAACAGTAAATTACCGTGGCTGCGCCAGGTTGCGCGCGGTATGTTTTGCGGATCGTTTTTTGGGAAATAGTTGTACGGAACCTCCGGATTTAACCCGGCCTCAACGTCACGAAAATATTCACCCGCTAACGTATGAGCGTCATATTCAGGATGACCGGTGACAAACGCAATACGTTTATCTTTGCTGGCAAACAGGTACGCATCCCCTTCTTCTGTTTCGGCCAGAATTTCAAGATCCGTATAATCCCGTATCAGCGCCGCCGGGAAATCGGCATAGCGTGAGTGTGGCGCCAGAAACGAATCATCAAAACCACGCGTTAACAGAGCATGTGGATGAAGGATGTGATGTTCATAGACGCCGGAAAGTTTATCTGTACGGGTCTGCTTAGGGATACCATACAGAATATTGAGTGCGGCCTGAACGGCCCAACAGACAAATAGCGTCGAAGTAACGTGATCTTTCGCCCATTCCAGCACCTGCCTAATCTGCGGCCAGTAAGCCACGTCATTAAATTCCACCAGACCCAGCGGCGCTCCGGTCACGATAAGCCCATCAAAGTTCTGATCGCAGATATCGTCGAAGTTACAGTAAAAGTTGTTCAGATGCTCGGCTGGCGTGTTCCTCGACTCGCGGGCATCTATCCGCAGTAGTTGAATATCGACCTGCAATGGCGAGTTCGATAGCAAACGCAGAAACTGATTTTCCGTTTCAATCTTCTTCGGCATCAGGTTAAGGATAAGTACCTTTAGCGGGCGAATTTCCTGACCTGATGCGCGAGAAGTCGTCATGACGAAGACATTCTCCTCACGTAAAAAATTGACGGCGGGTAGCTCGTCCAGCACGCGAATCGGCATAACCTGATAACCTCACGACATACGTTTAAACGTTTAGACATCCAGATAGCTGAAGATACTCAGAAATCAGGCGAATGTCGAGTCTGCAAGTTCAAGGTGAGAAAGTTTCACGACAGCATTTGCATTAGAATAGAAGTAAGCAAAAAAGGAGTGAAGATGATGATTAACATTCGCCGTTCAAGGCATGAGGAAGGGGAAAAACTGATTGCGATCTGGCGTCGCTCAGTCGATGCCACGCACGATTTTCTGTCAAACGCTTATCGGGCCGAACTGGAAGAGCTGGTGAGCGATTTTCTGCCAGAAGCGCCACTATGGGTTGCCGTGACCGATCAGGATGAGCCGGTAGGATTTATGCTGCTTACCGGCGAACATATGGATGCGCTGTTTGTCGATCCGGACGTGCGTGGTCAGGGTATCGGTAAGAGATTAGTTGAACATGCGTTAACACTGGCGCCGGGGTTGACAACCAATGTTAACGAGCAAAATACACAAGCTGTTGGATTTTATAAGAAAATGGGATTTAAGGTGACAGGACGTTCGGAGGTTGACGATCTTGGGAAACCGTATCCATTGTTGAATTTAATTTATCCGTGAGTAGCGGTGCTGCCTGATAAGTGCATGCAGGCCGGATAAGGCGAAGCTGCCATCCGGCGGTGCAGGTTGCCTGATGGCGCTGCGCTTATCAGGCCTACATTTTTACAGTTACCACACACGCAAAGAAGCCCGTCCGTCAGAACGGGCTTCTTCACTTGTCTGATGCCTGGCAGTTTATGGCGGGCGTCCTGCCCGCCACCCTACGGGCCGTTGCTGCGCAACGTTCAAATCCGCTCCCGGCGGATTTCTCCTCCTCAGGAGAGTGCTCACCGACAGACCACAGATAAAACAAAAGGCCCTGTCTTCCGACAGGGCCCTTCGTTTTATTTG
>NZ_JAGERQ010000019.1:0-31798 GCF_017572645.1 Salmonella sp. 32100201201700099SM | reverse complement strand
TGGCGTATATTACGCTTTCCTCTTTCAGAGTCAACCCTGATTTTCAGGATTTTTCTCTTCAACCGACCGGCTGTTTGTGTGAAGTGATTCACATCCGCCGTGTCGATGGAGGCGCATTATAGGGAGTTCTCTGCTGACCGCAATAGAAAAATTGCAGAAAAATGACTGTTTGCTGCATTCCCCAGCAAAACCCCTGGTTATACCCATTTACGCACAGACTTATCCACAAAATGCGCGTTCATCTCTTGGATCTTCTCACTCTGCAAACGATCTTTCAGGGATAAAAGCGGGGCCAGAATTTAAAAAGAAAAATTCGCGAGCGTTGCGCAAACGTTTTCGTTACAATGTCGCCGCAAAATGAGAATGCCCCATAAGGGGCGTTAGCTGAGTTTTTCACGAAAAATTCAGCTAACGCTCTCTGTAATCGTCAAATCCAGGGGATTTACCATGCAACAACGTCGTCCAGTCCGCCGCGCTCTGCTCAGTGTTTCTGACAAGGCCGGTATCATCGAATTCGCCCAGGCACTTTCCGCACGCGGTGTGGAGCTGCTGTCTACGGGGGGCACAGCCCGCCTGTTAGCAGAAAAAGGCCTGCCGGTGACCGAAGTTTCCGATTACACCGGTTTCCCGGAAATGATGGATGGACGCGTAAAGACCCTGCATCCAAAAGTCCACGGCGGCATCCTCGGTCGCCGCGGCCAGGACGATGCCATTATGGAACAGCACCACATCGCCCCTATCGATATGGTTGTCGTTAACCTGTATCCGTTCGCCGAAACCGTAGCACGCGAAGGCTGCTCGCTGGAAGATGCGGTAGAGAACATCGATATCGGCGGCCCGACCATGGTGCGCTCTGCTGCTAAGAACCATAAAGACGTGGCCATCGTGGTGAAGAGCAGCGACTACGACGCCATTATTAAAGAGATGGATGCCAACGAAGGCTCTCTGACCCTCGACACCCGTTTCGATCTCGCGATTAAAGCCTTCGAACACACCGCCGCCTACGACAGCATGATCGCCAACTACTTCGGCAGCATGGTTCCGGCCTACCATGGTGAAAGCAAAGAAGCCGCCGGTCGCTTCCCGCGTACGCTGAACCTGAACTTCATTAAGAAGCAGGATATGCGCTACGGCGAGAACAGCCACCAGCAGGCTGCCTTCTATATAGAAGAGAATGTGAAAGAAGCGTCCGTTGCCACCGCACAGCAGGTTCAGGGCAAAGCACTTTCCTACAACAATATCGCTGATACCGACGCGGCGCTGGAGTGCGTGAAAGAGTTCAACGAGCCGGCCTGCGTGATCGTCAAGCACGCCAACCCGTGCGGCGTGGCGGTGAGCACCACTATTCTCGACGCTTACGACCGTGCGTATAAAACCGACCCAACCTCCGCGTTCGGCGGCATTATCGCCTTCAACCGCGAACTGGATGCCGAAACCGCGCAGGCCATCATCTCCCGCCAGTTCGTGGAAGTGATCATCGCCCCATCCGCGACCGAAGATGCGCTGAAAATCACGGCTGCCAAGCAGAATGTGCGCGTACTGACCTGTGGTCAGTGGGCACAGCGCGTACCTGGTCTGGACTTCAAACGCGTTAACGGCGGCCTGCTGGTTCAGGATCGTGACCTGGGTATGGTGAGCGAAGCTGAACTGCGCGTGGTTTCCAAACGCCAGCCGACCGAACAGGAACTGCGAGATGCGCTGTTCTGCTGGAAGGTAGCCAAGTTTGTGAAGTCCAACGCTATTGTGTATGCCAAAGAGAACATGACCATCGGCATAGGCGCAGGCCAGATGAGCCGCGTGTACTCCGCCAAAATCGCCGGGATTAAAGCGGCTGACGAAGGTCTGGAAGTGAAAGGCTCCGCGATGGCCTCTGACGCCTTCTTCCCGTTCCGCGATGGTATTGATGCCGCTGCCGCCGTTGGCGTGAGCTGCGTGATCCAGCCTGGAGGTTCGATTCGCGACGATGAAGTCATTGCCGCCGCCGACGAACACGGTATTGCGATGATCTTCACTGACATGCGCCACTTCCGCCATTAATGGAGCGAAACATGAAAGTATTAGTGATTGGTAACGGCGGACGCGAACACGCGCTGGCCTGGAAAGCCGCACAGTCGCCGCTGGTTGATACTGTTTTTGTCGCACCGGGTAACGCCGGTACCGCGCTGGAGCCCGCGTTGCAGAACGTGGCTATCGGCGTCACCGATATTCCGGCGCTGCTGAGCTTTGCCCAGCACGAGAAGATTGACCTGACCATCGTTGGCCCGGAAGCGCCGCTGGTGATTGGCGTGGTCGATGCGTTCCGCGCGGCGGGTCTGAAGATCTTTGGCCCAACCGAAGGGGCCGCCCAACTGGAAGGCTCCAAAGCCTTCACCAAAGATTTCCTCGCTCGTCACCAGATTCCGACGGCGGAATACCAGAATTTCACCGAGATTGAGCCAGCCCTGGCTTATCTGCGTGAGAAAGGCGCGCCGATCGTCATCAAAGCTGACGGTCTGGCTGCCGGTAAAGGCGTTATCGTGGCGATGACGCTGGAAGAAGCCGAAGCCGCCGTTCATGACATGCTGGCAGGCAACGCCTTTGGCGACGCGGGCCACCGTATCGTGATTGAGGAGTTCCTCGACGGCGAAGAAGCGAGCTTTATCGTGATGGTCGACGGCGAGCACGTGCTGCCGATGGCCACCAGCCAGGATCACAAACGCGTAGGCAACGGCGATACCGGCCCGAACACCGGCGGCATGGGGGCTTACTCTCCGGCTCCAGTGGTGACCGATGAAGTCCACCAGCGCACCATGGAACGGATCATCTGGCCAACCGTGAAAGGCATGGCGGCAGAAGGGAATACCTATACCGGCTTCCTGTACGCGGGTCTGATGATCGACAAGCAGGGCAACCCAAAAGTGATCGAGTTCAACTGCCGCTTCGGCGATCCGGAAACCCAGCCGATCATGCTGCGCATGAAGTCGGATCTGGTGGATCTTTGCCTGGCCGCCTGCGACGGCAAGCTGGATGAGAAAACCTCCGAGTGGGACGAGCGCGCTTCATTAGGCGTGGTGATCGCCGCGGGCGGTTATCCGGGCAACTACAACACTGGCGATGAGATCCACGGCCTGCCGCTGGAAGAAGTGGCTGACGGTAAGGTTTTCCACGCGGGCACCAAACTCGCCGATGACGACCGTGTGCTGACCAGTGGCGGTCGCGTACTGTGCGCCACCGCGCTGGGCCACACCGTGGCTGAGGCGCAGAAACGCGCTTACGCCTTGATGACCGACATCCGCTGGGACGGCAGCTTCAGCCGTAACGACATCGGCTGGCGCGCCATTGAGCGTGAGCAAAACTAACGGCTGAGTTTAGCCAGCAGCGTTTTGCGCGTAATGCCCAATTGGCGGGCGGCTTCCGTTTTGTTGCCGCCCGTTTTTTCCAGCGCCGCCAGAATCACCTCTTTTTCGACGTCCACCAGCGGTTGGATCTCACCACTGTATTCCGTTTTTATCGGCGTCGCGGCAATAGCGAGAGGCAATTCGCGTTCAGAAATGTATTCTCCCGTCAGCAACACCACCGCCCGCTCGATAGCGTTTTCCAGCTCACGGATATTGCCCGGCCAGTCGTAGTGGATCAGCAGATCCATCGCCTGCGGCGTAAACCCCTTCACCGCTTTTCGGTTACGTTCGGCAAAACGCCGCAGAAAATGGTCTGCCAGTAGCGGAATATCTTCCCGACGCTGGCGCAAAGAAGGCATTTCAATCGCCACCACATTCAGGCGGTAATAGAGATCCTGGCGAAAACGACCAGCACTCACCTCTTCCGCCAGGTCGCGGTGGGTAGCGGCAATTAACCGAACATCCACAGATATCGTCTGGTTACTTCCCACGCGTTGCACTTCGCGCTCCTGAATCGCCCGCAGCAAACGTACCTGCATTAACGGCGAGATATCGCTGATTTCATCAAGAAACAATGTCCCGCCGTCAGCTTCGACAAAGCGTCCCTCCCGACGTTTATCCGCGCCGGTAAACGCGCCTTTTTCGTGGCCGAACAGCTCAGACTCCAGCAGCGATTCATTAAGCGCCGCGCCGTTGAGCGTGACCAGCGGTTTGTCGCTCCTGGCGCTACAGGCGTGTAGCGCCCGCGCCACCAGCTCTTTACCCGTGCCGGAGTCTCCGTGAATCAATACCGTGGCGTCTGATGGTGCGACCATCGCGATTTCATTCAGTAAATGTTGCATCGCCGGACTGCTGCCAATCATGCCAAACTGCGCAGCCGACGCCGATGGCAATTCAGCGCCCGTTTCCCGCGTATGCGCCAACGCCTTTTCCAGCGTCTCCTGCAGACGGTCAAAATCCAGCGGTTTAATTAAATAGTCGAGCGCGCCGGCTTTCAACGCCTCTACCGCCGTTTCCACGCTGGAGAATGCCGTCATAATCAAAATCGGAATGGCGGGATTGAGCGCTTTAATCTCTTTCAGCGTGGCGATACCGTCCATCTCCGCCATACGCACATCGCACAGTACCAGATCAAAGACTTTCTCACGCACCTGAGCCAACGCATCATGCCCACTGTAGGCCAGAGCGACGTTATAGCCCCAGCCCCGAAGCAGCGCCTGTAAAATCGTGCAGTGGCTTACATCATCATCCACAACCAGAATATCGATTTTTCCGCGTATCACCCTTGTTAATCCTGTTGTCTCGCTATCACTGGCAACCAGATAGTAAAGACCGCGCCTTTACCCTCAATACTTTTCACCTTAATCGCGCCGCCATGCTGTTCGATGATATTTTGCACCACAGCCAGCCCCAGGCCTGTCCCGTCAGCTTTGGTCGTAAAATAAGGCGTAAAAATCGCCTCCAGCTGATCCGGGGCGATCCCTTTCCCGCTATCGGTAACAGTGATGATAACGCGGTCGGTCCCACTTTCTTTTGCCTCTACGCTAATCGTTCCCTGGCGGCCAATCGCATGAATAGCGTTCAGGTACAGATTCAACAGCACCTGAGTCAGCCTGTCCGGGTCAGCCTGAATACGCTTAAGCGTCTCATTCGCCGTGAATCTCAACTGAATCTCTCTGCTTTGGGCATCCTGACTGACCAGATTCAGGGAGTGAGTAATAATATCATTGAGGTTAACCGCCTGGAGCGTCAGATGCGCGGGCTTTACCAGTTCGAGCAATTCGCTTACCACCCGGTTCAAACGGTCGGCCTCTTTGGCCATCACCTGCGCCAGTTCATGCGACTCGCCGCCGGCTGGCGTGCGCTCGGCAAAGTATTTCGCCAGCCCTTTGATGGACGAGAGCGGGTTACGAATTTCGTGCGCGACGCCCGCCGCCAGATGCCCCATCGCCACCAGCTTTTCTTTACGCTTCATTGCATCAAGCAGTTCTCTGTGCGAGCGCTGATAACGCTGATGCCAAAAAAACGCCAGTAACGTTGCCAACAGCACCGCCGCTAACGCAGACAAAACAATCAGCGTATTACGCCACTCCCTTGCCTGTGTCGCGGCCAGCTCGCTGGCGTCAAAGGCAATAAAAATAGTTTGTTTCGCTGGTTCGTCGTCATTGGCGCTACGCGCCATGCCGTGCCCCCTCATACCGTGACCTCTCATACCGAAAAGCGGCTGGAACTGACGGTAAATTTCCAGCGCAGGCACCGTCTCGCCGTTAGCAGCAACATCGACACGCCGCCAACGCTCCTGCGGCCCGGGGTTTAGTTGATGCATTTCAGATGCGGAATAGAGCGATTTGCCCACCATGCCAAGGTTGCTATGAGTGATGATTACCCCCTGCGCATCCGTTACGGCGAACCACAACACGCCTGGCTGACCCGCCATCTCTTCCAGCAATGTCTGCTGCTGCGCGTGATGCATCCGCATTCCCATACCTACTCGCGTGCCGGACTCCAGAGCGCGAATGAGTACATTTCCCTTTTCCAGCAGCGTCTGCCTGGCGGCAGCGCTCTCACGGCCATAGTCGCGAATGACCATAATGGAAAATAGCCCCACCAGAATGAAGATCGCCACAGGTAACAGTCGACTCAACCACGTTGCAGCGGCATCTTTATGTAATCGTATAAAACTCACAGGCTTCCCCGGCTCGTTTTTATTTTCCTTACTTAAGCAGAGATCATGCCATTCTTCGCTCCGCATAACCGCGCGGTGTCGCACACCCTTTCGGATACTAGTGGGTAAAAATGACTCGCCAAGCGGGTCATGCGAGTCATTTTTACTCGCTTTTTGCCGCCTGAAGCGAGTTAACTCGCTGCCCGACAAGGAATAGTTACCTGGCACGGAAGATGCAAGAGAGAGGATAAGATGAGCAACAGGAGAACGCAAAATGAAACGGAACAATAAATCAGCTATCGCGCTAATCGCCCTCTCTCTTTTGGCCCTGAGCTCCGGCGCCGCCTTCGCCGGGCATCACTGGGGCAACAATGACGGTATGTGGCAACAGGGAGGGAGCCCGTTAACCACGGAACAGCAGGCGACGGCGCAGAAGATTTATGATGATTACTATACGCAGACCAGCGCGCTGCGCCAGCAACTGATATCCAAACGTTATGAATACAACGCGCTACTGACCGCCAGTTCGCCGGATACTGCGAAAATTAACGCGGTTGCCAAAGAGATGGAGTCATTAGGCCAGAAGTTAGATGAGCAACGCGTAAAACGGGATGTCGCGATGGCGCAGGCTGGCATACCACGCGGCGCAGGAATGGGCTATGGCGGTTGCGGCGGCTATGGCGGCGGTTATCATCGCGGCGGCGGTCATATGGGTATGGGAAACTGGTAAAGCATGTTTGCCGAATGGCGGCTTCGCCATTCGGTATTCCATCAAAAGCTTTTCGCTTGCGGCTGCCAGTGACAGAAATCTGAATTCGCCACCAGCAAAAGTTGCGATCCTTCCGGCGCCTCCAGCCATGCTACGCTCACCTCTACCGATGAGTGGTTCTGGCGGCGCTCAATGTGGCTTATTGCCCAGGAATCCAGATCCGGTTTCAGCGTTTCACCTTCACAGGTGGTTACCGTATGGTCGGCGTGCCAGCGTCCCTGGCGTAGTATGACCCGCCCCAGGCGCAAGGCGTCGCTGGTCTGACGGATTTGTTCGGCGCGATAGCGATACAAGGCAATCTGATCGTTGGAAAGCTGCTGCTTCTGCCCCCCGACTTCACGCTGCATAAAACTGAGTTCGCCATGAGCGTCGAAACGCGCGCGAATATGTTCTGGCGGTTTGCTGTAAATATTGAGTTCAATAAGCGAAAGCGTATCACCCTGCCAACGATATTCGCTGGTCGTCGTGCTACCGCTATGCCACGGGCTAAAAACAGAAAGCAGATGGACTTCATCGTTCGTATCTTTACGCCAGATACGCACCGCGCCGTGATCGCCGGCAAAGCCGCTGGCAGTAAACGGAGGCGGTGAAGCGTTATGACTGCAGGCAGTCAGCAACAGCGCGCCAGAAAACAGAAACGCGCGACGCCAGACAGACAAAAGGGGCTGACGAGCCCCTTCGATAAAACTGTTCACAGCTACGCGTCTTACTTAACTGCGTCTTTCAGAGCTTTACCAGAAACAAACGCCGGTACGTTAGCGGCGGCGATTTTGATTTCTTTACCGGTCTGTGGGTTACGGCCAGTGCGCTCAGCACGGTGGTTCACTTTGAAGGTACCGAAACCAACCAGTTGTACAGCATCGCCTTCTTTCAGAGACTCAGTAATAGCAGCCAGAGTGGATTCCAGAGCAGCTTTAGCCTGGGTTTTGGACAGTTCTGCTTTGTCTGCAATTACATCAATCAGTTGAGTCTTGTTCATAAGTTATCCTTACAATGTGTTTATCGCTTGCTAAGCATCGAGTGCGACGGAAATGCCAGAAAAGCACTCTCCTGCATACACGCACCGATAGCCACTTTTTTTCGCCTCCCAAATGTAGACCAGACGGGGGGCATAAGGGAAGCCTTATGGCACGACAAATCAGACGTTAAATCACGTTTTCTGGTGTCATTGCTGAAAATTTATACCGATATTGCTCTCACCAGCCTCGCGCAGGTCTGCCCTGAGCCCTTTTATCAGTTCAATATCGCGTTCTTCGCAGTCGGCTAAAAGTCGGAATATTTCCCACTGAATATCCCATTCCTGTTCAACGGCAGGGTTCGTTTTGAGCTCCTCATCGGTCATTTCCCGACCAGCCTGAGTCATTTCCAACATCGCTACCGTAGTAATGGAAGTCTTACTAACCTCAATAGCGTGTTCCAGCGTTTCGCCGCTAAGGCGAGAATGCATTAATTCGCTTAATGCGACGCAGGCATCAATCGCCGGGTAAACGCCGTACAGATCATAGTCGTCAGCTGCCGGAATTGCCTCTTCAAACTTCTCCAGTTGGCTATCGAAATTGACCTTTGCATCTTTCACCGTCAGGGTTTCCCAGATCAGATCCAGAATGCGACGGTAGATCTGTCCGTCGCCGAATTCCGTCTGCTTGCAAAACATGGCGTAGTTCGGGTACATGCGCTCGCACAAGCAGGCCATAAAGGTAACGTGCTGCCAGCTTTCCAGCCGCTCCAGACGCAAATGAATCGGGTTTTGTAACATGATGGAATCTCGAATCGGAAATTAGCGGCAGTTTACCTGAATCAGCGCTGAATTTCTTGCCAACGAACAAACGCCGGACGTCCGGAAGCGACGGCATCCGCCCAGCGCGTCGGCTCCGGCAGGCGATACCCTTTCATACAGCGCTGTACCCACGCCAGCGCGCTGTCAGTACTGACTCGGTGCCCCGTCGCGATAAACAGCGGATTACAGCGCGCCTTGCTGCGCCATACCCACGCCAGTTGCTCGCCTTTATCCATTAAGGGGCTAAGTGCGCCAGGTTCGGTGGAAAGTGGCTCAAATTTACCGCATAGCCGTTTTTTCGCTACGCCGATGGTCGGCACGTCCACCAACAGTCCAAAATGACTGGCGACGCCAAGCCGACGCGGATGCGAAATACCGTGACCGTCCACAAACAGCAAATCGGGCTTTTGCGAGAGCTGTTCCCACGCCGCCAGCAGAGCAGGATATTCACGAAAAGAGAGAAAGCCGGGGATATACGGCATGGTGGTGGCAATACGCGCCACCTTGTACTCGACCAGTTCAAGCGACGGATATTTCAGCAACACCATCGCCGCCCACGTCACCTCGCCCCCCTGCTCAAAACCGACGTCCGCCCCGCCGATAAACGCTGGCGGATCTTTGTCCAACCGATCTTCGCGGCAAACCGATGAAGCAAGTTCTATCTGTTGAGCGCGTAGCGACGCGAGATCCATACTAACTCCTTAGCTGTGATACTGCGCAGAAAGTCGGTGCACTGCCTCCACAAATGCGCCAGCATGTTCTGGCGGCACATCCTGATGGATGCCATGTCCAAGGTTAAAGACGTGCCCTTCTCCCTGACCGAAACCAGCAAGTATAGTCGCTACTTCGTCTTCGATCCGTGCCGGCGGCGCATACAGCATCGAGGGGTCCATATTGCCCTGCAGCGCCACTTTATGGCCAACGCGACGGCGCGCATCGGCGATATCTGTCGTCCAGTCGAGACCCAGCGCGTCGCAGCCGGTTTCCGCCATCGCCTCCAGCCACTGACCGCCACCTTTAGTGAACAGCGTTACCGGCACGCGGCGACCGTCGTTTTCACGCAGCAGGCCATCGACGATTTTATGCATGTAGTAGAGGGAGAATTGCTGGTAATCGCGGCCAGTCAGCACGCCGCCCCAGGTATCGAAAATCATCACCGACTGCGCACCCGCTTTAATCTGCGCGTTGAGGTACAGCGTGACGCTTTTCGCCAACTTATCCAGCAGCAGATGCAACGCCTGCGGGTCAGCGTACATCATCTTTTTAATCACCGTGAAGGCTTTGCTACTGCCGCCTTCCACCATGTAAGTCGCCAGCGTCCACGGGCTGCCGGAGAAGCCGATCAGAGGAACCTCGCCTTTTAGTTCGCGGCGGATGGTCCGTACCGCATTCATCACATAGCCCAGTTCATCCTCCGGATCGGGAATGGGCAGCTTATCGACATCGGCTTTGCAGGTGACAGGGGCCGTAAAGCGCGGGCCTTCCCCGGCTTCAAAATAGAGCCCCAGGCCCATCGCGTCCGGAATCGTCAGGATATCCGAGAAAAGGATCGCCGCATCAAGCGGATAACGGCGCAGCGGCTGTAAAGTGACCTCGCAGGCCAGTTCGGCATTTTTGCACAGCGACATAAAATCGCCCGCCTGAGCGCGAGTGGCTTTGTACTCCGGTAGATAACGGCCCGCCTGGCGCATCATCCACACTGGCGTAACATCAACGGGCTGGCGCAGCAGCGCACGTAGATAACGATCGTTTTTGAGTTCGGTCATTTTTACATTCCTTTAGCGTTGATGCGCCCAGTGTAACATGTCAATCATATTCAGCCCGACACATTGCCACCGTATCTTCGATCAAACGGCGCGCGACGGTGCCCGGCGGCGGCAGTAGCGGCAGATCGTCATAACGGTACCAATTTGCTTCCAACAGTTCTTTCGGGTCGATGACAATCTCGCCGCTGTCATACTCCGCCATGAAAGCAGTCATCAGCGACTGCGGGAAAGGCCACGGCTGGGAAGTCACATAGCGCAGATTTTTCACCTTAATGCCGCTCTCCTCCATCACTTCACGCGCGACCGCCTGTTCTAAGGTTTCGCCGACTTCAACAAACCCGGCCAGCACGGTATGCACGCCGTTGCGGTGGCGAACGTGCTGGGCAAGGAGGATCGAATCCTCACGGCGGATCGCGACGATAATGCAAGGGGCGATTTGCGGGTAGTAACGCTCGCGGCAATGGCTGCACAGCATCGCCCATTCGGTTTTACTCGGGTGCATAGGGTGCCCGCAATAGCCGCAAAATTTATGCGAACGATAAAACTCCGCCAACTGTACGCCACGTCCCGCCAGTTGAAACAGCCCGGCATCCTGATCGATAACCTGGCGAACCGATCCCATATCATGACGTCGATGCTGTAACACCAGCCAGACGGGCTCGCCTTGCCATTCACCTATCCGGAGTGCGCGCTGCCCCACAAGATCGAAATTTGCCGCCAGCCCGTGTGGTAATTCCCCATACGGCAACCATAATTTTTGTTCATGGCTGACGATCCACCAGCCACTCTCTAATTTTTCAATTATACGATCCATAGCTATTGCACTACCTTTGCTTCACTGGCATGTTGTTAACATTATTTTTACATTCATGGCGAGCAGCCTTTATCTAACTTGCGGAGACAATCATGCTAAACCAGCTGGAAAACCTGACGGAGCGCGTTGGCGGAAGCAACAAACTGGTCGATCGCTGGCTGGATGTACGTAAGCACCTGCTCGTGGCTTACTACAATCTGGTTGGCATTAAGCCTGGCAAAGAATCGTACATGCGGCTGAATGAAAAAGCGCTGGATGATTTTTGTCAGAGCCTGGTCGATTACCTTTCCGCCGGGCACTTCAGTATTTATGAACGTATTCTCCATAAATTGGAAGGAAACGGTCAGCTTTTACATGCGGCAAAAATCTGGCCGCTGCTGGAAGATAATACGCAGCGCATTATGGATTATTACGACACCAGCCTGGAAACTGCCATCGATCACGATAATCGTCTCGAATTTCAACAAGCTCTGTCAGATATCGGCGAAGCGCTGGAAGCCCGCTTTGTGCTGGAAGACAAGCTGATTATGCTGGTGTTTGACGCGATGCACGACGGCGCCAGAGTCAAACGTCCCGCTTGAGTTCTGCGCGAGTAACGGGTAGTTTACTTCAGCCCCCTCTTCGGAGGGGCGGTTATCTTGTCGGAGTGCTAATTTTCCACAAAAGCGTTCGTGATGCGTCAAGGCGGCAAGTCGGTGAATCTCCAGGAGCTTACATAAGTAAGTGACTGGAGTGAGCGGACGAAGCCAACGAAGAGGCAGCGCGAAGGATGAAGTGGAAAAGGCTGAGACCGTTAATTCGGGATCCGCGGAACCTGATCAGGTTAATACCTGCGAAGGGAACAAGAGTAATTCTGCTTTATGCTGCTGCCTTTACGGGCGGCGCACATCCATTACTCCATCCGTCGTCTGACAAGCCACGTCCTTAATTTTTTGGAATGAGCTATGTCTACAACAACGTTAACCCGCCGCGAGCAGCGCGCTAAAGCCCAGCATTTTATCGATACGCTGGAAGGGACTGCCTTTCCCAACTCGAAACGCATCTACGTGACCGGTTCGCAGCATGATATTCGCGTACCGATGCGCGAAATTCAACTTAGCCCGACGCTCATCGGCGGCAGTAAAGACAACCCGCAGTTTGAAGAGAACGAAGCCGTACCGGTATACGACACCTCCGGCCCCTATGGCGATCCTGAGGTGGCGATTAACGTCCAGCAGGGTCTGGCGAAACTGCGCCAGCCGTGGATTGATGCACGCAACGATAGCGAAGAATTAGACGACCGTAGCTCGGCTTATACCAGAGAACGTCTGGCCGACGATGGCCTGGACGATCTGCGTTTTACCGGCCTGCTGACGCCAAAACGCGCCAAAGCCGGACATCGCGTGACGCAACTTCATTATGCCCGCCAGGGGATCGTCACTCCCGAAATGGAGTTCATCGCCATCCGTGAAAACATGGGCCGCGAGCGCATTCGTAGTGAAGTGCTGCGCCACCAGCATCCGGGCATGAACTTTGGCGCGCGCCTGCCGGAAAACATCACCCCGGAATTCGTGCGTGATGAAGTCGCCGCGGGCCGTGCGATTATTCCCGCCAACATCAACCATCCGGAATCGGAGCCGATGATTATTGGCCGCAACTTCCTGGTCAAAGTGAATGCCAACATCGGTAACTCGGCGGTCACCTCCTCTATCGAAGAAGAGGTGGAAAAATTGGTCTGGTCGACCCGCTGGGGCGCGGACACGGTGATGGACCTCTCCACCGGCCGCTATATCCACGAAACCCGCGAATGGATCCTGCGTAACAGCCCGGTACCGATCGGCACCGTGCCGATCTACCAGGCGCTGGAAAAGGTCAACGGGATCGCCGAAGATCTTACCTGGGAAGCGTTCCGCGACACGCTGCTGGAGCAGGCCGAACAGGGCGTCGACTACTTCACCATTCACGCGGGCGTGCTGTTGCGCTACGTGCCGATGACCGCCAAACGCCTGACCGGTATTGTCTCGCGCGGCGGTTCGATCATGGCGAAGTGGTGCCTCTCGCATCACAAAGAGAACTTCCTGTTCGAACATTTCCGCGAAATTTGTGAAATCTGCGCCGCCTACGACGTTTCCCTGTCGCTGGGCGACGGCCTGCGCCCCGGCTCCATTCAGGACGCCAACGACGAAGCGCAGTTCTCCGAGCTGCATACGCTGGGCGAGTTGACCAAAATCGCCTGGGAATACGACGTGCAGGTGATGATTGAAGGCCCGGGCCACGTGCCGATGCATATGATTCAGCGCAACATGACCGAAGAGCTGGAGAGCTGCCACGAAGCGCCGTTCTACACTTTGGGGCCGTTGACCACCGACATCGCGCCGGGCTATGACCACTTCACCTCCGGGATCGGTGCCGCGATGATCGGCTGGTTTGGCTGCGCGATGCTGTGTTACGTGACGCCGAAAGAACACCTCGGCCTGCCGAACAAAGAAGATGTGAAGCAGGGGCTAATCACCTACAAAATCGCCGCCCACGCCGCGGATTTAGCCAAAGGGCATCCGGGCGCGCAGATTCGCGATAACGCGATGTCGAAAGCACGCTTCGAATTCCGCTGGGAAGACCAGTTTAACCTTGCGCTCGACCCCTTCACCGCCCGCGCTTATCACGATGAAACCCTGCCGCAGGAGTCCGGTAAGGTCGCTCACTTCTGTTCCATGTGCGGGCCGAAGTTCTGCTCGATGAAAATCAGCCAGGAAGTGCGCGATTACGCCGCTGCACAAACCATTGAAGTCGGCATGGCGGATATGTCGGAGAGCTTCCGCGCCAAAGGCGGCGAAATTTATCTCAAACGGGAGGAAGCCTGATGTATCAGCCTGATTTCCCGACCGTACCGTTCCGCCTCGGGCTTTACCCGGTGGTAGACAGCGTTGAATGGATTGAACGCCTGCTGGAGGCGGGCGTACGCACGATCCAGTTGCGTATCAAAGATAAACGCGATGAAGAGGTGGAAGCCGACGTTATCGCCGCCATCGCGTTGGGGCGTCGTTATGACGCCCGGCTGTTTATCAACGATTACTGGCGGCTGGCAATGAAGCACAACGCCTACGGTGTACATTTGGGCCAGGAAGATCTCGAAACCACTGACCTGAAGGCGATTCAGGCGGCGGGGTTACGCCTGGGCGTATCGACCCACGATGATATGGAGATAGACATCGCACTCGCCGCTAAGCCTTCTTATATCGCGCTGGGTCATGTCTTCCCCACGCAAACCAAGCAGATGCCTTCCGCCCCGCAGGGGCTGGCGCAGCTGGTGCGGCATATTGAACGACTGGCGGATTATCCCACCGTGGCGATCGGCGGCATCAGCCTTGAACACGCTCCGGCGGTACTGGCGACCGGCGTCGGCAGTATTGCCGTGGTCAGCGCCATTACTCAGGCTGCCGACTGGCGCGACGCTACCGCGCAGTTACTGGCAATCGCGGGAGTGGGCGATGAATGACCGCGATTTTATGCGCTACAGTCGGCAAATCCTGCTCGGCGATATCGCCATTGAAGGCCAGCAAAAGCTGCTCAATAGCCATGTATTGATTGTCGGCTTAGGCGGATTGGGTTCGCCTGCCGCGCTGTATCTGGCGGGAGCAGGCATCGGCACACTGACGCTGGCGGATGATGACGATGTTCACTTGAGCAATCTCCAGCGGCAAATTCTGTTCACCACCGACGATATCGCGCGTTCAAAATCTCAGGTTGCCCAGCAGCACCTGACACGGCTCAACCCGGATATCGAACTGGTATCACTCCAGCAGCGACTAAAAGGCGAGGCACTGCGGCATGCGGTAGCGCGTGCCGACGTGGTGCTCGACTGTACCGACAACATGGCGACCCGTCAGGAAATTAACGCCGCCTGCGTGGCACTGAATACACCATTAATTACCGCCAGCGCCGTTGGTTTTGGCGGCCAAGTGATGGTCCTCACGCCACCGTGGGAACAAGGCTGTTACCGCTGCCTGTGGCCAGATGATGTGGAGCCTGAACGCAACTGCCGTACCGCCGGTATCGTCGGACCGGTTGTTGGCGTGATGGGCACCTTACAGGCGCTGGAAGCGATTAAATTACTCAGCGGTATTGAGACGCCCAGCGGAGAGCTACGCCTGTTTGACGGTAAAACCAGCCAGTGGCGCAGCCTGGCGCTGCGTCGTGCCAGCGGCTGTCCAGTATGCGGAGGGCAGCATGCAAATTCAATTCAATGATGAGCCGATGCAGTGCGCCGCAGGGCAAACCGTCAGCGGGCTGCTTATCCAGCTCAACCAGCTCAAACCGGGCGCAGCGTTGGCGCTCAATCAGCAGATCCTGCCGCGCGAGCAGTGGGAACAGCAAATCGTGCAGGAAGGCGACCAGATCCTGCTTTTTCAGGTTATTGCAGGGGGTTGAGATGTTACGTATTGCCGACAAAACGTTTGATTCACATCTGTTCACCGGTACCGGGAAATTTGCCTCATCGCAACTGATGGTCGAGGCAATTCGCGCCTCCGGCAGCCAACTGGTGACGCTGGCGATGAAGCGCGTAGATTTACGTCAGCACAACGACGCTATCCTGGCGCCGCTGATTGAAGCGGGCGTCACGCTACTGCCCAATACCTCCGGGGCGAAAACCGCTGAAGAGGCAATCTTCGCCGCCCAACTGGCGCGCGAAGCGCTGGGCACTCACTGGCTAAAATTAGAAATCCACCCGGACGCCCGTTGGCTGCTGCCGGATCCGATCGAAACGCTAAAAGCCGCCGAGGCGCTGGTGAAGCAGGGTTTTGTGGTGCTGCCCTACTGCGGCGCGGATCCGGTGTTGTGCAAGCGGCTGGAAGAGGTCGGCTGCGCGGCGGTGATGCCGCTCGGCGCGCCTATCGGTTCGAATCAGGGGCTGGAAACCAAAGCCATGCTGGAGATTATTATCCAGCAGGCCACCGTGCCGGTGGTGGTCGACGCCGGGATCGGCGTCCCCAGCCACGCGACGCAGGCGCTGGAAATGGGCGCTGATGCGGTGCTGGTCAACACCGCGATTGCCGTGGCGGACAATCCGGTGATGATGGCAACCGCTTTCCGTCTGGCGGTGGAAGCCGGATTACTGGCGCGTCAGGCGGTGCCGGGGAATCGTAGCACCTACGCCAGCGCCACCAGCCCGCTCACCGGATTTCTGGAGGCCCTGGCATGAAAACCTTCAGCGACCGATGGCGACAGCTGGAGTGGGACGATATTCGCCTGCGCATCAACGGTAAAACCGCCGCCGACGTGGAGCGCGCGCTGAACGCCGCGCATCTTAGCCGGGATGATTTGATGGCGTTGCTCTCCCCCGCAGCCGCCGATTATCTGGAGCCGATGGCGCAGCGGGCACAAAGGCTGACCCGACAACGCTTTGGCAACACCGTCAGTTTTTACGTGCCGCTTTATCTCTCAAACCTCTGTGCCAACGACTGCACCTACTGCGGCTTCTCAATGAGCAACCGCATTAAGCGTAAAACGCTGGATGAGGTGGATATTCAAAGGGAGTGCGATGCTATCCGTAAACTGGGCTTTGAGCATCTGTTGCTGGTGACTGGCGAACATCAGGCCAAAGTAGGCATGGACTATTTTCGCCGTCATTTACCGGCTATCCGCCGTCAATTTTCATCATTACAGATGGAAGTCCAGCCCTTGTCGCAAGAAAACTATGCGGAGCTCAAAACGCTGGGGATCGATGGCGTGATGGTTTATCAGGAAACTTACCATGAGGCAATCTATGCACAGCATCACCTGAAGGGAAAGAAACAGGATTTTTTCTGGCGGCTGGAAACGCCGGATCGGTTAGGCCGGGCAGGTATCGACAAAATCGGTCTTGGCGCGCTAATTGGTCTGTCGGACAACTGGCGGGTGGATTGCTATATGGTGGCGGAGCATCTGTTGTGGATGCAGAAACAGTACTGGCAGAGTCGCTATTCTGTTTCCTTCCCGCGTCTGCGTCCGTGTACTGGCGGTGTGGAACCCGCATCTGTGATGGATGAAAAGCAACTGGTGCAAACGATTTGCGCTTTCCGGTTATTGGCGCCGGAAATTGAATTATCACTCTCCACCCGCGAATCGCCGTGGTTTCGCGATAACGTGATCCCGTTGGCGATCAACAACGTTAGCGCCTTCTCGAAAACCCAGCCCGGTGGGTATGCTGACGATCATCCTGAACTTGAGCAATTTTCTCCCCAC
Organism: Salmonella sp. 32100201201700099SM; assembly: GCF_017572645.1. Classification (NCBI taxonomy): domain Bacteria; kingdom Pseudomonadati; phylum Pseudomonadota; class Gammaproteobacteria; order Enterobacterales; family Enterobacteriaceae; genus Salmonella; species Salmonella sp. 32100201201700099SM. The sequence continues at coordinate 14,429 of NZ_JAGERQ010000019.1, read as the reverse complement.
GATGCCCGTCGGCCTGAAACAGTAGCAAGCGCGTTAAGCGCGCAAGGATTGCAGCCCGTCTGGAAAGACTGGGACAGTTGGCTGGGGCGCGCTTCGCAAATGCGGTGAACCCGTATGTAAACGCATTAGTATTTCACGAGCGAGTACGTAATGTGAAAAACGGGAGATTGTTATCGATCTCCCGTTTTTTTATTTTGTCATCGTCAGCAACGGAAGCTGACCAGGGCAAAGTATCCCTTCCTCATTATTGCCCAGCCTTCACCCCTTCATCAGTAACTGACGACCGGGGGCTGGCCACTGGATTATCGAAATAACGGTGAACTTGAAGTTTTCGGGCAGCGTTCCTGACTGTAATTTCGCTGGCGGCCCCTCTTCCAACCGTGTCTGCTGATCGTTTTTGTCCATAAAATGATGCCCCAGAACAACGGGAATCAGGGGCGAACCCATCAGGGAAAAATGTGTTGCGGCCGGACGCCGATGGTAACGTTACTTGATGGAAAACGCATCTGGGCTGAGAAAAATTTAAGCCAGATGTAATCTGACAGATATCTGTATAAATAACCGGTAACTGTCAGATCAGGTCTGAGATAATACATATCATTTTACCTATACGCACTACATCCTCGGACATCTGGGATTGGTGTATTGTCCGGTTATAAAGTCGTCTGTGTGTTTTTTCGGCCTAAAGACCTTAATGGAATTAAATACTCCATTTAATAATTTAAAATATCCCGTGTAAACAATCAATAAAACAGGTTTATCATTTAATGTATGAACAGCAGGCATTTTATAATGGCGAGCCAATAGACTTTAATAACTTAGATTTATGGGATAAATTTAAAGTCACATTTGGATTCAACGTTACAGAAAAAATCAAACCCAATGGTAAAAAAACTTTCAATTTTGAGTATTGTGGATTTTCTACATTCATCACCCCGATTGATGGTTTTGGTGGGAAGTTACCAAAGTGGTTCTCAGAAAAACATAATGTAAGTGTCCCAACGCCTTATACATTCGGTCAAGACCCCATTCCTGGCGTCAATCTTTATCGTAATACAAAAGCAAAATTTGTTATGGCTAACGGTGGTAATAGTCTTCCCTGTGCGATGGCAAAATATAATGCAAAAACTGGACAATTTATTCATATAACCAGTGATAATGATTTTTCACCAATAATACGAGAAACAAGAGTCATGAAAAAATAATTCATTTATTCATTAAATTTATAATTACAGATAAAATCAAGAGCCAGCATGGCATTGAAAAATAAAATACGGTTTTTTTATCTGCGCTGGTTTTGACTTGATGAAAAATAACGGTGGCGACAATAATAATAAGACAATAAATAAATATAAGTAATGATTTATGGTGAAGTATATATAACGATAGAAACAATAAAAAAGCGGACAGAACGTTTGAAATGGTTATCTTTTTTGTAAATACCAAAAGACTAAACATTAAATAGATTAATGAAATAATCGCTGGCATTTTCTTTCCTTGTAGGCAAGCGACCCGGGATTCGGTATCCAGCATGAAGCTGGTGGAGGGATAAATACCCCTCCACCATTTAACGATTACTCGTTATCAGAACCGCCCAGACCTGCGTTCAGCAGTTCTGCCAGGCTTGCAGATGCATCTTCCGCAGTGACCTGCGGTGTTGCTAGCTGCTCGCCCGCGGCGCGACGGCGCATACGATCCTGGTGGTACGCGTAACCGGTACCGGCCGGAATCAGACGACCCACGATAACGTTCTCTTTCAGGCCGCGCAGTTCGTCGCGTTTACCCGCAACGGCTGCTTCGGTCAGGACACGCGTGGTCTCCTGGAACGATGCGGCAGAGATGAACGACTCGGTTGCCAGAGACGCTTTGGTAATACCCAGCAGATCGCGGGAGAAGGTAGCCCCCACTTTGCCGTTCGCTTCCAGCTCGCGGTTAGCGATCTTGACGCGAGAGTATTCAACCTGTTCGCCTTCCAGGAAGTCGGAACTACCGGCGCTTTCGATGGTCGCTTTACGCAGCATCTGACGAACGATAACTTCGATGTGTTTATCGTTAATCTTAACGCCCTGCAGACGGTATACATCCTGAACTTCGTTAACAATATAACGCGTCACAGCATGAACGCCACGCAGACGCAGAATGTCGTGCGGCGCTTCCGGACCATCGGAAATCACATCACCACGTTCTACACGTTCCCCTTCGAACACGTTGAGCTGACGCCATTTCGGAATCATCTCTTCGTACGGGTCACTACCATCAACCGGCGTAATCACTAGGCGACGTTTGCCTTTGGTTTCTTTACCGAAGGAAACGATACCTGCGATTTCCGCCAGAATGGCCGGCTCTTTCGGACGACGCGCTTCGAACAGATCGGCAACGCGCGGCAGACCACCGGTGATATCCTTGGTACCGCCGGATTCCTGCGGAATACGCGCCAGGGTGTCACCAGAACTGATCTGTACGCCATCTTCCAGCTGTACAATCGCTTTACCCGGCAGGAAGTACTGCGCAGGCATATCGGTACCCGGGATCAGAACGTCATTACCCTGAGCATCAACGATTTTCAGCGCCGGACGCAGATCTTTACCACCGGTAGTACGTTCAGCCGAATCCAGAACCACCAGCGAAGACAGACCGGTCAGTTCGTCGGTCTGACGCGTAATGGTCTGACCGTCGATCATGTCAGTGAAGCGGATGAAACCACTCACTTCGGTGATAACCGGCATGGTGTGCGGGTCCCAGTTTGCCACGGTTTCGCCGCCGGCAACCTGCTCGCCATCACCTTTCGCCATGACAGCGCCATAAGGCACTTTATAGCTCTCTTTGGTACGACCGAATTCGTCGATTAGCTTCAGTTCGGTGTTACGGGAAGTGATAACCAGTTTACCGCTGGAGTTCACAACCGACTTCACGTTGCTGAGCTTGATGCTACCTTTGTTTTTCACCTGGATGCTGGATTCAGCAGCCGCACGCGATGCCGCACCACCGATGTGGAACGTACGCATGGTCAGCTGTGTACCCGGCTCACCGATGGACTGTGCCGCGATAACGCCGATAGCTTCACCTTTGTTGATGATGTGGCCACGCGCCAGGTCACGACCATAGCAGTGCGCACATACACCAAAATCGGTATCGCAGGATACAACGGAACGCACTTTAACGGCGTCAACGGAGTTTGCTTCCAGCAGGTCACACCACTGTTCGTGCAGCAGCGTGTTGCGTGGAACCAGAATGTCCGCCGTACCCGGATTCAGCACATCTTCCGCCGTCACACGACCCAGAACGCGGTCACGCAGCGGCTCTTTCACGTCGCCACCCTCGATAACCGGGGTCATCAGGATACCTTCGTGCGTACCACAGTCATCTTCGGTCACCACCAGATCCTGCGCGACGTCAACCAGACGACGGGTCAGATAACCGGAGTTCGCGGTTTTCAGTGCGGTATCCGCCAGACCTTTACGCGCACCGTGGGTGGAGATGAAGTACTGGAGTACGTTCAGACCTTCACGGAAGTTCGCGGTGATTGGCGTTTCGATGATGGAGCCATCTGGCTTCGCCATCAGACCACGCATACCTGCCAGCTGACGAATCTGTGCCGCAGAACCACGCGCACCGGAGTCGGCCATCATGTAGATGCTGTTGAAGGAAACCTGCTGCTCTTCCTGGCCGTCACGGTTAATCACGGTTTCGGTTTGCAGGTTATCCATCATCGCTTTGGATACACGATCGTTCGCCGCAGCCCAGATATCGATAACTTTGTTATAGCGTTCGCCAGCGGTTACCAGACCAGACTGGAACTGCTCCTGGATCTCAGCAACTTCGGCTTCCGCTTCAGAGATGATCTCGTGTTTTTTCTCCGGGATGACCATGTCATCAATACCAACGGACGCACCTGAACGCGCTGCATAAGCAAAGCCGGTGTACATCGTCTGGTCCGCAAAAATAACGGTCGGTTTCAGGCCCAGAATACGGTAGCAAGTGTTCAGCATTTTGGAGATCGCTTTCTTGCCCAGCGCCTGGTTGACGATGGAGAAAGGCAGACCTTTCGGTACGATCATCCACAGAATGGCGCGACCAACGGTCGTGTCTTTCAGGCTGGTGTGCGCAACGAATTCGCCGTTTTCATCTTTTTCATATTCAGTGATACGCACTTTAACGCGCGCATGCAGAGAGGCCAGACCTGCGCGATAGATACGCTCAGCTTCTTTCGGGCCAGTCAGCACCATGCCTTCGCCTTTGGCGTTAACACAGTCACGGGTCATGTAGTACAGACCCAATACCACGTCCTGAGACGGAACGATGATAGGTTCGCCGTTCGCCGGAGACAGGATGTTGTTGGTAGACATCATCAGCGCACGCGCTTCGAGCTGGGCTTCCAGCGTCAGCGGTACGTGAACAGCCATCTGGTCACCATCGAAGTCGGCGTTATATGCCGCACAAACCAGCGGGTGCAGCTGGATAGCTTTACCTTCGATCAGTACCGGTTCAAATGCCTGGATACCCAAACGGTGCAGTGTTGGTGCACGGTTCAGCAGTACCGGGTGTTCGCGGATCACTTCGTCCAGGATATCCCAAACGACAGCTTCTTCGCGCTCAACCATTTTCTTCGCGGCTTTGATAGTGGTGGCCAGGCCACGCAGTTCCAGTTTGCCGTAGATGAACGGTTTGAACAGCTCCAGCGCCATTTTCTTCGGCAGACCGCACTGATGCAGACGCAGATATGGACCTACGGTGATTACAGAACGACCGGAGTAGTCAACACGCTTACCGAGCAGGTTCTGACGGAAACGACCCTGCTTACCTTTGATCATGTCGGCCAAAGATTTCAGAGGACGCTTGTTAGAACCGGTGATCGCACGACCGCGACGACCGTTATCCAGCAGGGCGTCGACCGCTTCCTGCAGCATACGTTTTTCGTTGCGTACGATGATGTCCGGCGCAGCCAGATCCAGCAGACGTTTCAGACGGTTGTTACGGTTGATCACGCGACGATACAGATCGTTCAGATCTGACGTGGCGAAACGACCACCATCCAGCGGAACCAGCGGACGCAGATCTGGCGGCAGAACCGGCAGAACGGTCAGGATCATCCACTCTGGCTTGTTGCCAGACTGTACGAAGGCTTCCAGCAGTTTGATACGCTTGGTCAGCTTTTTACGCTTAGTTTCGGAGTTGGTTTCGTTCAGCTCTTCGCGCAGAGTTTCACACTCTTGCTCCAGATCCATGCTCTTCAGCAGGGCCTGGATAGCTTCCGCACCCATCTTCGCGTCGAATTCGTCACCGAACTCTTCCAGCGCGTCCAGATACTGCTCTTCAGTCAGGATCTGTTGACGTTCCAGGTTGGTCATACCGCCTTCGATAACCACATAAGATTCGAAGTACAGTACGCGTTCGATATCACGCAACGGCATATCGAGCAGCAGACCGATACGGGACGGCAGCGATTTCAGGAACCAGATGTGAGCAGTCGGAGACGCCAGCTCGATGTGGCCCATACGCTCACGGCGTACTTTGGTCTGGGTCACTTCAACGCCGCACTTCTCACAAATAACACCACGGTGTTTCAGGCGCTTGTACTTACCGCACAGGCACTCGTAGTCTTTTACCGGCCCAAAGATACGGGCGCAGAAAAGGCCGTCACGCTCAGGTTTGAACGTACGGTAGTTGATGGTTTCCGGCTTTTTAACTTCACCGAAAGACCATGAACGGATCATGTCTGGCGAAGCCAGAGCAATTTTGATCGCATCAAACTCTTCGGTTTTAGTCTGCGCTTTCAGAAACTTTAATAAATCTTTCACGGATTTGCTCCCGTCGGAGTTAGCACAATCTGGTGTCGGGTTTTACCCCGACACCAGTGACCTGTTTGAGCGAGAATTACTCGTCTTCCAGTTCGATGTTGATGCCCAGCGAGCGGATCTCTTTCAACAGAACGTTGAAGGATTCCGGCATACCCGGTTCCATCTGATGGTTGCCGTCCACGATGTTCTTATACATCTTGGTACGACCGTTCACGTCATCAGACTTAACGGTGAGCATTTCCTGCAGGGTGTAGGCGGCGCCGTAAGCTTCCAGCGCCCACACTTCCATCTCCCCGAAGCGCTGACCACCGAACTGCGCCTTACCACCCAGCGGCTGCTGAGTAACCAGGCTGTAAGAACCGGTAGAACGCGCATGCATCTTGTCATCAACCAGGTGGTTCAGTTTCAGCATGTACATGTAACCGACGGTTACCGGACGTTCGAACTGTTCACCCGTACGGCCATCGAACAAGGTGATCTGACCGGAGGTCGGCAGGTCGCCCAGTTTCAGCAGCTCTTTGATTTCCGCTTCTTTCGCACCGTCGAACACTGGTGTGGCAATCGGCATACCTTTGCGCAGGTTTTCTGCCAGACGCAGCACTTCATCATCGCTGAAGGTGCTCAGGTCGACTTTCTGACGAACGTCGGCGCCCAGATCGTAAGCACGCTGGATGAATTCGCGCAGTTTCGCGACTTCCTGCTGCTGTTTCAGCATGGCGTTAATCTTGTCGCCAATACCTTTCGCAGCCATACCCAGGTGGGTTTCCAGAATCTGACCGATGTTCATACGAGACGGTACGCCCAGCGGGTTCAGTACGATGTCTACCGGCGTGCCGTTTTCATCGTAAGGCATGTCTTCGATCGGGTTGATCTTAGAGATAACACCCTTGTTACCGTGACGACCTGCCATCTTATCACCCGGCTGGATACGGCGTTTAACGGCCAGATAGACCTTCACGATCTTCAGCACGCCCGGCGCCAGATCGTCGCCCTGGGTGATTTTACGGCGCTTCGCTTCAAGTTTTTTCTCGAACTCGTGTTTCAGTTCGTCATACTGCTCAGCCAGTTGTTCCAGCTGATTTTGTTTCTCTTCGTCGGTCAGACCGAGTTCCAGCCAGCGGTCGCGCGGCAGTTTGTCGAGCTTCTCAGCTTCAACGCCGCCGGACACCAACACCGCACGGATACGGCTAAACAGGCCCGCTTCGAGGATCTGCAGTTCTTCAGACAGGTCTTTTTTCGCCTGCTTGAGCTGCATCTCTTCGATTTCCAGAGCACGTTTGTCTTTTTCTACGCCATCGCGAGTAAAGACCTGAACGTCGATAACCGTACCGGAGACACCGTTAGGTACGCGCAGAGAAGAGTCTTTAACGTCAGACGCTTTCTCACCGAAGATCGCACGCAGCAGTTTCTCTTCCGGCGTCAGCTGGGTTTCACCTTTCGGCGTTACCTTACCGACCAGAATGTCGCCGCCAGTCACTTCCGCGCCGATGTAAACGATACCGGATTCATCCAGTTTGGAGAGCGCAGCTTCACCCACGTTCGGGATGTCAGCGGTGATCTCTTCCGGCCCCAGCTTGGTGTCACGGGACACGCACGCCAGTTCCTGAATGTGGATGGTGGTGAAACGGTCTTCCTGGACAACACGCTCGGAAACGAGGATGGAGTCTTCGAAGTTGTAGCCGTTCCACGGCATGAACGCCACGCGCATGTTCTGACCGAGCGCCAGTTCACCGAGGTCGGTGGACGGACCGTCTGCCAGCACGTCGCCGCGTTCAACCGGCTCGCCCAGAGACACACATGGCATCTGGTTGATACAGGTGTTCTGGTTAGAGCGGGTGTATTTGGTCAGGTTATAGATGTCGATACCTGCTTCACCCGGGTACATCTCGTCTTCGTTAACTTTGATAACGATACGGGATGCATCCACGTACTGAACAGTACCGCCACGTTTAGCTACTGCAGTAACACCGGAGTCGACGGCGACAGCACGTTCCATACCGGTACCCACCAGCGGCTTATCAGCACGCAGAGTCGGAACCGCCTGACGTTGCATGTTCGCACCCATCAATGCACGGTTGGCGTCATCGTGTTCCAGGAACGGGATCAGGGACGCACCGACGGAGACCACCTGCTGGGTGGAAACGTCCATGTAGTCAACCTGGTCGCGGCTGAACAAGCTGGATTCGCCTTTGCTACGGCAGGTCACCAGATCTTCTACAAAGTGGCCTTCGTCATCCAGGTTGGAGTTCGCCTGAGCGATAACGTAGTTGCCTTCTTCGATAGCAGACAGGTAATGAATTTCGTCAGTAACCACGCCATCAACCACACGACGGTACGGCGTCTCAAGGAAGCCATATTCGTTAGTCTGTGCGTACACGGACAGGGAGTTGATCAGACCGATGTTCGGACCTTCCGGCGTTTCGATAGGACATACGCGACCGTAGTGCGTCGGGTGTACGTCTCGAACTTCGAAGCCTGCGCGTTCGCGGGTCAGACCGCCTGGGCCGAGTGCGGAGATACGACGTTTGTGCGTAATCTCAGACAGCGGGTTGTTCTGGTCCATAAACTGAGACAGCTGGCTGGAACCAAAGAACTCTTTCACTGCGGCGGAAATCGGCTTGGCGTTGATCATATCCTGAGGCATCAGGGTATCCAGATCGCCCAGAGACAGACGCTCTTTCACCGCACGCTCTACACGCACCAGGCCAACGCGGAACTGGTTTTCCGCCATTTCGCCGACGGAACGGATACGACGGTTGCCGAGGTGGTCGATATCATCCACTTCGCCTTTACCGTTACGGATATCGATGAGCTTCTTCATGACATCAATGATGTCGTCTTTGCTCAGGATACCGGAACCTTCGATTTCGTCGCGCAGCAGAGAACGGTTGAACTTCATACGACCCACCGCAGACAGGTCATAGCGGTCTTCGGAGAAGAACAGGTTCTCAAACAGGCTTTCAGCCGCTTCGCGTGTCGGCGGCTCACCAGGGCGCATCATGCGGTAGATTTCTACCAGCGCGCTCAGACGATCGTTAGTTGGATCGACGCGTACCGTTTCAGAAATGTACGGGCCGTGGTCCAGATCGTTGGTAAACAGCGTTTCGATACGCTTGTGGCCGGACTGGCTCAGCTTAGCCAGCAGATCCAGGCTCAGCTCCATGTTCGCCGCGCAGATCAGCTCGCCAGTAGATTCGTCAACGTAGTCTTTAGAGACGACTTTACCTGCGATGTACTCAACCGGAACTTCGATATGCTTGATATCGTCTTTTTCCAGCTGACGGATATGACGCGCGGTAATGCGACGGCCTTTTTCAACGTACACCTTGCCGTTAGCTTCGATATCGAACGACGCGGTTTCGCCGCGCAGACGTTCTGGAATCAGCTCCATCTGCAGCTTGTTGTCGCGAATTTCGAAGACGACTTTCTCAAAGAACAGGTCAAGGATCTGCTCAGTGGTGTAGTTCAGCGCACGCAGGATGATGGTCGCAGGCAGTTTACGGCGACGGTCGATACGCACGAACAGGTTGTCCTTCGGATCGAATTCGAAGTCCAGCCAGGAACCACGGTAAGGAATGATGCGCGCGTTATACAGCACTTTACCCGAAGAGTGAGTTTTACCTTTGTCGGAGTCAAAGAAGACGCCCGGACTACGGTGCAGCTGAGAAACGATAACACGCTCAGTACCGTTGATAACAAAGGTACCGTTGTCGGTCATGAGCGGAATTTCGCCCATGTAGACTTCTTGTTCTTTAATGTCTTTAACGGTGCCTTCCGGCGCTTCGCGCTCGTAGATCACCAGACGCAGTTTTACGCGCAGCGGTGCGGAATAGGTCACGCCACGGATCTGACATTCCTGAACGTCAAACACCGGTTCGCCAAGGCGGTAGCTGACGTACTGCAGCTCGGAATTACCGCTGTAGCTCTGAATCGGGAACACGGAACGGAAGGCTGCTTCCAGGCCGTACTGCCCTTCAGGATCTTGCTCGATAAACTTCTGAAACGAGTCAAGCTGGATAGAAAGGAGATAAGGTACATCCAGAACTTGTGGACGTTTACCAAAATCCTTACGAATACGTTTTTTCTCGGTATAGGAGTAAACCATAGGGTTCCTCAGCTCGCTGACAAGTCGACCCATCTGTCCTGCGGGGGACAGTTTGTGCAACACTATTTTGTTGACCGGAAAATGGATACTTTCCGCAATGCCTGTTGCTATCACGCTTAAACCATTTCATTGCGATTTACACAGAACGTACGCTCTGTCGCAGTATATTAAGTCGTCGATAGAAACAAGCATTGAAAGGCACAGCAGTAGTCAAACAGTGTGAAACGCTACTGGCGCCTTACAGCGCAAAAAGGCTGGTGACTAAAAAGTCACCAGCCATCAGCCTGATTTCTCAGGCTGCAACCGGAAGGGTTGGCTTATTTAACTTCAACTTCAGCGCCAGCTTCTTCCAGAGATTTTTTCAGTGCTTCAGCGTCATCTTTGCTCACGCCTTCTTTCAGAGCGGCCGGAGCAGATTCTACCAGGTCTTTAGCTTCTTTCAGACCCAGGCCAGTTGCGCCACGTACTGCTTTGATAACAGCAACTTTGTTAGCGCCAGCAGCTTTCAGAATTACGTCGAATTCAGTTTTTTCTTCAGCAGCTTCAGCCGGGCCAGCAGCTACAGCTACAGCAGCAGCAGCGGAAACACCGAATTTTTCTTCCATTGCAGAAATCAGTTCTACAACGTCCATTACGGACATAGCGGATACTGCTTCAATGATTTGATCTTTAGTGATAGACATTTAAATTGTTCCTGAATATCAGAATAAGTTTATACGTAAGCAAATGCTTGATAAAGACAACTGCGATTACGCAGCTTCTTTTGCATCGCGTACAGCAGCCAGTGTGCGAACCAGTTTGCCAGCCGAAGCTTCTTTCATGGTTGCCATCAGGCGTGCAATTGCTTCTTCGTAGGTCGGCAGAGTTGCCAGGCGGTCGATCTGAGACGCCGGGATCAGCTCACCTTCAAAGGCTGCAGCTTTGACCTCAAATTTTGCATTCGCTTTCGCGAACTCTTTGAACAGACGAGCAGCAGCGCCCGGGTGTTCCATAGAGTATGCAATCAGGGTCGGACCAACAAACGTGTCTTTCAGGCACTCGAACTGAGTACCTTCAACGACGCGGCGCAGCAGGGTGTTACGAACAACACGCATGTATACGCCAGCTTCACGACCTGCTTTACGCAGTTCAGTCATTTTATCTACAGTTACGCCACGGGAATCCGCAACTACTGCAGACAGCGCGCCTTTGGCTACTTCGCTGACTTCAGCAACAATCGCTTGTTTGTCTTGAAGATTTAAAGCCATTAGCTTTGCTCCTGGATGTTTGCCGGAACTCATGTTCCGGAACTCACTTCACTCATCTCAACGAGAAGAGCGTCTTAATACGGTGAGCAGAAACAAGCCAGAGTATCAAAAATAATCTTAGCGTTCTGTCACCGTCTACGCAGGGGATTAAGCCTCTTGCGAGACGCCTGCGGTCTTCGACGGAGGCCTGGATAGGCCAGGCTCCAACGAACAAATCTTTTCTATCCGTCGCTATTCAGCTTGTGACGGCGTTGGCTTCCTTCGTTCGCACCAGTCACATAGTTAACTATGCTCCTGGCGACTCACTAAGTTGCCGCCTTGTCACAACCCGAATACCTCGGATATACGTCTGCAACTAGCAGAATACGTGGGGGTAAGATTGTAGACAAAATCACCGCCCACGTAAAGACTAATCTTAGTTCGCAGATGCGCTCAGACCAGCCTGATCAACGGCAACGCCAGCACCCATGGTGGTGGAGATGCTAACTTTCTTGATGTACACGCCTTTCGCCTGGCTCGGTTTTGCTTTTTTCAGCGCAACCAGCAGAGCTTCCAGGTTTTCTTTCAGTTTGTCAGCGTCAAAGTCCACTTTACCGATGGTGGTGTGGATGATGCCGTTTTTGTCGTTACGGTAACGAACCTGACCTGCTTTAGCGTTCTTAACCGCTTCAGCAACGTTCGGCGTTACGGTACCGACTTTCGGGTTTGGCATCAGGCCGCGCGGACCCAGAACCTGGCCCAGCTGGCCAACAACGCGCATTGCATCCGGGGATGCGATAACAACGTCGAAGTTCATTTCGCCTTTCTTGATCTGGTCAGCCAGATCTTCCATACCTACCAGCTCAGCGCCAGCAGCTTTAGCTGCTTCAGCGTTCGGGCCCTGGGTAAATACGGCAACGCGAACAGAACGGCCAGTACCGTGCGGCAGTACAGTCGCGCCACGAACGTTCTGGTCAGATTTACGAGCGTCGATGCCGAGGTTAACGGCAACGTCAACGCTTTCGTTGAATTTAGCAGTGGCCAGCTCTTTCAGCAGGGCAATAGCTTCGTTGATGTCGTACTGTTTGGTCGCATCAACTTTTTCACGGATCACGCGCATACGCTTGGTCAGTTTAGCCATTTCTTAGTCCTCCACTACCAGGCCCATGGAACGTGCAGTACCTTCGATGGAGCGAGTCATCGCTTCAATGTCGGCACCGGTCATGTCGGCAGCTTTGGTCTGCGCGATTTCCTGCAGCTGAGCGCGGGAAATTTTACCTACTTTGTCTTTGTTCGGCTTGCCGGAACCAGACTTGATACCAGCCGCTTTTTTCAGCAGAACAGCTGCCGGAGGCGTTTTGGTAACGAAGGTGAAAGAACGGTCAGCGTAAACGGTAATAACAACCGGAATCGGCAGACCTTTTTCGATGGAATCCGTTTTTGCGTTGAACGCTTTGCAGAATTCCATGATGTTCACACCCTGCTGACCCAGTGCTGGACCAACCGGCGGACTCGGGTTCGCCATACCAGCTGCAACCTGCAGCTTGACATAGGCTTGTACTTTCTTAGCCATTCTAAATTCCTCGAATTGGGTAGTATCGCTTCAAAGAAGCTCCCCGTGATAAATATCGCTTTATGGGCATAAGGCCCATAAAAACAAAAGGCGCGAAATTGTATGTCAATTTCGCGCCCTATGCAACGATTAGATCGCTGCTTTTTTGATCGCAGCCTTACGCTTTCTCAACCTGGCTGAAGTCCAGCTCTACCGGGGTCGCACGACCGAAGATAGAAACAGACACTTTCAGGCGAGACTTCTCATAATCGACTTCTTCGACAACGCCGTTAAAGTCTGCGAACGGACCGTCGTTAACACGAACCATTTCACCCGGTTCAAACAACGTTTTCGGCCGCGGCTTATCGCCAACCTGCTGCAGGCAGTTCATGATCGCATCGACTTCTTTGTCGCTGATCGGCGCCGGACGGTCAGAGGTACCGCCGATAAAGCCCATCACACGCGGCACGCTGCGCACCAGGTGCCAGCTTGCGTCGTTCATGACCATCTGGACCAGAACGTAACCCGGGAAGAATTTGCGTTCGCTTTTGCGACGCTGGCCGCCACGGATCTCAACGACTTCTTCAGTCGGCACCATGACTTCGCCAAACAGCTCTTCCATATTGTGTAATTTGATATGCTCGCGCAGCGATGTGGCTACGCGGCCTTCAAAACCGGAAAACGCCTGAACGACGTACCAGCGCTTTTTAGGTGCTTCAGACATCTCAGAACCTCAGGCCAGTGATAAAGGATACCAGGCGAACCAGAATACCATCCAGTCCCCACAGGATCAGTGACATAACTGCGGTAACCGCAGCGACGATCAGCGTGGTGTGCAGCGTTTCCTGGCGAGTCGGCCAAATGACCTTACGGACTTCGGTTCTCGCTTCACGGGCAAAAGCAACGGTTGCTTTACCTTTTGTCGTCAACAGCGCGACACCACCCGCTGCAGCAATCAGAATTACTACGGCCAGCGCACGCAGCGGCAGCATCATGTCGCGATAGAGGTAGTTGCCGACGATTGCGACGATCAGCAATATGGCAACAACTATCCACTTCATCGCTTCCAGGCCGCGCCCGCTCCCTTGAGCTTCGGTATTCGCACTCATAAACCAACCTGTCAGAAGTATTCTACAAACATTTTCACCCCGCAATCGCGAGGCAAACCAAATCGAAACGCTTATTCGCCTTTCGGATTATACGCCCTCTACAGAGCCTGTCTCAGCAATGATTATGACAAATAAAATCACTGATGAGCCAGGTTCTGGTGTGAAAGCGTGCAAAAAGGGCATCAAATGATGCCCTTTTATTGCGCATTGCGTCAAATGTTATCAGCGATTAGCCGAGAACTTTAGCAACAACGCCCGCGCCAACAGTACGGCCGCCTTCACGGATTGCGAAACGCAGACCGTCGTCCATTGCGATCGGGTGGATCAGGGTAACAACCATTTTGATATTGTCGCCCGGCATTACCATCTCTACGCCTTCCGGCAGTTCGATGGTACCAGTCACGTCAGTAGTACGGAAGTAGAACTGCGGACGGTAGCCTTTGAAGAACGGAGTATGACGGCCGCCTTCATCTTTGGACAGAATGTACACTTCAGATTCGAACTTGGTGTGCGGCTTGATGGTGCCCGGCTTAGCCAGTACCTGACCACGTTCGATTTCTTCACGTTTGATACCACGCAGCAGAACACCTACGTTCTCACCGGCACGGCCTTCGTCCAGCAGTTTGCGGAACATTTCAA
>NZ_JAGERQ010000018.1:0-45121 GCF_017572645.1 Salmonella sp. 32100201201700099SM | reverse complement strand
TTGCCTGGCGGCAGTAGCGCGGTGGTCCCACCTGACCCCATGCCGAACTCAGAAGTGAAACGCCGTAGCGCCGATGGTAGTGTGGGGTCTCCCCATGCGAGAGTAGGGAACTGCCAGGCATCAAATTTAGTGTGCTGATATGGCTCAGTTGGTAGAGCGCACCCTTGGTAAGGGTGAGGTCCCCAGTTCGACTCTGGGTATCAGCACCACTTAATACGGTTAAAGTTCGGCATTTGAAAAAGAATTTGTCTGGCGGCAGTAGCGCGGTGGTCCCACCTGACCCCATGCCGAACTCAGAAGTGAAACGCCGTAGCGCCGATGGTAGTGTGGGGTCTCCCCATGCGAGAGTAGGGAACTGCCAGGCATCAAATAAAACGAAGGGCCCTGTCGGAAGACAGGGCCTTTTGTTTTATCTGTGGTCTGTCGGTGAGCACTCTCCTGAGGAGGAGAAATCCGCCGGGAGCGGATTTGAACGTTGCGCAGCAACGGCCCGGAGGGTGGCGGGCAGGACGCCCGCCATAAACTGCCGTACATCAAATAAAGCAAAGGGCCCAATCGAAAGATTGGGCCTTTTTGCGTTTATCTCTCTATGGAAAAAGTTATCGGGTAATGACGCCGACGCGTTTTAAACATCTTCGTAGAGTGGATAAAAACCGTTTAGTAAACGTGATTTCCCGCCATATATCCGCCTGAACCATCCAATGTGAACCGTGCTGAAGTAGATGTACAAACGGCTTTTACTTACGCCTCTAATAAGCAATAGAGATATTCGCTGAGGGCTAAGAATCTGGCCCATTAGGCTATTTATTTGCCAGTTTGGCCCTGGGACAGTGCTCAAAATCCTCATGTATTACGTGTATGCTCCGGTTTATATCCAGACTGTCTGTAATAATTACGCCTAATGACCACGCTCTAAGTCTTACTGTATAAAGCGTGTTTGTAATGCGGCTTACGATGCTATCAAGCTACAATTTTGTCTGCATCGGACAAGGAATAGAATAAATACTATCGGGATGGGCGAGTAAGAAAAGAGAGCGTTTTATCGTGTTAACTTTCGGGGGACAGGCTGAATAGATTACGTCGCTGAGTATCCTTACGATTACTGAAAACGCGGCATTGCCGCGCCTGCATGTATCATTTAGAAAGCGCAATGATACCCATCGTCAACCCTGCTACCGCCGCAGCGCCGCCAGCAATAGCGCCTGCTGTCTCCCAGTTATCCTGCGTAGTACCTTTCATACATGTATTGGTATGAACCAGTCGCCCTTGATCGTCATAAACTGGTACGCAAGGAGAATCATGTGCACAACCTGCCAATAAGGTGGTAAGCAATGCAACTGGAATTAGTCTTTTCATGGTGTTACCTCATTAATCAGCGTTTCGCGAAGTACAGCAACGTAAATGCTGGCTCTAACCGCTGCGAAAACGAGAGTTATTTTACCACCACAGAAAAAATGGCCGACATGAGGAATCATCTCAATTCATGTGAATTGTAAAAACTATGGAGAATGCAAAAGTAAGCGGAGAGGGGGAATAGCGGAGATAAAGACGTACCGTTTAAAAAGGCGTCCGAAGACGCCTCTGTTTACCGGTTAATCATGATGGCGATTAAATCGGCGTTTTACAACAACGAAGAATACTGGCACGAAGAAGATAGCTAATAAGGTTGCGGTTAACATTCCCCCCATAACCCCTGTGCCTACTGCGTTCTGTGCACCACTACCTGCGCCACGACTGATAACTAACGGCATTACCCCGAGAATAAAGGCCAGCGAGGTCATTAGAATAGGACGTAAACGCATACGGGATGCTTCCAGCGTCGCTTCAATCAATCCACGTCCTTCTTTTTCCATGAGATCTTTGGCGAACTCGACAATCAGGATGGCGTTTTTAGCAGAAAGGCCAATAGTGGTTAACAAGCCAACCTGGAAGTAAACGTCATTGTTCAGACCGCGCAATGACGCTGCAAGCAGAGCGCCAACCACGCCGAGCGGTACGACCAGCATTACCGAGAACGGAATTGACCAGCTTTCATACAGAGCGGCAAGGCAGAGGAAAACGACAATGAGTGAGATTGCGTATAGCGCCGGCGCCTGGTTACCTGACAACCGTTCCTGATACGACATACCTGTCCAGTCATAGCCAATACCGTTTGGCAGCTGTGAAGCCAGGTTTTCCATTAACGACATTGCTTCACCGGTACTTCGTCCGGGCGCTGCTTCGCCGAGCAGTTCCATTGACGGCATCCCGTTATAGCGTTCCAGGCGTGGCGAACCATAAATCCACCGTGCTGAGCTAAAGGTAGAGAAGGGCACCATCTCGCCATTGGCGCTGCGTACATAAAGATTGTTGATATCTCCCGGCAGCATACGGAACTGAGCGTCAGCCTGAACGTATACTTTTTTCACTCGTCCGCGATCGATAAAGTCGTTAACGTAATAGCCGCCCAACGCCGCGGAGATGGTTTCGTTGATATCAGACAGCGAAACACCGAGCGCCTGCGCTTTTTCTTGATCGACATCCAGCTTGAACTGTGGCGTGTCTTCCAGCCCGTTCGGGCGTACGCGCACTAATAGATCAGGATGCTTCGCGACCATACCCAGGAGTTGATTACGCGCTTTTGTTAACGCATCGTGACCGAGTCCTCCCTGATCAATCAGTTCAAAGTCGAAACCTGTCGCGGTACCTAACTCGACAATTGCCGGCATGTTGAAGGGGAACACCAACCCGTCGCGAATCTGGCTGAAGGCGCGTGTCGCTCTGGCGATAACGGCTTCGACGCTATTTTCTTCACCGTTACGCTCTTCCCAGGGTTTAAGGCTGACAAATGCCATCCCTGAGTTTTGTCCCTGACCGCTAAAGCTAAAGCCGTTTACGGTAAACACGCTTTCGACGTTCGCTTTTTCATTATTCAGGTAGTAATGAGTGACTTGATCCAGCACTTTCTGCGTACGTTCTTGCGTAGCGCCAGAGGGGAGCTGAATCATGGTCAGGAATACCCCCTGATCTTCTTCCGGCAGGAAGGAGGTCGGGAGGCGTAAAAACAGAACCGCCATTCCGACTACAATAAGTAGATAGATAATGAGATAGCGACCCGTATTACGCACGATGCCGCTTACGCTGTTAGTATAGTGGTTAACGCTGTGGTCAAACCTGGTATTGAACCAGCCAAAGAAGCCGCTTTTTTTCTCGTGATGTTCAGCAGATACGGGTTTAAGCAGCGTAGCGCATAGCGCTGGCGTCAGAATCAACGCAACCAGAACGGATAGCGCCATTGCTGAAACAATAGTAATAGAGAACTGGCGATAAATTGCCCCGGTCGAGCCGCCAAAAAAGGCCATCGGGATAAATACTGCAGACAGTACCATCGCGATACCTACCAGCGCTCCTTGAATCTGCGACATGGATTTTTCCGTCGCCTCTCGGGGAGAAAGGTTATCCTCCATCATTACACGTTCAACGTTTTCTACGACCACTATCGCATCGTCAACCAGCAGCCCTATCGCCAGTACCATGCCGAACATCGTCAGGGTATTGATGGAATAGCCAAAGGCGGCGAGTACCGCAAAAGTGCCTAGCAACACGACAGGAACAGCGATGGTAGGAATCAGGGTTGCCCGGATATTCTGTAAGAACAGATACATTACCAGGAACACCAGAATAATCGCTTCAAATAGCGTTTTTACCACTTCGTGGATAGATATTTTTACGAAGGGCGTAGTGTCATAAGGATAAACCACCTTCATTCCCTGAGGGAAGAAAGGCTGCAGTTCCGCCAGTTTCGCTTTGATTGCGGTTGCGGTATCCAGCGCGTTAGCGCCGGTCGCCAGTTTAATACCGAGACCGGAGGCCGGTTTACCGTTAATGCGCGCTACAACGTTATAGTTTTCACCGCCAAGCTCAATACGCGCGACATCTTTGAGATGGACGACAGAGCCGTCGGTATTGACGCGCAACGTAACTTTGCCGAACTCTTCCGGATCTTTCAGACGCGTTTGGGCGATGATTGAGGCGTTAAGCTGCTGGCCCGGTAATGCTGGCGTACCGCCCAGTTGGCCTGCCGCAATCTGGTCGTTCTGTACTTTTAACTGGTTGATGACGTCAACTGGCGTGAGCTGGTATTTATTTAGCAGATTCGCATCCAGCCAGATACGCATGGCGTACTGTGCGCCAAATAGCTGAACGTCGCCCACGCCGTTCAGACGGCTGATAGAATCCTTAATGTTAGAGGCGACATAGTCAGAGATGTCGTCCTGGGTAGTGTTCGGATTATCCGAGACGAACCCGGCGACCATCAAAAAGCTGCTGCTGGATTTTTCAACGCTAATCCCCTGCTGCTGGACTTCTTGCGGCAGTAAAGGCGTGGCGAGCTGCAATTTATTTTGCACCTGAACCTGCGCGATATCCGGATCGGTTCCGGACTGGAAGGTCAGAGTGATGGTCACGCTACCAGCAGAGTCGCTGGTAGAGGACATATACATCAGGTTATCGATACCGTTCATATTTTGTTCGATAACCTGAGTAACCGTATCCTGTACCGTCTGCGCATCCGCGCCAGGATAGGTTGCAGAAATAGAAACCGCTGGCGGCGCAATGGTTGGATACTGCGCAACGGGAAGTTGCATTATTGCCAGTGCGCCAGCCATCATCAGGATAATGGCCAGAACCCAGGCGAAAATAGGACGTCTAATAAAAAAGTTTGCCATGTACGGTTACCTTATTGCGCCGTTTTCGCTGCAGGAGCATCGGTAGTGGCTTTCACCTGGACGCCCGGTCGCGCTTTTTGTAAGCCGCTGACGATGACCTTATCGCCCGGTTTTAACCCTTCGCTGATGAGCCATTTATCGCCAATAGCCTGCGCCGCCACGACATTGCGGGCTTCGACCTGGCTTTTATCGTTAACCACCATCACCATTGCGTCGCCGCGCGGCGTGCGGGTTACGCCCTGCTGGGGGACAAGGATGGCATTGGGCTGGACGCCTTCATCAATGCGGGCGCGCACAAACATACCGGGAAGCAGACTGTGTTGCGGGTTAGGGAACACCGCCCTGAGCGTGATAGAGCCGGTGCTTTCATCTACGGTAACGTCGGAAAATTGCAGCGTGCCTTTAATCGGGTAGACCTGACCATTTTCCATTACCAGTTGAACCGTGCTACTGGCGCTGTCTTTATGCAGGTTACCTTGTTCGACGGATTGCTTGAGTCGCATAAAGTCGTTGCTTGATTGCGTCACGTCGACATAAATCGGGTCGAGTTGTTGCACGGTAGCCAGTTCAGTTGACTGACCATTAGTCACCAGCGCGCCTTCAGTCACATTAGATTTTCCTATACGGCCGCTGATGGGTGAGGTGACTTTGGTATACGCAAGGTTAATACGCGCGCTTTCAACAGCGGCTTTTGCCGCCACAACGGCGGCATCGGCCTGGCGGGCGTCGGCAATCGCCTGATCATATTCCTGTTGGCTGATATATTTTGTGCCGACCAGTGGAACATAGCGTTTGACCGTCAGGTGCGCGATAGCCGCAGCCGCTTCGCTTTTAGCAAGTTCGCCTTTAGCGCTGTCATAATCGGCCTGATAAGTGGCAGGATCGATCTGATAAAGCGACTGTCCGGCCTCTACATCGCTACCTTCGGTGAAGTTTCTTTTAAGTACGATCCCGCTCACCTGGGGGCGAACCTCCGCAATGCGAAATGCGGACGTACGTCCGGGAAGTTCGGTCGTTACGGCTAGCGGCGCTGTTTCGACCACATGGACGGTGACTTGCGGCTCGCCGGCATGAGCCTGGGTATCTCCCTGGTCATTACAACCGGCCAGCAGCGCAGCAGAGAATATGATGAATGAGGGCAGGAGTGAAAACCTGGCATGTTTCGTCATTACTGTTCCTTAAAAAACCGAAAGCTCGTTATTCACCGGATAACGGTAAGGCGTTAACGCGCGAAAAATAGAATAGCAGTGGGGTATCCTACAAATTATTAGCTTGTGATGTAAGCAATACTTATTTTGGGATGGGGTTCACGGCACATAAAAGCAAAAAAAAAGAACTATTCCCTGTCGTTTCATAATGTCCCGATTAGTAAAATCATGATGTTGAATAACATAAATAGAAATATATATTTTATATGAATGTGTTTTATTAATTTATTTGTTTTTATTATTGATTTGGCGATATTGTGCGAAATAAAAATAGCTGTCTCTCGTCTGACTAAAAAGGACATGATAAAGTTGTTTTTTGTGCTGAGTATTTTATCAGCGTATTTATCGTTTTTATGGTCCAGGATATCTTAATTATGGCGAAGAAAACGAAGGCGGATGCGCTTAAAACGCGGCAACATTTGATTGAAACCGCTATTGCGCAGTTCGCTTTGCGCGGCGTTGCCAACACGACGTTGAATGATATCGCTGATGCCGCTGATGTCACGCGGGGCGCCATCTACTGGCACTTTGAGAATAAAACGCAGTTGTTTAATGAGGTTTGGTTACAGCAACCACCTTTACGCGAACTTATTCAGGATAGGCTTACGGGATGCTGGAATGATAATCCTTTACAGGATCCACGAGAGAAATTTATTGCAGCCTTACAATATATTGCGGCAGTGCCTCGTCAGCAGGCATTAATGCAGATTTTATATCATAAATGTGAATTCCATAATGGTATGATATCGGAACAGGCCATTCGGGAGAAGATGGGTTTCCATCATCAGTCGCTGCTTGAAGTATTACAGCGATGTATGGATAAAAAACTGATCTCAGGCAGTCTTGATCTGGATGTCATATTAATTATTCTGCATGGTAGTTTTAGCGGAATAGTAAAAAACTGGTTAATGAATCCCACAAGTTATGATCTTTATAAGCAGGCGCCTGCATTAGTCGATAATGTATTAAAAATGCTAAGCCCGGATGGCAGTGTGAGGCAATTAATGCCAAATGAACAACAGGCGGAAGAAGCCTGAGATTATTTTGAGTTGATATTATATATTGACCTTGTGAATATATTGGCAGGATCCCGAATATCGCGAGCAATTTCCTCTGCCGTACGCGGCTTGCCAAGCAGGAACCCCTGAAGCGTATGGCATCCTAACTGGGTCAAAAATTGTTGCTGCGTTTCATTCTCTACCCCTTCTGCCACAATTTGCAGATTTAACGCTTTCGCCAGCGCGACAATAGCCGCAACAATGGTCGCGCCGTCGCCTGCCTCGCTGAGTTCATGTACGAAAGCGCGATCAATTTTTAGTTCGCACGCCGGAAGACGTTTCAGATAGAGAAGGCTGGAATAACCGGTGCCAAAGTCGTCAATAGAGGCCTTAACCCCCATTTCCGTTAATCTGGTGAGTATAGCGACGCTTTGCTCCGGCTTATTCATCGCCGTGGTTTCGGTGATTTCCAGAATCAATAAATCGGGACGGATACTGTGTTGGGCCAGGCTCCGCGTAATGGTGTCCACAAGCCCGGGCTGCTCAAATTGTAAGGCGGACAGGTTTACCGCCACTGACCATAAGGCGTATCCCTGTAAGTGCCACTCGCGGAGCTGTCGACACGCCTCGTCTATCACCCAGCTACCGATAGTGACGATAAGACCCGTTTTTTCCGCCAGCGGTAAAAACTGGTCAGGATTCAGTACGCCTTGTTTTGGATGATACCAGCGCAACAGGGCCTCAAATCCTACAATGGGGCCGGCAGGGGCCTGAAATTTAGGCTGATACACCAGCCTGAGCTCTTGTCTTTCCAGCGCCAGCCACAGGTCATTCATTAGCTGAAGTTGGGTTTGCGCCAGCATATTCATTGATGGCTGAAAGAAATGGTATCCGTTACGCCCCGTATGCTTCGTGTGGTACATCGCGGCATCGGCGTTGAACATCAGTTCCCGTTCGTTTTTTCCGTCCAGCGGATAGAGCGCTATTCCCACGCTAAGGGTGACGACCAGTTCGTACGGATCTATCGTAAAGGGCGCATCTATCGAATGTACCAGCGCGCTGGCAAGGGAAGCCGCTTCGTCAGGCGCGCTAACTTCCGCAAGCAGCACAAATTCGTCGCCGCCAATCCGCGCCAGGGTAAACTGCCCGCTCAGCGGTTGGTTCAGACGATGCGTGACCGCCACCAGTAGCTTATCGCCGATATCATGACCATAAGCGTCATTAACGGCTTTAAAGCCATCCAGATCCATAAACAGTAGCGCGAAAGACGTGCCTTCCCGATTCGCTTTGCTGATGGCCTGTTCCAGACGATCCTCAAGAAGTACCCGGTTTGGTAAACGGGTGAGCGTATCATGCAGCGCCAACTGCGCCAGTTCCTGGTTCGCCTGCGCCAGCGAAGAGGCAAGTAGTGCGGTACGGGCCTGAAGCCGGGCGTCAAATAAAGAAACCAGCAGAGTAATACCCAGGATAGTCAGCGCGACCACGCTGACAAGAACAGCCAGCCAGTTGCTATCGACGCCACGATGTTCCATCGGCCAGTTTTGGGGAAAGTGTGCGGCCTTCATGCCGGCGTAATGCATGCCGGCGATAGCTATCCCCATTAATACCGCGGCGCCTGCTCGCCTCAGGGCGACATCTGTTCCCTCATTACGCAGGCGGAACGTGAGCCACAGCGCGCCGCAGGACGCCAGTAGCGCGATAATGATAGAGAGGGCAACCCACGCGCTATTCCAAACGATAATGGAAGCAAATTGCAGCGCCGCCATCCCGGTATAATGCATTGCGCTGATGCCCAGTCCCATCACCAGCGCGCCCGGCAGTAAACGGCGCAGGCGCAGTTTTTCAGCGCTAACCAGCCATAGCGCAAACAGGGAGGAGCCGATCGCGATCAGCATGGAGAGGCCGGTGAGGAACGGATCGAAGCGCATGTTCATCGCGTGATCCATCGCCAGCATCCCGACAAAATGCATCGCCCAAATACCGACGCCCAGCGCGAAGCCGCCGCCCATTAGCCATATTCTGGCGTTTGATCGGGCGCTTCCGGCTATGCGTCCGGCCATATTTAATGCGGTATAGGACGCAAAAATAGCGACAGCAAATGAAACCGCCACAAGGATGTGGTTGTACTTACTAACCGGCATGTATCATTAGCTCATTGGTTATGCAGGAAAAGAACAGGACGAGACAGTATCACCCCTTCTTTTATCCTCAACGTGTTTTAATTCCCTGTTTTTATAAGGGATAAAAGAAATCCGGGTGATAAATAATCATAGGTTAAATCGCCCGATTCGCTACTCCAGATCGGTACAATTGATCAATTTAAGAGGGTTAACCGAATCCATGTTTCGGCACTTATCCTGTTCAGTCGCCATCAATTCGATCCATTGCATCAAAAGCGCATCAAAAAGAAAAACGGAGACGGCAAAAACAACCAGCCACCAATACTTACGTATCATCGTCAAATCCTGTGTATTCATGCCCATGCGTGCTGGGAATATACATGAAATTTTGACGCTGAAAAGCGGACTTACAATGCTTTTACTTCTCTGAAGATAGCGCGTTTATCCCGACATTTCGCTGCTTTTTGGACAGGTTTTGTGTTTTTCTCTTTTTGACTTTTGCAAGTTCATTTTCTGAATAATGCGAAGTGACGCTCAATCTTCTGAGCCCCATTTTTACGTACTCATTATTGAGTTCAATACCGATAAACTTACGACCTGACGCCGCTGCGACAGCGCCTGTGGTGAAACTGCCCGCGAAAGGGTCCAATACGGTATCGCTCGGGTTAGAAGGGCCAGTATGATCCGTTTTAACAGCGCGCTGGGCTTTTGCGTAGGATGGTTTTCATATTCATCCATCAGATAACGTACGCGAGGAAATGACCAGACGTTGCCCGGCACTTTTTTCTGATTGTATGGTTGGGGCGGGTTTTTTCGATAATCGATTAGCGCGCGCTTAGCGCCCGTAGTGGTCTCGACCAGAATCGCGTCACGGTTAAAGGTATAGCTTTTCGGGTTTTTTACCATCATCAGGATCGGTTCATACATAGAACCAAAGTATTTTTTCGCCTGCACCCCGGAACTATCATAGGACCAGACGATACGGCTTTTGATGGTAAAAAGCGTTCGGCATTTGAGATCGATATACGGCATATTTTCTGTGCTATTCATGATGTACATGGTGCCGTGTTTCTTCAGTACGCGGTGGCACTCGTCAATGCATTCATACAGCCAGGCCAGAAAAGACGCTTCGTCCCAGGATTCCACCATACCGTCGAAATCTTTTCCGATATTGTAAGGCGGATCGGCAAAAATTAAGTCAATGCTTTCAGAAGGCAGTTTTTTAAGTTCTGTTAGCGCGTCACCGTGAATAATCTTCTTCGATTCATCGCCAAAGTACTGAGGTTCACATTCCGCTTTCATGACCAAATTCCATGTAATGCGTATAAAAAAGGCGCTTCCCCATGCCGAGTAGCGCCTTTTTAAACAAGCAGTTAGCTAATCGAAATTAGTTCATGCCGTATTTTTTTAATTTTTTACGCAGCGTACCACGGTTGATGCCCATCATCAGAGCAGCACGGGTCTGGTTACCACGGGTGTATTGCATCACCATGTCCAACAGGGGCTGTTCTACTTCAGCCAGTACCAGCTCATACAGGTCATTAACGTCCTGACCATTCAGTTGAGCAAAATAGTTCTTCAGTGCCTGTTTAACCGAGTCACGCAGGGGTTTTTGGGTTACCTGATCCTGAGAGTTAACGGTAGAAACGGTCAGTACGTCAGAATTTACGCGTTGTTCGAACATAGTTCTGTCAGCTCTTTATTTCTGTTTACGCAAAATTTTCGAAGTATGCCTCCAACGCCTCCAGCTGTTCGCTGGCGTCCTCAATAGCGTTGAATGTGCGCCGAAACTGGTCGTCTGGAGCGTGTTCCTGGAGATACCAGGAGACGTGTTTACGCGCGATTCGGTACCCTTTTGCCTGACCGTAAAAGTCATGCAGTTCCCGAACATGCGTGCAAAGCAAGCGCTTTACCTCTGCCAGCGGCAGCGGCGGAAGCAGCTCCCCAGTGTCCAGATAATGCTGGATTTCCCGAAAGATCCAGGGTCTTCCCTGAGCTGCGCGGCCTATCATCAGGGCATCCGCCCCTGTATAGTCGAGAACAGCTCTGGCTTTATGCGGGTTAGTAATGTCGCCATTCGCGATAATCGGAATGGAAACTTTCTGCTTAACTGCCCGAATACTGTCGTATTCAGCTTCTCCGTTGAACAAACAGGCGCGGGTGCGGCCATGGATGGTCAGGGCCTGAATACCACAATCTTCAGCCAGTTGGGCAATCTCTACGCAGTTACGGTGTTCCGGCGCCCAGCCGGTGCGAATCTTGAGAGTCACAGGAACGTCCACCGCGTTTACGACCCCGATGAGTATAGACTTCACTAAATCCGGGTACTGCAAGAGGGCTGAACCTGCCAGCTTACGATTCACTTTCTTCGCCGGGCACCCCATATTGATATCAATAATCTGGGCGCCGCTTTCCACGTTAATACGTGCGGCATCGGCCATCTCAACAGGGTCGCTACCGGCAATTTGCACCGTGCGAATTCCTGGCTCATCAACGTGCACCATCCGTAAACGAGATTTATCGCTTTCCCACACTTGCGGGTTAGAAGACATCATCTCGGATACTGTCAATCCTGCTCCCATCTCATAGCACAGCGTCCGGAAAGGTCTGTCAGTAATGCCAGCCATGGGCGCTGCGATCAGGCGATTTCTGAGCTGATATTGTCCGATGCGCATGAGTTAAGAAATGACCATACTGTGACTGCAAGGCGGCGTATATTACGCATTTTTTGCACGAGATGAAAGGCCAAACTTTGAACAATCCACTGTTGTAGATCAATGAATCGTGCTTAAAAACAGCAAAATAAATTTATAATTCAGTAAAATCATAGGGTTATTTATTGTCGGCGGTTTTGTACGCGCTTACAAATTCCCGTAACTTCTCTCTATTTCTTCGACCAGAAACAAGATAAGCGGAATAATCTGCTTTTTTTATAAGCTAATTACCCCAAATGAATGGGATCGCCGTCTCGTTTCAGGACAAGATCACTTCCCGCTGCGCGTGATTTTTCTCCATTGCCAGTCGGAAGGGGTGCACAGATGCGCTTTTGTGTTCATGAACGGCACGCATAAATTTTTCCAGCTGCGCTAAAAAGAGCGTTAGCGGATGCTGCAGAACAACCCGGACAGCATTTACTAAGTACGAGGGCGATGGCTGCGGGCCGTTGAAGCGCCAGTACGTTTGTCCGCTGGTAGCAGCTGTTTATCCAGACGGATAATGACAAAGAAGTTATTTCAGGCATTCATTTGATGAATTTAATGATGTCTCGGTGCCTGAAAGGCGTTAAGGCAGTTGTGTGGAGAAAAGCGTGGCCGGGCGACCACGCTGACAAGAATTATTTCTTACGGCCAGTAATGCGGCACCACTCTTCTTTTTCGACGACCGGGTCGAGAGTGAAAAGCTCGGCGTAAGCATCACAGACGCTTTCCGCCTGGCTGGCGAGAATACCTGAAAGCCCCAGCAGACCGCCCTCAACGGGCAGTACGCTGATTAACGGGGCCAGTTCGCGTAATGGGCCTGCCAGGATGTTAGCGACGACCACGTCGGCTTTCATGGCTTCTGGCTGGTCTTTCGGCAGGTACAGCTCCAGCCGGTCAGACACGCCGTTGCGTTCGGCATTATCGCGACTGGCCTGAATAGCTTGCGGATCGATATCAATACCAATCGCCTTTGCCGCTCCCAGCTTCAGCGCGGCAATCGCCAGAATGCCTGAACCGCAGCCAAAGTCGATCACGGTTTTGCCGTTGAGATCGAGCCCGTCCAGCCATTGCAGACATAAAGAGGTGGTGGGGTGCGTACCCGTACCGAACGCCAGTCCCGGGTCGAGCATCACGTTGACGGCATTCTCGTCCGGAATGTCACGCCAGCTGGGACAAATCCACAGACGCTCGCCAAAACGCATCGGATGGAAATTATCCATCCATTCGCGTTCCCAGTCTTTATCTTCCAGTTGTTCGATTTTATGGGCAAATCCGGCACCCAGCAGTGGATGTTGCTCCAGAATCGCGACAACGTCTTTCATGTCTGTTTCGGCGTCGAACAGACCGATCACATCGGTATCGCCCCACAGACGGGTTTCGCCCGGCAACGGCTCAAAAACCGGCGTATCGTGTGTATCCTGAAAGGTAATGGAAACGGCGCCCGCTTCCATCAGCGCATCACTTAGCTCTTCAGCATTCGCGCCGGTGGTATTCAGTTTCAATTGGATCCATGGCATGGCAAAACTCTTTATTTATCAGTAGACAATACGGTGGCTTGCGAAGCGGAAGAGCCGAATCGGTTTCCGATCAGAAAAGCCAATAAACTTAACAGTAACGCGGGCACAATCGGATGAAAGCCCAGGTACTGAATATTAAATGTGGCAAGCAGGGCATATAGCACGCCGCCCACGATCATGGCGCTTAACGCGCCTGCCGCGTTTGCCCGCTCCCAGTAAAGGCCCAGTACCAGCGGCCATAAGAACACCGCTTCCAGGCCGCCAAACGCCAGTAGGTTGAGCCAAATGATCATCTCTGGCGGTTTCCACGCGGCCAGCAGCAACAGCGCGCCTAGCAGTAATGTAATCGCTGCCGACATACGCTTCAGCCGGATCTCATTTTGCATCTGATCGGGACGCAGGTTGAGATAGAGATCTTTAATGATCGTCGCGGAACTTTGCAGCAGTTGGGCGTTAATTGTTGACATGATCGCCGCCATTGGCGCAGCAAGGAAGATCCCGGCGGCAAACGGCGGCAAAACTTTCACCATTAGCGTTGGGATCACCAGATCCGGCACCGTCAGATCCGGAAGCACCGCGCGACCCAGCGCGCCGGCAAGGTGCATCCCGAACATTAAAATCGCCACGACAATCGTACCGATAATAATGCCCCGGTGTACCGCTTTACTGTCTTTATAAGAAATGCAGCGCACTGCCGTATGCGGCAGGCCAATCACGCCAAAACAGACCAGTACCCAAAAAGAGGTCATAAAAGCGGGAGAAAGTATGTCATCGGCGCCCTGCGGCGTTACCAGTTTGGGGTCGAGAGCGTGCAGCGTGTCAACGGCCTGATGTAAACCGCCCGCCGCATGCACCACGCCCACCAGCAGCACTATCGTGCCGACCAGCATCACCAGGCCCTGTAGCGTATCGTTAAGTACGCTGGCGCGAAAGCCGCCAAACGCCGTATAGAGTGCGATACTGACGCCAAATATTAGCAGGCCGGTTTCGTAGGGAATTCCCGCCGCGGTTTCCAGTAGTCGCGCGCCGCCGATAAATTGTACGGTCATTGCGCCAATAAACGCGACCAATAAACTCAGGCTTGCTAACCACACCAGCAGGCGGCTTTGGTAACGAGCGAATAGCATATCGTTAAGCGTGACGGCATTATAGCGACGCGCCAGGATAGCGAATTTTTTACCCAGAATACCCAGTGAAAGCCAGACGGCGGGAAGCTGGATCATCGCCAGCAAGACCCAGCCCAGACCATATTTATAAGCCGCGCCGGGACCGCCGATAAATGAACTGGCGCTAATATAGGTGGCGGTCAGCGTCATCGCGAGCACGATCCCGCCCATCGAACGACTGCCAAGAAAATACTCGTTTAAAAAGGTGCCGGCGGTACGCTTGCGCATAGCGTAAATCGAGACCCCGAAGACCACGACCAGATAGGCTACCAGCGGTAGAATGACCTCAAGCTGCATCGTCATCCTCCAGCGGAATATCGCGATAAATGAATTTCACCATCGCCCAGCACAGCAAAATAAAGACCAGCGGCGTCAATAAGCAGGCCATCTCGAACCAGTGCGGCAGACCGGTAATTCCCGGCGAGTCTCCAGGTAAGTAAGCAGCCACTAACCATGCCGCCAGATAGCAAAGGGTCAGCCACAGCGCCCAGCGCGCCTCTTTATGGGCCTGAACAAAACGAGCGTCCATTTTTTGTCCCTTATGGGTGAAGAAAGCGGGAATTGTACATGATGGGGCATCGCTATCCCCAGAAATAAAAAAGGCCGGATTCACCGGCCTTTTGAGATTAACGTGCGATTACTTTTCCTGAAGACCGAGTTTTTTCTCCAGATAGTGGATGTTGGTTCCACCGTGCTGGAAGTGCTCGTCATTCATGATGCGGGTCTGCAGATCGATATTGGTTTTGATACCATCGATAATCAGTTCCTGCAGGGCATTTTTCATACGGGCAATCGCCACGTCGCGGTTTTCACCGTAGCAGATGAGTTTGCCGATCATGGAATCATAGTACGGCGGCACCGTGTAGCCCGCGTAGATATGAGATTCCCAGCGAACGCCAAAGCCGCCAGGCGCATGGAAGCGCGTGATTTTGCCAGGGCTTGGCAGGAAGGTGTTCGGATCTTCGGCATTGATACGGCATTCTACCGCATGGCCTCGAACGACAACTTCGTCCTGTGTGATCGACAGTGGCTGACCCGCCGCGATGCGCAACTGCTCTTTGATCAAATCGACGCCGGTAATCATTTCAGTTACCGGGTGTTCAACCTGAATACGGGTGTTCATTTCGATGAAATAGAACTCGCCGTTTTCGAACAGGAATTCGAACGTTCCTGCGCCGCGATAGCCGATGTCTACGCACGCTTTCGCGCAGCGTTCGCCGATATAGCGACGCAGTTCCGGCGTAATGCCTGGCGCCGGGGCTTCTTCAACCACTTTCTGATGGCGACGCTGCATGGAGCAGTCGCGTTCCGCCAGATAGATAGCGTTGCCCTGGCCGTCCGCCAGCACCTGAATTTCGATGTGGCGTGGATTTTCCAGGTATTTTTCCATGTATACCATGTCGTTGCTGAAAGCTGCTTTCGCTTCCGCTTTAGTCATGGAGATGGACTGCGCCAGTTCAGCATCGCTACGAACCACGCGCATACCGCGGCCGCCGCCGCCGCCGGACGCTTTGATGATCACCGGATAGCCAATACGTTTGGCATGAGCGCGGTTCGCATTCATATCGTCGCCCAGTGGGCCGTCAGATCCTGGTACGGTCGGCACGCCCGCTTTTTTCATCGCGGTAATCGCGGACACTTTATCGCCCATCAGGCGGATGGTGTCTGCTTTCGGGCCGATAAAGATAAAGCCGGAGCGTTCAACCTGCTCGGCAAAATTGGCGTTCTCAGAAAGGAAGCCGTAACCCGGGTGGATTGCCACCGCGCCGGTGATTTCAGCGGCGCTAATGATAGCCGGGATGTTCAGATAACTTTTTACGGACGGTGCCGGGCCAATACAGACCGTCTCATCCGCCAGCAATACGTGTTTTAAATCGCGATCCGCGCTTGAGTGCACAGCGACGGTCTTGATGCCGAGTTCTTTACAGGCTCGAAGAATACGTAGTGCGATCTCGCCGCGGTTGGCGATGACAATTTTATCCAACATGTTCGCCTCGTTACTCGATGACGACCAGTGGCTCGTCAAATTCTACCGGTTGACCACTTTCGACCAGAATCGCTTTCACAGTGCCTGCTTTGTCTGCTTCGATCTGGTTCATCATTTTCATGGCTTCAACGATGCACAGGGTATCGCCCACGTTCACTTTCTGGCCCACTTCGATGAACGCTTTCGCGTCCGGGCTTGGGGTGCGGTAGAAAGTACCAACCATTGGGGAGCGTACGATGTGACCACTGATTTCCGCTGCGGCAGGCGCTTCCATTGCTGGAGTAGCCGCTGGCGCGACAGCGTTAGACAGAGCGGGTTGCTGCATCATCGGCGCCGCATAAGCCTGCTGCATCACCGGGAAACCGGCGTTTGCCGTTGTGCGGCTGATGCGAACAGATTCTTCGCCTTCAGAAATTTCCAGTTCGGAGATACCTGATTCTTCAACCAGCTCGATCAGTTTTTTAATCTTACGAATATCCATGAGTGGGTTCCGTACTCTTTGTTTAGTGTGATTGTGACAGGCGTTTTAGCGCCGTCTGTAAAGCATGTGAATGACTGCCGCGGGTAAAATACCGCGCATCTTTGATTTGCCTGTTATGCCGTAGCACCCGAAGGTGAAATTCATGATTTGCCAGTCATTGTGTGGCTATCTTCTGCTATTTTCGGGCAAAAAACAAAATATACCTTCATTGCACGATTGTCACCCTTTCTGCGAACGAAAATCGCCGTTGGGGAATGTAAAGTCGCACATTATAACTATTTCGTCGCAATTGGCAGCTAAATACTGGTCTTATCAGGGAAGATAATCAACCCGAAACATAAAAAGGACATTACCTGTTTTGCGTTTTGCAATCGACCGCACAGTTCACCAAACTAGCGCCACCACTGGCGAAACTTCCGGTAACGCAACGCTAAAAGGGCTAACGCTAATGCCGCGTAGATGACCGGTTGCGGTGATAAAATCTTTACCGACCACAGGTAATGTATGGGAGCCAGGATCGCGACAAGATAGACGACGTTATGCAGTGTTTGCCAGCGTTTGCCCAATTTACGCTGCGCAAATTGCGTTGAGGTCAACGTCAGCGCCAATAACACCAGCCAGCTAATGATCCCAAGCGTCAAATAAGGGCGTGAAATCAACTCGCTTCCTAACAGCGCCAGGTTATGTATCCCCAGTTCCAGCAAGGCATAGCTGGTTAAATGCAGTGTCGCCCAAACGAAACACCATAATCCTAACAGGCGGCGTGTGCGTATCAATAATGGCTGTTTAGCGTAGCGCGCCAGCGGTGAAACCAGCAAGGTGGCGAGCAAAAATTTGAGCGCGGTTCTACCGGTAAAGTGTTGGATATCCTTTACCGGGTCTGCGCTGAGTCCACCGTGATTTATCGCCCAAAAGAGCCACAGAAGCGGCAAAAAACCGGCAAGATGCAGACAAACTTTTAGCCAGGTTATCTGTTTTACTGTCAGACGCACTTAAAAATTCTCCCGCAAATTGAGACCGCGATACAGCGAAGCGACTTCATTGGCGTAGCCGTTAAACAGCAGCGTCGGCTGCCTTTGCACATCAAGGATACCGCCTGAACCAATAAAGCGTTCGGTAGCCTGAGACCAGCGTGGATGATCCACATGCGGGTTCACATTGGCATAAAAACCATATTCGTTGGGAGCCGACAAATTCCAGGTGGTTGGCGGACGTTCGCGGGTGAGTTTAATGCTAACAATAGATTTAATACCTTTAAAACCATACTTCCATGGAACGATGAGGCGAATGGGCGCGCCGTTTTGCGGGGGTAACGCTTTACCATAGACGCCAACGGTCATCAGCGTCAGCGGATGCATGGCTTCGTCCAGACGTAGCCCTTCGACATAAGGGTATTTCAGTCCGCCGCCAATAAAGCGATCTTTCTGTCCTGGCATATCATCCGGCGCGTATAGCGTTTCGAATGCCACATATTTAGCGTGGCTGGTGGGCTGTGCCTGCGCGAGTAGCTTATATAAAGGGAAACCAATCCACGGCACGACCATGGACCACGCTTCGACGCAGCGCATTCGATAGATACGCTCTTCTAATGGAAAACGATGTGTTAAATCGTCGTAATCCAGCGTAAATGGTTTCGCGACTTCCCCGCTGATTTTCAACGTCCACGGTTCGGTTTTCAGACTTCCGGCATTGGCCGCCGGGTCGGCTTTATCAAGGCCAAACTCATAGAAATTGTTGTAGCCCGTCACCTTATCTTCCGGCGTTAACGCTAAATCGCTTCGCCAGGCGGCAGGCTGACTAAACTCAAGCGGTTTACCGGCAGGCGCTTTCGGACGATCGTTGCCTTTAAACCAACTGAAGAGATCGGCCTGCGCCGTTGAGGGTAAGGATAAGGCGGCCGCGCTGATGCCTAATGCTTTTAGCACCTGTCGGCGCTGCATAAAAAAAGCCGATTCCGCAGTCACATCGGCTTCTGTTAATGGACGTATCTTTTTCATCACAGACTCCCGGTCTACCCACCACAACATGGCGTGTAGTGAATATGACAGGGAGTGTGTCAATGTGCAAAAATAAATAGTTAATTAAGTGTAAATTTTTTTATACGTGACGTTATTTTATCTTCACCAGCGTACGGCCCTGAACCTGATTATTGATGATGGCATCGGCGAACTTCGGCGCATCCGCCAGCGTAATCTCTGTGGCGGCCTGAGCATAGAACGATTCCGGCAGATCCTTAACCAAACGCGCCCAGGCTTCTGCGCGACGTGCCGGTGGGGTCATCACCGAGTCCACCCCTTGCAAACGCACATTACGCAGAATGAATGGCATAACGGTGGTCGGCAGCGCGAAGCCGCCCGCCAGGCCGCAGGCGGCCACGCAACCGCCATAGTTCATCTGTGCCAGGACTTTCGCCAGCACTTTATCGCCAACGGTATCAATTGCACCGGCCCACAGCTGTTTTTCCAACGGGCGAGATTCAGCAAACTCATCGCGGCTGAGAATACGGTTAGCTCCCAGGCTCTTAAGATAGCCGTGGGTGCTTTCACGTCCTGATACTGCTGCAACCTGATAGCCCAGCTTATGCAGTAATGCAACGGCAGTGCTGCCCACACCGCCGCTGGCGCCGGTGACGACAACCTCACCGTCTTGCGGGCGAATACCTGCATCTTCAAGCGCCATGACGCACAGCATGGCGGTAAAACCGGCGGTGCCGATGATCATGGCGTTACGGCTGCTCAGTCCCGCAGGCAGCGCGACCAGCCAGTCGCCTTTAACGCGTGCGCGTTCGGCCAGGCCGCCCCAGTGGTTTTCGCCCACGCCCCAGCCAGTCAGTAGTACTTCCTGGCCTGCATGAAAGCGAGGATCTTCGCTTGCGTGAACGGTGCCGGCGAAATCAATACCAGGAATCATCGGAAAATGACGGATAATTTTCCCTTTTCCGGTGATAGCCAGAGCATCTTTATAATTCAGGCTGGACCAGTGGACATCCACCGTCACATCACCTGCCGGCAGTTGACTCTCTTCGAGATGTTGCACGGATGCGAGGGTTTTACCGTCCTGCTGTTCTAAGATCAACGCCTGCATAACCTGTCCTCACTTTACATGGTAGATTGGAAAAATAGCTACGAAGACTATACTCGCTAATTAAAACGTGATGCCGATGCAACGCAATAAATTGCCAGATAGATCCATTTTGGTAGTATGCCTGCTTCATTGCGCGCCGTGGCGAATTCCGCCTTCAGATTCGCTTTTTCATACTGTTTATAACCGTCGGAGTTAACTCAAGGATGCGATTAACGACGAAATTCTCAGCTTTTATCACGCTGCTCACGGGATTAACGATCTTCGTGACTCTGATAGGTTGCTCGCTAAGCTTTTATAACGCCGTACAGTATAAGTATGTCAGTCGTGTGCAGGCGACGGCGACAGCCATTGATACGCACCTGGTGACCCATGATATTGTCTCGCTGACGCCGCAAATCGACGAGCTCATGATCGCTTCCGATATTGTGCGTGTCGATCTGTTGCAGGGGGAGCGCAGCGTCTACAGCCATTCTCGCGCCAGAGGTTATCGGCCAGCCGGCACCAGCGACATGTATCGCGAGCTGGTCGTACCGCTGATAAAACATCCAGGAATGTCGCTACGTCTGGTTTATCAGGACCCGATGGGTAATTATTTTCACTCACTGATCACCACGGCGCCGCTGACGCTGGCGATCGGTTTTATCGTTCTGATTTTGTTTTTATCGGTGCGCTGGCTGCAGCGGCAGCTTTCCGGGCAGGAGCTTCTGGAAATTCGCTCAACGCGTATTCTGAACGGCGAACGCGGGGCGAATGTCCGCGGTTCTGTTTACGAATGGCCAGCGCGCACCAGTAGCGCGCTTGATGTATTGCTTTCCGAAATTCAGTTTGCTCACGAACAGCGTAGTCGCCTGGACACCCTCATTCGCTCCTACGCCGCGCAGGACACCAAAACCGGACTCGGTAACCGTCTGTTCTTTGATAACCAGCTGGCGACGCTGCTGGAAGATCAGGAAAAAGTGGGAGTGCATGGCGTGGTGATGATGATCCGCTTGCCAGACTTCAATCTTCTGCGCGACAGCCTGGGAGGCAATCAGGCGGAAGAGCAGATGTTTATGCTTATCAATCTGCTATCGACATTCATTATGCGTTACCCAGGCTCGCTGCTGGCGCGTTATCACCGCAGCGACTTTGCCGTGCTGCTACCGCATCGAACGCTGAAAGAAGCGGAAAGTATTGCCGGACAACTTTTAAAAGCTGTCGATGCGCTACCGGCTAACAAAATGCTCGATCGTGACGATATGGTACATATCGGCATTTGCGCCTGGCGCAGCGGACAGTCCACCGATCAGGTGATGGAACATGCTGAAGCCGCGGCGCGGAATGCCGCCCTGCAGGGGGGAAATAGCTGGGCTATCTACGACGACACTCTGCCGGAAAAAGGGCGCGGCAATGTGCGCTGGCGCACATTGATTGAGCAGATGCTGAACCGGGGCGGACCGCGACTTTATCAAAAACCGGCGGTCACGCGAGAAGGTCGCGTACATCATCGGGAATTGATGTGTCGCATCTATGACGGTAAAGAAGAGGTGAGCTCGGCGGAGTATATGCCGATGGTGTTGCAATTTGGTTTATCGGAAGAGTATGACAGATTACAAATTAGCCGCCTGATTACGTTGCTGGGCTACTGGCCGGATGAAAATCTGGCAATGCAGTTGACGGTTGAGTCGCTGATTCGTCCGCGTTTTCAGCGCTGGTTGCGCGATACGTTAATGCAGTGTGAAAAATCACAGCGAAATCGCATAATTATTGAACTTGCGGAGGCAGATGTTTGTCAACACATCAGCCGGTTACAACCCATCCTTCGCTTAGTCAATGCGCTTGGCGTTCGGGTGGCGGTGACACAGGCGGGTTTGACGCTGGTTAGCACGAGCTGGATTAAAGCGCTCAATGTGGAATTACTCAAGCTGCATCCGAGTCTGGTCAGAAACATTGAGAAGCGAACGGAAAACCAGCTTCTGGTTCAAAGTCTGGTAGAGGCCTGCGCGGGCACGCCTACGCAGGTTTACGCGACGGGCGTCCGTTCGCGCGGCGAGTGGCAGACGCTGACAAAACGCGGCGTGGCTGGCGGGCAGGGTGATTTTTTTGCCTCCTCCCAACTACTTGACACAAACGTGAAAAAATATTCGCAAAGATACTCGGTTTAACCTGCCGTTTAATTTGTTTTCACGTAGAATAACGCGCGCTGCGCCTCATGGGGGTGTGCTTGTCTGCTCGCCAGATTGTTGCAGCAAATATGCAGGTGAATGACCTTTGACAGGTTGCAAACGAAGGCGAGGATTGCTGCTGATTTTTTCAGCCCTGAGGGACTCAGGCCGAGATTTGTAACAAAGGAAACGAACTGCACTAATTTTCACCGTAGCAGATGATTTTTGCGCCTTGTCGCTGCTGCGTGTGGTTGGTAAAGTAAGCGGATTTTGTTTTCCGCCCCAGCTTTCAGGATTATCCCTTAGTATGTTGAAAAAATTTCGTGGCATGTTTTCCAATGACCTGTCCATTGACCTGGGTACCGCGAATACCCTCATTTATGTAAAAGGACAAGGCATCGTATTGAATGAGCCTTCCGTTGTGGCCATTCGTCAGGATCGTGCCGGTTCGCCGAAAAGCGTGGCTGCAGTCGGTCATGATGCGAAGCAGATGCTGGGCCGTACGCCGGGCAATATCGCTGCGATCCGTCCGATGAAAGATGGCGTTATCGCTGACTTCTTTGTGACCGAAAAAATGCTCCAGCACTTTATTAAACAAGTGCACAGCAACAGCTTTATGCGCCCAAGCCCGCGCGTACTGGTATGCGTGCCGGTCGGCGCGACGCAGGTAGAACGCCGCGCGATTCGTGAATCCGCTCAGGGCGCAGGCGCCCGTGAAGTCTTTTTGATCGAAGAGCCGATGGCGGCCGCGATCGGCGCAGGTCTGCCAGTTTCTGAAGCAACCGGTTCAATGGTTGTGGATATCGGTGGTGGTACCACTGAAGTTGCCGTGATCTCCCTGAACGGCGTGGTTTACTCTTCTTCTGTCCGTATTGGTGGTGACCGCTTCGACGAAGCCATCATTAATTACGTTCGTCGTAACTACGGTTCTCTGATTGGTGAAGCCACCGCAGAACGTATTAAACACGAAATCGGTTCCGCTTATCCGGGCGACGAAGTCCGCGAGATCGAAGTGCGTGGCCGTAACCTGGCGGAAGGCGTTCCACGCGGCTTTACCCTGAACTCAAACGAGATTCTGGAAGCGTTGCAGGAACCGTTGACCGGTATCGTCAGCGCGGTAATGGTGGCGCTGGAACAGTGTCCGCCGGAGCTGGCGTCAGACATCTCCGAGCGCGGTATGGTGCTCACCGGCGGCGGCGCGCTGCTGCGTAACCTTGACCGTCTGTTAATGGAAGAGACGGGCATTCCTGTCGTGGTTGCTGAAGATCCGCTGACCTGTGTGGCGCGCGGCGGCGGCAAGGCGCTGGAAATGATCGATATGCACGGCGGCGACCTGTTCAGCGAAGAGTAGTTGGATACGGGCAGGATTATCCCTGGATTGTCCTGCCTCTCCGACGCGAGAATACGCATAGCCTATGAAGCCAATTTTTAGCCGTGGCCCGTCGCTACAGATTCGCCTTATTCTGGCGGTGCTGGTGGCGCTCGGCGTTATCATTGCCGACAGCCGCCTGGGGACGTTCAGTCAAATCCGAACGTACATGGACACTGCCGTCAGTCCTTTCTATTTTATTTCAAACGGCCCTCGTGAACTGCTCGACAGCGTGTCGCAAACGCTGGCTTCTCGCGACAAGCTTGAGCTGGAAAACCGGGCGCTGCGCCAGGAATTACTGCTAAAAAACAGCGACCTGCTGATGCTGGGGCAGTACAAACAGGAGAACGCGCGGTTGCGCGAGCTGCTGGGGTCGCCGCTGCGTCAGGACGAGCAGAAAATGGTGACGCAGGTTATTTCAACGGTTAACGATCCTTACAGCGATCAGGTCGTTATCGATAAAGGCAGCGTTAATGGCGTATATGAAGGTCAACCGGTCATTAGCGACAAAGGCGTCGTAGGACAGGTTGTCGCCGTGGCGAAACTGACCAGCCGCGTACTGCTGATTTGCGATGCGACTCATGCGCTGCCGATTCAGGTACTGCGCAATGACATCCGCGTGATTGCCGCCGGTAACGGCTGCACTGACGATCTTCAGCTTGAACATCTGCCCGCCAATACCGATATTCGCGTTGGCGATGTGCTGGTAACGTCCGGACTTGGTGGGCGTTTCCCGGAAGGGTATCCGGTGGCGGTGGTCTCCTCCGTCAAGCTGGACACTCAGCGCGCCTATACCGTCATTCAGGCTCGTCCAACCGCAGGTTTGCAGCGTTTGCGCTATCTGCTGCTGTTGTGGGGAGCCGATCGTAACGGTGCTAATCCGATGACGCCGGAAGAGGTTCACCGCGTCGCCAATGAGCGCCTGATGCAGATGATGCCGCAGGTGTTGCCTCCTCCGGATGCGATGGGGCCGCCGGCGCCAGTGCCGGACCCGGCGACGGGGATTACTCAGCCATCTGCGGGCCAGACTGCGCCGGTATCAACGCAACCATCGCCTTCGGGCGCGACCACGCCGCCTGCGCGTGCGCCGGGAGGGTAATGGTGGCGAGCTATCGTAGCCAGGGGCGCTGGGTTATCTGGCTCTCGTTTCTTATTGCGCTGTTGCTGCAAATCATGCCCTGGCCGGACGACATCATTGTTTTCCGGCCAAACTGGGTTTTGCTCATCTTACTGTACTGGATTCTGGCCCTGCCGCACCGCGTAAATGTGGGGACGGGATTTGTGATGGGTGCCATACTTGATCTCATCAGCGGTTCCACACTTGGCGTGCGCGCTCTGTCGATGAGTATTGTCGCCTATCTGGTCGCTCTGAAATTCCAGCTCTTCCGTAACCTGGCGCTCTGGCAGCAGGCGCTGGTGGTAATGTTGCTTTCACTGGCCGTGGACATTATTGTTTTCTGGGCCGAGTTTTTAGTGATCAACGTCTCTTTCAGACCGGAAGTGTTCTGGAGTAGTGTAGTCAATGGCGTGCTGTGGCCCTGGCTCTTTTTGCTGATGCGTAAAGTACGCCAGCAGTTTGCTGTGCAATAAAGGTCGATATGACAACTCTGTATCTTGCTTCCGGTTCCCCGCGTCGCCAGGAATTATTGACTCAACTTGGATTTTCATTCGAGCAGGTCGTGCCTGGTATTGAAGAGCAACGGCGTGCTCAGGAAAGCGCGCAGCAGTATGTTGTTCGGCTGGCGCGCGAAAAGGCGCAGGCTGGCGTGGCGCTGGTTCCCCGTGATCTGCCGGTGTTGGGCGCGGATACGATAGTCGTGTTAAACGGCGAGGTGCTGGAAAAGCCGCGCGACGCCGCTCATGCCGCAGAAATGCTGCGTTTGCTTTCCGGAAATACGCATCAGGTGATGACTGCTGTTGCGCTTGCGGACTCGCAGCAGACGCTGGATTGTGTGGTGGTAACGGAGGTGACTTTCCGCACGCTTTCTGCGCAGGATATTACTGGCTATGTCGCCAGCGGCGAGCCTTTAGATAAAGCAGGTGCATACGGTATTCAGGGGCAGGGTGGCTGTTTTGTCAGGAAGATAAATGGCAGCTACCACGCCGTGGTCGGCTTACCGCTGGTTGAAACGTATGAGTTGTTGAGTCATTTTAACGCACTGCGTGATAAAAGGGATAAACATGACGGCTGAATTGTTGGTAAACGTAACGCCATCGGAAACGCGCGTGGCGTACATTGATGGCGGTATTCTTCAGGAAATCCATATTGAGCGCGAAGCGCGACGCGGAATCGTAGGCAATATCTACAAAGGTCGTGTAAGTCGTGTACTTCCAGGTATGCAGGCGGCTTTTGTAGATATTGGGCTGGATAAAGCCGCATTTCTTCACGCTTCCGACATTATGCCGCATACCGAATGCGTGGCGGGCGACGAGCAAAAACAGTTTACCGTGCGCGATATCTCCGAACTGGTGCGTCAGGGACAGGATCTGATGGTGCAGGTAGTGAAAGATCCGCTCGGCACGAAAGGCGCGCGTTTGACCACGGACATCACGTTGCCCTCCCGTTACCTTGTTTTTATGCCCGGCGCGTCACACGTTGGAGTTTCCCAGCGCATCGAAAGCGAAAGTGAACGCGAGCGCCTGAAAAAGGTGGTGGCGGAATACTGCGACGAACAGGGCGGGTTTATCATCCGTACCGCGGCGGAAGGCGTGTGTGAAGAGGATCTCGCGTCTGACGCCGCCTATCTCAAGCGCGTCTGGACGAAAGTCATGGAGCGCAAAAAGCGTCCGCAAACGCGCTACCAGATGTATGGCGAACTGGCGCTGGCGCAGCGTGTGCTGCGCGATTTCGCCGATGCGCAGTTGGACCGAATTCGCGTCGACTCACGTCTGACCTATGAGTCGCTGCTGGAGTTTACCGCAGAATACATCCCGGAAATGACCAGTAAGCTGGAGCATTACAGTGGCCATCAGCCGATCTTCGATCTTTATGACGTGGAAAATGAAATCCAGCGCGCGCTGGAGCGTAAGGTTGAACTCAAGTCCGGCGGTTATCTGATTATCGACCAAACCGAAGCGATGACGACGGTAGATATTAATACCGGCGCGTTTGTCGGACACCGTAATCTCGACGACACCATTTTTAATACCAATATTGAAGCGACGCAGGCCATTGCCCGCCAGCTACGCCTGCGTAATCTGGGCGGCATTATCATTATCGATTTTATCGACATGAATAATGAAGATCATCGCCGTCGGGTGCTGCATTCGCTGGAACAGGCGTTAAGTAAGGATCGCGTGAAAACCAGTATTAACGGTTTTTCGCCGCTGGGGCTGGTAGAAATGACCCGTAAACGGACCCGTGAAAGCGTGGAACATGTGCTTTGTAACGAGTGTCCAACCTGTCATGGCCGCGGGACGGTAAAAACGGTGGAAACCGTCTGCTATGAGATCATGCGTGAAATTGTACGTGTTCATCACGCTTATGACTCCGATCGCTTCTTGGTTTATGCTTCTCCTGCGGTGGCGGAAGCGCTGAAAGGCGAAGAATCACACGCGCTGGCGGAAGTCGAAATCTTTGTCGGCAAACAGGTTAAAGTTCAGGTCGAACCGCTTTATAACCAGGAGCAGTTTGACGTCGTAATGATGTAATTGAGTAGTAGCACCAGCGCATGTAGGCCGGATAAGGCGCAAGCGCCGCCATCCGGCAATATACCCTCAAGGGGGGGGAGTCGTATTTTTTGGCAGACAAGGAGAGACGCGTGAGGCGATTGCCGGGGATTTTATTGCTCACTGGAGCCGCGCTCATCGTCATTGCAGCGCTGCTGGTTAGCGGGCTGCGCCTGGCGTTGCCTCATCTTGACGCCTGGCGTCCAGCTATCCTGAATAAAATTGAGTCCGTGACCGGCGTGCCGGTGGCCGCCAGCCAACTCTCCGCAAGCTGGCAAAATTTTGGCCCTACGCTGGAAGCGCATAATATTCATGCCGCCCTGAAAGATGGCGGCGAACTGTCGATAAAACGCGTTACGCTGGCGCTGGACGTCTGGCAAAGCCTGTTGCACATGCGCTGGCAGTTTCGCGACCTGACCTTCTGGCAACTCAATTTCCGCACCAACACGCCTCTTCAAAGCAGCGACGGCGAAGGCATCGAAACCAGCCGTTTAAGCGATCTTTTCCTGCGTCAGTTCGATCATTTCGATCTGCGCGATAGCCAAATCAGTTTTCTGACGCTTTCCGGACAACGCGCGGAGCTGGCGATCCCACAGCTTACCTGGCTAAACGGCAAAGAGCGGCACCGCGCCGAAGGCGAAGTCAGCCTCTCCAGCCTGACCGGCCAGCACGGCGTGATGCAGGTGCGGATGGATTTACGCGATGACGACGGTTTGCTGAATAACGGCAGAGTCTGGTTACAGGCCGACGATATTGACGTCAAGCCGTGGCTGGGCAAATGGATGCAGGATAATGTGGCGCTCCAGACGGCGCGTTTCAGTCTGGAAGGCTGGATGACGCTCAGCAAAGGCGAAATCGCCGGAGGAGACGTCTGGCTGAAACAGGGCGGCGCAAGCTGGCTGGGCGATAACACGACGCACACGCTGTCTGTCGATAACCTGACGGCGCAGATTAGCCGCGAGCAGCCGGGCTGGCAGTTTTATATTCCGGACACACGGATTACGCTTGATGGCAAACCCTGGCCGAGCGGAGCCTTAACCGTGGCCTGGCTCCCGCAGCAGGACGTCGGCGGCGAGAATCACACACGTAGCGATGAACTACGCATTCGCGCCAGTAATCTTGAACTGGCGGGGCTGGAAGCATTACGTCCGCTGGCGGCTAAACTGTCGCCTGTGCTGGGCGAAATATGGCAGGCTACGCAGCCGAGCGGAAAGATCGCCACACTGGCGCTGGAT
The DNA here is from genome assembly GCF_017572645.1 of Salmonella sp. 32100201201700099SM. Lineage (NCBI taxonomy): Bacteria > Pseudomonadati > Pseudomonadota > Gammaproteobacteria > Enterobacterales > Enterobacteriaceae > Salmonella > Salmonella sp. 32100201201700099SM. The sequence goes on along the minus strand of NZ_JAGERQ010000018.1, from coordinate 16,738 downwards.
ATTCCGCTACAGGCGACCGAAAAAACGCGTTTTCAGGCATCGTGGGAAAATCTTGCCTGGAAACAGTGGAAACTGTTGCCCGGCGCGGAACATTTTTCCGGTACGCTGGCGGGAAGCGTAGAAGACGGGCAGATGAAGGTTGCGATGCAGCAAGCTAAAATGCCCTATGAAACCGTTTTTCGCGCGCCGCTGGAAATTGAAAACGGCGTCGCGACGCTTAGCTGGTTGAAGAATGAGAACGGCTTTCAGCTTGATGGCCGCGACATTGACGTCAAAGCAAAGGCGGTACATGCGCGCGGCGGGTTCCGCTATCTGCAACCGACGGGCGACGAACCGTGGCTGGGCATTCTGGCCGGAATCAGTACCGACGATGGATCTCAGGCGTGGCGCTATTTTCCGGAAAACCTGATGGGCAAAGCGCTGGTCGATTACCTTAGCGGCGCGATTCAAGGCGGCGAGGCGGATAACGCCACGTTGGTTTACGGTGGTAACCCGCACCTCTTTCCCTATAAGCATAACGAAGGTCAGTTTGAAGTGCTGGTGCCGCTACGCAATGCGACGTTTGCTTTTCAACCCGACTGGCCGGCGCTAAAAAATCTCAACATTGAACTGGATTTCCTGAACGACGGTCTGTGGATGCGTTCGGATAGCGTCGATTTGGGCGGGGTGAAGGCCAGCAAACTCGCGGCGGCGATTCCGGATTATTCCAAAGAGAAACTGCTCATTGATGCCGATATTAACGGGCCGGGAAAAGCCGTTGGGCCTTATTTCGACGAGACGCCGCTAAAAGACTCGCTTGGCTCGACGCTGGCGGAGCTCCAATTAGATGGCGATGTGAATGCTCGCTTACATCTTGATATTCCGCTGGATGGCGAACAGGTTACCGCTGAGGGCGATGTCTCGTTGCGTAACAACAGCCTGTTTATTAAGCCGCTAAACAGCACGCTCAAAAATCTGAACGGTAAATTCAGCTTTGTGAATGGCGCGCTAAAAAGCGGGCCGCTGACGGCAAACTGGTTTAATCAGCCGCTTAACCTGGATTTCAGTACGACGGAAGGGGCAAAAGCCTATCAGGTCGCCGTCAACCTGAACGGTAACTGGCAGCCAACGCGTATGGGCGTCTTACCGCCGCAACTGAATGATGCCCTGAGCGGCAGCGTGACGTGGAATAGTAAAGTCGGCATCGATCTTCCGTATCACGCTGACACCACTTATCACATCGAGCTGAACGGCGATCTGAGAAATGTGAGTAGTCACTTACCTTCTCCGCTAAATAAACCCGCAGGCGAAGCCATTCCGGTGAACATTCAGGCTGACGGCAACCTGAAAAGTTTTGCGCTAACGGGGAGCGCAGGGAGTAAAAATCACTTTAACAGCCGCTGGTTATTAAATCAGAAGCTGACGTTGGATCGGGCTATCTGGACGACGGACAGCCGGACGATTCCGCCATTACCTGCTCAACAAGGCGTTGAGCTCAATCTGCCGGCGCTGGATGGTGCGCAGTGGCTGGCGTTATTCCAGAAAGGCGCGGCGGATAACGTGAGCAGTTCGGCCGAGTTTCCTCAACGCGTCACGTTGCGTACTCCCGCGCTATCGCTGGGCGGCCAGCAGTGGAACAATTTGAGCGTCGTTTCAGCCCCCTCGCTGAACGGAACAAAAATTGAAGCGCAGGGCCGTGAGGTGAACGCCACGCTGCTCATGCGCAACCATGCGCCGTGGCTGGCGAACATTAAGTACCTGTATTACAACCCTGGTGTCGCAAAAACGCACGCCTCGTCACCAACGCCGACATCGCCGTTGGCTTCGGCGAACACGATTAGCTTCCGCGGCTGGCCGGACTTACAGCTTCGCTGCGAAGAGTGCTGGCTGTGGGGGCAAAAATATGGGCGTATTGATGGCGATTTCGCCATCAAAGGCAATACGCTGACTCTGGCGAATGGCCTGATCGATACCGGATTCGCCCGTTTGAAAGCGAACGGCGAGTGGGTGAATGCGCCGGGTAATGAACGAACCTCGCTGAAAGGTAGTTTGCATGGTAGTAACCTCGACACGGCTGCCGGGGTCTTCGGCATCTCGACGCCAATCCAGAACGCGTCTTTTAACGTAGATTACGATCTGCACTGGCGAAACCCGCCCTGGCAACCTGAGGAAGCCACGCTCAACGGGATTTTACGTACGCGTTTGGGCAAAGGCGAGTTTACTGATCTCAGTAGCGGTCATGCCGGACAGCTACTGCGGCTGCTCAGTTTTGATGCGTTGCTGCGTAAGCTGCGGTTTGACTTCAGAGATACCTTTAGCGAGGGCTTCTATTTCGACTCTATTCATAGTACTGCGTGGATTAAAGATGGCGTCCTGCATACTGACGATACGCTGGTGGATGGGCTGGAAGCGGATATTGCAATGAAAGGTTCTGTTGATCTGGTGCGTCGTCGTCTTGATATGGAGGCAGTCGTCGCGCCGGAAATTTCCGCCACCGTGGGCGTCGCTGCCGCGTTTGCCGTTAACCCGATTGTCGGCGCGGCGGTATTTGCCGCCAGTAAAGTGTTGGGGCCGCTATGGAGCAAGGTCTCCATTCTGCGTTATCGCATTACCGGTCCGGTCGATGCGCCGCAGATCAACGAAGTTCTGCGCCAACCGAGAAAAGAAAGCCAGCAATGATTTGACGGGGGCGAGGAATTGCCCCACTCTCAGTAAATAGTCATGCCGGACGGCGCTGCGTTTATCCGGTTTGCACAATCTAACAACGTAGTCCGGATAAGGCGTAAACCGCCATCCGGCAGAAATCAACGAGTAGCAAAAACGATGAGTCTGAACCTGGTAAGTGAACAATTGCTAGCGGCGAATGGCCTGAACCATCAGGATCTGTTCGCTATTTTGGGCCAACTGGCCGAACGCCGTCTTGATTATGGCGACCTCTATTTTCAGTCGAGCTATCACGAATCCTGGGTTTTAGAAGACCGCATCATTAAAGATGGCTCATATAATATCGACCAGGGCGTTGGCGTTCGCGCCATTAGCGGCGAAAAAACCGGTTTTGCTTATGCTGACCAGATAAGCCTCCTGGCGCTGGAGCAGAGTGCGCAGGCAGCGCGAACCATTGTACGCGATAACGGCGAAGGCAAGGTAAAAACGCTCGCCGCCGTAGCGCATCAGCCGCTCTACACCACCCTTGATCCGCTGCAAAGTATGAGCCGCGAAGAGAAGCTGGATATCCTCAGACGCGTTGATAAAGCGGCGCGAGAAGCCGATAAACGCGTGCAGGAAGTTAACGCCAGCCTGACCGGCGTATATGAATTAATCCTCGTGGCGGCGACCGACGGGACGCTGGCGGCGGATGTCCGTCCACTGGTGCGTTTGTCCGTTAGCGTGCAGGTGGAAGAAGACGGTAAACGCGAGCGCGGCGCCAGCGGCGGCGGCGGTCGCTTTGGTTATGAGTATTTTCTTGCCGATCTTGACGGCGAGGTGCGCGCCGACGCGTGGGCGAAAGAAGCGGTACGCATGGCGCTGGTTAATCTCTCCGCGGTCGCTGCGCCAGCGGGGACGTTACCGGTGGTTCTGGGCGCCGGGTGGCCGGGCGTATTGCTGCACGAAGCGGTCGGTCACGGGCTGGAAGGTGATTTCAACCGTCGTGGGACGTCTGTGTTTAGCGGTCAGATCGGTGAGCAGGTTGCCTCCGCGCTTTGCACCGTAGTGGATGACGGCACAATGATGAACCGTCGCGGCTCCGTTGCTATCGATGATGAAGGTACGCCAGGTCAGTACAACGTATTGATTGAAAATGGCGTACTGAAAGGATACATGCAGGACAAGCTGAACGCGCGTCTGATGGGCGCTGCGCCGACCGGTAACGGGCGTCGCGAATCTTATGCGCATCTGCCGATGCCGCGTATGACGAATACCTATATGTTGGCGGGGCAGTCAACGCCGCAGGAAATTATCGAATCCGTTGAGTACGGCATCTATGCGCCTAACTTTGGCGGTGGTCAGGTGGATATCACCTCCGGCAAGTTTGTGTTCTCTACCTCGGAAGCGTATCTGATTGAAAACGGCAAAGTCACGACGCCGGTGAAAGGCGCGACGTTGATTGGATCAGGCATTGAAACGATGCAACAGATCTCCATGGTCGGCAACGACCTTAAGCTGGATAACGGGGTGGGGGTCTGCGGTAAAGAGGGCCAAAGCCTGCCGGTAGGCGTAGGCCAGCCGACGCTGAAAGTCGATAACCTGACGGTTGGCGGCACCGCATAACTGTCCGCCTTATCAGGCCTGTGGTGTGTGCCGCCCAGGCCTGATAAGCGCAGCGCCATCAGGAAATGTCAGCCTCGGGTGGCATCTGGCCTACAATCGTCTTCAGCAATTACCCGGTGTTTTTATTTTTCTTTCCCTCGCCCGTGCATCCCCTGAAACAAGTGTGCGACATCGACAAAATAGTCAGTTAACGCGTTAATCACTACCTGCACTTTAAGCGGCAGCTTATCTTTTTCGGTGTACAGCGCGTACACCGGACGGGGATCGGACTGATAGCGAGGCAGCAGGATCTCCAGATCGCCACGATTGATCTCATCGATCACCCACATCAGCGGCACATAGGCGATTCCGGTTCCGGCGGTCAGCCAGCGTACCAGCGTCATCGGATCGTTAGTGACGAACCGCCCCTGTGGAATCAGTCGGGTAGAAATACCTTCCGGCGCGATAAGTTCAAACTCATTATCCGGGCGCACGCTATATTCCAGCCAGGAATGGCTACTAAGATCGGCGGGTTTTTCCGGGACGCCGTACTGAGCGAGATAGGGCTTGGCGGCGCACACAACCATCGGCATCGCGCCAAGTCGACGGGAAAACAGGCTGGAGTCTTGCAGCGCGCCCACGCGGATCACCACGTCCAGCCCGTCGGCAATTAAATCCGGAGCCGGAATTCCTGTCACCAGATTGACCGCCAGACCGGGATACTCTTTTAATAATTTTGCGGTAAGCCCGGCCAGCACATTTTGCGCCATGGTTGAAGAACAGCCGATACGCAATGTACCGATGGGCGTGTTATTAAAAGCGTAAAGCTGCTCATGAACATCCTGCACTTCATGCAACATACGCCGACAGCCCTGATAATAGATTTTTCCAGCTTCGGTGAGCCCAATGCTGCGTGTGCTGCGGTTGAGCAATTTAACCTGAAGCTCATCTTCCAGTTTCGCCACAGTCTGGCTGATGGACGATACGCTCATTTGCAGCTGTCTGGCTGCGGCGGTAAAAGAGCCAAACTCGACAACTTTGGCGAATACCGACATTCGTTTTAATCGTTCCATTATTCACTCTGGCTTAAAAGTGATTTAGATCACATAATATAGATAACAGCATAACAATTACGTTAATATACTATTATTCGAATAAGAGCTATGTCGCTCTCGCCTGGCGTCTCTTGCCCTTCTCTGCGGCGATGTAGCTTAACAATCTATCGCCTGCTCTCTCTCAGAAATCAAGGTCAACATGAGTCTGTTTCCCGTTATCGTGGTGTTTGGTCTTTCCTTCCCACCGATATTTTTCGAATTGCTTTTGTCACTGGCTATTTTTTGGCTGGTGCGTCGGATGCTTGTGCCGACGGGCATCTATGATTTTGTCTGGCATCCGGCTCTGTTCAATACCGCGCTGTATTGTTGTCTGTTTTATTTAATATCGCGCCTGTTCGTTTGAGGTTGAAGTGAAAACACTAACAAGAAAACTCTCCCGTACGGCCATTACCCTCGTACTGGTTATTCTGGCCTTTATCGCCATTTTCCGCGCCTGGGTGTATTACACCGAATCTCCCTGGACGCGCGATGCCCGTTTTAGCGCCGATGTCGTCGCTATTGCCCCGGATGTCGCGGGCCTGATTACCCATGTAAACGTGCATGATAACCAACTGGTGAAAAAGGATCAGGTCCTGTTTACCATCGATCAGCCACGCTATCAAAAAGCGCTGGCGGAAGCGGAAGCTGATGTAGCCTATTATCAGGTCCTGGCGCAGGAAAAACGCCAGGAAGCCGGTCGCCGTAATCGCCTCGGCGTACAGGCGATGTCCCGGGAAGAGATCGATCAGGCGAACAATGTCTTGCAGACTGTACTGCATCAACTGGCTAAAGCCCAGGCGACGCGCGATCTGGCTAAACTCGATCTGGAACGCACCGTCATTCGCGCGCCTGCCGACGGCTGGGTGACTAACCTCAATGTTTATGCCGGTGAATTTATTACCCGTGGTTCCACAGCCGTCGCCCTGGTGAAAAAGAACTCTTTTTACGTGCAAGCCTATATGGAAGAGACCAAGCTGGAAGGCGTGCGTCCGGGATATCGTGCCGAAATCACGCCGCTTGGCAGCAACCGGGTATTAAAAGGTACCGTCGATAGCGTGGCGGCAGGGGTAACGAATGCCAGCAGTACCAGCGATGCGAAAGGGATGGCGACGATAGACTCTAACCTCGAATGGGTGCGTCTGGCCCAGCGTGTCCCGGTGCGCATCCGGCTTGACGAGCAGCAGGGGAATCTGTGGCCTGCCGGTACGACGGCAACCGTCGTGATCACCGGTAAGCAGGATCGTGACGCAAGTCAGGACTCCTTCTTCCGTAAACTGGCGCACCGGCTGCGCGAATTCGGTTAATCGTCATGGGCATTTTCTCCATTGCCAACCAGCACATTCGTTTTGCGGTAAAGCTGGCGTGCGCCATTGTGCTGGCATTATTTATCGGCTTCCATTTTCAACTGGAGACGCCGCGTTGGGCGGTGCTGACCGCCGCGATCGTGGCGGCAGGCCCGGCATTTGCCGCCGGCGGGGAACCCTATTCCGGCGCTATCCGTTATCGCGGAATGTTGCGTATTATCGGGACGTTTATTGGCTGTATCGCCGCGCTTATCATTATTATCTCTATGATCCGCGCGCCGCTATTGATGATTCTGGTGTGCTGTGTCTGGGTCGGTTTTTGTACCTGGATCTCCTCTTTAGTACGGATCGAAAACTCTTATGCGTGGGGACTGTCAGGTTATACTGCGCTGATCATTGTGATTACCATTCAGACGGAGCCGCTACTCACGCCGCAATTTGCGCTTGAACGCTGTAGCGAAATCGTCATCGGCATTGGCTGCGCTATTTTAGCGGATCTGCTTTTCTCGCCGCGATCGATAAAGCAGGAGGTTGATCGCGAACTGGACAGTTTACTGGTAGCGCAATATCAGCTAATGCAACTTTGTATTAAGCATGGCGACAGCGAAGAAGTCGACAACGCCTGGGGCGATCTGGTGCGACGCACGGCGGCGCTGGAGGGGATGCGAAGTAATCTGAATATGGAATCTTCGCGCTGGGTACGCGCTAACCGCCGCCTGAAAGCGTTGAATACGCTTTCGCTCACGCTGATTACGCAATCCTGTGAAACTTATCTTATTCAAAACACGCGGCCGGAACTGATTACCGATACATTCCGGGAACTGTTCGAGACGCCGGTTGAAACGGTACAGGACGTCCACAGGCAGTTAAAACGGATGCGGCGTGTTATTGTCTGGACCGGCGAGCGCGAAACGCCCGTCACGCTTTATAGTTGGGTAGGCGCTGCGACGCGCTATCTGCTGCTTAAACGCGGCGTGATCAGCAACACCAAAATCAGCGCGACGGAAGAAGAGATCCTGCAAGGCGAGCCCGTAGTTAAAGTGGAATCCGCTGAACGCCACCATGCGATGGTGAACTTCTGGCGCACCACGCTTTCCTGCATTCTGGGGACATTATTCTGGCTATGGACCGGCTGGACATCGGGTAATGGCGAGATGGTGATGATTGCCGTGGTGACCTCGCTGGCGATGCGTTTACCCAATCCGCGCATGGTCTGCATTGATTTTATTTATGGCACTCTGGCGGCGTTGCCGCTGGGATTGCTCTATTTCCTGGTGATTATTCCCAATACGCAGCAAAGTATGCTGTTGTTATGTTTGAGCCTGGCGGTATTGGGGTTCTTTATCGGCATTGAGGTCCAGAAACGGCGTCTGGGGTCGATGGGGGCGCTGGCCAGTACGATTAACATTATTGTGTTGGATAATCCGATGACGTTCCATTTCAGCCAGTTCCTCGACAGCGCGTTGGGGCAAATTGTCGGCTGTATGCTGGCGTTTATCGTCATCCTGCTGGTGCGTGATAAATCCAAAGATCGAACCGGTCGCGTGCTGCTTAATCAGTTTGTTTCCGCTGCGGTCTCGGCAATGACGACCAACGTGGTACGTCGTAAAGAAAACCGTCTGCCTGCGTTATATCAGCAACTCTTTTTGCTGATGAATAAATTCCCTGGCGATTTGCCGAAGTTTCGCCTGGCGCTAACGATGATCATTGCTCATCAACGTCTGCGCGACGCGCCGATACCGGTTAATGAGGATCTGTCAGTGTTCCACCGCCAGCTTCGTCGTACCGCAGACCATGTTATTTCCGCCGGAAGCGATGATAAACGGCGACGCTACTTTGGTCAGTTGCTGGATGAGCTGGATATCTATCAGGAGAAATTACGTATCTGGGAGGCGCCGCCGCAGGTGACGGAACCGGTTAAACGCCTGACGGGCATGTTACATAAATACCAGAACGCGCTTACCGATAGCTAACCCACAAGAACCGATGCCAAAAGCGTCGGTTTTTTTATGACTATACTTATTTGAGATACAAAAACAGCGCAAGAGTGCTCCGGGGCTAAAAGCGTTTCTGGAAGTGAAACCTCTGCATAATGATGCTTAGTAGTAAAACAGACAATTGTCTGTCGGGGATGGTGGCTGGCTATGAATGTCTATACTTTTGATTTTAATGATATTAAAAACCAAAGCGATTTTTATCGCGAGTTTACGCAGACGTTTGGTCTTGCCAGTGAGAAAGTAAGCGATCTTGATACATTATGGGATGCGGTAATGAGCGATATCTTACCTCTACCGCTAGAGATTGAGTTCGTTCACCTGCCTGATAAACTGCGCAGGCGCTACGGGGCGCTGATTTTACTCTTTGATGAAGCGGAAGAAGAGCTGGAGGGGCGGCTACGGTTTAATGTCCGGCATTGAAAAAGCATAAAAAAGCCCCCGGCAGGCGGGGGCAAGTCGTCGGGTTAGACGACGAGGGTTTACTTATACAACTCGGCGGTGGCGTGCCAGTTATCACCTTCTTTTAATTCGATGATGCGATAGCTATTAGCGCCTGCTTTTTCAGCTTTAGCGACGATCTCCTGGCGCATATCCATTGGCGTACTGCCAATCTGCGAGACGGAAATGGTGCCCATCGGTTGCAGATTCTGCGCCTGTTCCGCGTTGACCTGATGTACTGCGGCATTTGCGCCGAAAGAGAGCAGAGTGGCCAGGCCGAGTGATGCGATAATGTATTTCGTTTTCATGGTCTTTTATTCCTTTATAGGGTCAACCTCGCGGATTAATGGGCTTTTCTTATGCGATATCTCCGCGAAGCAATGACACGTTATATGCGATGGCAGGTGAATTTTATTTGTACAGTTCGGCAGTGGCGTGCCAGTTGCTGCCGCTACGCGCTTCGGTAATGTGGTAGGCCGTAGCGCCTTGTTCATCCGCTTTTTTGCTCAGCATGGCATTCATATCCATAGGCGATGAGCCGATAGCGCTGACTGAAACCGATCCGATTGCTTCACGATTTTGCGCTTGCTCTGCGCTGATAGGTTCTGCGGCGAAAGCGCCAAAAGAGAGAACGGACAGAACACTTAATGTTGCAACAGTGGTTTTGATTTTCATGATTTTTACCTCGTCGAATTCCTTTACTGGGGTCTTTGTTTCGTGACCCTCATCACAAAATTAAGTATACACTAATCACGCGATTAATTAATACCACGCTAATTGTTTCTGCTTTTTAAAGACATTAAAAATTTTATTTTTTATAACGTTATGGAATTAAAATTGCTGTTTTTCGCCGCTGTCGTTTAAAAAATAAAAGAAAATCAATTGGTTAAAAAATTTGACATTTTGTGCTTTTTTTTGATTTGTCATTCATGCGGTGAATGTTTAAGGGCATGATTTGCCAAATGATAGCCGTACAGGAAAGCGGCGAGGGGAGAGGACAAAAAGGTGCCTCCGCCGTACGACGACGGAGGAAGTGGGACTAGAGCTCTTGTTCAAAAAGTTCCAGAATGGCTTCGTACAGATCTCTTACGGAAAAGCCGCTGGCAGGCGTAGTGAAGATAGTATCGTCGCCGGCAATCGTGCCGAGAATACCTTCTGCTTTCCCCAGTGAATCCAGCAGGCGCGCGATGAGTTGTGCTGCGCCGGGGCTGGTATGAATCACCACGACAGCGTCGTTATAGTCGATATCCAGCACCAGATTTTTCAACGGACTGGATGTTGTTGGGACGCCCAGTTCAGCCGGAAGACAGTACACCATTTCCATTTTTGCGTTACGTGTACGCACTGCGCCGAACTTAGTCAACATGCGCGAGACCTTGGACTGATTGATATTTTCAAAGCCCTGATCCTGCAACGCGAGGACGATTTCGCCCTGTGAGCTGAATTTTTCTTCTTTGAGGAGCGCTTTAAACGCTCTTACTAGTTCTTCTTGTTTAGCCGAGCTTCGCATAAGTCACCCGTAATATGGCGGTAGAAACAACATTATTGTGCATACAGATGAATTTTTATGCAAACAGTCTGCCTTGTTTAAGGCTGAAATAATGTTATGAAAGAGCGGAATTTTATCAAATTTCGTTATCAAGAAACATGCCTGTGTCACGCCTCGCAAATAAGATTAAAAGTAAATTAATTGTTATCAAAATGATGTTGTTTTGAGAGGGTAGTAGGGTATATTGTCACCACCTGTAGAACGTTGCTCTCTGGTTGCAGCCGATCCGGATTACGCAAATTAAATGCATAAAAGCCAAAATTGCGCGACTCCGCATTCTTGATGAGTGAGGATTGTAATCATTGAATTTGTGAATTAAGGTCGCCGCCGCGGAGCAATAGACACTTAGCTAATCATATAATAAGGAGTTTAGGATGAAAGTCGCAGTCCTCGGCGCTGCTGGTGGTATCGGTCAGGCGCTGGCATTACTTTTAAAAAACCAACTGCCTTCAGGTTCAGAACTCTCCCTGTACGACATCGCTCCAGTGACTCCCGGTGTGGCCGTTGATTTGAGCCACATCCCCACCGCTGTAAAAATCAAAGGTTTCTCCGGTGAAGACGCAACCCCGGCGCTTGAAGGCGCTGACGTAGTACTGATTTCTGCGGGTGTGGCGCGTAAGCCGGGTATGGACCGTTCCGACCTGTTTAACGTTAACGCCGGCATCGTGAAAAACCTGGTGCAGCAGATCGCTAAAACCTGCCCGAAAGCGTGCGTGGGCATTATCACCAACCCGGTGAACACCACCGTTGCGATTGCGGCGGAAGTGCTGAAAAAAGCAGGCGTATACGACAAAAACAAACTGTTTGGCGTTACCACGCTGGATATCATCCGCTCTAATACCTTTGTCGCAGAGCTGAAAGGTAAGCTGCCAACGGAAGTTGAAGTTCCGGTGATTGGCGGACACTCCGGCGTGACGATTCTGCCGCTGCTGTCGCAGATTCCAGGCGTAAGTTTTACCGAACAAGAAGCGGCCGAGCTGACTAAACGTATTCAGAACGCCGGTACGGAAGTCGTCGAGGCGAAAGCCGGCGGCGGATCGGCAACCCTCTCTATGGGCCAGGCTGCCGCGCGTTTCGGTCTTTCTCTGGTTCGCGCTCTGCAGGGCGAGAAGGGCGTGGTGGAATGCGCCTATGTGGAAGGCGACGGTCAGTATGCCCGTTTCTTCTCTCAGCCGCTGCTGCTGGGTAAAAACGGCGTAGAAGAGCGTAAATCCATCGGCACACTGAGCGCTTTCGAGCAACATTCGCTGGACGCTATGCTGGATACGCTGAAAAAAGATATTCAGTTGGGTGAAGATTTTATTAATAAATAAGCTGTTCCTGCCCGATGCCGGGGCTTTTGCTCCGGCTTCTTTGACTGTAAACAAGCCACGAAATCAAGTACTAAATCTGCTAAACTCCTCACGTCTTATCGGTTATTAACGAGAACGTCGTGAAAAAGATCCAAAGAACGCAAACCCGCGATCACATTACCCAAATGCTTCGCTATGAAATTCTTTCCGGCAATATAAAAGCGGGAGAAGAACTCGCGCAGGAAAGTATTGCGGAGCAGCTCGGTCTTTCACGAATGCCGGTTCGAGAAGCGCTACAGTCACTCGAACAGGAAGGTTTTTTAATCCGACTGCCCAACAGGCACATGCAGGTCGCGCATCTTGAGGCCGATCGCGTGAGTCATATTTTTCGCGTGATTGCCGCGATGGCCGCCGAAATGTTTTCGCTGATGCCCAGCGAAGTAGGCGATGCCCTCCTGATACGTGCGCAAGCGCTGGCTGTCGCAGAAGACAAATCCTGCGAACTGGAGTGTCATGCGATGCTGATTTCTTATGTGAATAACCGCTATCTGGAAAAGGTGTATCAGCAGTTCCTGGACGGTTATGTCTCTTATGTTATTTTGCATCTGAAAAAAGATAATCAGGAGTCGGCGCAGCTTTTCGCTGAACTGGCTGACGTCATACGCCAGGGGCGGCGTGATGAGATTGGGCAAGTTATGCAGCGTTATTTCCTCTCTTTAGCAGAAATAATGCGTCAACATATGAAGGATTGGGAAAGTGCAGAAGCCTAAGTTAGGGAAGATTAAGCTTCTTTCAGCGAAAGAACAGGTCGCGGCAGTGCTGCGTAAAGCGATTCTTTCGAGGGAGTTAGTGGAAGGGCAGGAGATTACGTTAGAAGGCATTGCCGGAATGGTCGGCGTGTCCAGTATGCCAGTGCGCGAGGCGTTTCAGATTCTGGCGGCGGATGGGCTGATAAAAGTGCGCCCTAATAAAGGGGCGGTGGTGTTGGGCATCAATGAACAAACGATCCGTGAACACTATGAAATTCGCGCGCTGTTAGAAAGTGAGGCGGTGGCTAAAGCTTCTCGTCCTGGCACCGATATCTCGCGGATAGCCCAGGTGCATTATGCCGCTGAAAAGGCTCTCGCGGAAAATAACTCGGCGGAATACTCCGACCTGAATCAGGCATTTCATATGGAAATATGGAATGTTGCTGGCAACGAAAAAATGAAAATGTTGCTCTGTAATATGTGGAACGGCCTGTCGATGGGCCATAAGGTCACCGAAGAAGAGTATGCCGTGATTTCCATTCAGGAACATAAAAGTATTCTGCAAGCTCTTGAACTTCATGATGAAACATTGGCACGCCAGCACATGCGCGAACACATTATTCGCTCAATGGAGAATATGCTGACCCGCTATGTTGGTGACCCTTCTGCCTGATCTTTTCGCCTGCGTGAGCATCGCAGGCGCTTCAACCAATTCTTCAATTCTATTAATCACGTCCAGTAACGATCCAGCTACGATCTTGATGTAGATCCCAATCCTGCATCTTTCCTGAGAAACGATTTGACTTAGTTTTTGTATGGGAATAATTTCTCCCTGTCAACATTGGATACAATATCATATATCATTGATTGGATAATTATAAATATGGAACCCATTACCCTTACCCTATGTTTATTGGTGTTCGCTATCGTCATGTTTGTATGGGAAAAAGTGCCACTGGCCGTCACTTCCATGATTGTCTGCGTGGCCTTAGTGATCACCGGCGTTCTGAATATCAAACAGGCCTTTGCTGGCTTTATCGACACTAACGTCATCCTCTTTGTCGCGATGTTTATCGTGGGCGGTGCGTTGTTCGAGACCGGTATGGCAAACAAAGTGGGCGGCGTCATCACGCGCTTCGCGAAAACAGAAAAACAGCTGATCTTCACCATTATGGTGGTGGTGGGTTTGATGTCTGGCGTCCTCTCTAACACCGGTACCGCTGCGGTTTTGATTCCGGTGGTGATCGGCGTGGCGGCAAAATCGGGCTTCTCGCGTTCTCGTCTACTGATGCCGCTGGTTTTCGCCGCTGCGTTGGGCGGTAACCTGTCGTTAATTGGCGCGCCGGGCAATCTTATCGCGCAGTCTGCGCTACAGAACATGGGCGGCGGCTTTGGCTTTTTTGAATACGCAAAAATCGGTCTCCCGATGCTCATCTGCGGCATTCTCTACTTCCTGACTATTGGCTATCGCTTTCTGCCGAATAATGCGACCGGCGGTGAGGTGGGGAGCGTCGGGGCGCAACGTGACTACAGCCATGTTCCACAGTAGAAACAACGGCTCTCACTCGTGGTGTTGATCGCAACGATCCTCGGCATGATCTTTGAGAAGAAGATCGGTGTCAGCCTGGCCGTGACCGGTTGTATTGGCGCTCTTGTGCTGGTAGTAAGCGGCGTACTCACGGAAAAACAGGCCTATAAAGCCATTGACTCCCAGACCATTTTTATCTTTGGCGGCACCCTGGCACTGGCAAAAGCGCTGGAAATGACCGGGGCAGGCAAGCTGGTTGCGGACTATGTGATCGGCATGCTGGGGCAAAACTCCTCGCCGTTCATGTTGCTGGTTGCCGTTTTCGCCTTGTCCGTTGTGATGACCAACTTTATGTCCAATACCGCAACGACAGCGCTGTTGGTACCGGTGAGTTTGTCCATTGCCGCAGGCATGGGCGCCGACCCGCGTGCGGTTCTGATGGCGACGGTCATTGGCGGTTCCTGCGCCTACGCAACTCCTATCGGTATGCCTGCCAACATGATGGTGCTCTCCGCGGGTGGCTATAAATTTGTCGACTACGCTAAGGCCGGTATCCCCCTGATTATCGTTTCAACCATTGTCAGCCTGATCCTGCTGCCAATCCTTTTCCCTTTTCATCCGTAATTAACGGAAGCTGTTCTGACTAAGGAGCATTTATGAGCAAAAGTGAACAGATATCCCATATGACCGACGTTATGGCCAAGTTTGTGGGATATACCGGCAAAGTTTTGCCTGATGATGTCACTGCAAAACTGGAAGATTTGCATAAGAAAGAGACCAGTAAACTGGCCGACGTCATCTTTACTACCATGATTGAGAACCAGCGTCTGGCGAAAGAGCTGGATCGACCTTCCTGCCAGGACACCGGTGTCATTCAATTTCTGGTGGAGTGCGGGACGAACTTTCCGCTGATTGGCGAGCTGGAAGCGTTGTTGCGTGAGGCGGTGATCAAAGCAACTGTAGATTCTCCGCTGCGCCACAACAGCGTAGAAACTTTTGATGAATACAACACCGGTAAAAACGTGGGTAAAGGTACGCCGACGGTCTTCTGGGAGATCGTTCCCAATTCCGATCAGTGCAGCATTTATACCTATATGGCGGGCGGTGGTTGTTCTCTGCCGGGGAAAGCGATGGTGCTGATGCCGGGTGCAGGCTATGAAGGTGTGACCCGCTTTGTACTGGATGTGATGACCAGCTACGGCCTCAATGCTTGTCCGCCGCTGCTGGTTGGCGTGGGCGTAGCGACCTCTGTTGAAACGGCGGCACTGCTATCGAAAAAAGCGCTGATGCGTCCGATCGGTTCGCATAACGAGAATGAGCGTGCAGCCTCGCTGGAAAAAATGCTGGAAGACGGCATTAACAAAATTGGCCTGGGGCCGCAGGAGATGTCCGGTAATACCTCCGTTATGGGCGTGAACATTGAAAACACCGCGCGTCATCCTTCTACCATCGGCGTGGCGGTAAACGTCGGCTGCTGGTCGCACCGTAAAGGGCACATCGTTTTCGATAAAGATTTGAATTACACCATTACGTCTCACAGCGGAGTGAATTTCTGATGACTAAAAAAATCCTGACTACGCCAATTAAAGATGAAGATTTAGCGGATATTAAGGCTGGCGATATTATTTATCTCAACGGTCATATTGTTACCTGCCGTGACGTAGCCCATCGCCGTTTAATTGAAGGTGGTCGCGAACTTCCGGTAGATGTTCGCGGCGGCGCTATTTTACACGCTGGCCCAATTGTCCGCCCAATTAAAGGCGAAGACGATAAGTTTGAAATGGTCTCCGTTGGACCAACCACCAGCATGCGTATGGAGAAATTCGAAAAAGAGTTTATTGCGCAGACTGGCGTGAAATTAATTGTGGGTAAAGGCGGTATGGGTAAAGGTACCGAAGAGGGCTGTGCTGAACACAAAGCGCTGCACTGCGTATTCCCTGCCGGTTGTGCGGTTGTAGCCGCCGTGTGCGTGGAAGAAATTGAAGATGCCCAATGGCGCGATCTGGGGATGCCGGAAACGCTGTGGGTCTGTCGGGTTAAAGAGTTTGGCCCGCTGATTGTTTCTATTGATACCCATGGGAATAATCTGTTTGAACAGAACAAAATTATTTTTAATCAGCGTAAAGAGATCGTCGCTGATGAAATATGCCAGAACGTAAGTTTCATCAAATAAACCTGATTACGTAAATTGCACGATAATGGTGGTAATACGTTATGACGATAATAATAACCAAGGGCTCTGGCCAGGGCGGCTCAGGGAAATCCACCCTTATTATTTCATCGTCATAAATAGCCCCATTATCGTGCCTCCTGCCTGAAGGCTATTTTATGACTAATGCAGCTCTGCTATTAGGTGAAGGCTTCACTCTGATGCTCCTCGGCATGGGGTTCGTGCTGGCGTTTCTGTTCCTGCTGATCTTTGCCATTCGCGGTATGTCTGCCGTGATTACTCGCTTCTTCCCGGAACCCGTCGCCGCGCCAGCACCGCGCGCCGTTCCCGTCGTGGACGACTTCACCCGCTTAAAGCCGGTGATTGCCGCCGCCATTCACCATCACCGCC
>NZ_JAGERQ010000017.1:0-68540 GCF_017572645.1 Salmonella sp. 32100201201700099SM | reverse complement strand
GCCAGTACACCTCGCCGCCGTCCGGGCGCGCCAGCCCGGTCAGCAGGCGCAGCAGGGTGGTTTTTCCGGCGCCGTTGCCGCCGGTGACCTGCACCCACTCCCCGGCGTCCACGGTGAACGACAGCCCACTGAACAGCGTCCTCTCGTCCCGCTCGCAGTGCAGATCTCTGGCTTCAAGCATCATTGTCATTGCGCATATTCAGGTTGATATGGCGTATAAACACCGGTCAGGCTTTCCAGGAAGGCGACGATATCGTCAATATCGTTTTGCGGCAGATCGGTGCCAACCTGATAACGCAGCATCAGTTTTACCGCGCCATCCAGCGTCGGTACGTCGCCCCGATGGAAATAAGGCGCCGTTAACGCGACGTTGCGTAAGCCCGGGACTTTTTGCCGTAATTTATCGCGAACCTCTTTGGTGACGTTCATACGACCAATATCCGCTGCGGTAATTTCGCCAAAATTAAAGTCTCGCTTTAATCCCAATGGTTCAAAAGAGCGTCCGCCTAAAATGATACCGCCGTGACAGGTTGCACATTTATTCTCTTTAAATAATTGATAACCGTGTTTCTGTTGCTCGGTCAGCGCATTTTCATCTCCACGGAGCCATTTATCAAAGGCGGAGTCCGGCGTTATCAACGTTTTTTCAAATTCGGCGATCGCATCAGTAATATTTTCCCCGGTAAATCCTTGCGGATAAACCGCCTGGAAATCTTTTTTCAGGACAGGATCTTTATCAAGCTTGCTAATAATTTCATCCCAGGATTTAGAGGCCATTTCAATAGGATTTAACGGCGGTCCGCCTGCTTGCTCCTGCAGGGTTGCAGCACGACCATCCCAAAATTGTTCGATATTAAATACGGAGTTGAATACCGTCGGCGCATTTATTGGTCCTACCGCACCGCCAACGCCAATTGAGGTTTTTCTGCCATCGACACCGCCCGCATTTATCGCGTGGCAATGCGCACAGGATATTGTGCTGTCGCCGGATAAACGTTCATCATGATAAAGACGGAAACCTAAGTCGACTTTTTTCGCATCGACGGGAATATTGCGCGGAATAGGCTGAACGGGTTCATTCCGGTGCGCGGCGTCGGTATCGGCGCTGGCATAGTTGCGCTCACGCTGATCGGCTATCCAGTTCAGGATGTCAGTACGCTCTTTATCGCTGACGCCCCCCGCCCAGTGCAGCGCGACATAGCGGGTTGGCGGCATAGTCTGATGTTGCATAACCCATTCAATTTTATTCAGTTCGCTTTGCGGCACCGGCGTATCCGCAATCAGGGCGGCCCGTACCGCCTCCAGGTTAAACGATTTGTAGCCAAGCTGGATATCGTAATCCATTAGCTGCTTTGCCACCGGAAAAGAGGAATAAAAAGGTAATTCAGCGGAAGGCGTATGACAATAATCACATCCTTTCTCCCTGAAATAACCCAGTATTTTATTATTTTCACCCACAACCGAGGCCTGCACATCGCTTTTTTTACTGCGCTGTTTGTCGTAATACCATACATACCCGGACAAACCTAAATAACATAACAGCCCAACGGTGATAACCGTTGTCGCATAGAGGGTAATTTTTTTCATATCACTATCCTTATGGGGTATTGCGGCATGATTAATTAAATTTTATTTTTTTACTCATGAGGCCCATCAATACTAAATACAAACCCATCATGGATATTGATTGGTATCAATAATTACAATTGGCTAAACCTATAGATATGATAACCCCCGACTATCGTAAGATTTATTTTGCGATGCCCGTCACAGGGTTTATTCAGCCGCAACAATGGATAAATCCTCTTTTCCGTCATCAAAACGAACGATAGCCAACAATAATTGACTTAACGCAGCATAAAAGCCATAGGGATCATGCTTAAGGCAATTATTTGTAAATTCCGGAAGCCATTCCAGTAATGACGACAATGTTTTCTGGCGTAATTTATTCATTCTCCGTTGTTGGAACGATTCACCCAATGAAAAATGTAAATGGCTGAGTAATTCCAGATAAATCGCCAGGTGGTCGGTCGGCTCTTTAAAATCGTCGTTGACTTCCATCCCGGCTTCAAGCAATAAATGTTTAATCATGCCGGGTTCCTGCTGCGGGTATTGCGAGGCGTAGGGCAACGCCGATTTTTTATCCGTCATCAGGAACAATCCGCAAAAATCTGCGGCCAGCTCCAACTGCGCATCCTGGCGCAGGCTAAGCGCGGCAATTTTTTGTTCGAGTAACGCCACCGACGCCGCCAGCGCAGGCTGACGCTTTAACAGCGCCAGCCAGTCCGCGATCTCCGCGGACTGTAATTGTATTAACCCTTCATCATCCACTTCCCGGAAAAAGAGTAACGCCAGCCATGCATATACGCAGGCGTACTGTTCCTGAGCAAGCGCTGGCTGCTTAATCATGCGGATTCCCCTGCGATGCGGGTACATATTCACACTGCGCGACCATCTCGACCGGACCGTTAAACGCCGTGACGTTATCCATAGGGCCGGTATATTTTTCAATTTCCACCAGCGTCGTATGCGCGCTGGTCGCCTGCGCGAGCTGCGATGTACCGATATCCAGCGTTAATACGTTAGGGTTGCCGTACTTACATAACGCGTTGATGTCGCCGCCTTTATCAGGATCGTACCAGGCACCTTCATGAATTCGCGCCACGCCCGGCGCATAGCGATCGGAAACTACCGCCCCTGCCAGTACCTGTCCGCGTGCATTGAATACCCGCACGATGTCACCGTTGCGGATCCCGCGCGCGCTGGCATCCTGTGGGTTAATAAAGACCGGCTCCTTGCCGCCAACGGTATATTGCTGACGCAGCGTTTCCGACTCGCACAGTTGGGAGTGCAGACGGAAATCAGGGTGGACGGATTGTAAGTGCAACGGCCAGCGCTGCGATCCCGGCCCGCCATGCGAGCGTTCGATTTTTTCGAACCACATGGGATGGCCCTGACAATCGTCGTATTGCATGTCGGCGATCGTTTTGGAATAAATCTCGATCAAGCCGCTTGGCGTGCCCAACGGCTCCAGGTCCGGATCTTCACGGAAAGCCTGATGGCGCACAAACATCTGCGGATGATCAAACTCGATGTACTCCTGTTGATTCCAGAACACCTCGAAAGTCGGTAAGTGGATACCGCGACCTTTTCCCTGCTGGCTCCCTTCCTGCCAGATGCGTTTCAACCAGCCCATTTCATCAAGGCCTTCCGTAAATGCCGCTTCACGGTTAAAGCGTCGGCAGAGATCGCGGAAAATATCAAAGTCGTTACGCGCTTCAAACTGCGGCGACACCACCTGTTTCATGGCGATAATGCCGCGGTTAGAGTGGTTGCCGAATTGATCGAGGTCGTTACGCTCAAATTGGGTGGTAGCCGGCAAAACGATATCCGCAAAGCGGCAGGTCGACGTCCACTGGTTATCAATAGCGATGACCGTTTCCAGCTTGCGCCACCCTTCAATTATGCGGTTAATTTGTTGGTGTCGGTGGAACGGGTTAGTCCCGGCGAACACGCACATCTTCAGCGGCGGTAATTTAACCGATTTGCCGTTCCAGTTAATGACCTTGCCCGGTTCAAGGATGGCATCCATAAAACGCGCAATAGGAATGGTGCTGCTGTAGCCTTTGTAATCCGTGCTGTCGTGCACTGGCGGAACGGTCGTCGAACCGGAAAAGCCGCTTAAAATGATCCCTTTACGGCCAGGCGTCCCGGCGCCGTTGTAGTGCCAGCCAAAACCAAAGCCGCCGCCCGGTAAACCAATCTGTCCCAGCATTGCCGCCAGCACGACGACCATCCATGACCACTGTTCGCCATGCTGCATACGTTGCACGCACCAGCCAGCGATGATTTGCGTTCTGTCGCCCGCCATCTGCCGCGCCAACGCGCGGATGGTGTCGGCATCAATACCGCACAGTTTTTCCGCCCAGGCGGCATCTTTGGGCTGTCCATCTTTCTCGCCCAGCAAATAGGGGAGGAACTGGTCAAAACCGACGCAGTAGTTATCGAGGAAATTTTTATCGTACAGTTTCTCGCTGTACAGGGTATGCGCCAGCGCCAGTTGTAACGGGACATCCGTCTGCGGGTTAATAGCGATATGTTTGACCTTATCGCGCCCCAGATAATCGTGCGTGGAGGTGACGACCGGGTCGATGCTGATGACCGAGATAGCGCCGCTGGCAACTTTCTCTTTTAATTGTTCATAGTACTGATAGACATCGTGATCCGGGCACCACCAGTTTGCCTGCTGGTTTTTCACCATATCAGAACCCCATAGCACAATCGTTTTACTGTTCTGTAAAACCAGAGGCCATGACGTTTGCTGCTCGTACACTTCCATTGAACCCACCACGCGCGGCAGAATCACCTGCGCCGCGCCGGTCGAATAGTCCCCTCCCGTGCTAACGCTATTGCCATATAGCGCAATCGCGCGCGCCAGCATCCCGGAGGCGTTATGGAACATGCCGGTAGATTGCCAGCCGCTCGCCGTCAGTAACGCGCTCGGCCCGTAGGTTTTTTGCACCCGCTCCAGTTCCTGATAGAACAGATCCAGCGCTTCATCCCAGGAGACGCGCACAAAACGATTATCGCCGCGCTGCGAGGTGTCGCTTTGATGACCTTTGCGCATCCAGTCGACACGCACCATCGGATAACGGATACGCGCCGCGTTGTGGACGTGATCGGGCAGACCGGCGATCATTTTGGACGGGTATTTATCCTGTTCAAACGGTTTTGCCGCCACAAATCGACCGTCAACCACCGTGGCGCGAATCGCCCCCCAGTGAGAACCGGTAAGGATACCCTCTTTCGTCGCGGCGCCTGGCGCAACGGCATCCGCTGCGCGGGCGCTACGGGGCGTCAGCAGTGACGGCCCCAGCATTCCTGCCACCGTCAAACCGCCAAGCTGCGCCAGAAAACGTCGACGAGAGACGTGTAACGAGTCCTTATTTTTCATTGTGTTCTCCCTTATCGCTGTGCGGCGTGTTGGTGGTATCAGACGCATTCATCTGGAGATATTTCAACAAGGTACGTTCTTCACGCTTATCCAGACTGGTGAAACCGATCATGCCGTTGAGCGTGCCGATCCAGCCGTTAGCGTCAAAGTGCGCTTTGTCCGGCGCGCCGTGACACTGATTACAGGTGCCGTTATAGAGGGAGTCGGCATAGGCCCAAATCGGTTTAATGTCATTTACCATGTCGCCTTTTTGCATCCACGCAGTTGCCTGTAATTTGCTCCACTGAGTATTGGTCGCCGCGACGGTGGTCTCTTCCAGCGTTTTCACATGCTGTTGCACATCGCCGCGAATCGAGGCGACAAAAATACGTTTACCGGGCAACTGCGTCAGCACGCGCTGGCGACCGTCCGTCTCCGTCCAGCCTTCGATTTGCACTTGCAACCAGTCACCGTCCCGTTTAAGGACTTTCACTTCAGAAGCAGGTAACAGCGAACCTGCCGGTTCTTTATCGCCTTTAGCGGCGTAAATCGGCTTGATATCCAGCGAATAGAGCGTATCGCCGTCATTATGCGTACTGGCGCTGGCGCGCAGTTCATCAAACTGTTTGCGGAAACCGCTGCTCATATCCGGTAGCTGGTGGGCAATCCCTTTATGGCAGTCGATGCAGGACTGATTTTCTTTCGCGGCGATTTTCATTTGCCGCGCCGCTTCCGGGTTCTGTTTCGCGTGATCCATCGCATCGTAGTTATGGCAGGAACGACAGGTCGCGGAATTATTCTCTTTCATGCGCGCCCATTCACGCTCGGCAAGCTCGGCGCGTTTGGCTTCAAATTTTTCCGGGGTATCAATCGAGTGGGCAATAAATGTCTGGTAAAGATCGTTGCTGGCTTCCAGCTTACGTTTCACCATGCCTGGAATATCAGGGGGGATATGGCAATCGTGGCATTCCGCGCGTACGCCGGAAGCGTTCTGGAAATGTACGGACTGTTTATATTCCTGATACACCGGCTGCATACTATGGCAGCTGACGCAAAACTCTGTCGTACTGGTCAGTTTGATACCGACGTGAGGTAACACGATCAGCGCAACGCCGATCACAATCCCGACAATGACCAGCGCCAGTATCGACCAACGGGCGCTTGGCCTGAGTAGCGCTCTCCAGAGTTTTCGCATAATAGCCCCTGTAATTATATGGTTTAATGCGCAGATCTTATTCCGCAAATATGAACAGCGTCACTGGTCAGGATGAACGGGATACGGCAATATATGAACAGATATGAACAGAAAGAGACCGCGCGCAGGATGTCACATCACATTGTTATTGTTGAGGATGAACCTGTTACTCAGGCCAGATTACAGGCCTATTTTGAGCAGGAGGGGTATCGTGTCTCGGTGACCGACAGCGGCGCGGGCCTGCGCGACATCATGGAGCATGAGCACGTTTCGCTGATCCTGCTGGATATCAACCTCCCCGATGAAAACGGGTTGATGCTGACCAGGGCGCTACGCGAACGCTCCACGGTGGGCATTATTCTGGTGACGGGGCGTTGCGACCAAATCGACCGCATCGTCGGGCTGGAGATGGGCGCGGACGACTACGTCACCAAGCCGCTGGAACTGCGCGAGCTGGTAGTGCGGGTAAAAAATCTTTTGTGGCGTATCGATCTGGCCCGCCCCACGCCGCAAAATGCCAGTGAAAACTGCTATATGTTTTCCGGCTACTGCCTGAACGTGATGAATCACACGCTGGAGCACAACGGTGAAGCCATTAAGCTTACGCGCGCGGAGTACGAGCTGCTGCTGGCCTTTGTGACCAACCCAGGCAAAGTGCTGCATCGCGAACGTCTGCTGCGAATGCTTTCCGCCCGCCGCGTAGAGACCCCGGATCTCCGCACGATTGATGTCCTGGTTCGCCGCTTACGCCATAAAATTATGCCGGAACTGCTGGTCACACAGCATGGCGAAGGCTACTTTTTAGCCTCGGAGGTGTATTGATACAGATAGACGGGCCGAAATCCCGGAGGCGATAGCGAACGACGAACGCGCGCGCTGTCGGCGTTGTTATGCGTCAAAATAAGTACCGGCGGGCTGATATTTTCAGGCACCGGTTGCCCCTGTAAGACCTTAATCGACTGCGTTATCGCTAATTCTCCCTGCCAGGCCATCTGATCGCTGAGCGCCATCAGGATATGGCCGCGTTTTAAACCGCGATAAACCTGATGCGTCAGATAAAATGAGACGATCGTGAGCGGAGTCGTCAAATTTCGCCCTTCGCCCATCGCCGCCTCCGCCGCTATCGCCGACCCGGCGACCACATTGGCGTCCGGATGGCGTTCCAGCATTTCCTGGAGTAAGTTTCGCTGCACTTCAATGTCGTTATCGCCCCAGGCGATATCCACAATGTTGATGGCGCTGCCTTTAATTGCCTGACGAAAACCCGCCACCATCTCCTGACTGCCGCCAGCTTCTTCCGGCCCCGGGAAGAGTAAAACGTTAAGCGTTTTTCCTTTGCTCCACTGCACCAGGAAACGTCCCGGCAGATACCCCATCTGAAACCACGGCAGACCAATGCGGGTTGCGACGCTGGCATCGTGAATCATGTTCACCAGTTCAATAACCGGCACATTACCGGCATATCGTTCCAGCTCCGGGAAACGATCGGTACTGCTGCCAAGCAGAATAGCGTCGGCGCCCCACTCCCGGCACTGCGTCATTTGCTGTTGTTGCGTCGCCAGTTGCCGATAGCCATTCGCTTCCAGCACTTTTAAATCAACGCCATACAATTTGGCCGCTTTTTGCATCCCGTAGTTGACGGACAACCAGTAAGAATCTTTCAGGCTGGGGTATAATGCGCACAGTTTCCAGGGTTTACTCGCATTGACTGACGTTTGCCGCCAGGGAATCGCCCGATCGGCGCGCGTCCAGTGTAGCAGTCCGGTTTCGGCTGACGCCGTTTCTACATTCGAGACGATGATTATCAAAAAAAAGAACGAAATAAGCGCGCGCATGATAGCCCCACCAGCAACAAGGTTTTATCCTAATGGTTTTTCCGGCGGCAACTCAACCCATTTCACCCGCGGCGCATAAATGTCAACGCCTTCACTGACCCGCAGATTATGGCTGGCCTTCGCCCTGATGGCGGCACTCACCCTGCTCAGCACCGTGATCGGCTGGATAAGCCTGCGCGTCATTAGTCAGGTGGAGCAAACCAATACGCAAGCGCTGCTCCCCACGATGAATATGGCCAGGCAGTTAAGCGAAGCCAGCGCTTACGAGCTCTTTTCTGCGCAAAATCTGACCAATGCCGACAGTGAGGGCGTTTGGCTGGCGCAGGGGAAGATGCTGAAAGCGCAAAGCCTTAAAATTAACCATCTTTTGCAGGCATTAAGCGAGCAGGGATTTAATACCTCGGCCATCGCCCGGCAAGAAAAAGAGATTGCGCAAACGCTTGGGCAACAGGGAACACTGGTCGGTGAAATTCTCACGCTGCGCGCACAGCAACAGCAGTTAAGCCACCAGATTGCGGAGGCGGCGGAAAGCATTGCCGCCCAGGCTCACGGCCAGGCCAATAATGCCGCGACATCTGCGGGCGCCACCCAGGCCGGTATTTACGATCTTATCGAAAGCGGTAAAGGGGATCAGGCTGAACGCGCGCTTGACCGGCTGATTGATATCGACCTTGAGTATGTGAATCAGATGAATGAGTTGCGGGTCAATGCCCTGCGGTTTAAGCAACTCATTGTGACCTTAAAAGACGCGCAAGGGCTGAGCGATGCCGAGGACACCGATGAAAAACTTAATCAGTTGGTTAAAATTTTATCCCGCCGCCAGCAGCGTATAGAAGATCCTACCGTTCGCGCCCAAATCGCCGACGCGCTGGAAAAAATAAACCAGTACACCACACTGGTTACCCTGTTTCGTAAGGAAAACGCCATCCGCGACCAACTTCAAACGCTTATGGCCAATAACCTCTTTCAGTTTACCCGCTTCAGTACGGAAGTGTCGCAGTTGGTGAACGCCATCGAAAAACGAAACGAGGCTGGGTTAGCGCGTCTTACACACGCCAGTCAGCGTGGGCAAATAGGGTTAGTGATCTTAGGCATCCTGGCGCTGTGCTCATTAAGTTTTATTCTTTGGCGAGTGGTTTACCGTTCCGTATCCCGCCCGCTGGCGCAGCAAACGCAGGCCTTACAGCGGCTACTGGAGGGCGATATTGACTCGCCGTTTCCGGAGGCGGCTGGCGTCAGCGAACTGGATACCATCAGCCGTCTGATGGAAGCGTTTTGCGCCAACGTGCGCAAATTGAACCGCCATCGTGAGGATTTGGCGGAACAGGTGCGATCGCAAACGGCGGAGCTTCATGCGCTGGTGCTGGAACACCGGCAGGCGCGCGCCGAAGCGGAAAAGGCCAACGAGGCGAAATCGACGTTCCTTGCCGCCATGAGCCATGAAATTCGCACGCCGCTTTACGGCATTCTCGGTACGGTACAATTGCTGGCCGATAAACCGCTCATGGCAAACTACCGCGACGATTTACAGGCCATTAATGATTCAGGCGAATCGCTACTGGCGATTCTTAACGATATTCTTGATTACTCGGCGATTGAAGTAGGCGGCACCAACGTTTCCATTAGCGAGGAACCGTTTGAACCGCGACAATTGTTGAATAGCGCGCTGCATTTAATGCACAGCCGCGTGCAGGTGGCGCTCATCACCGACTTTAGCGAGCAACTCCCTTCCACGCTACAAGGCGATCCGCGCCGGATACGTCAAATTGTGATTAATCTTTTAAGTAATGCGGCGAAATTTACCGATCGCGGCAGCATAGTGCTGCGCACGTTTTGCGACGATCAGAGCTGGTTTATTGAGGTTGAAGATACCGGATGCGGTATCCCTGAAGCGAAGCTGACGGCTATTTTCAAACCGTTTGTGCAGGCGACAGGACGCCGGGGCGGGACGGGCCTGGGGCTGGCTATCAGCGCCAGCCTGGCAGAGGCGATGGGCGGGACGCTAACCGTCACCAGTACGCTTCATGTTGGCAGTTGTTTTCGTTTACAACTGCCGGTTCGCCACTCCAAACCCGCAAATAAAAGTGCGTTCAGGGAACCGATAAATCTTAACGGACTACGCTTGTTGCTGATTGAAGATAATATGCTGACGCAGCGTATTACCGCTGAAATGCTCACGGGCAAAGGGGTGAAGGTCTCAGTAGCTGAAAGCGCGAATGACGCGCTACGCTGTTTAGCCGAAGGCGAGTCCTTTGATGTGGCGCTGGTGGATTTTGATTTACCGGATTATGACGGCTTAACCCTGGCGCAGCAGTTGATGAGCCTGTATCCCGCCATGAAACGCATTGGTTTTAGCGCGCATGTGATAGACGATAATCTTCGTCAGCGTACCGCCGGTCTTTTCTGCGGGATTATTCAAAAGCCCGTTCCCCGCGAGGAGCTTTACCGCATGATAGCGCACTATTTACAGGGCAAATCTCACAACGCGCGGGTGATGTTGAATGAACATCAGCTTGCCGGCGATATGGCGTCTGTCGGCCCGGAAAAGCTCCGGCAATGGGTCGCCTTATTCAAAGACAGCGCGCTGCCTTTAGTCGAGGAGATCGAGGCGGCGCGCGCCATGAATGACGACGTTAACATTAAGCGGCTGGCGCATAAATTAAAAAGCGGCTGCGCCAGCCTGGGGATGACGCAGGCAACCGAAGCCTGTCGGGAGCTGGAATTGCAACCGCTTAGCGATATAGATATTAAAACTATCGTGACGCAGGGAGTGACGGCGCTCGACGCATGGATAGCCGGTCATCCTTCGCCATAATGACTTCCGGCTCGCCACGGCCAACTTATCCGACGCGTTTCACATCGCCCACTAACAGGATGTAAGACAGCGCGCCCAGCAGGGCCACAACGGAGATATAGACCAGCGCCGGAGCAAAACCGTAGCTTTGCGCCAGATAACCAATCACTAACGGTACGCTAATCCCGCCTAACCCACCGATAAAGTTAAACATACCGCCGGTAAGGCCAATCAACCGCATCGGCGCAAGGGAAGAGATTAACGACCAGGTAATGGACGCAAATCCGTTGCCGAAGAAAGCTATCGCCATCAACGCCATAATCCAAAACGGATCGTTAGTGTAGTTAGCGCCCATAATGCATGTGGAGATGAGCAAACCGCAAATAATCGGCGTTTTGCGCGCCACGCCCAGCGAGAAGCCTTTTTTCACCAGTTTATCCGCCAGCCAGCCGGAGAGCAGTACGCCAAAAAAGGCAGCCAGGAACGGTACGGTCGTCATAAAGCCCGCTTTTAGCGCGGTAATGCCTTTTTCCTGGGTCAGATAATTAGGGAACCAGGTCAGAAAGAACCATAGCGTAGAGTTTACGGCGAACTGACCGAGGTAGACGCCCACCAGCTTACGATGGAACACCAGTTTCCAGTCAGCTTTCGTCAGCGGCTGGCGGGCCTCTTTTTTCGCTGGCGCATCGCCATCCACCAGACCACCGCCATCGCGAATATACTCCAGCTCCGCCTGGCTAAGGCTTTTCGTCAAACGCGGCGGTTGATAAACCTTAAACCAGATCAATGACCAGATAATCCCGATACCGCCGGTGACGATAAAGACCCAGTGCCAGCTCAGCATTTCCTGAATCCAGATCAGCAGCGGCGTAAGGAATGCCAGTCCGACGAACTGTCCGGAGGTGTAGAACCCGACTGCGGATGCGCGCTCATGCTCCGGAAACCAGCTAGTGACCATCCGGTTATTTGCCGGAAAGGCCGGCGCCTCGAAAATCCCGGTAATAGCGCGCAGGCCGATAAGCGACAATAGTCCCGTCGCAAACCCCTGCAATAGCGTCGCGACTGACCAGCCGAAGATAGCGATAAAATAGGTCAGCCGGGACCCAATACGGTCGAGAAACCAGCCGCCGGGGATCTGGCATAACGTATAGAGCCAGGCAAAAGCGGAGAAGACATAGCCCATTTCCGCTTTGGTAATGCCGAATTCTTTTTGAATATGCATGGAAGCCACGGCAAGGTTGGCGCGATCGACGTAGCAAATCACCACGGTAATAAAGATCATTACCAGCGTCAGATAGCGGCGACGCCCCGGCTGTGCTGCTGTAACTGAAATATCCATCGTCATCTGTCTCCAGATTCTGGGCATAGCGAGGCCGCTCACCATGCCCTGTAAATTACAGAGGGTGTGTTTTTATATTTAAATTGGGTTGCCCGGAGGGCGACGTTTGTTGAGCCTACTGCGTGGCGATCACCACTCGGCTACCGATCCGTCAGCGTGCCGCCACAACGGATTACTCCAGTCCGGCGCGCTTTTGCTAAGTTCAATCACCCTGGCCTCGTCAATGTCTACGCCAAGACCCGGTTTTGTTAAGGGTTTAAAGAAGCCGCCGTCCATGCTGAAGTCTTCTTTGTTTTTCACAAAGTCGAGTAGTTCCGCGCCCTTGTTATAGTGAATGCCCATGCTCTGCTCCTGGAATACCGCGTTGCGCGAAACAAAATCGATATGCAGGCAGGCAGCCAGGGCGATTGGACCCAGCGGGCAATGCGGCGCCAGCGCCACGTCATATGCTTCCGCCATTCCGGCGATTTTATAGCATTCGGTAATGCCGCCCGCGTGGGATAAATCCGGCTGTAGAATCCCCAACCCGCCCGCGTCCAGCACGCGTTTAAATTCAAAACGCGAGAACATACGCTCGCCTGCGGCAATCGGAATATGCGTTTGCGCCGCCAGGCGTGGATAATATTCCGCCTGTTCCGCCAGCACCGGCTCTTCAATAAACAGCGGGCGATAGGGTTCCAGTTCTTTAATCAGTACCTTCGCCATCGGCGCGCTAACGCGACCGTGGAAGTCGAGCCCAAACTCAATTTCACTGCCGAAAGCTTCACGGATTTGCGCCACGGTATTGACCGCCGCATCCACCGCACGGGAATTATCAATCACGCCCATCTCTTCACAGCCGTTCAGCTTGAAGGTGTCAAAACCAATACCGCGCAATTTTTCAATACCGTCAATGACGTCTGCCGGACGATCGCCACCCACCCAGCTATAGGCCTTGATTTTGTCGCGCACCAGGCCGCCCATGAGCTGCCAGACCGGCGCATTCAACACCTTGCCTTTGATATCCCACAATGCCTGGTCAATACCGGCGATGGCGCTCATCATAATCGGGCCGCCGCGATAAAAACCGGCCCGGTACATTACCTGCCACAGGTCGTTGATACGCGCCGGATCTTTCCCTATCAGGTAGTCGGCAAACTCATGTACTGCCGCCTCTACAGTACGTGCCCGACCTTCAATGACCGGCTCTCCCCAGCCAACCACGCCTTCATCCGTTTCGATTTTCAGGAACATCCAACGTGGAGGTAAACGGTACGTGGTGATGTGAGTTATTTTCATTTCACTGCCTCTCGATACGCATTAACAAATGCCGCAGTCTGCTGCGCGGTGCGTTCAACGGATTGCCCGGCGCGATAGAGATCGCTACCCAATCCCGCGCCCACACAGCCGGCTTTAATCCATTGCGCCAGGTTTTCCGGCGTCACGCCGCCGACGGCAAATAGCGGAACATCCGGCGGAAGTACCGCTTTCAGCGCGCTGATGTAGCCCGGACCAAACGCCGACGACGGGAAAATTTTTAACGCCTGTGCGCCAGCATCCAGCGCAGCAAAGGCTTCTGTTGCCGTGGCGCAGCCCGGACACACGGTCATGCCATAGCTCGCTGCCCGGCGGATCACCTCCGGTTGGATATTTGGCGTGACGATCAGCTTGCAGCCCATCCCGGCAAGCTGGTCTACCTGTTCCGGTTTCAGCACGGTACCAGCGCCAATAAGCGCCCTGCCGCCATACGCCTTCACCACGGAAGAAATGCTTTTTTCCCACTGTGGGGAGTTAAGCGGAATTTCTATAGCGTCAAATCCCGCATCCACCACCGCGCCAACGTGCGCCAGGGCATCATCGGGCGTAATACCGCGTAAGATAGCGATGAGAGGGAGATTAGTTTGCCACTGCATGAGCGATGCTCCTTATTCCAGCCTGAAATGCCATGTCGCCATCCACGGTTGAAACATCACGCCCAATGGCACGAAACGCCTGTTGGTAACGTGAGATCAGCGCGGGTCCGGCGACGAGTGTGATAGCCTGTTGCGCCGCGAAGGATTCGCTCATGCTGGCGACTTCCGCACCAATCAACAGGCCGGAGAGGAAGTCGCTGACCTGCTCACGCGCAAGATGTCCCAACACGTGCGTGGCGCGCGCAAACGCCCGCCACGCAGCGCTTTAAAGAGTTTCTATTCAGATATATGGATGAACATCATGATGCCCCGGCCAGCCAGCGGCGGGCCGGGGATTAAGGCAGGTTAAATATCGATGTTCGCCGCTTTCAGGGCGTTCTCCTCGATAAAGGCACGACGCGGCTCAACGGCATCACCCATCAGCGTAGTGAACAGCTGGTCGGCAGCAATTGCATCTTTGACGGTCACGCGCAGCATACGGCGGCTTTCCGGGTCCATGGTGGTTTCCCACAGCTGATCCGGGTTCATTTCACCCAGACCTTTATAACGCTGGATAGCCAGACCGCGACGTGATTCTTTCACCAGCCACTCCAGCGCCTGCTCGAAGCTGGTTACCGGCTGGCGACGCTCGCCGCGTTCGATAAACGCGTCCTCTTCAATCAGACCGCGCAGCTTCTCGCCCAGCGTGCAGATACGACGATATTCCGCGCCGGTCACAAACTCGTGATCCAACGGATAATCGGTATCCACGCCGTGCGTACGCACGCGAACGATAGGCTCGAACAGATTCTGTTCCGTATTAGTATGAACATCGAACTTCCACTGACTGCCGTGCTGCTCTTTCTCGTTCAGCTCGGTAATCAGCGCATTCACCCAGCGCGTTACAGTCTGCTCATCAGAAAGATCGGCTTCGGTCAGAGTTGGCTGATACACCAGCTCTTTGAGCAGCGCTTTCGGGAAGCGACGCTCCATACGACCAATCATTTTCTGCGTGGCGTTATATTCAGAGACCAGTTTTTCTAACGCTTCGCCGGATAGCGCCGGCGCATGGGCGTTCGCGTGCAGAGTCGCACCGTCAAGCGCGATGGAAATCTGGTACTGATCCATCGCTTCGTCGTCTTTAATGTACTGTTCCTGCTTGCCTTTCTTCACTTTGTACAGCGGCGGCTGCGCAATGTAGACGTGGCCACGCTCGACAATTTCCGGCATCTGACGATAGAAGAAGGTCAACAGCAGCGTACGGATGTGCGAGCCGTCGACGTCCGCATCGGTCATGATGATGATGCTGTGATAGCGCAGCTTGTCCGGGTTGTACTCGTCGCGACCGATACCGCAGCCCAGCGCGGTAATCAGCGTCGCCACTTCCTGAGAGGAGAGCATCTTGTCGAAGCGCGCTTTCTCGACGTTGAGGATTTTACCTTTCAGCGGCAGAATCGCCTGGTTCTTGCGGTTACGCCCCTGCTTCGCAGAGCCGCCCGCGGAGTCCCCTTCCACCAGGTACAGTTCGGACAGCGCCGGGTCGCGTTCCTGGCAGTCCGCCAGTTTGCCCGGCAGACCGGCTAAATCCAGCGCGCCTTTACGACGGGTCATTTCACGGGCGCGACGCGCCGCTTCACGCGCACGCGCGGCGTCGATAATTTTGCCGACGACAATTTTCGCGTCAGATGGGTTTTCCAGCAGGTATTCGCTCAGCAGTTCGTTCATCTGCTGTTCCACCGCCGATTTCACCTCGGAAGAGACCAGCTTATCTTTGGTCTGTGAGGAGAATTTCGGATCCGGTACTTTTACGGAAACCACCGCAATCAGACCTTCACGGGCATCGTCGCCGGTGGCGCTGACTTTGGCTTTTTTGCTGTAGCCTTCTTTGTCCATGTAGGCGTTCAGCGTACGGGTCATCGCCGCACGGAAGCCTGCCAGATGAGTACCGCCGTCGCGCTGCGGAATGTTGTTGGTAAAGCAGTAGATGTTTTCCTGGAAACCATCGTTCCACTGCAGCGCTACTTCGATGCCGATACCGTCTTTTTCAGTGGAGAAGTAGAAGATATTCGGATGGATCGGCGTTTTATTCTTGTTGAGATATTCAACAAATGCCTTGATGCCGCCTTCGTAGTGGAAATGATCTTCTTTGCCGTCGCGCTTGTCGCGCAGGCGGATGGAAACGCCAGAGTTCAGGAATGACAGTTCACGCAGGCGTTTCGCCAGGATCTCATATTCAAATTCAGTGACGTTGGTGAAGGTTTCGTGGCTCGGCCAGAAACGTACCATCGTGCCGGTTTTATCGGTATCGCCAGTGACGGCCAGGGGTGCCTGCGGCACGCCGTGCTCGTAGATCTGACGGTGAATTTTGCCATCTCGCTGGATAACCAGTTCCAGTTTTTGCGACAGAGCGTTAACTACCGAGACGCCCACGCCGTGCAGACCACCGGAGACTTTATAGGAGTTATCGTCAAATTTACCGCCCGCGTGCAGAACGGTCATGATCACTTCCGCCGCCGAGACGCCTTCTTCCGGGTGAATACCGGTCGGAATGCCACGGCCATCATCCGTTACGGACACGGAGTTATCGGCGTGAATAGTCACGACGATATCTTTACAGTGACCCGCGAGCGCTTCGTCGATAGCGTTATCTACCACCTCGAATACCATGTGGTGCAGACCGGTGCCGTCATCCGTGTCGCCGATATACATACCCGGGCGCTTACGCACCGCATCCAGCCCTTTCAGGACTTTGATACTGGAGGAGTCATAAGAATTCGACATCAACGTTTCTCGCTCATTTAATCTTGGGTTAATCCGTTATTTTACCCTTTTCCACGGTAAACATCTTCGAATTTTCATCCGACATGTCTATAACGTGTTCAGCGCTAATTGCGCTGACAAAGACCTGCGATTGCGTGGCTTTTAAGCGGCTGGCCAGCAGTCCGCGACGCGCATCGTCAAGTTCAGAGGCAAAATCATCTATCAGGTACAGGCAGCGCCGCCCGCTTTCGCGGGTGAGGAACTCGCCCTGCGCCAGACGTAAGGCGCACATCAATAACTTTAGCTGCCCGCGCGACAGGGTATCTTCCACCGGCGCGCCGTCGGCGCGAATGCGAAAGTCCGCTTTATGCGGCCCGTGCGCGGTGTAGGTCAACATACGGTCACGCTCAAAGCTTCGCTCCAGCACGTCCGCATAGTCTGTCTCTTTCTCCCAGCCGCGCTGGAAAGAGAACGTCAGGGAAAATTCAGGTAAAAACTGCTGACAGGTATCCGCCATGTCCTGTGCGATAGCGCTACTGTACTCCGCCCGCCAGGTACTAATTTGTTCCGCCAGCGGAATCAGCTCTTTATCCCACGGGCGCAATTGCTCATAACGACTCACCTGGCGCAGCGCAGCATTACGCTGTTTCAGCAATCGTTTCAGGTTGCTCCAGGCGGTGAAGAATCCGGCTTCGTTGTGAAAGCATCCCCAGTCAAGGAACGCTCTTCTGTATTTGGGGCCGCCGTTGAGTAAAGTAAACCCCTCCGGCGTAATCAACTGCATCGGCATTAAATGCGCCAGCTCCGCGATCTTGTGACCGTCAGTACCATCGATACGGACTTTGCTGTCGCCCTGCTTATCTTTGGTTAAACCAATCGACATCTCACGCTCTTCGCCCTGCAGGCGCCCGTGGAGAACAAACGCTTCCTGCTCATGACGAATCACGCGGCCAGGCTGCAAACTGCGAAACGCCCGACCGTGGCCAAGCGTATAGATAGCTTCCAGCACGCTGGTTTTGCCGCTGCCGTTGGCGCCAACCAGGAAGTTAAAGCCGGGGGATAAAGCGAGATCCGCATTTTCTATGTTGCGGAAGTCTTTGATTAAAAGGCGCGTCAGTGACATATATTAGTACATTCGTCCAGGGGCGTGTGTGTCGCAGCCAGTTCGTCTACCGCCAGCGCGCAGAAAGCGGAGCGTACACGAAGTACGTGAGCATTTCGAGCACTGCCGGGAGGCGAAATGGCAAGTAAACCAGCCCCTTTTCAGATTCTACAGCCTCATTGGCATAACAACGTAGGCAGCACTCTGTGACGCCGCATCCTCAATCTGTACGCTGGATACGGAATCCGTCAGCATAATGCGCACGGTTTCGCACTTCAGCGCATTGAGCACGTCCAGCACATAGCTAACGTTAAAGCCGATTTCCATCTCCGTCCCGCCGTAGCTCACGTCCAGAATCTCTTCCGCTTCTTCCTGCTCCGGGTTATTGGCGGTGATTTTGAGCTGATTCTCACTGACGTACAGACGCACGCCGCGGAATTTCTCATTCGAGAGGATTGCCGCGCGGGCAAACGCCTGCTTGAGGATATCGCAGCCCGCTTCCAGATGTTTATCCGGATTCTTCGGCAGAACGCGACGGTAATCCGGGAAGCGCCCATCCACCAGCTTCGAGGTAAAGATAAAGTCGCCGACGTGCGCGCGGATATTATTACTGCCGATCTGCACGCGCAGCGGGTTTTCGCCGCCGTCGAGCATACGCATCAGTTCAATCACGCCTTTACGCGGCACAATCACCGAGTGGCTGGGTAAAGACGCTTCCAGCGGCATTGAGCACACCGCCAGGCGGTGGCCGTCGGTCGCGACAGTGCGCAGTTCGCTACCTTCCGTTTCAAACAGCATACCGTTTAAGTAGTAGCGCACATCCTGATGAGCCATCGAAAACTGGGTCGCTTCAATCAGGCGCTTCATCGTGGCCTGCGGCAGCGTAAATTCAACTTCGCTTTGCCAGTCGTCAAGATTCGGGAAATCGGCGGCAGGCAGCGTAGACAGCGAGAAGCGGCTACGGCCAGAACGCACCAGCATCCGATCGCCTTCCAACTGAACGGCAATCTCCGCGCCCTCCGGCAGGCCGCGGCAGATATCAAAGAATTTCCGCGCCGGCACGGTAGTGGCGCCCGGCTCATGCGGCTGAGAAAGCGTAACGCGCGCGACCATCTCCATTTCAAGATCGGTGCCGGTCAGAGAAAGCGTACCGTCCGCTACCTGGAGGAGCAGGTTACCGAGAATCGGCAGCGTAGGACGACCGCCCAGCGGGCCGCTGACCTGCTGAAGCGGTTTTAATAAATGTTCACGTTCAACGGTAAATTTCATAGGATCACGACGACAATGTTCTGATTAAATTCGAAAAATCTTCTTTGATATCGTGGCTTTCTTCACGCAGTTGCTCAATTTTACGACAGGCATGAAGTACGGTAGTGTGGTCGCGCCCGCCAAACGCATCGCCGATTTCCGGCAGACTGTGGTTGGTGAGCTCTTTTGCCAGCGCCATAGCCATCTGGCGCGGACGTGCTACCGAGCGAGATCGACGCTTAGAAAGCAGATCCGCAATTTTGATTTTGTAATACTCGGCCACCGTCTTCTGAATATTGTCGATGGTGACCAGTTTTTCCTGCAACGCCAGTAAATCGCGCAGCGCTTCGCGCACAAAGTCGATAGTAATCGCCCGGCCGGTAAAGTTGGCATTGGCGATCACCCGGTTCAGCGCGCCTTCCAGTTCACGTACGTTAGAGCGTAGACGCTTGGCGATAAAGAACGCTACTTCGCCTGGCAGACGAATATCATTTTCGTCCGCTTTTTTCATCAGGATCGCCACGCGGGTTTCCAGTTCTGGCGGTTCGATCGCCACTGTCAGCCCCCAACCAAAGCGGGACTTGAGACGATCCTCAACGCCGTTGATCTCTTTCGGATAGCGATCCGACGTCAAAATGATCTGCTGATTGCCTTCCAGCAGAGCGTTAAAGGTGTGGAAAAACTCTTCCTGGGATCGTTCTTTATTGGCGAAGAATTGAATATCGTCGATCAGCAATGCGTCAACGGAGCGGTAGTAGCGTTTAAACTCTTCGATGGCGTTATTTTGCAGGGCTTTTACCATGTCCTGCACAAAGCGCTCGGAGTGCATATACACGACTTTCGCGTTGGGTTTACGCGCCATAATGCCGTTACCCACCGCGTGCAGCAGGTGAGTTTTACCCAGACCGGTGCCGCCATAGAGGAATAACGGGTTATAAGCGCCGCCAGGATTATCCGCCACCTGACGTGCCGCCGCGCGCGCCAGTTGGTTGGATTTACCTTCGACGAAGTTATCAAATGTATGTTTTACATTGACGTTGGAGCGGTAGGTCGGCTCCGCCGGCGCTGGTACGTTATCCCAGCCCGAACGGGCCGCAGGCGCTACGCGCTGCGGCTGCGCCGTTGTTGTCTGCGCAGGCGCGACAACGTTATGCACAGGCGTTTTTAGCGTTTGCGTAACGGGCTTTGTTCCCACTTCAAAACGCAGTTGTGGGGCATCCGCGCCGCAGAATGTGTTGAGTAATCCATTGATATTGTTGAGGTACTTATCTCTTACCCAATCGAGCACAAAACGGTTTGGCGCATACAAAGCCAGCGTGTTATCGCTCAGTTCCGCCTGCAACGGGCGTATCCACATACTGAATTCTGTGGCTGGTAACTCATCCTGCAATCGGGCAAGACACTGCTGCCAAAGCGAAAGTGACACGGCGGACTCCACTCGAACAAAAGTCGATAAATGACAAAGGCTGATACATTAATGATTGTTGGCGCACGTCGATAAGACCCTGCATGAAGGGTGACGCACGAACCGCTGTCTGCGGTTTTCACGGATCTTTCAAACGATCGCGACTTCACGCAGTCTGAAAGATTTCGTGTTCATGCCTGACCAGGATCGTTTGAAACGATCAGGACCGCGGATCATAGCCTAAACTGAGCAAGAGATCTTCTGTTTCTCACAGATTCTTCCCGATTTATCCACAGGACTTTCCAGGAAAGGATAAGTGTAATCGATCCTGGGGAACTCCTGTACGCTTTCGCGCGCATATTGAAAAAATTAATAGGTAAAGGTGAGCAGACGCCTAAAAGATCGCATAAAGATCCAGGGCGATCCTTGCGCTTTACCAGGCAGTCCGTATAATTCTCCACCCGTCGCGCAATGCCCGTCATATGGCGTCAACGCTGCTTATTTTCCGCACAAAAAGGTGTGGAAAATCGCGGGAAAATAAGGAAAGAGAATTGACTCCGGAGTGTACAATTATTACAATCCGGCCTCTTTAATCACCCACACTGTGGCGTAAGTCGTTCAAAGTTTGTTCGGGTATACGCAAAAGTCAGTGAATTTATTCAAGTTTAGGTAGAAATCGCCATGAAACGCACTTTTCAACCGTCTGTACTGAAGCGCAACCGTTCTCACGGCTTCCGTGCTCGTATGGCTACTAAAAATGGTCGTCAGGTTCTGGCACGTCGTCGTGCTAAAGGCCGCGCTCGTCTGACCGTTTCCAAGTAATAAAGCTAACCCCTGAGTGGTTAAGCTCGCATTTCCCAGGGAGTTACGTTTGTTAACTCCCGCTCATTTCACATTCGTCTTCCAGCAACCTCAACGGGCTGGCACGCCGCAAATCACCATCCTCGGCCGCCTGAATTCGCTGGGGCATCCCCGTATCGGTCTTACCGTCGCCAAGAAAAATGTTCGACGTGCGCATGAACGCAACCGGATTAAACGTCTGACGCGTGAAAGCTTCCGTCTGCGCCAGCATGAACTTCCTGCAATGGATTTCGTGGTGGTGGCGAAAAAAGGGGTTGCCGACCTCGATAACCGTGCTCTCTCGGAAGCGTTGGAAAAATTATGGCGCCGCCACTGTCGCCTGGCTCGCGGGTCCTGATAGCCCTTATTCGGGTCTATCAACGCCTGATCAGTCCGCTGCTTGGGCCGCATTGTCGTTTCACGCCAACGTGCTCAAGCTACGGAATTGAGGCATTGCGCAGGTTTGGAGTGATAAAAGGCAGTTGGTTGACGGTGAAACGCGTATTAAAATGCCACCCTTTACACCCTGGTGGTGACGATCCCGTCCCGCCCGGACCATTTGATACCAGAGAACACTAACGATGGATTCGCAACGCAATCTTTTAGTCATCGCTTTGCTGTTCGTGTCTTTCATGATCTGGCAAGCCTGGGAGCAGGATAAAAATCCGCAACCTCAGACTCAACAGACCACGCAGACAACGACCACCGCAGCGGGTAGCGCCGCCGACCAGGGCGTACCAGCCAGTGGCCAGGGGAAAATGATTACGGTGAAAACCGATGTGCTTGATTTGACTATCAACACCCGTGGTGGTGATGTCGAGCAGGCCTTGCTCCCGGCTTACCCGAAAGAACTGGGTTCCAACGAACCGTTCCAGCTGCTGGAAACCACCCCGCAGTTTATCTATCAGGCGCAAAGCGGCCTGACAGGCCGCGACGGTCCGGATAACCCGGCGAACGGCCCACGTCCGCTGTACAACGTCGAGAAAGATGCGTTTGTACTGGCCGACGGTCAGAACGAACTGCAGGTTCCGATGACTTATACTGACGCCGCAGGCAACACGTTTACCAAAACGTTTGTCTTTAAGCGTGGCGATTATGCGGTTAACGTGAACTATAGCGTGCAGAACACCGGCGAAAAACCGCTGGAAGTCTCCACCTTTGGTCAGTTAAAACAATCCGTCAACCTGCCTCCTCATCGCGACACCGGCAGCAGCAACTTTGCGTTGCATACGTTCCGCGGCGCAGCGTACTCCACGCCGGATGAGAAGTATGAGAAATACAAATTCGACACCATTGCCGATAACGAAAACCTCAACGTCAGCTCCAAAGGCGGTTGGGTGGCAATGTTGCAGCAGTATTTCGCTACCGCATGGATTCCGCGTAACGACGGCACCAACAATTTCTACACCGCCAATCTGGGTAACGGCATTGTCGCTATCGGCTATAAAGCGCAGCCGGTACTGGTACAGCCAGGCCAGACTGGCGCGATGACCAGCACCCTGTGGGTCGGCCCGGAAATTCAGGATAAAATGGCGGCTGTTGCACCGCACCTGGATTTGACCGTGGACTACGGCTGGTTGTGGTTCATCTCTCAGCCGCTGTTCAAGTTGCTGAAGTGGATCCACAGCTTTGTGGGCAACTGGGGCTTCTCCATTATCATCATTACCTTTATCGTTCGCGGTATCATGTACCCGCTGACCAAAGCGCAGTACACGTCAATGGCGAAGATGCGTATGCTGCAGCCGAAAATTCAGGCGATGCGCGAACGTCTTGGCGATGATAAACAGCGCCAAAGCCAGGAGATGATGGCCCTGTACAAAGCGGAGAAGGTTAACCCGCTGGGCGGCTGCTTCCCGCTGATCATCCAGATGCCTATCTTCCTGGCGTTGTACTACATGCTGATGGGTTCCATTGAACTGCGTCATGCGCCGTTCGCGCTGTGGATTCATGACCTGTCTGCACAGGACCCGTACTACATTCTGCCGATCCTGATGGGCGTAACGATGTTCTTCATTCAGAAGATGTCGCCGACCACCGTGACCGACCCGATGCAGCAGAAGATCATGACCTTTATGCCGGTCATCTTTACGGTGTTCTTCCTGTGGTTCCCGTCAGGTCTGGTGCTGTACTATATCGTCAGCAACCTGGTCACCATCATTCAGCAGCAGCTGATTTACCGTGGTCTGGAGAAGCGTGGCCTGCATAGCCGCGAGAAGAAAAAATCCTGATTCGGTGTAGGCCGGATAAGGCGAAGCCGCCATCCGGCAAGGCGCGCCGGTCAGCCTGATGGCGCTAACGCTTATCAGGCCTACAATCAAAAGGCGGTCATATGACCGCCTTTTTTTATTGCAACAAAGTTGAGACTAACCATGAGCCATAACGACACTATCGTCGCCCAGGCAACCCCACCGGGACGCGGTGGCGTGGGTATCCTGCGTATTTCCGGTCTGAAGGCGCGCGACGTTGCGCAAGAGGTGCTGGGCAAGCTGCCGAAGCCGCGCTATGCCGACTACCTGCCGTTTAAAGATGTTGACGGCAGCGCGCTGGATCAGGGTATTGCGCTGTGGTTCCCCGGCCCGAACTCCTTCACCGGTGAAGATGTGCTGGAGCTACAAGGGCACGGCGGTCCGGTGATTCTGGACCTGCTGTTAAAACGTATCCTGACGCTTCCAGGCGTGCGAATTGCCCGACCGGGCGAGTTCTCCGAGCGAGCGTTCCTCAACGATAAGCTCGATTTAGCCCAGGCGGAAGCCATTGCCGACCTGATCGATGCCAGTTCCGAACAGGCGGCGCGTTCGGCGCTAAACTCGTTACAGGGGGCATTTTCCGCCCGCGTTAACCACCTTGTGGAAGCACTTACTCACCTGCGAATCTACGTCGAAGCGGCTATTGATTTTCCGGATGAGGAGATCGACTTTCTCTCTGACGGCAAAATCGAAGCGCAGCTCAATGGCGTCATCGCCGATCTTGACGCCGTGCGCACCGAAGCGCGCCAGGGCAGCCTGCTGCGCGAAGGGATGAAGGTAGTGATTGCCGGACGCCCGAATGCCGGGAAATCCAGCCTGCTGAATGCGCTGGCAGGCCGTGAAGCGGCCATTGTCACCGATATCGCCGGTACCACGCGCGACGTGTTGCGCGAGCACATCCACATCGACGGGATGCCGCTGCATATCATCGATACCGCCGGACTGCGCGACGCCAACGACGAAGTTGAGCGTATCGGCATCGAACGCGCCTGGCAGGAGATTGAACAGGCCGATCGAGTGCTGTTTATGGTGGATGGCACCACGACGGACGCCGTTGACCCTGCCGACATCTGGCCGGACTTTATCGCCCGTCTGCCCAAAAATCTACCGATTACCGTGGTACGTAACAAGGCGGATATCACCGGCGAAACGCTGGGTATTAGTGAAGTAAACGGTCACTCACTGGTTCGCCTCTCGGCGCGTACCGGCGAAGGCGTCGACGTGTTGCGTAACAACCTCAAGCAGAGCATGGGGTTTGAGACCAATATGGAAGGCGGCTTCCTGGCCCGCCGCCGTCACCTGCAGGCGCTGGCGGAAGCCGCTAACCATCTTGAACAGGGCAAAGCGCAGCTATTAGGCGCATGGGCGGGGGAACTGCTGGCGGAAGAGTTGCGCCTGGCGCAGCAAAGCTTAAGCGAGATTACCGGCGAGTTTACCTCCGACGACCTGCTGGGACGGATTTTCTCCAGCTTCTGTATCGGTAAATAACGTTGTGTTGCCCGGTGGCGCGATGCTTACCGGGCCTACAAAACCCGTAAGCCGGATAAGGCGTTTACGCCGCCATCCGGCAGCAATGATTTCCCATGCGGAAATCACTGTTGTCCAAATGGCAACTCGTCTCGCGCAACGTCGCCCCGTATTCTTAGCGCCACACTTTTCGTGAGGCCGCTATGAAACGTTTTCTACTGTGTAGTTTTGCCCTGGTTTTACTCTATCCTGCTGGTATTGATATGTATCTGGTCGGTTTACCGCGTATAGCCGCCGATCTGAACGCCAGCGAGGCGCAGTTGCATATCGCCTTCTCCGTTTACCTGGCCGGAATGGCGACGGCCATGCTGTTTGCCGGGAAGATAGCCGACCAGTCAGGCCGCAAGCCGGTCGCGATCGTCGGCGCGATCGTCTTTATGATGGCCTCACTGCTTTGTTCACGGGCGTCGGAAGGCTCGCTATTTCTGAGTGGGCGTTTTCTTCAGGGGGTAGGAGCAGGCGGCTGCTATGTGGTGGCGTTCGCCATTCTGCGCGACACGCTCGACGAGCATCGCCGGGCGAAAGTGCTGTCATTATTGAATGGGATTACCTGTATTGTGCCGGTACTCGCCCCGGTGATGGGGCATTTGATTATGCTTCGTTTCCCCTGGCAAAGTCTGTTCTATACGATGTCCACGATGGGCATTATTGTGGGCCTGTTATCACTGTTTATCCTGCGCGAGACGCGCCCGGCAAGGCTGGCTCCACGCGATTTATCACGATCGTCGCCCGCCGCCGAGTCGCTGGTTAACCGTTTTTTCGTTAGTCGACTGGCGATCACCACCCTTAGCGTGTCGGTGATCCTGACCTTCGTCAATGCCTCTCCAGTGCTGCTGATGGAGGTGATGGGATTTAGCCGTGGCGACTATGCCATTACCATGGCGCTCACCGCAGGCGTCAGTATGGTCGTCTCTTTTTCCACCCCTTTTGCGCTTGGGTTATTTAAGCCGCGAACCTTAATGCTCGTCTCACAGGGGCTGTTTTTGACGGCTGGCGTGACGTTAAGCCTTGCTCATACCAATACCGTCACACTCTTTGGCCTGATGCTTATCTGCGCCGGATTCTCGGTTGGTTTTGGCGTCGCGATGAGCCAGGCGCTGGGGCCGTTTTCGCTGCGCGCCGGAGTGGCCAGTTCCACGCTGGGTATCGCTCAGGTTTGCGGTTCATCACTGTGGATTTGGCTGGCGGCAATACTCGGTATCAGCGCGATGAATATGCTGATCGGGATTCTGATTGGTTGTAGCATAGTGAGTATTCTGCTGATCTTCTCCGTCGCGCCCAACAGGTCCGTAGCCGAGCATGAAGAAATCCCTTACCAGTCTCGATCTTAATCTGCTGTTATGCCTACAGTTACTCATGCAGGAGCGCAGCGTCACTAAAGCTGCAAAACGGATGAACGTAACGCCCTCTGCGGTCAGCAAATCGCTGGCGAAACTCCGGGCATGGTTTGACGATCCGCTGTTCGTCAATACGCCGCTGGGCCTGGTGCCGACGCCGCTGATGGTCAGTATGGAGCAAAGTCTGGCGGACTGGATGCAGATGGGGAATCAACTGCTTGATAAGCCGCATCATCAAACGCCGCGCGGTTTAAAATTTGAGTTGGCGGCAGAGTCGCCGCTGATGATGATTATGTTTAATTCACTGTCGCAGCAGATTTATCAGCGCTATCCGCAGGCTACCATTAAGGTTCGCAACTGGGATTATGACTCGCTGGAGGCGATTACGCGCGGGGAAGTCGATATCGGATTTACCGGACGCGAAAGCCATCCCCGCTCGCGAGAGTTGCTCAGTCTGTTGCCGCTCGCGATTGACTTTGAGGTACTGTTTAGCGATTTACCGTGGGTCTGGCTGCGGGAAGATCATCCGGCACTGCGCGAAGCGTGGGATCTGGACACTTTTCTGCGCTACCCGCATATCAGTATTTGCTGGGAGCAAAGCGATACCTGGGCGCTGGATGATGTCCTGCAAGAAATGGGACGCAAACGCCATATCGCGTTAAGCC
This sequence comes from Salmonella sp. 32100201201700099SM, assembly GCF_017572645.1. Taxonomy (NCBI): domain Bacteria; kingdom Pseudomonadati; phylum Pseudomonadota; class Gammaproteobacteria; order Enterobacterales; family Enterobacteriaceae; genus Salmonella; species Salmonella sp. 32100201201700099SM. Next base: position 41,443 of record NZ_JAGERQ010000017.1, on the reverse strand, counting down.
TGCCGGGGTTCGAGCAGTCGCTCTTTATGGCCGCCCAGCCGGGTCACACCCTGATAGCAACCGCGCCGCGCTATTGCCAGCACTACAATCAGCTCCACCAGCTACCGTTAGTGGCGCGCCCCCTGCCTTTTGATGCGCAACAGCGGGAAAAGCTGATGGTGCCGTTTACCCTATTATGGCACAAACGTAATAGTCATAATCCCAAGATTGTGTGGCTACGACAGGCTATCAACACGCTCTGCCGTCGCCTTATCTGACCACCTGCGTTGATAAATTCACCTTACTCTTACCAGAAATGTCACCGTCTGATTAAAGAACCTTCTGAAATTGAATTTTTAGCGCGTAAAACCTGTCCATAATTTACGTTAATGTTACTCTCGTCATTATCACGGCCCATTAATCACGGAGCGAAAAATGGCGACTCACTTTGCCAGAGGGATACTTACGGAGGGACAGTTGGTTTCAATTCGTCTCTCTTCGTCTTGCCATATTGAAGCCAGAAACCTGCCTGCTCACCGACGAACGCGTTTTCTCGCCTCCAGAGGCCTTCTTGCCGAACTGATGTTTATGCTGTACGGAATTAGCGAGCTGCCGGAAATCATTACTCAGGCGAAAGGTAAACCCGCGTTTCGTGACAAAAATCTGCCAGGTTTTTCTATCTCCTACGCCGGAAATATGGTTGGCGTGGCGTTGACCACCGAAGGAGAGTGCGGGCTGGATATGGAATTACAGCGCACCTCCCGCGGCTTTCACCATCCGCATTCGCTCGAACGCCACCCTTTCTCCCGTAATGAAAACTTATGGGTAGCCAATCAAAACGATCCCAACGAAGCGCGAGCGCAACTCATTACATTGCGCCAGAGCGTGTTAAAACTCACCGGCGATGTCATGAATGACGATCCGCGGGAGCTGCAACTTTTACCCGTTGCCGGACGCCTGAAGTGCGCGCATGTCACGCAGCTTGAAGCCGTGTGCGATGCGGAAGATGTGCTGGTATGGTCCGTAACCGTTACGCCAGCGATAGAAAAATTAAAAGTGTGGGAGTTTGATGGCAAACTGGGCTGGAAAAGCCTGCCCGATATCCAGACGCGCGCCAATGAGCCAACCGGGCGTCTGATGCGATTCGCCCAACTCCCCGCCGCCAAATCGTATACGCTTAATCGTTCATAATGAAAAAAGGGGCACGTATGTCTGAAACGCTGAATGTGGTTACATTGCTGGGAAGTTTACGCAAAGGTTCCTTTAACGGGATGGTGGCGCGTACGCTGCCTAAAGTCGCGCCGGCAGGAATGACGGTATCACCGCTGCCTTCGATCGGGGATATTCCGCTGTATGACGCCGATATCCAGCAGGAAGAGGGATTTCCAGCCAGCGTAGAGGCGCTGGCGGAGCAGATTCGCAACGCCGACGGCGTCGTCATTGTGACGCCGGAATATAACTATTCCGTTCCCGGCGGCCTGAAGAATGCCATCGACTGGCTATCCCGTCTGCCTGAGCAGCCGCTGGCGGGTAAGCCCGTTCTTATCCAGACCAGCTCAATGGGGGCGATTGGCGGCGCGCGCTGCCAGTATCATCTGCGCCAGATTCTGGTGTTCCTTGATGCGATGGTGATGAATAAACCGGAATTTATGGGCGGCGTGATTCAGAATAAAGTCGACCCGCAGACTGGAGAAGTGGTGGATCAGGGAACGTTAGATCATTTGACCGGTCAGTTGACCGCATTTGGCGAGTATATTCAGCGCGTTAAAGCGTAAGTTCGTTAAAAACCCTCCCCCCGATGGGGCGAGGGTTCATTTCATCAGTGTGCGTCAATAAACACAATCTTCAGCACAAATAACAGCGCGACAATCACTACGCACGGGCTAAGGTCGCGCAGGCGGCCGGTACCGATTTTCATCACGCAGTAAGAGATAAAGCCCAGCGCGATACCTTCGGTGATCGAGAAGCTAAACGGCATCATTACCGCCGTAATAAACGCCGGGACCGATTCGGTTAAATCCTGCCAGTTTACCCGCGCCAGGCTGGAGGTCATCAGCACGCCGACGTAAATTAGCGCGCCCGCCGCCGCGTAAGGCGGCACCATGCCCGCCAGCGGCGACAGGAAGATAACCAGCAGGAACAAAATACCGACCACCACCGCCGTCAAACCGGTGCGACCGCCCACCGAAACGCCGGAAGAGGATTCAATATAAGCGGTCACAGAAGAGGTTCCGACAAATGCGCCAGTGACGGAAGAGATACTATCAACAAACAGCGCCTGCTTCATGCGCGGGAATTTGCCTTTCTCATCCGCCAGGCCGGCTTTATCGGTCACGCCAATCAGCGTACCGGAGGAGTCAAACAGGTTGACCAACATGAAGGAGAAAATAACCCCCGCCAGGCCAAGATTGAACGAGCCTGCCAAATCGACATGCCCTACCACGCTGGTGACGCTTGGCGGCGCGGAGACAATGCCGTTGTAGTGCACATCGCCCATCATCCAGCCAAGCAGCGTCGTGACGATGATGGACACCAGCACCGCCGCATGAATGTTGCGCGAAGCGAGAATCGCAATAATAAAGAATCCGAGAACCCCCAGCAGCACGCTGTGCGAAGTCAGGTTGCCGATGCTGACCAGCGTTTCCGGGTTAGCGACGATCACGCCGGCGTTTTTCAGCCCCATCATACCGATAAACAGGCCGATGCCGCTGGTGATGCCCACGCGCAGGCTGACCGGAATGTTGGCGATCATCCAGTAACGCACGCGGAAGATAGTCAGCAATAAAAGACCAACAGCGCCCCAGAAAATGGCGCCCATGCCTACCTGCCACGGCAGTCCCATTGCCTGCACAACCACGAAGGCAAAGAACGCATTCAACCCCATCGCGGGCGCCAGCGCCACCGGCAGGTTAGCGAACAGGCCCATCAGAATACTGCCAAAGGCCGCAATCAGACAGGTGGTCACAAAGACGGCGCTGGTGTCCATGCCAGCTACGCCCAGAATTTGCGGGTTAACAAAAACGATATAAACCATCGTCAGGAAAGTGGTAAAACCGGCGATCACTTCGGTTCGTGCCGTCGTGCCATGTTCGCGCAGTTTAAACACGCGTTCCAGCATACCCTGACCAGAAGCCTGGGTGGTGTGTTGTTGACTCATTATCAATTTCCGGAGAAAGGAGGGAAAATTCGCCGTTATCCTATACCAAAATGCGACACCTGGCGCAGTTGTGTGGTAATTTTTTTCACTCAATTTGTTAGTACGGCAACGATTGCGTCCCCTCATTCAGCATTACGTAAACGTTAAACTTGTTAAAATGGAAATGACATGTCCCAAATCGAAGCGGTGTTTTTTGACTGTGACGGCACGCTGGTCGACAGTGAAGTAATTTGCTCGCGCGCCTATGTCACTATGTTCCGGCAGTTCGACATTACGCTTGAGCTCACGGAAGTATTCAGACGCTTTAAAGGCGTAAAGCTCTACGAAATTATCGATACCATCAGTAAAGAGCATGGCGTTGCGCTGGCAAAGGCGGAGCTGGAGCCGGTGTATCGCGCGGAAGTGGCGCGCCTGTTCGATACCGAACTGGAAGCGATCGCGGGCGCAAATACCCTGCTGGAGAGCATTAAGACGCCGATGTGTGTGGTATCCAACGGGCCGGTCAGTAAGATGCAGCATTCGCTGGGTAAACTGGGCATGTTGCATCATTTTCCCGATTTGCTGTTTAGCGGTTACGATATTCAACGCTGGAAGCCCGATCCGGCGCTGATGCTCCATGCGGCGAACGCCATGAAGGTCAATGTTGAGAAGTGTATTCTGGTGGATGATTCCAGCGCAGGCGCGCAGTCAGGAATTGCGGCGGGAATGGAAGTATTTTATTTCTGCGCCGATCCGCATAACAAGCCGATCGATCACCCTAACGTGACGACATTTACCGATTTGGCGCAGTTGCCGGGATTGTGGAAAGCGCGCGGGTAGGAGATTACGCGTTAACTGAAATGCCGGATGGCGCTAACGCTCATCCGGCCTACAGCATCTGTACCTGTAGGCCCGGTAAGCGCAGCGCCACCGGGCAAAAGAATGAGATTTACTCTTTCGGATCTTTCCCCGCCAGCAGCTTATCCAGCTCATCGCCGCCGACGTGACGGAAATCCTGCCCCTTCACGAAGTAGAAGATGTATTCGCAGATATTCTGGCAACGGTCACCGATACGCTCGATAGAACGAGCGCAGAATAACGCGGTCAGCACGCTGGGAATGGTGCGCGAGTCTTCCATCATGTAGGTCATCAGCTGACGCACGATACCTTCGTACTCCTGGTCAACTTTCTTGTCTTCACGGTAGATACGCACCGCTTCGTCGAGATCCATGCGCGCGAACGCATCCAGCACGTCGTGTAGCATCTGCACGGTGTGGCGGCCCAGCGACTCCAGACTCACCAACAGCGGCTGGTGCTGCTGGGAGAATTTCTCCAGCGCGGTACGGCAGATTTTATCCGCCACGTCGCCAATGCGCTCCAGTTCGGCGATGGTTTTGATAATCGCCATCACCAGACGCAGGTCACTCGCCGTCGGCTGGCGCTTGGCGATAATACGCACGCAGGCTTCATCGATGGCGACTTCCATCATATTAACCTGATGGTCGCCTTCTACCACGCGCTTCGCCAGCTCGCTGTCCTGGTTGTGCATGGCGGTAATAGCGTCAGAAAGCTGCTGCTCCACCATGCCGCCCATGGTCATTACCTGAGTGCGGATGCTTTCCAGTTCGGCGTTGAACTGGCCGGAAATATGTTTATTAAGGTTCAGACTGTCCATTACGCACTCCTGAATTAACCGTAACGACCGGTGATATAGTCTTCTGTTTGTTTCTTCGCGGGCTTGGTGAACAGATCGTCCGTGTTGCTGAACTCAATCAACTCGCCCAGGTACATAAACGCCGTATGATCGGAGCAACGTGCCGCCTGCTGCATGTTGTGGGTCACGATCACCACGGTGTAATCCTGTTTCAGCTCGGTGATCAGCTCTTCAATACGCCCGGTAGAGATCGGATCCAGAGCTGAGCATGGCTCATCCAGCAGCAGCACTTCCGGGCGAATGGCGATACCGCGCGCAATGCACAGGCGCTGCTGCTGACCACCGGAGAGAGAGTACCCGCTCTGGTGCAATTTATCTTTGGTTTCGTTCCATAATGCGGCTTTGGTCAACGCCCACTGCACGCGCTCGTCCATATCGGCGCGAGACAGCTTCTCAAACAGACGCACGCCAAAGGCGATATTGTCATAGATGGACATCGGGAACGGCGTCGGCTTCTGGAATACCATCCCCACTTTTGCGCGCAGTAGCGCGATATCCTGGGTGTTGGTGAGAATATTGTCGCCATCCAGCAGAATTTCACCTTCCGCGCGCTGCTCCGGATAAAGCGAATACATTTTATTGAAGGTACGCAGTAGCGTTGATTTACCGCAGCCGGATGGCCCGATAAATGCCGTTACCTGATTCTTCGCGATATCCAGATTAATGTTCTTCAGGGCATGGAATTTGCCGTAGTAGAAGTTCAAATCACGAACCTGAATCTTACTCGGGGCAGTTTCAACCATACTCATTTCACTCTTTTCCTCATCCAGCGCCGCATCCGCCACGCCGTAAAATAATGCCTGATGGCGCTACGCTTATCAGGCCTACAATGTCTTTAACCGTGTTTTTTCTTCGCGAAAACAACACGCGCCAGAATATTCAGCAGCAGTACGCACAGGGTAATAATCAGCACGCCCGCCCAGGCTAATTGTTGCCATTCGGCAAACGGGCTCATCGCGAATTTAAAGATGGTCACCGGCAGGTTGGCGATCGGCTGCATCATGTCGGTGCTCCAGAACTGGTTCGAGAGCGCGGTAAACAACAATGGCGCCGTTTCGCCGGCGATACGCGCAATAGCCAGCAGGATACCGGTCATAATGCCGGAGATAGAGGCTTTCAGCGTAATCGCGGAGATCATCTTCCACTTCGGCGTACCCAGCGCATAAGCGGCTTCACGCAGGCTATCCGGCACCAATTTGAGCATGTTTTCAGTGGTACGGATAACGATCGGTACCTGCAACAGCGCCAGCGCAATCACCCCTGCCCAGCCGGAGAAGTGCTGCATCTGCGCCACCACGATGGTGTAAACAAACAGCCCCACAACAATTGACGGCGCGGAAAGCAGAATGTCGTTAATAAAACGAATGATTTCCGCCAGCCAGGATTTACGGCCATATTCCGCCAGATAGATCCCGGCCATAATCCCCAGCGGCGTACCCAATACGGTAGCCCAGAGAATCAATAATCCACTCCCTGCCAGGGCGTTCGCCAGCCCGCCGCCCGCCGTGTTCGGCGGCGGCGTCATTTCGGTAAACAGCGCCAGCGACATCCCGTCGATACCACGCGTGATGGTGGACATCAAAATCCAGATCAGCCAGAACAGGCCAAATGCCATCGTCGCCATTGAGAGCGTTAGTGCGATACGGTTCTTCATGCGGCGACGCGCCTGCATCTTGCGACGGGATTCCGCGAGCTGCGCGGTGTTCTGCATATCAAGCGTAGCCATTAACGTGCTCCCTCGTTCTTCGCCAGACGCATAATCATGAACTTAGACGCCGCCAGGACGATAAAGGTGATCACAAACAGGATCAGTCCCAGTTCCATCAACGCTGCCACGTGCAGACCCGATTCCGCCTCAGCGAATTCGTTCGCCAGCGCGGAAGTGATGCTGTTGCCCGGCATATACAGCGACGCGCTGTCGAGCTGGTAGGTGTTGCCGATGATAAAAGTGACCGCCATCGTTTCACCCAGAGCACGGCCCAGTCCCAGCATAATGCCGCCGATCACGCCATTTTTGGTGAACGGTAGCACGATGCGCCAGATAACTTCCCAGGTAGTGCAGCCGATACCGTAAGCGGACTCTTTCATCATTACCGGCGTTTGCTCGAAGACGTCGCGCATAACCGCCGCAATGTAGGGGATGATCATGATGGCGAGGATGACGCCCGCCGCCAGAATGCCGATACCAAACGCCGGGCCGGAGAACAGCGCGCCGACAAACGGAATGTTGGAAAGAATATTGCCGACCGGCTCCTGGAAGTACGTCGCAAACAGCGGCGCGAAGATAAACAGCCCCCACATGCCGTACACGATACTGGGGATCGCCGCCAGCAGCTCAATGGCGATGCCGAGCGGACGCTTTAGCCAGCCTGGCGCCAGCTCGGTTAAAAACAGGGCAATGCCGAAACTGACCGGAACAGCGATCAGCAGTGCGATAAAGGAGGTCACCAGCGTGCCGTAAATGGGCACCAGCGCGCCGTAGATATCGTTTGGCGCGTCCCATTCCTTAGTCCAAAGAAATGAGAAACCAAATTTCTGAATACTTGGCCAGGAGGAGATGATCAATGAGACGATAATACCGCCCAACATCAATAGCACAATCAGCGCAGCCAGTTTTACCAGCGCGCTGAAAATCATGTCGCCTTTTTTACCCGGTGGGTTAAAAGCAGGCTTGGTTGCAGCCATAAATTACTCTTTCCATTAAACGCGTTTTACGACGTTGCCCCTGCCGGATGGCGCTACGCTTATCCGGCCTACAACGTGGGCCTGCGGTCGAAACCGTAGGGCGGATAAGCGTAGCGCCATCCGCCAATTCGTTAATTAATACAGCGCCTTACCGTTGCTGTCTTTTATACTGGTCTTCCAGGCGGTACGAACCTGCTCAACAACGTTATCCGGCAGGCTGGCGTAGTCCAGATCATTCGCCTGCTTAGCGCCATTTTTGTAGGCCCAGTCGAAGAACTTCAACACTTCAGCACCCTGCTCAGGTTTCTTCTGCGCTTTGTGGACCAGGATAAACGTGGTGGAGGTGATTGGCCACACATCGTCACCTTTCTGGTTGGTCAGATCCTGCGCGAAGGTTTTGCTCCAGTCTGCGCCTTTCGCCGCATTAGAGAAGCTCTCTTCCGTCGGGCTTACCGGTTTGCCGTCGGCGGAAACCAGTTTGGTGTAGGCCAGGTTGTTCTGCTTAGCGTAAGCGTATTCAACGTAGCCGATAGCGCCTGGCAGACGCTGTACAAATGCCGCGATGCCGTCGTTACCTTTACCGCCCAGACCGGTTGGCCAGTTCACGGTAGAACCCGCGCCCACTTTCGATTTCCACTCGTCGTTGACTTTCGCCAGGTAACTGGTGAACACGAAGGAGGTACCGGAACCGTCAGCGCGACGCACCACAGCGATATTCTGTGAGGGCAGCTTCACGCCTGGGTTCAGTTTGGTGATGGCTTCATCATCCCACTTCTTGATTTTACCGAGGTAGATGTCACCCAGCGTTTTACCATCCAGCACCAGTTCGCCGGATTTGAGGCCTGGAATATTCACCGCCAGCACCACGCCGCCGATCACCGTCGGAAACTGGAATAGGCCTTCCTGATTCAGTTTTTCGTCAGACAGCGGCGCATCGGAAGCGCCAAAATCAACGGTATTCGCGGTAATTTGTTTCACGCCGCCGGAAGAGCCTATCCCCTGGTAATTGACTTTGTTACCGGTTTCTTTCTGGTAGGTATCCGCCCATTTGGCATACACCGGCGCAGGAAACGTTGCACCGGCACCTGTCAGGCTTGCTGCTGCAAAGGCAGAGAACGCGCTCATCGATAAGGTCGCGGCGACAACAGTTGCGACAGTGGTACGCATAACTTTCATAATGTCTCCTGCACGGTTTCGGTAAATCGTTGTTTGAGTTGCTACGATGAGCAAAATAGGACAAATTGATGACAGTTATATGTCTTGATTATGACGGTTTGATGACAATGGAAATAAAAAAGCTGGCCCGGGGAGACACCAGACCAGCCTGCAGGGGGAGATGAATTAAACTGTTTGCGCAACCGCAGACGGTTTCAACAGCGCGTACATCAGGCCGCAGACAATCGTGCCCAGGGCAATCGAGAGCAGGTACTGCATCACATGTTCTACCGCATGCGGGATCGCCAGGACAAAGAGATCACCGTGTGGCGCCATCAGTGTACAACCGAAATACATGGACAGTCCCCCGGCGATTGCGCCACCGACCATCGTGGAAGGGATGACGCGCATCGGGTCACGCGCAGCGAAGGGAATCGCCCCTTCAGAGATAAAGCACAGCCCCAGGATAAAGGATGCGTTACCCGCTTCATGCTCAGAGGCAGTGAATTTCGCTCTGGCCGCCCAGGTTGCGACGCCCATCCCTAATGCCGGTACCATCCCTGCCGCCATAATGGCCGCCGGGCCGCTGAGTCTTGAAATTACGCTGGCGCACCCGGATAACCGACTGCCGCTGCTGCTCAGCCATATTGATGCCATGATCCTACCGCCTGACCATACACAACATGCTGATTTCCCGGCACATCCTGTAGGGACTGGCCCTTATGAGGTGGTGGAAAACAATGGCTTTCATCTGCAAATGAAGGCCTTTGACCACTACTTTGGTCTGCGCGGGCTGCTGGATGAAGTGGAGGTCTTTATCTGGCCGAACTTAACGGAGACAGACAACCTGGCGGAATCGCTGTCGGATAACGACACGGCAGCCTGGCTCAGCTCCAGCCTGAGTGATGAGGATTACGTTTCCGGACGGCTTAGCCAGGTATCAGGCAAACCTTCTGACAACCTGCGCGAGATGTTTCTTGAGCGTGGAGGATATTTTTTATTATGCGACAGCCGCTCCCCGCACTGGCATACCGCCGAACATCGCCGCTGGCTGCGGGAAACACTCAGCCCTTACGCCATACTCCAGCATCTGAGGGAGGCAATTCGCCCCTTCTGGGTACCGGGCGGCAGCCTGCTGTCCTCCTGGTTTCATACTATTGAGGCGGGCCCGGCCTGTTCACCTTTTATCTCGTCGTCGCCCTACGCAAAACTGCGTCTGGCCTATCACGATCAGCACCCTGAATTTCCAATGCTCCTGGATATCATGCAAGAGATCATGCGCCAGCAGGGCATTTTACTTGAGGGCGTTGAGCTGAATTATGATGACTGGGCGAATGGCAAAGCCAATGTGGATCTCTGGCTGGGGACGGTCAATTTCCCCATTCCCGAAGAGTGGAACGTCGGTACATGGCTACTGGGCTCCCCTTTACTGCGCCACGCCATCAGCGGTGGGGATGATGCGCTGCTGGCCCAATGGGAAACCCAGTGGCATGCCGAAACCATCAGCGCGGAACAACTGGTCAGGGAAACCACCCGTTCAGGCTGGCTACAGCCGCTTTTTCACCACTGGATGCGACTCAAAAGCCCCGACCGGGCCAGGGGGATCCACCTGAATAACCTGGGGTGGTTTGACTTCCGATCCACCTGGATTGAGCCAGGGCCTTAAAGAAGAGAATGTGACCGGGTGCCCGTAGCGCAGGCAGGCGTAGCACCTCTTAGTCGCTCTTCAGCCACCATAGAGAAAGAACAGCGCCTGTCACAGCGCACAAAAAAAGGCCGTCTGTCGACGGCCTTCTGCCTGGTACTACATTTGACTTACTCTACCGTCACTGATTTCGCCAGGTTACGCGGCTGGTCAACGTCGGTGCCTTTAATCAGCGCCACGTGATACGCCAGCAGTTGCAGCGGAACGGTGTAGAAGATAGGCGCAATGACCTCTTCCACATGCGGCATCTCAATGATGTGCATGTTGTCGCTGCTCACAAAACCCGCATCCTGATCGGCGAAGACGTACAACTGACCGCCACGCGCGCGAACTTCTTCGATGTTGGATTTCAGTTTCTCCAGCAGTTCGTTGTTCGGCGCCACCACAATCACCGGCATATCGGCGTCAATCAGCGCCAACGGCCCGTGTTTCAGCTCGCCTGCAGCATAGGCTTCCGCGTGAATGTAAGAGATCTCTTTCAGCTTCAGCGCGCCTTCGAGCGCAATCGGATATTGATCGCCACGACCGAGGAATAACGCGTGATGCTTGTCAGAGAAATCTTCTGCAAGCAGCTCAATGCGTTTGTCCTGCGACAGCATCTGCTCAATACGGCTCGGCAGCGCCTGTAGGCCATGCACGATATCATGCTCAATGGACGCATCCAGACCTTTCAGGCGAGACAGTTTCGCCACCAGCATCAACAGCACGGTTAACTGGGTGGTGAAGGCTTTGGTAGATGCTACGCCAATTTCCGTACCCGCGTTGGTCATCAGCGCCAGATCGGATTCACGCACCAGCGAAGAGCCCGGCACGTTACAAATGGCCAGAGAGCCCAAATATCCCAGCTCTTTCGACAGACGCAGGCCAGCCAGGGTATCTGCCGTTTCGCCAGACTGGGAGAGCGTGATCATCAGGCTGTTACGGCGCACGGCAGATTTGCGATAGCGGAATTCAGAGGCGATTTCAACGTCGCACGGAATACCTGCCAGCGATTCAAACCAGTAACGGGAAACCATACCGGAGTTGTAAGACGTACCGCAGGCGAGGATCTGAATATGCTCAACCTTCGACAGCAGTTCGTCGGCGTTCGGTCCCAGCTCGCTTAAATCCACCTGACCGTGGCTGATGCGCCCGGTAAGGGTGTTTTTGATCGCGTTCGGCTGTTCGTAGATCTCTTTCTGCATGTAGTGGCGGTAAATACCTTTATCGCCCGCGTCATATTGCAGATTGGATTCGATATCCTGACGTTTTACTTCCGCGCCGGTGTTATCGAAGATATTTACCGAACGGCGAGTGATTTCAGCGATATCGCCCTCTTCAAGGAAGATAAAGCGACGAGTCACTGGCAACAGCGCCAGCTGGTCAGAAGCGATAAAGTTTTCGCCCATACCCAGGCCAATCACCAGCGGGCTACCAGAACGTGCAGCCAGTAGGGTATCCGGGTGACGGGTATCCATGATCACTGTACCGTACGCACCACGCAGTTGCGGGATAGCACGCAGAACAGCCTCACGCAGAGTACCGCCCTGTTTCAGTTCCCAGTTTACCAGGTGTGCAATCACTTCGGTGTCGGTTTCAGAAACGAAGGTATAGCCACGCGCTTTTAACGCTTCACGCAGCGGTTCATGGTTTTCGATGATGCCGTTATGCACCACCACAATGTGTTCAGAAACATGCGGATGCGCGTTAGCTTCTGAAGGTTCACCGTGCGTCGCCCAACGAGTGTGAGCAATACCGGTGCCGCCATGCAGAGGATGTTCTTCCGCTGCCTGAGCCAGCATCTGGACTTTACCGAGGCGACGCAGGCGGGTCATATGACCTTCTGCATCAACCACGGCCAGACCGGCAGAGTCATATCCGCGGTATTCCAGACGACGTAAACCTTCGAGAAGGATTTCAGCTACATCACGCTGCGCGATAGCGCCAACAATTCCACACATAGTTTTATTTCCTGATGATGGCATTACGCCATGCGTTGTCGCTGACCTGTATGCCCGTCGTTGCGGGCGCCCCGAGCCTTGTAGAGAGTGGGGTTATTTTTATAAGTACTGCTCATGGAGCGGAGGATTATTTTATCCTCTCATTTCCGGTCTGCCGGATGGCGCTGACGCTTATCCGGCTTACAAAATCACTTTTTCTTCACCGGACGCTGCCAGCCTTGCTTATGCACCTGCGGCACGCGGCTTAATACCAGTTCATTGTCGGCTACATTACGGGTGACGGTAGTCCCTGCGGCGATGGTGGCCCCTTTACCAACAGTAACCGGCGCCACCAGTTGGGTATCGGAGCCGACAAACACATCGTCGTCAATAACCGTTTTGAATTTGTTCGCACCATCATAGTTACAGGTGATGGTCCCCGCGCCGATATTCACGTTGTCGCCAATTTCCGCATCGCCCAGGTAGGTCAGATGGCCGGCTTTAGAACCTTTACCGAGACGCGCTTTTTTCATTTCAACGAAATTGCCGACGTGAGCGCCCGCTAACAGCTCCGCGCCGGGACGCAGGCGAGCAAACGGGCCGATGGTGCAGGCCGCTTCCAGATGCGCATCTTCCACCACGCTGTATGGGCTAATTTCGCAGTCATCGCCAATAACGCTGTTTTTAATAATGCAGCCCGCGCCGATCTTCACGCGGTGACCGAGCGTTACATAACCTTCGATGATAACGTTAGCGTCAATTTCCACATCCATTCCACAATGAAGGGTGCCGCGAAGATCAAAACGTGCCGGATCGCGCAACATAACGCCGGATAACAGCAGTTTCTCCGCCTGTTCGGCCTGGTAAATACGCTCCAGACGAGAAAGCTGTAGACGGTTATTCACGCCGTCCGTTTCGCTGATGCGAGCCGGATGCACCGCGGCGATTTCCCGTCCTTCCTGATAAGCCAGCGCGATGATATCTGTGATGTAATATTCACCCTGCGCATTATTGTTAGTCAGCTTAGACAACCAGCGTTTCAGGTCCGCGCCGTTGGCGATCAGAATACCGGTGTTAATTTCCTGGATCTGACGCTGTTCATCAGTGGCGTCTTTATGTTCAACGATGCCGGTCACTTTACCGTTTTCACGCGTAATACGGCCATAGCCGCTCGGATCGTCCAGCTTCACGGTTAATAACCCAATACCACCCTGCGGTTTGGCATCGCGCAGGCGCTGTAAGGTTTCAACCGAAATCAGCGGCACGTCGCCGTAAAGCATTAAAATATCTTCATCGTCGCTAAAGAAGGGCGCGGCCTGCTGCATTGCGTGACCTGTTCCCAACTGTTCCGCCTGAAGCACCCAGTTTAGCTTGTCATCTTTCAGGGTCTGTTTTAACAACTCGCCACCGTGGCCATAGACCAGATGAACCTGTGCGGCCCCTAATTTAGTAGCTGCATCAATGACATGCTGCACCATGGGTTTACCCGCCAGCGTGTGCAGCACTTTAGGAATATCGGAATACATGCGCGTGCCTTTACCTGCGGCAAGGATCACTACGCTCATAGCACTATTTAACATACGCGTCCTGACTGTAATTTGAGAACGAATTTATACTGTTTCACGTTGAAAATACTACATTTTTTTCATCGTAAAATGGAAGAAGGATAAAACGCTCACCGAGATAAAAACCCCGCCTGCTAATGAATCATTTTCGTTCATTACCGCGCCTCTTGTCTCCTGAAAAGTAAAAACACCCGCGTATTGGCAACGTAGTCCGATGTTTTTGCTGTTTTTTTACTCCATAAATAAAGAAGATAACGTAATAAAGCGCAGGGGAGTCAGAAAAGCAAAAACCAGCGACAGAGGCCGCTGGTTTTCCGTTGCGCGTATTTTTTACTTAATTACGCGACATAAAAATCCGCAAAATATACCAGAACATGGTCGCGATAGAAGCAAACAGATGTAATGCCGCGCCAGCAGGGCGATCGGTAGGGTAATGGTGAATAATATTAGAAGTATCGTAAAGTATAAACCCGGCGCACAGCAGTACCATTAGCGCAGAAAACCAGACGCCCAGCGAAAAGCCACAGATGACGCTGGCAATAATCGCGCCAAAAGCAATGAACCCAGCCATAGTCAGAAACGAGCGCAGAAAAGAAAAGTCTTTTTTTATGGAAAAAGCGGTAAACGTCAGGCCGCCGACCAGCAACAGAGTCGTTATTGCCGCCGCGCCAATACTCGACGGGTTAATATACGCCGCCACCGTTAACAGGGGGGCAAAAATCAGGGATTCTGCCAACACATAAATCCCCAGCCCGATAAGTTGCGTTTGATTAGTCCCCGCATTATCCGCCAGACGGGTCGCCAGCATTCCCACCAGCATAAAAGCGCCGAGAACAACCAACCAGCTATATCTTCCACCAGCCAGCAGCACATCAAGCGCATACTCCCCGACCCCTATAAAACTCCACGCCGCGCTCAACACGATAAAACCGACGATGGCGACGGCGAGATGAAGATAAGCGCGACGAATAAAGGTAGTACGATCAATCCTTGAGTCGGGTTGTGGCCCCGCAAAGGATGGCTGAAATGACATAGTAATAATCCCTCATTTTATGCAATAAAAACGCATCCATTCCTTCCTTCTTCGCACAATGTGCAGATGCCAATGACAGAAAGAAGGATTTAATGAAAACAGCGCTGTCGCTGAAAACGCATCGCCTTCAGCCGCTTGTTTTTGTCGTTGCTAGTTTATCGAATAAAAATTGAGAGGATAAAAAAAAACCAGTCCGCAATCAGACTGGTTTTATGCTTTCAAGCCGGTGTTACATCGCTTTTTTGGTCAACTCGATAACGCGCAGTTTAGCGATCGCTTTGGCCAGTTCCGCAGACGCCTGAGCGTAATCCACGTCACCGTGCGAGCTCTTAATGTGCTCTTCGGCTTTACGCTTCGCTTCCAGGGCTCGCGCTTCGTCGAGATCCTGACCGCGAATCGCGGTATCCGCCAGAACGGTCACACTGCCAGGCTGCACTTCCAGAATGCCGCCGGACAGATAGATAAACTCTTCGTGACCGTGCTGCTTAACGATGCGAATCATACCAGGCTTAATGGCGGTGAGCAGCGGCGCGTGCCCCGGGTAGATCCCCAGTTCACCTTCGCTACCCGTAACCTGGATTTTCTCGACCAGACCGGAGAACATTTGTTGCTCCGCGCTGACGACATCCAGGTGGTAAGTCATTGCCATATCACCCTCCGATTAAGGCGTTAAAGTTTTTTGGCTTTTTCCACGGCTTCGTCGATGGAACCGACCATGTAGAACGCCTGCTCCGGCAGGTGATCGTATTCGCCTTCCATGATGCCTTTAAAGCCACGGATGGTGTCTTTCAGGGAGACGTATTTGCCCGGAGAACCGGTAAATACTTCCGCCACGAAGAACGGCTGGGACAGGAAGCGCTGGATCTTACGCGCGCGAGCTACCACCAGTTTATCTTCTTCAGACAGTTCATCCATACCGAGGATGGCGATGATGTCTTTCAGTTCCTGATAACGCTGCAGGATGGACTGAACGCCACGCGCGGTGTCGTAGTGTTCCTGACCAACAACCAGCGGATCCAGCTGACGGCTGGTGGAATCCAGCGGGTCAACGGCCGGGTAGATACCCAGGGATGCGATCTGACGGCTCAGTACCACGGTTGCATCTAAGTGCGCAAAGGTGGTGGCTGGAGACGGGTCAGTTAAGTCATCCGCAGGTACGTATACCGCCTGTACGGAGGTGATAGAACCGGTCTTGGTGGAGGTGATACGTTCCTGCAGAACGCCCATCTCTTCCGCCAGAGTCGGCTGGTAACCTACCGCGGAAGGCATACGACCCAGCAGTGCGGATACTTCCGTACCGGCCAGGGTGTAACGATAGATGTTATCGACGAACAGCAGTACGTCACGACCTTCGTCACGGAATTTCTCCGCCATGGTCAGGCCGGTCAGTGCAACGCGCAGACGGTTTCCCGGCGGCTCGTTCATCTGGCCATACACCAGGGATACTTTATCGATAACGTTGGAGTCGGTCATTTCATGGTAGAAGTCGTTACCCTCACGAGTACGTTCACCTACGCCCGCAAACACAGAGTAACCGGAGTGCTCGATCGCGATGTTACGGATAAGCTCCATCATGTTTACGGTTTTACCTACACCCGCACCACCGAACAGACCGACTTTACCGCCCTTCGCGAACGGACACATCAGGTCGATAACTTTGATACCGGTTTCCAGCAGTTCCTGAGAGTTTGACAACTCTTCGTAGGAAGGCGCTGCGCGGTGAATCGCCCAACGCTCTTCTTCGCCGATCTCGCCTTTCATGTCGACCGGTTCGCCCAGGACGTTCATGATACGACCCAGCGTAGCTTTACCTACCGGGACTTCGATCGGGTGTTCGAGATCTTTTACATCCAGACCGCGACGCAGACCGTCAGAAGACCCCATCGCGATGGTACGCACGATACCGCCGCCAAGCTGCTGCTGAACTTCCAGCACCAGCTTCTCATTACCATTCTGCACCTCAAGGGCATCGTACACGCGTGGTACGGCATCCTGAGGGAAATCGACGTCGACCACGGCGCCGATTACCTGGACAATCTTTCCAGTAGCCATCTTAAATCCTCTACGAAATAACCTGGTTAAACCGCGGCGGCCCCCGAGACGATCTCGGTGAGTTCCTGAGTAATGCTGGCCTGACGAGCTTTGTTGTATACCAACTGCAGCTCTTTAATCAGGCTGCCGCCATTATCGGTTGCGGCTTTCATCGCCACCATTCGTGCGGCCTGCTCGCTGGCCAGGTTTTCTACCACGCCCTGATAAACCTGAGACTCCACATAACGACGCAGGAGAGTATCCAGCAGCGCTTTCGGGTCTGGTTCATACAGGTAATCCCAGGCTGTACGCTTCAGATCATCATCTTCTGACGCCGGCAGCGGCAGCAGTTGAGTGATCGTCGGCACCTGAGACATGGTGTTAATAAATTTGTTGCTGACAATGTAAAGCTTGTCCAGACGGCCTTCGTCGTAGGCCTGCAACATCACTTTAACCGGACCGATCAGTTCGGACAGAGAAGGGTTATCCCCCATACCTGTCACCTGAGCGACAACGTTGCCGCCTACGGAATTAAAGAATGACACGCCCTTAGAGCCGATCATTGCGAGTTCGCACTGAACGCCTTTATCGGACCATGCCTTCATATCCGCCAGCAGCTTTTTGAACAGGTTAATGTTCAAGCCACCGCACAAACCACGGTCGGTCGACACTACCAGGTAGCCCACGCGTTTAACGTCGCGCTCTTCCAGGTAGGGGTGCTTATATTCCAGATTACCGTTCGCAAGGTGACCAATCACTTTGCGCATGGTCTCTGCATAAGGACGGCTGGCCGCCATGCGATCCTGCGATTTACGCATTTTGGAAGCGGCGACCATCTCCATCGCTTTAGTGATCTTTTGCGTGTTCTGGACGCTTGCGATCTTACTACGTATCTCTTTTGCGCCGGCCATGAGCTTCTCCTCAATGCCTTACGGCCTGCCCTAAGGCAAGCCGCCAGACGTTACCAGGACTGGGTTGCTTTGAAGGAATCGAGGATGCCTTTCAGCTTGCCTTCGATTTCGTCGTTATAGCCACCGGACTGGTTGATCTCTTGCATCAGAGGAGCGTGATCACGGTCGACGTAAGCCAGCAGTGCGGCTTCGAAGCTACCGATTTTCGCCAGTTCGACATCCGCCAGATAACCACGTTCTGCTGCGAACAGAACCAGAGACTGCTGCGCGACGGACATCGGCGCATACTGTTTCTGTTTCAGCAGTTCGGTCACTTTCTGACCGTGGTCAAGCTGTTTACGGGTGGCATCGTCAAGGTCGGATGCAAACTGAGAGAACGCCGCCAGTTCACGATACTGCGCCAGCGCGGTACGAATACCTCCGGACAGTTTTTTCATGATCTTGGTCTGGGCTGCGCCACCTACACGGGATACCGAGATACCCGGGTTAACCGCAGGACGAATACCGGCGTTAAACAGGTTAGATTCCAGGAAGATCTGACCATCGGTAATGGAAATTACGTTGGTCGGAACGAACGCGGAAACGTCACCTGCCTGCGTTTCGATAATCGGCAGCGCAGTCAGTGAACCGGTTTTCCCTTTCACTTCACCTTTAGTGAAGGCTTCGACGTAGTCGGCGTTAACACGCGCAGCACGCTCCAGCAGACGAGAGTGGAGGTAGAATACGTCGCCCGGGAATGCTTCACGTCCTGGCGGACGACGGAGCAGCAGGGAGATCTGACGGTAAGCAACAGCCTGTTTAGACAGGTCATCGTAAATGATCAGCGCATCTTCACCGCGGTCACGGAAGTATTCGCCCATTGCGCAACCGGCATACGGCGCCAAATATTGCAGCGCAGCGGATTCGGACGCGGTCGCCACCACAACAATGGTGTTAGCCAGCGCACCGTGCTCTTCCAGTTTACGCACCACGTTAGAGATGGTGGACGCTTTCTGGCCGATAGCGACATAGATACATTTGATGCCGGAGTCGCGCTGGTTGATGATGGCGTCGATAGCCAGCGCGGTTTTACCGGTCTGACGGTCACCGATGATCAGTTCACGCTGACCACGACCGATTGGGATCATGGAGTCAACGGCTTTATAGCCGGTCTGCACCGGCTGATCGACAGACTGACGATCGATAACGCCCGGCGCAATCGCTTCAACGGCAGAGAAGCCGTCATTATCAACCGGACCTTTACCGTCGATTGGCGCACCCAGGGTGTTTACCACACGTCCCAGCAGACCGCGGCCAACCGGAACTTCCAGGATACGACCCGTACATTTAACCTTCATGCCTTCGGCAAGGTCAGCGTATGGACCCATGACTACCGCACCCACGGAGTCGCGCTCCAGGTTCAGTGCGATAGCGTAACGGTTACCCGGCAGGGAGATCATTTCACCCTGCATACAATCGGCCAAGCCGTGAATGCGGATAACACCGTCACTAACAGAAACAATAGTACCTTCGTTGTGAGCTTCGCTCACCACATTGAACTGAGCAATGCGCTGCTTGATCAGTTCGCTGATTTCGGTGGAATTCAGTTGCATGCTCCAGTCCCCTTAAGACTGCAAGACGTCTGCAAGGCGCTCAAGACGGCCGCGTACGCTGCCATCAATGACCATATCACCCGCCCGGATGATAACGCCTGCCATTACAGACTTATCGATTTTGCAATTCAGCTTCACTTTGCGTGACAGACGTTTTTCCATCGCGGCGCTGATTTTCGAAAGCTGCTCTTCACTCAATGCGGTTGCCGACGTAACTTCTACCTCGGAGGTAGCTTCACTGGCGGCACGCAGATGAATAAACTGCTCCAGAACATCCGGGAGCGCGTTCAGACGATTATTTTCAGCCATCACCCGAATCAGGTTCTGACCATTTTCGTCTAACTGCTCACCGCAGACTGCGATAAACGACTCAGCGAGCGTTTCCGGCGCCAGCGCGCCAGAGAGAAGCTCTGCCATTTGTTCGTTCTTGGTTACCTCGGCGGCAAACGCCAGCATATCCTGCCAGCGCTCTACACTTTGGTGTTCAACGGCAAAGTCAAAAGCTGCTTTGGCGTAGGGGCGAGCTACCGTAACAAATTCAGACATCAGCCCCTCCCTCCTTACAGTTCAGCGACAAGTTTATCCACGATGTCGCTGTTAGCAGCTTCATCCACGGAACGTTCGATGATCTTCTCGGCGCCAGCAACAGCCAGGATAGCAACTTGCTTACGCAGCTCTTCACGGGCGCGTTTACGCTCGGCTTCAATTTCCGCCTGCGCCTGCGCCACGATTTTAGTACGTTCCTGCTCTGCTTCAGTTTTGGCTTCGTCCAGGATCTGAGCGCGGCGTTTGTTTGCCTGCTCGATGATTACCTGAGCTTCCGCTTTCGCTTTTTTCAGCTGGTCGGTCGCGCTGGCCTTTGCAAGGTCAAGATCCTTATGTGCTCGTTCAGCAGAAGCGAGACCGTCAGCAATTTCTTTCTGACGTTTCTCGATGGCTGCCATTAACGGCGGCCATACGTACTTCATGCAAAACCAGACAAAGAGAATAAACGCGATGGCCTGGCCGAGGATTGTTGCGTTAAGATTCACAGCACAATGCCTCTATCTAGTTAACCTTCTGATATTGCTCTTAATTCAAGCAACGCTTACTACGCGACAGCGAACATCACGTACAGACCCAGACCTACAGCGATCATCGGGATAGCATCCACCAGACCCATAACGATAAAGAACTGAGTACGCAGCAGAGGAATCAGATCAGGTTGACGCGCCGCGCCTTCCAGGAATTTACCCCCGAGGATGCCGATACCGATCGCAGCACCGATTGCCGCCAGACCCATCATCACAGCGGCAGCCATGTACAGCAGATCCATATTCAGGTTTTCCATGACAGTCTCCAGTTTGTTTCAGTTAAAACGTAGTAGTGTTGGTAAATTAATGCTCTTCGGACGCCATCGACAGATAGACAATCGTCAGAACCATGAAAATGAAGGCTTGCAGCGTAATAATCAGGATGTGGAAAATGGCCCACGGCACATTCAGAATCCACTGTGACCACCACGGCAACAGACCAGCAATCAGAATGAAAATCAGCTCACCGGCATACATGTTGCCGAACAGTCGCAGACCGAGAGAAACCGGTTTGGACAGCAGACTTACCCCTTCAAGGATTAAGTTGACAGGAATGAACGCCCAGTGATTGAACGGCTGCAGCGTCAACTCTTTTGCGAAGCCGCCGATGCCTTTCATTTTGATGCTGTAGAACAGAATAAGGATGAATACGCCCAGCGCCATCGACAGGGTGATGTTGACGTCAGCAGACGGCACCACGCGCGTTGCCGGCAGACCCAGCCAATGCTCAGCGATATACGGCAGCAGGTCGATAGGCAGTAAGTCCATCAGGTTCATAAGGAATACCCAGACGAAAATCGTCAGGGCCAGCGGCGCAATCAGCTTGCTTTTGCCATGGTACATGTCTTTGACGCTGCCATGCACAAAGCCGACTATCAGCTCAATCGCGGTCTGAAACTTGCCTGGCACGCCGCTGGTCGCTTTTTTAGCAACGCTACGGAACATCACCAGAAACAACAGACCCAGCACCACCGAGAAGAACATGGAGTCAATATTGAGCGTCCAGAAGGTGGCTGGGGGGTTCTGCGGATCCACCAGCGAGAAAGTACGCAGGTCCAGCTGAAGGTTATTCAGATGGTGTCCTATGTATTCCTGCGGCGTCATATTTTCTGAAGCCATGATGCCTTTTACCCTTTGTTGTTAATTACAGCCGGCGCCAGTATCTGAACCACCAGCACCAAAACCCACGTAACGATCAGCGGCAAAAACACCGCCTTTAAAACCGCCAACGCCACCACCAGTAAAACCAGCATCGCTAACACCTTGAAGGCTTCACCGAAGGCGAAAGTCCAGGACACGCGGCCCTTAGCAGGTGTATGCGCCTGGTGACGCCAGGCAAATATCATAAACAACATATTAGGCAGTGCCACTGCCAATCCCCCACATACTGCGGAGATGCCCCAGAAGGGGTCTTTGAGGCAAAACAGCAATCCACTTGCTATTACCGCCAGAAACTGAATGAACAGAAGCTTACGAGCAACGTTTCGACTCACGAGCGACACAGACATCACGTTTTTACTCCTGCTCACTTCGAGGTATGCCGCGTGTCGTATAAAACGTTCTTTAAGACTTAGAGTCAAGCATCAAAAAGCGGTCAAATTATACGGTGCGCCCCCGTGATTTCAAACAATAAGTAGCCAAAAGGTGAATAAATGTTTAAATATTTTTCTCTGGCCCGCATTTTTAACTTTTAGCCAAAGTGTGAACGATCGTACAAAACTGCAAATAGCGCGAAAACACTGGCGATAAAGCGTGCACCAGATCACACATTAAACATATTCATGCTTACGCAATTCATTTACGTGTCAATTCATGCCTTTTCATCTTTTTGATATTTAAGCGTAAAACCAGGTACTGTTTTAAAAATACCAGCTTACACCTTAAAAACGCCCCATTGACATTTATAATAAAAATTTAACAAGCAAAAGTGATTTTTCGATTCGATTTTTAGCAGACTGATATTTACAAAGTTGATTACTCTCTGTTTTAACAAAAGAAGCGACGTTGTCATGTTGAAACGAAACCGTAAATCCAGAGTTAAATGTAACAACTCTGAAATGCGTTATACCTGTCGATTTTTAACACAAGCCGCGTCGTTTTTTTTCTATTTTTTTTGATAAAAATTAAACTTTGTTTGACTTAATAATCACCAGATGCCGCTCGCCTTCCAGTTGCGGAACGCGTAATTTTTCAACAGATTCGACGCTAAAATTGTCAGGTAGTGAGGCAATTTCATCCCCTGGCAATTGCCCTTTTAAGGCATAAAAACGCCCTTTCTCTCCCGGCAGATGGTGACACCAGCTCACCATATCATTCAACGATGCGAAAGCGCGGCTGATAACGCCATCAAACGGCGGTTCGGAGGGATAGGCTTCAACGCGGCTTTGAACCGGCGTGATGTTTTCCAGTTTCAGTTCGTGCTGGACCTGACGCAGAAAACGTACCCGCTTGCCCAGGCTGTCGAGTAAGGTGAAATGCGCGTCAGGGAGAACAATAGCCAGCGGGATGCCCGGCAGCCCCGGTCCTGTTCCTACATCGATAAAACGCTGTCCCTGCAGATACGGCGCAACGACTATGCTGTCGAGAATATGGCGTACCAACATTTCGTTGGGATCCCGCACTGACGTCAGGTTGTATGCTTTGTTCCATTTGTGCAGCATATCAACGTAGGCGACCAGCAGCGTTTTCTGGTGATCGGTAAGAGAAATACCGGCATCAGCCAGCAGACGAGAGAGTTTGTTGAGCACGGTCATTACCTGTTAATAATCAAATGCCCGATGCGCTTTCGCTTATCGGGCCTACAAATTTGTAGGGCGGGCAAGCGAAGCGCCCCCGCCAAATTAGTGTTATCAAGCGCTACGACGCAGCATACCTTGTTTTTTCAGCCATACCAGCAGAATGGAGATTGCCGCTGGCGTAACGCCGGAGATACGCGATGCCTGGCCGATAGACGCCGGTTTATGATCGTTCAGCTTGGCGATAACTTCGTTCGACAGACCGGAAACCTGACGATAATCCAGCGTGGCAGGCAGCAACGTATTCTCGTTACGTAGTTGTTTTTCAATCTCATCCTGCTGGCGAGCGATATAGCCTTCGTATTTGACCTGGATTTCCACCTGTTCAGCGGCTTGCTCATCTTCAAGCGCAGGCGCGAATGCGGCAAGCGAAGTGAGCTGCGCATATGTCATTTCCGGACGACGCAACAGATCTTCGCCGCTGGCCTCACGGGAGAGTGGCGTGGTCAAATGCGCATTCACTTCATCAGCGGATTCCGCAGACGGCGTTACCCATGTCGATTTCAGCCGCTGACGTTCGCGTTCGATATTTTCCAGCTTCTCGTTGAAGCGCGCCCAGCGTTCATCATCCACCAGCCCCAGCTCGCGGCCCATTTCGGTCAGACGCAGATCGGCGTTGTCCTCACGCAGCATCAGGCGATATTCGGCGCGGGAGGTAAACATGCGATACGGCTCTTTGGTGCCCAGCGTACAGAGATCGTCCACCAGCACGCCGAGATAAGCCTGAGAACGCGCAGGCGCCCAGCGCTCTTTGTCGGCGGAAAGACGCGCGGCATTCAGACCAGCGAGCAAGCCCTGCGCCGCAGCCTCTTCATAGCCGGTAGTACCGTTGATTTGACCAGCAAAGAACAGGCCGTGAATAAATTTACTTTCCAGAGTCGGTTTCAGATCTCGCGGGTCGAAGAAATCATACTCAATCGCGTAACCAGGGCGAACGATCTTCGCGTTCTCCATGCCCTGCATGGAACGGACAATCTGCATCTGCACGTCAAACGGCAGGCTGGTGGAGATACCGTTAGGGTAAATCTCGTTAGAGGTCAGTCCTTCCGGCTCAAGGAAGATCTGATGCTGGTTACGATCGGCAAAACGCATCACCTTGTCTTCGATCGAAGGACAGTAGCGTGGGCCGATCCCTTCGATCACGCCAGCGTACATTGGGCTACGATCGAGGTTATTACGAATCACGTCATGGGTTTTCTCATTGGTATGCGTGATGTAACACGGCACCTGTTGCGGATGCTGAGAAGCATTCCCCATAAACGAGAAAACCGGCATCGGGTTATCGCCATGCTGTTGAGCCAACACGCTGAAATCGATAGTACGCGCATCAATACGCGGCGGTGTGCCGGTTTTCAGGCGGCTGACGCGTAGCGGAAGCTCACGCAGACGGCGAGACAGCGGGATGGATGGCGGATCGCCAGCACGACCGCCGCTGTAGTTATCCAGACCAATATGAATTTTGCCATCCAGGAAGGTTCCGACGGTCAGTACCACCGCTTTCGCGCGGAATTTGAGCCCCATTTGGGTCACGGCGCCGACAACGCGATCGTTTTCGACGATCAGATCTTCAACAGCTTGCTGGAAGATCATCAGATTCGGCTGATTCTCCAGCGCGGTACGCACCGCCTGGCGGTATAAGACTCGATCCGCCTGAGCCCGGGTAGCGCGAACGGCCGGACCTTTGCTGGCGTTTAGTATCCTAAACTGAATACCTGCCTGATCGATCGCTTTCGCCATCAGACCGCCGAGCGCATCCACCTCTTTTACCAGATGTCCCTTTCCAATACCGCCGATCGCCGGGTTGCAGCTCATCTGTCCCAACGTGTCAATATTGTGTGTCAAAAGCAGAGTCTGTTGACCCATACGCGCTGCGGCCATCGCGGCCTCAGTGCCTGCATGACCCCCGCCAATAATAATGACGTCAAAAGGATCCTGATAAAACATGGTAATTGCCTCGCATAACGCGGTGTGAAAATGGATTGAAGCCCGGGCGGTGGATTCTACTCAACTTTAGCCGATGGAGAAAGCCCCGGGATCCGGGCTATTAAAAAGAAGATCTTTTTATTTAGAGATCTGTTCTATTGTGATCTCTTATTAGGATCGCACCAGGCTGTGGATAACCCGGATCCTGTAATAAAGATCAATGCGTTGGAAAGGATCACTAGCTGTGAATGATCGGTGATCGTGGCCCGTATAAGCTGGGATCAAAACGGGTACTTATACACAACTCAAAAAGTGAACAACGGTTATTCTTTGGATAACTACCGGTTGATCCAAGCTTTCCACCAGATTTATCCACAATGGAACGCACGATCTTTACACTTATTTGAGTAAATTAATCCAGGATCCGAGCCAAATCTCCGCTGGATCTTCCGGAATCTCATGTTCAAGGATGTTGATCTTCAGTGTTTCCCCAACCTGTTTTGCGCCAGCGCCTTTCAGTTCCGCTTCTATTTTCTCAATCGCGCCGCAAAACGTGTCGTATTCTCGACTGCCAATGCCAATTGCGCCGAAACGTACCGCGGAAAGATCGGGTTTCTGCGTCTGAAGGTCTTCATAGAAAGGGGTCAGGTTGTCCGGAATGTCTCCGGCGCCGTGCGTTGAGCTGATTATCAGCCAGATCCCGGAAGTTGACAGATCCTCTAATAACGGACCGTGCACCGTTTCGGTTGAAAAACCGGCAGCTTCCAGCTTTTCCGCCAGATGTTCCGCGACGTATTCGGCGCCGCCCAGGGTGCTGCCGCTGATAAGAGTAATGTCTGCCATTGATCGCTCGCTCAGGTAAAGAGGCTGCATTGTACTCTGTGAACGAGCTGGGATCTACCTGTGGAAAAATGTGGGATTAAAAAAGCCGATCATGGCTTGATGGTGCGCATGATCGGGTTCTGCAAGACGATCAGTGTCTCAGTGGACTGAATTTCATCAATTGTTTGGATCTTGTTGATAAGTACGTGCTGAAGCGCGTCGATTGATTTGCACATCACTTTTATAAAGATGCTGTAGTGACCGGTGGTGTAATACGCTTCCGTCACCTCATCCAGGCTTTCCAGCCGGGCCAGTGCGGAGGGATAGTCTTTGGCGCTTTTGAGAATGATGCCAATAAAGCAGCCCACATCGTAGCCCAGCTGTTTAGGGCTGACGTCAATCCGTGCGCCCGTAATGATCCCGGCCTGCTTCATTTTCTCGACGCGAACGTGAATGGTTCCAGGGCTAACGCCAAATTGTTTGGCCAGTTCGGCGTAGGCGGTGCGGGCATTTTCCATTAAGGCGTCAAGTATGCCGCGGTCCAGATTGTCGATCTGATAATTTTCCATCGCTTTTTCTTATGCAGATTAATGATTATCTCTATTTTAGCCATTATTTTTAACGAATCAAAATCGAAGTTAGCTTTTTATCTGTTGATTATTGAATAGTGCTCTCGTTTTGTTGCTTAATCATAGGCAACAGGACGCAGGAGTAAAAAAATGAAAACCGCTTACATTGCCAAACAACGTCAAATTAGCTTCGTGAAATCACATTTCTCTCGCCAGCTGGAGGAGCGTCTGGGTCTGATTGAGGTCCAGGCGCCGATCCTGAGTCGCGTAGGGGATGGTACGCAGGATAATTTGTCCGGCTGTGAAAAAGCGGTGCAGGTAAAAGTGAAAGCGTTGCCTGACGCCCAGTTCGAAGTGGTGCATTCACTGGCGAAGTGGAAACGTCAAACCCTGGGGCAACATGACTTCAGCGCGGGCGAAGGACTGTACACGCACATGAAAGCCCTTCGCCCCGATGAAGACCGACTCTCTCCGCTCCACTCGGTCTATGTGGATCAGTGGGACTGGGAGCGTGTCATGGGCGATGGCGAGCGCCAATTTTCCACCCTAAAAAGCACAGTAGAGGCTATATGGGCAGGAATTAAGGCGACGGAAGCGGAAGTGCATAAACAGTTTGGTCTGGCGCCGTTCCTGCCGGATCAGATCCATTTTGTTCACAGTCAGGAACTGCTGGCGCGTTTCCCGGATCTGGATGCGAAAGGGCGCGAACGCGCGATCGCCAAAGAACTTGGCGCCGTTTTTCTGGTGGGGATCGGCGGTAAACTGAGCGATGGCCACCGCCATGATGTACGCGCGCCGGATTATGATGACTGGAGCTCCGCATCTGAGCTGGGCTACGCCGGTCTGAACGGCGATATCCTGGTGTGGAACCCGGTGCTGGAAGATGCGTTTGAGCTTTCCTCTATGGGTATCCGTGTAGATGCCGATACGCTGATGCGCCAGCTGGCGTTGACCGGTGATGAAGATCGCCTGCAACTGGAGTGGCATCAGGCGCTGCTGCGCGGCGAAATGCCGCAGACCATCGGCGGCGGGATTGGGCAGTCTCGTCTGACGATGTTGCTGCTGCAATTGCCGCATATTGGTCAGGTGCAGTGCGGCGTATGGCCCGCGCAGGTTCGCGAAAGCATTCCTGCTATTTTATAAGCCGTTAGCGCCGCCAGCGTCTCAGCAGGCGGCTTCGCATCCCGGTGTCAAAGCGCCAGATATGATTGAAAATGCGCATGATGCCGGGTTTGCCGTGCGCCGACATCGCCACCGCATGGAATCGATGCTGGTGAAGACGCTGCAACTCTCCCACTTTGCTCACCACGTCATCCGGCAAGCGCTGGGCGATAAAATCCGAAATGACCACCGCATCGGCATCAAACCATTCCCGTCCCTGCATTCTTTCAATAATGGCGCGAAAACAGCTGGCGATATCCGTGCCGCCGCGAAAACGTTGACTTAAAAAGCGGATGGCCTGCTCGATACCTTCCGGGCCGGAGAGTTCATAGCGCACAACGTCAGTGGAAAACAGCATAATAAAGCAGCGGCGGTTATCCGCCAGCGCAACGCGCATCAACGCCAGGCAGAACGCTTTTGCGCACTGCTCGTTAAATCCTCCCATCGAGCCTGAAGTATCGACGCAGACAATAAACGGTCCGCGCGGCTGCTCGTCGACATCCTGGTGTACTACCGGCCGTTCGGTCACTTTCTCACGCCACGCTTCGCCATGCAGGCGATAGGTGAGGAGCTGTTTTTCCACTAACCGGCGGTAAAATTCATATTCCAGCTCGGTGATGCCGAGCGTCGCCAGCTCTGGCGGCAACAGGCGCAGAATATCATCGCCTTGCTGAATACCGTCAACCTGCTCCGGCACCGTTGCGGGTTCGCGTACCAGTGTACGAAAGGTTTCCATCGGCGCGTCTTTTTTCGGTACCGATTTGGCTTCCCGCGAACGTCCCAGTTGTTCCGCCAGTTGCATTAGCTCCGGCTGGGCGGCGAGAAATTCGCCGTATTTTACGATCAGTTGATAATCACCACGTTTAAGCTGGCCCGCGCTCATATCCCACAGGCGGCCTGCGGCATTATCATTTTCCGCCAGCGTCGGTTCCAGTTGCCCGCTCAGCGTCATCCGTTCCTGAACGTCACTCAGCAACTGCTCGCGCTCTTCTTCCAGTAGTTGTTGGTTTAACGTGGTGGCCTGCACGACCAGACTTAACCGCCAGCGTTGCAAAAAAAGCGTGTGTAGCGCAGGGGTAAAGGTACTGTTGCTCTCCGTCAACTGCTTCGCCTGCGCGGCATACGGTGAATGCAGGCGGTGAAGCAACGCCAGTATTTGCGGCAGTTGCACGATGAACTGTGGGGTAGAGAGAAGTTGGCTTTGCTGATAACACATGACCTCTTCCGTGAGTTCCGGCGGAACGCGTGCGTCTTTAAGACGGCTGCGTAGCGCTTCCCGCCAGCGCGTGAGATCGGCGGTCACGGCGTTTTTTAAACGCGGAAACTTTTCAAAGAAAATGACCAGTTGTGGGGAAGCCAGTAGCGCGAGGATCATCTCTTCGACCATTCCCTCTTCGCTGACGGCCAGCATGGTATTTAGCGTATCCAGCGTCAGCATTGTTTCGCCTGGCGGATCTGTTCTCCTACATCCTGCAGGCTGGCCTCAATGCGCCCTAACCAGTCGCTGTGAATAAACAGGCAATGTTGCTGTTCGCTGAAGCGGGTATGCTGCTGGCGCCAGTCGTTTTCTAACGTTTCCAGCTGCTGTTTGATCTCCGCAGGCATACTGTCTTCAGCCGTTCCCGGTAACGCCAGACGGGTACCTTGTAGACTGATGTCGCGCACCACCAGATGTTGAGCGTTATCGACTTCCATATTCAACGTTTGGGCAAAGCCGATCCCGTTCAGTTTGCCGCGGATCTCGCCGCCTTTGGTCAGCCAAAGTTCCAGCGCGCTGCGGTCAAAAGTAATATGGATCACTTCCATATCATGCAGTTTTAGCGGTTTTTGTAGCAATAACGTCAACGTTGATGCACTGGCTTCCGGCGGTAAAGTGTAATGCGGGCGGCGGCTGAACATACCGCCTTCTTTAATGACGGTGAAGGCGGTTTTATCGCTTTGCTGTTGCTGCAACTGGAGGCGGCGCTGGACGATACCGCCGAGGCGAGTCAGCATGGCCTGCTGCTGCCAGGCGTGTCCGGTCATCAATATTTCCAGTTGCTGTTGCATGAGATTCAGACTCTGCGCGTCATACCACAAGCAATCTTTTAGCAGGATAAGGTCAATCGGCGCAACCGCGTCGCGTCCGCTAAAGAAGGCGCTGGCCTGTAACAGGCGGATGGCTTTCTTCCAGCGACGGTCGGAGACATAAGGCGCATTCGGCAAATTATCCAGCTGTTGGCGCAGAGTAAATATCAGCTCAAAGACCGGATCAGGGAGTGAAATTGCGCCGATATCTTTTTGCCACTGTTGATATTCTTCGTCGCTAACCTGTAACGAGGCGGGGACCGGGTTATCACTCTCATCCTGCTGACTAATCAGCATGGAGCGGAAATTGGCTTTATCCTGAACTTTATCCAGCCACAGGCGAATCAACATTCGGTCGTACAAGGCTTCCAGGCTGCTGTCCGCTTCGGGCAGTTCGTTAGAGGCCGCCACCAGCAGCCGCATCGGGATTTTTTCCTCAAATGCGCCGTTGCGGAAATGGCGTTCGTTAATGGCGGTCAGCAATGTGTTCAGGATAGCGGGCCCGGCTTTCCAGATTTCATCCAGAAAAACGATTTCGGCTTCGGGAAGGTAGCCGGTCGTTAAGCGTTCATAGCGACCTTCATCTTTCAGCGCCTGAATAGAGAGCGGGCCAAAAACCTCTTCCGGCGTGGAAAAGCGTGTCATCAGATATTCAAAAGCGCGGGCGCGCTGGAAAGCAAACTTCAGGCGGCGGGCAATCAGACTCTTGGCGATACCGGGCGGGCCCAACAAAAAGACGCTCTCACCGCTTAACGCCGCCAGTAGGCAAAGGCGTATGGCATGACTACGTTCATACAGTCCCTTCTCAAGGGCGCTGCTCAGACGGGAAATTCTTTCCGCTAATAAATGTGGGTGAGCCATAATAAAGAGGCGTCCTTTCGACAAATGGATCATGCTAATTGCGAGTATAGACGTTTCACCACCGGGGCTGTAATCGTCTGACGCGCTGTTTATTTTTCTTTGAGCCAGGTTAATCTGGCTTCATTTAGGGGTACGATTTTATGATTAATCGTGCATACTGTGCGCTTTTTTGTGGGCCAAGGGACTAAGCACACATTTCATATCTATACACTCATTCATTCAAACTACATCAAGGCGGCAAAGGAGTGAATCCCCTGGCACTGACTTAAACGTGTGACTGGGGTAAGCGAATGCAGCCGACAAGGAGGTAGCGTGAAGGGTGACGTGTATAAACGAAAGATGAGTCTATGAGCACTGATAATAAGCAATCGTTGCCTGCGATTACCCTCGCAGCTATTGGGGTTGTCTACGGTGATATTGGTACCAGCCCGCTTTATACGCTTCGTGAATGTTTGTCCGGTCAGTTTGGTTTTGGCGTTGAACGAGATGCCGTGTTTGGTTTTCTGTCGCTGATCTTCTGGCTACTCATCTTTGTGGTTTCCATCAAATATCTCACCTTCGTGATGCGCGCCGATAACGCGGGTGAAGGTGGAATTTTGACGCTGATGTCGCTTGCCGGGCGTAATACCTCGGCGCGCACCACATCCATGTTAGTTATCATGGGACTGATAGGCGGCAGCTTTTTCTATGGCGAAGTGGTCATTACGCCGGCGATTTCAGTGATGTCGGCGATTGAAGGCCTGGAAATTGTCGCGCCGCAGCTGGATACCTGGATTGTCCCGCTCTCCATTATTGTGCTGACTCTGTTGTTTATGATTCAGAAGCACGGTACGGGAATGGTAGGGAAACTCTTTGCGCCGATCATGCTGACCTGGTTTTTAATCCTGGCGGTACTTGGCCTGCGCAGTATTATCGCCAATCCCGAAGTGTTACATGCGCTGAATCCTGTCTGGGCGGTACGTTTTTTCCTTGAATATAAAACCGTATCGTTTATTGCGTTGGGCGCGGTGGTGCTGTCGATTACCGGCGTAGAGGCGTTGTACGCCGATATGGGACACTTCGGTAAGTTCCCGATTCGCCTGGCGTGGTTTACCGTGGTATTGCCGTCGTTAGTACTGAACTACTTTGGTCAGGGCGCATTGCTACTTAAGCATCCGGAAGCGATTAAAAACCCCTTTTTCCTGTTGGCACCGGATTGGGCGTTAATTCCGCTGCTGATTCTGGCCGCGCTGGCGACGGTGATCGCCTCCCAGGCGGTCATTTCCGGCGTCTTTTCGCTGACGCGTCAGGCCGTGCGTCTTGGCTATTTGTCGCCGATGCGTATTATCCATACCTCCGAGATGGAGTCCGGTCAGATCTATATCCCTTTCGTTAACTGGCTGCTTTATTTCGCGGTCGTGGTTGTTATTGTTAGCTTTGAGCACTCCAGCAACCTGGCGGCGGCCTATGGTATCGCCGTGACCGGCACGATGGTGCTGACGTCTATTCTTTCTACGACCGTGGCGCGTAAGAACTGGCACTGGAACAAATATTTTGTAGCGCTGATCCTCATCGCGTTCCTGTGCGTGGATATCCCGCTGTTCTCGGCCAACCTCGACAAATTGTTGTCCGGTGGTTGGCTGCCGCTGAGCCTGGGCCTGATCATGTTCACGATCATGACCACCTGGAAGAGTGAGCGTTTCCGTCTGTTGCGTCGTATGCATGAACACGGTAATTCGCTGGAAGCGATGATTGCTTCGCTGGAGAAGTCACCGCCGGTTCGGGTGCCAGGTACTGCCGTATACATGTCGCGCGCGCTCAGTGTGATCCCTTTTGCTTTATTGCATAACCTGAAGCACAACAAAGTGTTGCATGAGCGCGTAATCTTACTGACGTTGCGTACGGAAGATGCGCCTTATGTGCATAACGTTCGCCGGGTGCAGATTGAGCAGTTGTCTCCGACATTCTGGCGCGTGGTGGCTAGCTACGGCTGGCGCGAAACGCCAAACGTTGAAGAGGTGTTCCACCGCTGCGGTCTGGAAGGGCTTAGCTGTCGGATGATGGAAACGTCGTTCTTTATGTCGCACGAGTCGTTGATTGTCGGCAAACGCCCGTGGTATTTGCGTCTGCGTGGCAAGCTGTATTTGTTGTTGCAACGCAACGCCCTGCGCGCGCCGGATCAGTTCGAGATCCCGCCTAACCGCGTGATTGAGTTAGGAACTCAGGTCGAGATTTAACCTCTCATCACCATGCCGAGGGCCGCGTTGGCTTACCCGGCCTGACCAATCCGTAGATTCCCACAAGAGATAATCGCCTGATTTCCGCTAGCGAAACGTTTCGACGGCGATCACAATTCTGTTACGTCATGATGGTTTTATGAACACATCCGGGGTTACACTGCGGCCAGCGAAACGTTTCGCTAGTGGAGCAGAAAAATGAAGAAAGGCACCGTACTCAACTCTGAAATCTCGTCGGTCATTTCCCGTCTGGGGCATACTGATACTCTGGTGGTCTGTGATGCGGGTTTACCCATCCCGAATAGCACTGCGCGTATCGATATGGCACTAACCCAAGGCGTACCTTCTTTTATGCAGGTGGTGGATGTCGTGACCCGGGAAATGCAGGTTGAGGCGGCGATTCTTGCAACGGAAATCAAACAACAGAATCCGCAGCTCCACGAAACGTTGCTCACTCACCTTGAGCAACTGCAGCAACACCAGGGAAACACCATAAAAATTAGTTATACGACACACGAACAATTCAAAAAATTGACTGCAGACAGTCAGGCGGTGATTCGCAGCGGGGAGTGTTCCCCGTATGCGAATGTCATTCTTTGCGCTGGCGTCACGTTCTGAGGCCGCTATGGACGCATTACTGCAACTCAAAGGGATCGATAAAGCGTTCCCCGGCGTGAAGGCTCTCTCCGGCGCCGCGTTAAACGTTTATCCTGGCCGCGTTATGGCGCTGATGGGGGAAAACGGCGCCGGAAAATCCACCATGATGAAAGTATTAACCGGCATCTATACGCGAGATGCGGGATCGTTGTTATGGCTAGGTAAAGAGACCACCTTTAATGGGCCTAAATCGTCTCAGGAAGCCGGGATCGGCATTATTCATCAGGAACTGAACCTGATTCCGCAGTTGACCATTGCGGAAAATATCTTCCTGGGCCGTGAGTTTGTGAATCGCTTTGGCAAAATCGACTGGAAAAAGATGTATGCCGAAGCCGACCAGCTCTTAGCCAAACTCAATCTGCGCTTTAAGAGCGATAAGCTGGTGGGCGAACTCTCTATCGGCGATCAGCAAATGGTGGAAATCGCCAAAGTGCTGAGCTTCGAATCCAAAGTCATCATTATGGATGAACCGACCGATGCGCTGACCGACACTGAAACCGAATCTCTGTTCCGCGTTATCCGCGAATTAAAATCGCAGAGACGCGGCATTGTCTATATCTCCCACCGTATGAAAGAGATCTTCGAAATTTGCGATGACGTGACGGTCTTCCGCGATGGGCAATTTATCGCCGAGCGTGAAGTGGCCACGTTGACCGAAGATTCTCTTATCGAAATGATGGTGGGACGTAAGCTGGAAGATCAGTACCCGCATCTGGATAACGCGCCGGGTGAGATTCGCCTGAAGGTCGATAATCTGTGCGGACCGGGCGTGAATGATGTCTCTTTTGTGCTGCGAAAAGGCGAGATTCTTGGCATCTCCGGCCTGATGGGCGCCGGTCGCACCGAGCTGATGAAAGTATTGTACGGCGCGATGCCTCGAACCAGCGGTTACGTGACGCTCGATGGACACGAAGTGGTGACGCGTTCTCCGCAGGACGGGCTGGCCAATGGCATCGTTTATATCTCTGAAGACCGTAAGCGCGATGGACTGGTGCTCGGCATGTCAGTTAAAGAGAATATGTCGCTGACGGCGCTGGATTATTTCAGCCGCGCTGGCGGAAGCCTGAAACACAAAGATGAGCAGCAGGCGGTGGGGGATTTTATCCGTCTGTTCAACGTCAAGACGCCGTCAATGGAACAGGCGATAGGCCTGCTTTCTGGCGGTAATCAGCAAAAAGTGGCGATTGCCCGCGGGTTGATGACGCGCCCGAAAGTGCTCATTCTCGACGAGCCGACCCGCGGCGTGGACGTCGGCGCCAAGAAAGAGATTTACCAGCTTATCAACCAGTTTAAGGCCGACGGCCTGAGCATCATTCTGGTCTCATCTGAGATGCCAGAAGTATTAGGCATGAGCGATCGCATCATCGTCATGCATGAAGGGCATCTCAGCGGTGAATTTACTCGCGAGCAGGCCACCCAGGAAGTGTTAATGGCTGCCGCAGTGGGCAAGCTTAATCGCGTGAATCAGGAGTAAAAAAGATGACAACCCAGGCTGTTTCTGGTCGCCGTTATTTCACTAAAGCGTGGCTTCTTGAGCAGAAGTCGCTCATTGCCCTGCTGGTGTTGATCGCGATTGTTTCGACGTTGAGCCCCAACTTTTTTACCGTTAATAATCTGTTCAATATTCTTCAACAGACCTCCGTCAACGCCATTATGGCGGTGGGGATGACGTTGGTGATTCTGACATCGGGGATCGATCTGTCCGTCGGTTCCCTGCTGGCACTCACCGGTGCGGTTGCCGCTTCAATCGTCGGCGTTGAAGTGAATGCGCTGGTCGCGGTTGCCGCCGCGCTGGCGCTGGGCGCTGCGATTGGCGCCGTCACTGGCGTTATCGTCGCGAAGGGCCGCGTACAGGCGTTTATCGCTACGCTGGTGATGATGCTGCTACTGCGTGGCGTGACGATGGTTTACACCGACGGTAGCCCGGTCAACACCGGCTTTACCGATAACGCCGATCTGTTTGGCTGGTTCGGTATCGGTCGTCCGCTGGGCGTTCCTACGCCGGTCTGGATCATGGCTATCGTCTTTATCGCCGCCTGGTATATGCTGCATCACACCCGTCTGGGACGCTATATCTACGCGCTGGGCGGTAACGAAGCGGCGACGCGTCTGTCTGGCATTAGCGTGAGCAAAGTGAAAATTATCGTCTATTCACTTTGCGGCCTGACAGCATCGCTGGCGGGCATCATTGAAGTGGCGCGCCTCTCTTCCGCGCAGCCGACGGCGGGTACCGGCTATGAGCTGGATGCTATTGCCGCCGTGGTGCTGGGCGGCACCAGCCTTGCAGGTGGTAAAGGGCGCATTGTTGGGACATTGATCGGCGCATTGATTCTCGGCTTCCTTAATAATGGTTTGAATTTGTTAGGTGTTTCCTCCTATTACCAGATGATCGTCAAAGCGGTGGTGATTTTGCTGGCGGTACTGGTAGACAACAAAAAGCAGTAACAACGACTACAGGACATCTGAAATATGAACATGAAAAAACTGGCTACCCTGGTATCTGCTGTTGCGCTGAGCGCCACCGTGAGCGCGAATGCAATGGCGAAAGACACCATTGCGCTGGTGATCTCTACCCTCAATAATCCCTTCTTCGTGTCGTTAAAAGACGGGGCGCAAAAAGAGGCGGATAAACTGGGTTATAACCTGGTGGTGCTGGACTCCCAGAACAACCCTGCCAAAGAGCTGGCGAACGTGCAGGATTTAACCGTTCGCGGGACCAAAATTTTGCTGATCAACCCGACTGACTCCGATGCGGTGGGTAACGCGGTGAAGATGGCGAACCAGGCGAAGATTCCGGTTATCACGCTTGACCGCCAGGCAACCAAAGGCGATGTCGTCAGCCATATCGCGTCTGATAACGTGCTGGGCGGTAAGATCGCTGGCGACTATATCGCGAAAAAAGCTGGCGAAGGCGCCAAAGTGATTGAGCTGCAAGGCATTGCCGGAACATCTGCGGCGCGTGAGCGTGGCGAAGGTTTCCAGCAGGCGGTAGCCGCCCACAAATTTAATGTCCTGGCCAGCCAGCCTGCCGATTTCGACCGTACTAAAGGTCTGAACGTCATGCAGAACCTGCTGACCGCGCATCCGGATGTTCAGGCTGTCTTCGCCCAGAACGATGAAATGGCGCTGGGCGCACTGCGCGCGCTGCAAACTGCCGGTAAAGCAGATGTGATGGTGGTTGGATTTGACGGTACGCCGGATGGCGAAAAGGCCGTAAAAGATGGCAAACTGGCAGCGACTATCGCTCAGTTACCGGATCAAATCGGCGCCAAAGGCGTTGAAGTAGCGGATAAGGTGCTGAAAGGCGAAAAAGTTCAGGCCAAATATCCGGTTGACCTGAAACTGGTCATCAAGCAGTAATAAACGACACGGGTCAACTATGGCCTGATGGCGACAGAAATACGCGAGCCTCCGCTGAGGTGAACGTAAAAAAAGAAAAGCAGGGCACGCGCCACCCTAACCGGTGGCGCACTTTGACGTGGAACCCCGAATATGAAAACCGCAGGTAATCTCATCGTCCTTGGCAGCATTAATGCCGATCATATCCTTAATCTTGAGTCCTTCCCTACCCCGGGTGAAACGGTAACCGGTAGCCATTATCAGGTCGCGTTTGGCGGGAAAGGCGCGAATCAGGCGGTTGCTGCGGGACGTAGCGGGGCAAATATTGCGTTTATCGCCTGCACGGGCGATGACGATATTGGCGACAGTATTCGTAAACAATTAGTCAGCGATCGTATTGATATCGCGCCAGTTAGCGTCATTAAAGGCGAGTCTACCGGGGTAGCGCTGATTTTCGTTAATGGCGAAGGCGAGAACGTCATCGGTATTCATGCCGGAGCGAATGCCGCGTTATCGCCGGCGTTGGTTGATGCGCAACGTGAACGTATCGCGCAGGCGGATGCGTTACTGATGCAGCTGGAATCGCCGCTGGAAAGCGTACTGGCGGCGGCGAAAATCGCCCATCAACATCATACTACTGTTGCGCTTAACCCGGCACCTGCCCGTGAGTTACCGGATGAACTGCTGGCGCTGGTGGACATCATCACGCCAAATGAAACGGAAGCTGAAAAGCTGACGGGCGTGCGTGTGGAAAATGACGACGATGCCGCGAAAGCTGCGCAGGTTTTGCATGATAAAGGCATTCGAACCGTATTAATTACCTTAGGAAGCCGTGGCGTCTGGGCCAGCGTAAACGGCGAGGGTCGCCGCGTTCCTGGATTTAGCGTTGAGGCTGTCGATACCATTGCCGCCGGAGATACGTTTAACGGCGCCTTTATCACCGCGATACTGGAGGAGACGCCGTTGCCGGAAGCGATTCGCTTTGCCCATGCCGCCGCCGCGATTGCCGTAACGCGTAAAGGCGCGCAACCTTCCGTTCCGTGGCGCGAAGAGATAGAAGCGTTTTTACATCAGCAGGGGTAACGCTTGGCTACTATGAAAGATGTTGCCCGCCTGGCGGGAGTCTCTACATCGACGGTCTCTCACGTTATTAACAAAGATCGCTTTGTGAGTGAGACGATTACTGAAAAAGTTGAAGCGGCGATTAAATCACTTAACTATGCGCCTTCCGCGCTGGCGCGAAGCCTCAAGTTAAACCAGACCCGCACGATTGGTATGCTGATTACCGCCAGTACCAACCCTTTTTATTCCGAACTGGTGCGCGGCGTTGAGCGAAGCTGTTTTGAGCGCGGTTATAGTCTGGTGCTGTGTAATACCGAAGGCGATGAGCAACGGATGAACCGCAACCTGGAGACGCTGATGCAAAAACGGGTAGACGGTTTACTGCTGCTGTGTACCGAAACGCATCAGCCTTCTCGTGAAATCATGGAGCGTTATCCGTCTATTCCTACCGTCATGATGGACTGGTCGCCGTTTGATGGTGAGGGCGATAGCGATCTCATTCAGGATAATTCGTTGTTAGGCGGCGATCTTGCCACCCAATACCTTATCGATAAAGGTTTTACCCGAATAGCCTGTATTACCGGCCCGCTGGACAAAACGCCAGCGCGTTTACGGCTGGAAGGGTATCGGGCGGCGATGAAACGCGCAGGGCTGGCTATTCCGCAAGGCTATGAGATCACCGGCGATTTTGAATTTGGCGGCGGCTTTGACGCCATGCAGGCGTTACTCGCCCATCAACAGCGACCGCAAGCGGTTTTTACCGGAAACGATGCGATGGCTGTCGGCGCCTATCAGGCGCTATATCAGGCGGGGCTTCGTATTCCGCAGGATATGGCAGTCATTGGCTATGATGATATTGAGCTGGCGCGCTATATGACGCCGCCGCTGACGACTATCCATCAGCCGAAAGATGAATTGGGCGAGCTGGCTATTGATGTGTTGATTCATCGGATGGCGCAGCCCGCCTTGCAACAACAGCGACTTCAGCTCACTCCGGTTTTGACGGTGCGTGGGTCGGTTTAGATTTATGCCGTTCTTTAATCAGATTGTTGCCGTCTTTGACTCTTAGCAGCATAAACATCAGCGCGGACACGATAGTGATCGCCCCCATCGTGATAAAGGTATAGTGGAACTGTTCCACGGTACTGGTGCCCGCAAAACCTTCATAAATACGTAACACCGCCGCGCTGATCGCCACGCCTAAACTGATAGACAATTGCTGCGTAACCGCCAGAACGCTGTTGCCGCTGCTGGCGTTATCGTCCGTCAGATCCGCAAGAGTAATCGTATTCATTGCCGTAAATTGAGTGGACATCGCCATTCCAAGAATGAATAGCGGCAGCACGAGCATCCAGATCGGCATGGCGGAAGATTGAAACGAAAACTGGGCAATCATCAGACCGATAAATACCGTAATGCCGACCAGAGTCTTCCGGTATCCCAAACGTCGTAAAACCTGCGTTACGGTCGATTTCGCGATAATAGAACCCAAAGCTGTCGGCGCCATCATGCAGCCGGCGATCAGAGCCGGGTAGCCAAAACCAACCTGTAGCATTAACGGCATCAAAAAAGGTACGCAGCCTGTCCCCAGACGTGTGGCGAGGTTGCCGGCAATACCGACGGAAAATGTGCGTGTCTTAAACAGCGATAGTGATATTAACGGTGTCGGATGACGGCGGGCGTGGCGGATATAGGCCAATAGTAGAACGATACTGCAAAAAATAATGGCGGATGCGATCCATGTCGCCACAATCTTTTCGCCAAACAGTTCCATTCCGCTGGAAAATAAAACCAGACTTAACCCAAAAAGAAAGAAGCCGGTCATGTCAAACTTGCGACGCGGCGTGGTGAAGTTGGGCATATATTTGCGGGCATACAGAATGCCTGCAACACCAATGGGAATATTAATCAGGAAGATCCAGTGCCAGCTTGCCCAGGTCACCAGTACGCCGCCTAATACCGGCCCCAGAATCGGACCTACCAGCCCCGGCATAGTGACAAAGTTAAGAACGGGCAGCAGCTCACTACGCGGATAGGCTCGCAATAACGCCAGTCGCGCCACTGGCATCATCATCGCTCCGCCGACGCCTTGTACGACGCGAAAAATAACCAATTCAGATAGTGAACTGGAGAGCGCGCAGGCCAGCGAGCCTAACGTAAACAGACTTACGGCAACCATAAAGACGCGACGCGTACCGAAGCGGTCAGCCAACCAGCCGCTTACCGGAATTAACATAGCTACTGTCAGGGTATAACTGATAATAGCGGACTGCATGGCGAGTGGGGAACGGTTAAGACTATGCGCAATAGCCGGTAAAGCGGTATTCAAAATGGTGGCGTCTAGCGCCTGCATAAAGAAGGCCATCGCCGCGATCCACGGCAGGCCAGCCATACTGCGCGCTTTTTTGCTGGTCATTCAATATCCTGTTAATTATCTGGTCTCTCATTGGGCGCTATTAACAACGCCTGGCAGGCCTGGAAAGCGCGTTCGCCGTCGCCATCAGCGATGGCATCAACAATGGCCTGGTGCAAATCCAGCTTTACCACCTCGTTATAGGTGATTGAGGTAAAGTAAGTGTGATAAACCGAATGAAATAGCGTAGCAAAAGAGATTAGAAAGGGATTGGCGCTCATTTCGTAGATATGCTCGTGCCACGCCATATCCACTTCAATCCAGCGTTCACGCTTAAAATGCTTTTTCAGCGCGACCATCTCTTCCATTAAGGCATTAAGCCGCGCTTTCTGCTCCGGTGTGCCAAGAGTCGCCGCCAGCAGGCAGGCTTGCGGCTCCAGGCTAATACGCATCACCAGAAAATGATCTACCACCTGATGAAAATTTTCTTCCGTCATCCACCAGGTCAGCAGCTCTTGATCCAGAAAGTTCCAGTTTCCCTGCGGCATCACCCGCGTACCAATGCGCGGACGGGGTAGCACCATACCTTTAGCCGTCAACGTTTTCACCGCTTCGCGAACTGCCGTTCGACTTACGCCGTACTGCTCGCCCAGTTCTATTTCGCCGGGAAGAATCGTACCGGGGGCGTAGTCACCCTTTAATATCCGCTGCGCCAGCTTTTCAGCCAGAACATAGGATAGATTTTTCTGTGCGGCTAATTGTTGTGCGCTTAAAGGCATGAATGTTCTTCCTTTCTCTTTCGTTTGGTTATTAGTATGCCACCTGGAAGTGTGATTGCAGTTGCAATAACGGCAATTTGCTTATTTTATGGCACGTTAAGCACGCCATTGATGAAAAAAGAGACACTCAGAAAATTATTTTAAATTTCCTCTTGTCAGGCAGAAATAACTCCCTATAATGCGCCACCACTGACACGGAACAACGGCATACAGTCCGCCGGGTCAGCGGGGTTCAGACCAGAACCTCACGGAGAAAAGCGAAAATAAACGCTTGACTCTGAAGCGGGAAAGCGTAATATACGCCACCTCGCAACGGTGAGCGAAAGCCGCGTTGCACTGCT